>NZ_JAWERU010000011.1:0-77931 GCF_032481935.1 Streptococcus sp.
AGGCAGGGTTGAATGCCGAAGCGTGGTTGAAAAGCCACATTATTGATAGGGTTAAAAGCCTACTTTTATAAGTTGATGTTAGGACACTTGTCCTAATTCGTATAGATTTGTTAGTGTGGTGAAAGCACACGTCATCTTGTGAAACGATCAATAAAGTACGTAATATTTGCTACTAGAGAGTTAGGAAACATCAGGAACAGACATACTCAAAAGAAACAAACATAAACACGTCAGTAGATTGTAGAGCAGGTGCCAACCTGCTCTTTTTTCATAAGTATCCTTTAGAGCCTTACATGGTTAAGGTGTAAAAAATATGATAAAGGAGTATGTCTTTATAATGTTAAATCAAAACCAAGCTCCCATCTATGAGGGGTTGGTCAAATTACGAAAGAAAAGAATTGTACCGTTTGACGTACCTGGTCACAAGCGTGGCCGTGGAAATCCAGAGTTAGTTGAACTTTTAGGGGAAAAATGTGTAGGGATTGATGTCAATTCTATGAAGCCCTTGGATAATCTGGGGCATCCCATTTCGATTATCAGAGAAGCAGAGCAACTAGCGGCTGAGGCTTTTGGGGCTGCTCATGCCTTTTTAATGATTGGCGGCACAACCTCATCTGTTCAAACTATGATTCTCTCCACCTGTAAAGCGGGAGATAAAATTATCCTTCCTCGAAATGTCCATAAATCAGCCATCAATGCACTCGTTTTATGTGGTGCTATTCCCATCTATATTGAGATGAGTGTGAATCCCAAAATCGGTATTGCTTTGGGGCTTGAAAATGACCGTGTAGCACAAGCTATTGAGGAACATCCAGATGCCAAGGCTATCCTAATTAACAATCCTACCTACTATGGAATTTGTTCAGACCTTAAGGGGCTAACAGAGATGGCTCACGCTGCAGGAATGAAAGTCTTAGTAGATGAGGCGCACGGGGCCCATCTGCATTTTACAGATAAACTTCCTCTATCTGCTATGGATGCAGGAGCAGATATGTCAGCAGTGTCTATGCATAAGTCTGGTGGTAGCTTGACTCAAAGTTCGCTTCTTTTAGTTGGGGATCAGATGAATCCTGAGTACGTGCGTCAAATCATTAACCTGACCCAATCAACATCAGCATCTTACTTACTAATGTCTAGTTTGGATATTTCTCGCCGCAATCTGGCCCTTCGTGGGAAAGAGTCATTTGAGAAGGTCATTGAGCTATCTGAGTACGCTCGTCGTGAAATCAATGCCATCGGTGGCTACTATGCCTACTCAAAAGAGCTAGTAGACGGTGTGTCTGTCTGTGATTTTGATGTTACTAAGTTGTCAGTCTACACTCAGGGGATTGGTCTAACAGGTATTGAAGTTTATGATCTCCTGCGAGACGAATATGATATTCAGATTGAGTTTGGTGATATTGGGAATATCTTGGCCTACATTTCAATTGGTGACCGCATTCAAGACATTGAACGCTTGGTGGGTGCGCTAGCTGATATCAAGAGACTTTACTCGAGAGATGGGAAGGACTTGATAGCTGGAGAATATATCCAGCCCGAGTTGGTTCTATCTCCTCAGGAAGCCTTTTATTCAGAAAGAAGAAGCTTAACCTTGGACGAGTCCGTTGGTCAAGTATGCGGGGAATTTGTCATGTGCTATCCTCCAGGTATTCCAATTCTAGCGCCAGGTGAACGCATTACACGAGAAATTGTCGATTATATTCAATTCGCCAAAGAACGTGGTTGTTCCCTCCAAGGTACTGAAGATCCAGAGGTCAATCACATCAATGTTATTGAGAGAAAGGAGAACTAAATGGATTTATGGTTTTCTGAAGTTCATACTCCAGATGTGAAATTGTCTCTGAGAACAGCCAAACAACTCTACGCTGGTAAAAGTGAATGGCAGGATATCGAAGTTTTAGACACGCCTGCTTTTGGGAAGATATTGATTTTAAATGGGCATGTCTTGTTTTCAGATGCAGATGATTTTGTCTACAATGAAATGACAGTTCATGTTCCAATGGCTGTCCATCCTAATCCAAAGAAAGTTTTGGTTATTGGTGGTGGTGACGGAGGTGTTGCCCAAGTATTAACGCTATATCCTGAACTGGAGCAAATTGATATCGTGGAACCGGATGAGATGTTGGTTGAGGTCTGTCGTGAGTATTTCCCCGACTTTGCTGCAGGGCTAGATGATCCTCGTGTTACCATCTACTACCAAAATGGGCTTCGCTTTTTACGAAACTGCGAAGATGATTACGACATTATCATCAATGATGCGACAGATCCATTCGGCCATACGGAAGGACTCTTCACTAAGGAATTTTACGGCAATAGTTACCGTGCTCTGAAAGAAGACGGTATTATGATTTACCAGCATGGTAGTCCATTTTTTGACGAAGATGAGTCTGCTTGCCGAAGCATGCATCGCAAGGTCAATCAAGCCTTTCCGATTAGCCGGGTATATCAGGCTCATATCCCAACCAGTCCAGCTGGCTATTGGTTATTTGGATTTGCATCGAAAAAATATCACCCTGTCAAAGATTTTGATAAGGACGGCTGGAAAAAACGCCAGCTATTCACAGAATACTATACTGCAAACTTACACGTTGGTGCCTTTATGTTGCCAAAATACGTTGAAGACATTTTAGAAGAAGAGGAAGGAAAAAAATGAGTCGTTTATTAGTTATTGGATGTGGGGGCGTTGCCCAAGTCGCTATTTCAAAGATTTGTCAAGATAGCGAAACCTTTACAGAGATTATGATTGCTAGCCGTACCAAGTCAAAATGTGATGACTTGAAGGCTAAATTAGAAGGTAAAACAAGTACAAAAATTGAAACAGCTGCTCTTGATGCTGATAATGTCGAAGAAGTCATTGCGTTGATTGAAAGCTACAAGCCAGAAGCCGTTTTGAACGTAGCTTTACCATACCAAGATTTGACTATTATGGACGCTTGTTTGGCGACAGGAGTCCACTATATCGACACAGCCAACTATGAGGCTGAGGATACAGAAGACCCAGAATGGCGTGCGATTTATGAGAAACGCTGCAAAGAGCTTGGATTTACGGCTTACTTTGACTATTCATGGCAATGGGCTTACCAAGAAAAATTCAAAGAAGCAGGATTGACAGCTCTGCTTGGATCTGGTTTCGACCCAGGAGTAACCAGCGTCTTTTCAGCGTACGCCCTCAAACACTACTTTGATGAAATCCACTATATCGACATTTTAGACTGTAATGGTGGTGACCACGGTTATCCATTTGCGACCAACTTCAACCCAGAAATCAACCTCCGCGAGGTTTCTGCACCAGGTTCTTACTGGGAAGATGGAAAATGGGTCGAAGTCGAAGCTATGTCTATCAAGCGTGAGTACGATTTCCCTCAAGTTGGGCAAAAAGACATGTATCTTCTTCACCATGAGGAAATTGAATCGCTTGCTAAAAACATCCCAGGAGTTAAACGTATTCGTTTCTTTATGACTTTTGGCCAATCTTATCTAACGCACATGAAATGCTTGGAAAACGTTGGACTTCTTCGTACAGATGCTATTAACTTCAATGGTCAAGAAATCGTTCCAATCCAGTTCTTGAAAGCCTTGCTTCCAGATCCAGCAAGCCTTGGACCACGTACTGTTGGTAAAACCAATATCGGTTGTATCTTTACAGGTGTCAAAGATGGCGTTGAAAAGACAATCTACATCTACAATGTTTGTGATCATCAAGAATGTTACGCAGAGGTTGGTTCACAAGCCATTTCTTACACTACTGGAGTTCCAGCTATGATTGGAACAAAATTAGTGATGGATGGCACTTGGAAACAACCTGGAGTTTATAATCTTGAAGAGTTGGATCCAGATCCATTCATGGATGCTTTAAATAAATACGGTTTGCCATGGGTTGTGGTTGAAAATCCACAAATGGTGGACTAATGAAGTTAGAACAAGTACCAACGCCTTCTTATATCATTGACTTAGCTAAACTAGAAGAAAATTGTAGCATTCTACAAGAGGTTCAGGAAAAGGCTGGTTGTAAGGTTTTGCTAGCTCAAAAGGCTTATTCTCTCTATAAAACCTATCCTTTGATTAGTCACTATCTGTCAGGTACGACAGCTAGTGGTCTCTTTGAAGCTAAGCTAGCTAGAGAAGAGTTTCCGGGAGAAGTTCATGTATTTGCGCCCGCTTTCAAGGAATCAGATATGGAAGAGCTACTGCAAATATCGGATCATATTGTTTTCAACTCAGAAAGACAACTACGTAAATATGGTCAACTTTGTCGTGAGACTGGTATTAGTATCGGTTTGCGCATTAATCCTCAATGTTCAACGCAGGGTGACCACGCGCTTTATGACCCTTGCGCTCCTGGCTCTCGTTTTGGAGTAACTTTGGAAAAGATACCAAGTGATTTATTGGATTTGGTTGACGGGCTTCATTTTCATACCCTCTGTGAGCAAGGGGCAGATGATTTACAAACGACTTTGAAAGCAGTAGAAGAGCAGTTTGGAGCCTATTTGCATCAAGTCAAATGGCTCAATATGGGTGGTGGCCATCATATTACGAGAGATGATTATGATGTGGACTTGCTGATTTCTGAGATTAAACGCGTTCGAGAAACTTATAACCTTGATGTCTATGTCGAACCAGGTGAAGCCATTGCCCTTAATGCGGGTTATCTAGCGACAGAAGTCTTGGATATTGTCGAAAACGGGATTGAGACCTTGGTGTTAGATGCTTCAGCAAGTTGTCATATGCCAGATGTTCTTGAGATGCCTTATCGCCCCCCATTGAGAGATGGATTTGAAGCGCAAGAAAAACCTTATACTTATAGACTCTCTTCAAATACTTGCCTGACAGGAGATATCATTGGGGATTACAGCTTTGAAAAACCGATTGAAATCGGCGATCGCCTCTATTTTGAAGACATGGCTATTTACTCATTTGTCAAAAATAATACCTTTAACGGCATTGGGCTTCCAAGTTTATATCTCATGGATAAAGAGGGTGAGTGCAGTCTAGTTAAAGCATTTGGTTACCAAGACTTTAAGGAGAGATTATCATGATGGACAGCCCAAAGAAATTAGGTTATCGTATGCCTGCAGAGTATGAACCCCATCATGGGACTCTCATGATATGGCCGACTCGACCAGGCTCTTGGCCTTTTCAAGGAAGGGCTGCAAAAAAATCTTTTAGCCAGATTATCAAAACGATTGCTCAGGGGGAAACAGTCTACCTTTTGGTTGAGGAGAACTATCTATCTGAAGCGCAATCCTATCTAGGAGACAAGGTTGTTTATTTAGATATTCCGACAAATGATGCCTGGGCACGTGATACAGGTCCAACTATTCTCCTCAATGATCAAAGGGAAAAGTTGGCGGTAGATTGGTCTTTCAATGCTTGGGGTGGTGCTGTTGACGGTCTCTACCAAGACTATGAAGCAGATGACCAAGTAGCCAGCCGCTTTGCAGAAGTTTTAGAGATACCTGTTTATGATGCCAAACCTTTTGTACTGGAAGGTGGAGCTATACACAGTGACGGTCAAGGAACCATTCTTGTTACAGAAAGTTGTTTGCTCAGTCCGGGTCGCAATCCTCACTTGACTAAAGAGCAAATTGAAGAGATCTTATTAGAGAGTCTTGGTGCTGAAAAAGTTATCTGGTTGCCTTACGGTATTTATCAAGATGAGACAAATGAACACGTCGACAATGTTGCTGCCTTTGTAGGCCCTGCAGAAGTTGTTTTAGCTTGGACGGACGACCAAGATGATCCCCAGTATGCCATGTCTGCAGCGGATTTAGCTCTTTTAGAGAAGGAAACTGATGCAAAAGGCCGGAGTTTCACTATTCATAAACTTCCAATCCCAGCTATTCATCAAGTAGTTACAGAGGAGGATTTGCCGGGCTATACTTATGAAGAAGGGGAAGAAGAGCGTTATGCGGGCGAGCGTCTTGCTGCTTCCTATGTCAATTTCTATATCGCCAATAAATCTGTCTTGATGCCACAATTTCAGGATGTAAACGATCAAGTGGCCTTGGATATTCTCAGTCAGTGTTTCCAAGACCGTGAAGTCGTAGGAATCCCAGCTAGGGATATTCTTTTAGGTGGTGGAAATATCCACTGCATTACCCAACAAATTCCAGAATAGGAGAAAAAGATGAGAAATGTAACGGTTGCAGCTATTCAGATGCAATGCGCTAAGGATGTGGAAACCAATATCCAAACAGCTGAACGTTTAGTTCGACAAGCTTCAGACAAAGGAGCCCAAATTATTCTCTTGCCTGAATTATTTGAACGTACCTATTTCTGTCAGGAACGTCAGTATGACTACTACCAGTATGCCCAGTCTGTGTCTGAAAATACAGCTATTCAGCATTTCAAAGGAATTGCCAAAGAGCTAAAGGTCGTTTTACCGATCAGTTTCTATGAAAAAGATGGTAATGTCTTATACAATTCCATTGCTGTCATTGATGCGGATGGAGAAGTATTAGGAGTTTATCGCAAAACTCATATCCCAGATGACCATTATTATCAGGAGAAATTCTTCTTTACACCTGGAAACACAGGCTTCAAGGTCTGGGACACTCGCTATGCCAAGATTGGAATTGGCATCTGTTGGGATCAATGGTTCCCTGAAACAGCCCGTTGCCTTGCATTAAATGGAGCAGAATTACTCTTTTACCCAACAGCCATAGGTTCAGAGCCTATTTTGGATACTGATAGTTGTGGTCATTGGCAACGTACCATGCAAGGGCATGCAGCAGCAAATATTGTGCCAGTTATCGCAGCCAATCGTTATGGTTTAGAAGAAGTCACTCCTTGCGAGGAAAATGGTAACCAAAGTTCAAGTCTTAATTTCTACGGTTCATCCTTTATGACCGATGAAACAGGAGCTATTTTAAGTCAAGCCGAACGGCAAGGAGACGCTGTTTTATTGACTACCTATGATCTTGAAAAAGGTGCATCTGAACGCCTAAACTGGGGCCTCTTTAGAGATAGAAGACCAGATATGTATAAAGATATTGTCAGATGAAAAAGCCTATCCCAGGCTTTTTTCTGTAGATACTATAGTAATTTTTGATAAAGTATTAGAAATCTGATAAAATGAACATAGTGTAAGAATGATAAGAGAGGTTGGGGAGCTCTCAATCAATTTTTTCTTGAAGAATTAAGCCGTGACTGAGGTTAATTATGGGAAAATGGACTTGTAGATGTGGTCAAGCAATGAACGACCACAAAGCCCCTGATCCAAATGCTTATTCGGTTTATTCGGATGAGTTATTTGAATAAATCTCTCATGCAAGAGTATTTTGGCTGATATTCTGTCATTGTAATTACGGTAATTATTTGTTATAATACTTCAAAGGAGGAAATCAGATGGTAGTAAAAACAAGAAAACAAGGAAATTCAATCACCATTACCATTCCAAGTGAATTCAATATTCCAAGTGGTGTAAAATACGAAGCGAAATTGTTACCAAGTGGTGAAATTATCTTTACTCCCGAAGAGTCTGAACATCAAATTTCTTATGTATCTGATGATGCCTTTGACTTAAATTTAGATAAAATCTTTGATGAATACGATGATGTTTTCAAAGCTTTGGTGGAAAAATGACAGTCTATCTTACAGAAAGACAAATTGAAAAAATCAATTCTTTAGCAATTCAACGGTATTCACCTAATGAAAAAATTCAGACAGTTAGTCCTTCTGCCTTAAATATGATTGTCAATTTACCAGAACAATTTGTTTTTGGCAAACCTCTTTATCCAACAATTTTTGATAAGGCAACGATACTATTTGTCCAATTAATCAAGAAGCATGTTTTTGCCAACGCTAATAAACGAACTGCTTTCTTCGTTTTGGTGAAATTTCTACAGTTAAATGGTTATCGTTTTTCTGTAACAGTTGAAGAAGCGGTGGATATGTGTGTAACTATTGCAGTAGAATCCTTAACAGATGAAAGATTAGCTAGCTACACCAAATGGATTTCCGAACATTCTTTTAGAGTTAATGGCAACAATTAAGCTTGGATGTTTAAATCCTAAAAGAAAAAAATAGATAAACAGACAGTATTAGAATTATGTAATGCAGAAAACTAATCTTTTGAATACGTCAAACATTCAACTTTACTAAACAAGAAAAAGTAGCCCACTCAGGCTACTTTTTTAAAATTCTTTATAAACATAAGGATTCTCTGGTTTATCAACCTTGATAAAGGATTGAACTTCAAGGGTTGGGAGGACCTGGTTAAGTTCCTTGTGATAGTGATTACTAATCTTACCTCTGACTCTTACCCAGGTGTTATTGTCATACTGATTGGTATTTCCTGTGGTCAAAAGGCCAAAAACTCCCGAATCAGCGATACAGTGCATGATACCAAAGCGAAAGACAAATTGACTATTGGCATGATTTGGATCGTTGTAAACAAAGCCAGTAAACTCTATTTCCTTACCTTCAAATTCATTTGGAAAATCGTAGATAACTTCCATGACTTCCAAGTAATTCTCATCCTTGATGACAATGCTTGATTGGGACAAGTATTTATCAGCACTCTTACGAACAGTATCTACATAAGCTGTGTGTGAATAAAACCTACTCGTATCTGGTTTAAGATACTGACTGCTAGTTCCTTCACTTGCTTGGATTGCCTTGTCAGTTCCTTCTGACAGAGGAAAATAATATCCTTTTGCCGATACTGTTTGCGAATCTAGCTCGACAGTTGGAAATGTAAATCCAACTAACAAAGGTAAACTTAGGAGGACAAAACTAGCAAGCTTGGCAGAAAACTTATGTAAGTGACTGTGTTCTTTCAAACGCTTGAAGCAAATATAGGCTTGTACAATGGCTAGTAACAAAGATAGAACCATGGTGATATAAGCCAAATAAGAGTAGTGGAGGTTTAGATATTGATTGAGCTTACCAGATAGGTGTAGATAAAGGGTTAAGAAAAAATAACTAATCAAAATAAGAAATCGTATCATATCATCACCCCGACTAGATAAGAATAGACAAGAACAACAAGAGTCACAATGGTCATGAACTGCCAAATAAAGCGAGTTTTGAGATAATTTTTCATCATGAGTAGGTTTTTGACATCAAGCATTGGTCCAATAACCAGAAAGGCAAGAACTGGCGCATATCCAAAACTAGAGAGCAGCGAAGAGCCAATAAAAGCATCGGCTTCACTACAGAGTGATAGAAGGAAGGATAAGACCATCAAGAGAACAATAGCAAGTAGTGGTGTTGCGCTGATAGAAGTCAGGATCCGAGTTGGTACATAGACCTGGACAATGCTGGCAAACAGACAGCCAAAAACCAAATAACGCCCCATATCAAAGAATTCATCAATAGCTTGAATGAATACCTGAAGGATTTTTTGACTTTTACTCAAGTGAGAAAAATCATGCTCATGACAAGCCAATCTATTTTCCTTTTGAATAGGTTCCTCCCAGAAAAATCCAAGAAAGATACCCAAGATAGTAGCAACAAGAATCGAACCTAAAGCGCGGAGTAAGACCATTTTAAATGAATTACCAAAGGCTGAATAAGTTGCAAAAAGTACGATGGGATTGATGATAGGAGCTGTTACTAGAAAGGGAACAGCTGTATAGCTTGGAACCTTCTTCTCCAAGAAACGGTTGATGATAGGAACAATTCCACACTCACAAGAGGGAAAGAGAAACCCTATAAATGTACCAAAAAAGATCCTCCCCAAACGATTTTTAGGGAGAAATCTATATACTTTTTCAGGAGTCACATAGACTTCAATAGCACCAGAGATAATGCTACCAATTAAGACAAAGGGTAGGGCTTCAATGATGATTGATAAAAAGATAGCGCCAGCTTGTAACACACTAGAAGGTAGACTTTGAAAGAGTGTCATCTATTTTTTCTTTTCTGCTTTATCTTTCTTTTCTTTGTCATCTGGAAATGTCACTTGCTTTAAATCAGGTAGTTTAGCGAACTCTTCGAACATCTTATCTAAGTCATCAGTTTTTGTAAATTTAACAGCCATAAGGCATACCTCGATTCTTATTGTTTCCTCTATTATACTATTATTTCAGCCAAAAAGTTTAATTTTAAATTGACAAGACAAATGAATTTTTATCTTCAACAAATACCAAGCTAACTATGACATTAATGAAAACAAGCTTTCCTGCTTATGGTATAATAGTTTCATGGATAAAAAATATGAAAAAATTTCCCAAGATTTGGGTGTAACCTTAAAGCAAATTGATACGGTCTTGTCTTTGACAGCAGAAGGAGCAACCATTCCCTTTATTGCTCGTTATCGGAAAGACATGACTGGTAGTTTGGATGAGGTGGCTATTAAAGCTATTATCGACCTTGATAAAAGTCTTACCAACCTCAATGACCGTAAGGAAGCAGTTTTAGCAAAAATCAAAGAGCAAGGTAAGTTGACCAAAGAGTTAGAAGAAGCCATTTTAGCTGCTGAAAAACTAGCGGATGTTGAAGAACTTTATCTTCCTTATAAAGAAAAACGGCGCACCAAGGCGACAATTGCGCGTGAAGCTGGACTCTTTCCACTTGCTCGCCTAATCCTGCAAAATGTTTCTGACCTAGAAAAAGAAGCAGAAGCATTTGTCTGTGAAGGATTTCCAACTCCACAAGATGCTTTAGCAGGTGCAGTTGATATCTTGGTTGAAGCTCTATCTGAAGATATCAACTTGCGTTCAATGACTTATCAAGAGGTCCTTAGACATTCTAAGATTACATCTCAACTTAAAGACGAGAGTCTTGATGAAAAGCAAGTCTTTCAGATTTATTACGATTTCTCAGAGACGGTTGCTAACATGCAGGGCTATCGTACTCTTGCCCTTAATCGTGGTGAGAAGTTAGGCATTTTGAAGATTGGTTTTGAGCATGCGGTCGAACGTATACAGGCTTTCTTTGCTGCTCGTTTCAAAGTTAAGAACGCCTATATTGACGAAGTTATTCAGCAATCTGTTAAGAAAAAAGTATTGCCAGCTATTGAGCGCCGTATTCGTACCGAACTAACTGAGAAGGCAGAAGAAGGAGCCATTCAACTCTTCTCAGAAAACCTTCGAAATCTTCTCCTTGTTGCACCTCTTAAAGGGCGCGTGGTTCTTGGATTTGACCCTGCCTTTCGTACAGGTGCCAAGCTTGCGGTCGTTGATGCGACTGGCAAGATGCTAACAACGCAAGTCATTTATCCCGTCAAACCAGCCTCTGCCCGTCAGATTGAAGAAGCAAAGAGAGATTTGGCAGATTTGATTGGTCAATATGGTGTGGAAATCATTGCCATCGGTAATGGTACTGCTAGTCGTGAGAGTGAAGCTTTTGTCGCCGAAGTGCTCAAGGATTTTCCAGAGGTCAGCTATGTCATTGTTAATGAGAGCGGTGCATCTGTCTACTCTGCTAGTGAACTTGCCCGTCAGGAGTTTCCAGAGTTAACTGTTGAAAAACGTTCTGCTATTTCTATTGCTCGTCGTTTGCAAGACCCACTTGCTGAATTGGTTAAAATTGACCCTAAATCCATCGGTGTTGGCCAGTATCAACACGATGTTAGCCAAAAGAAACTATCTGAAAGTCTTGATTTCGTGGTAGATACAGTAGTGAACCAAGTTGGTGTCAATATCAATACAGCTAGTCCATCCTTGCTTTCTCATGTCGCAGGGCTTAACAAAACTATTTCAGAAAATATTGTTAAGTATCGTGAAGAAGAAGGAAAAATCACCTCACGAGCTCAAATCAAGAAAGTTCCCCGTTTAGGTGCTAAAGCGTTTGAACAGGCTGCAGGATTCCTCCGTATCCCTGAAAGTAGCAATATCCTTGACAACACAGGTGTTCACCCGGAAAACTATGTTGCTGTTAAGGAACTCTTCAAACGTTTGGACATTAAAGACCTAAATGAAGAAGCGCAAGCCAAACTCAAATCTATTTCAATCAAGGAAATGGCCCAAGAGTTAGATCTAGGACAGGAAACTCTTAAAGATATTATCGCAGACCTTCTCAAACCAGGTCGTGATTTCCGTGATTCTTTTGACGCTCCAGTTCTTCGCCAGGATGTTTTGGACATCAAAGACTTACAAGTTGGGCAAAAGCTTGAAGGAGTTGTGCGCAACGTCGTTGACTTCGGTGCCTTTGTTGATATCGGTATCCATGAGGACGGTCTCATTCACATCTCTCACATGAGTAAGAAATTTATCAAACATCCAAGTCAAGTAGTATCGGTCGGCGATTTGGTAACCGTTTGGGTTAAAAAAATCGATGCTGACCGCGAAAAAGTGAATCTGTCGCTTCTTGCACCTAATGAATCTAACTGATTACGTTAAACAGGTTTCTATAGAAGATTTTGGAAAACCTTTCAAACACCAAGCTCAATGGAATACTCGTCTACGGTCGACAGGTGGGCGATTTTTCCCTAAGGATGGTCATTTGGATTTCAATCCCAAAGTATATCAAGAACTTGGTTTAGAGGTTTTTCGTAAAATTGTTCGGCATGAGCTCTGCCATTACCATCTTTACTTTGAAGGCAAGGGCTATCAGCATAAAGATTTAGCCTTTAAGCAACTTTTAAAAGAGGTAGATGGGCTCCGCTTTGTTCCTCCCTTATCAAGTTCCAATCAAAAACCAAGCTTAGTCTATGCTTGTCAGTCTTGTCAGCAAATCTATCAAAGAAAGCGAAAAATTGATACCAAGCGTTATCGTTGTGGTCTCTGTCGTGGAAAGCTCCTCTTGTTAAATCGGCCTAAGGACTGATGTAACAAATCTAGCTTAGTGCTATACTAAGATTAAGAAATCCGAAAGAGGAATAAATTATGAATACAAAATTTTATAAAATGAGACGAAATCGCATGATATCAGGTGTTCTTGCAGGTCTATCTGATAAGTGGAATCTTGATGTAACACTAGTTCGTTTCCTTTTTGCAATCTTTACAATCGCAAACTTTGGACTCGGAATTATTATCTACATTATCCTAGCTTCGATCCTACCAACAAAAGAAGACATCGAAGCTGAAATGTATGGAACAGGCCCACGCAAGATCAAAGAAGCCCAGCCTATCAATGATGACGAAGGTTGGTTTTGGTAAATCATTTTATTGATCATTAGAGAATTAATCCCTTGTAGTATCAAGGGGTTTTGTTTTTCTTAAAAAATTATGACAAACTAATAGTAGTAAAATTTAAAAAAATATGTCAATCTTACAAAAATGTAAGATTAAAAGTCTCTTTTGTAAAGTTATGTTATGGAATGGTCTCATTTTTTAGAGTACACTTATAACAGTAAGATAAGGGAGAAAAATATTAAACAAATTGTAAATAAAGAAAATCAGTAAACCAACTTCAAAAGAGACCGAACATTTTAAGCTTGATAGTACCATTATGCAGGATCGATATCAATTAACAGGATATAAAGAAGGTGTCTATCATGACCTTTTGAATTTAAAATACGTTCAAAGGATTTCTAAAACTCGTTTTCAAAACAATCAAGTAGAATCTCTGAAAAACATCTATTGACTGTAGAAAAAGGTTACTACCTTGCCATCATGGGTAAGTTTGGTTATGCTAAATCAACAGTACTCAATATTCTTGTCATTCTTGACAAATCAACTCGATGTCAGCTATTTCTAAATGGAATAAACACAACTACCATAAAAAATAAGAGGTAACAAGTTTTCCTTGTGGAATCTTAGGTTTTGTATTTCAAAAATACCATTTGTTAGTTACATTTTCTGTTAGAGACAATCTCTTATTCCAATAAGAAAGAGGTATAAGATGTATTTTAAGGATCTTAATATAGAAATAATTACGATTGAATTCTCATTTTTAATTGTACCATAACCATATTCATTTACTGAAGAACATGGGGGTTATGAGTTTGTTTTACAAATTCTTACTTTATAGATATCCCTATTTTCCAAAAAAATATATTTAAAAACACTTGACAAACCTCAAAAAAAGTACTAAAATAAAAAATGTAAACACTTACACCGAAATGTGTTCAATTTCAAAAAGGAGGGATAGTTATGAAATATTATAACGATTCTAGATACCATAACGGTGATTAAAAACCTAAATATTATCAATTCATATTAAAGTAATACGGAGTTACTAAAAGAGGATTAGTACAGAGTTTTATAAAATATTTTAATTCAAGGAGAAGTAAAATGAAAAAAGAATTAATAAGAAAATCTTTGTTTTTCTAGCTGCAAGTGTTTTAAGTTTTAGCTTTGCTTCTGCAGCTAGTGTTGTTAGTGCAACTACAGCACACCCTGCTCCATATCCGATTATTGATGTATGGCAGTATGGTGTAGATAATAGCTATGGTTATTCAAATTACTTTGTTAGTTCTCCAGATAATATTGGTTCAAAATCTTCAGTAACGAATTATTGGGGAACCGTTAAAGCTTACGATAAAAAAGATTATGGATGGGCATATTCAAGTGCAAAAAAATCTTGGAGCGATATTCGATTAAATGCATATTGGGATTATTATAGATTTTAAAAATAATTTATGAAAACAAGAGACCCGATTATAAGATGGGGTCTTTTGTAATATGGTAAGTGCTTATGAAATTAAAATTATGTATCATTGGATTCTTCTTTTGTTTGATTGCTGCAATTGGTTTGGTCACTATCAGTGATACTGAAACCCCCATACCTTTACCAATTGATGGTGCTTTTTCTATTCAAGGGAAAAGCAATCTTTCTAATAACGAAATATACGAAATGCTTCGTGACTTATCAAAAACGGAAAAAGTTATCATTTACAAGCCAATCGTTCAGAGTTCGGGTCAGTTTAAGTATGTAAATTTCGATGATGAAAACAGTGAACAGTTAAAGTCAGTACCGATAATAGGGATGTATTACACCCTTGGGAAAATGGATGTAGACACTTTGAAACCACTTACGATGACAGGGCTGCAAACAGTATATATGTCTTATCCTTGGTATATAGGAGGAATGTTACAATTCACTGGAACTTTAAGAATACTGTTAATGAGTTCAATTTACTTAACTTTATTAGTTGTGTTATTTGTAGTTAGAACGAGGCAGATTAAAGAGGGAGTGATACGACGTTCTTTGGGATTGCCTGTATACGATCTAAGAAGAGAGTATGGCATTTCTCTTATTTTTGAACTGATTATGATGGCTTTATTGATGGTTTTTTACAGTTCTTTTTTGGGAAATGGTTTCTTAACCTATAGTTCTAAGTTATTTTTCTCTCTGCTTTTAACGAATTTTATATTATTTCAAATCATTGATCTCATTACCTTTGTTTTATTTTGGTTGACGATTCAGATTGAAAAGCCCATTGAAATTATCAAAAACAAGGCGAAAAACAAGCTTATTTTTGTCGTATGGCTTGCCATTATTTCGATTATTATCGTTGTATCAGGAATTTTTTTACAAGAAACAAAGAGTAGTCAATCCAGTATCAACATCCAGATACAGAATTTAGTACCATGGGACACAGTAAAAGACTGGAGAAGGATTGAGTTCCTTGGAATTGAAAATAACTCTGCTAAAAATGGAGAAGTAAGTGATTCGGATGGTCAGTATCTACAGATAGCTGCTTCCTTAAAAAACTTAGATTATTTATATATAGAACGATCCTCGGCCTATGTTCCAGATTTTATGAAAACATCTCATGCTTTAGAAGACTTTTCTAAACAATTAGAAAATGACGGAATAACGAATCCAGAAATAAATAAAGAGTTGATTTATATCAATCAAGCAGGTGCTAACCTACAAAATAAAGTGAATGGAACAAACTATCATCTTTTAGATAATAAGATAGCAACCATCTATATTCCTGAAAAATGGAAAGAAAACCAGAAATCCATTGAGAATACAGTTGTAGCAGAACAATTTATTGGAACAAACTATACAAAAGAAGAGCTTGCAGTACAAATAATTCCTGATGGTAATAAAATTTTTTATTTCAATGAGGATGCTGATATCGATCATAAAAATAAAGATATTTTACCAATGGCAAGTCTAGCAGATAGTAAAGATAACATTGTTGTTGTGTTAGATACAGACAAAATGATCGAAAACAACAAGTTTACTTTGGCTAGTAATATAACTAATAAGTCTCTTTTTAGTCCTGAGGCGGTAAAGAAAATAAATGAGATGGCTACCCAGTTGAATGTTTCAATGAATCCAGTAGATGTTTATCAAATTGTGAAATTAAAGATCCTGTCCTTAGAGCACCAAATTCTACTTTCACAAATCTTGCAGAAGATAATTTACAGTATTGTCTTTATACTCATTTATCAATATGTCCAACTTTATATTGCCCTAAAACAGAATGAATATGTGAAAAAAATCATTTTGGGTCTGTCAAAAACATATATAGCAATTTCAAGTCTCAAGTATTTTATGATTATTATTACAATGGTTATCCTATTTACATTTCTTATGACAGGTCAAATAGAGTTGCTGTATATTGGTCTTGCTTCTATACTAGTTTTGATGTTGTCAATCATAATGAGTTTTAGAAAATTATCTGAAAGCTACACTAAAATTTTAAAAGGAGATGAAACATGACAATTGACCTTTTGAACGTTTCAAAAAGTTTTGGATCAAAAAAGATTTTTACAGACTTAAATTTAAAATTTGAATCTGGAAAAAGCTATGCATTGATTGGAGGTTCTGGCTCTGGTAAGAGTACTCTTCTTAATATTATAGGAAGATTAGAAAAAATTGATAGTGGGAACGTTTTAGTTGATAAACAGGATATTTGGAAGATAAAAGAAAGAACCTTCTTTAAAAATACTGTTGGATATGTATTTCAGAATTATTCTTTAATCGAAAACAAAACAGTATATGATAATCTGAAACTTATCACTAAAGACAAAAAAATAATAACTGATGTACTTGAAAAAGTAGGACTGTCAAGCGACTATTTACATCAAAAAATATATGAATTGTCTGGAGGGCAGGCTCAACGTGTAGCTATTGCCAGAATGTTAATGAAACCACGTAAAATTATCTTAGCAGATGAACCCACAGGAGCTTTAGATGGTGAGATTGGAAAAGAAATTATTCGTTTATTATTAAATGAAAGAGATGAAGACAAATATGTTATAATAGCGACGCATGATCCAGCTGTCTATAACAAAGTTGATGTGATCATTGATATGAAAGATATAGGGGATAATGTATGAAAAAGATAATTTATATTGCTTTGATCTTTGTAGCTGGGTTACTTGCCTTCTTCTTTTTTGGAAAACAAATGATCATAAAAGAAAATACCAATAAACCAACACTGGAGTTAACCGTTTTTACGGTTTCTTCTAGTGATACAGAAAAATGGAATAAAGTGAAACAAGTAGAAACGGAAGAAGCTACATACTTCATAACTGTGAAAGAAGTAGCGTCTTCAGAAGAAGTATTTTCAAACATTATTGCAAATGGTGCTGCTTTTGGGTTCGGAGTTCGTGAAGAAGAGGTAAAGCAATTTAATAATAATTTAGGAGATACTATTGAGGACTCTAAGCATAATAAACTCATTGAAATAGAATTTTTTACTTTTTCTACTGATGACGAGGGATTCGTAGTAGCAAATTTTGACTACGGTAAAGAAGAGTTGAATTCTCAGAAAAAAGATATAAAAGAGTTATATAAAAAATTATATGAATCTTTTAAAGAAAAAAGTAAGTGATTGCGATTTATTTGCCTGTTTTGATCGAAAAAAGTCAATTTTTAATCCTAGTATCTTATCTTGATGATCGCGCTTTTTAGTTGATAAAACTTACAAATAGTCCTGAAGAAGACAATGACATTCAGTTTACTTATTTGCATCGTGTGTATACAAAGTTAGGTTCATAGCACCATCAATTTATGTTTATCAATAATTGAGCAGTTGTTGCTTCATTTGATATTTCAGAGGTTCAGTACCAGTATTTTATGAAAGAATCACTTTCTCATGTCATGCTTTATAATTACAGTAACAAAGAACACATAGAAAATCCTGATAATGTTTACAGGTTATAACATAAATCGGTTGAGTTTGGAAGTAATTCTGTTCTGTTATATTCTAACAACTCATGAATATTAAATGATTAGTTTATTTGTTGACAGTATCCCAAGTCAAATGTTTCTATAGGAAAATTCTCATACTGGTTGCCCTAGATTTCATCCAACTATGTTTATGAAGATGCACTGTTGACTTATGCTCTTCAAGTGTTATCTGTAAGTAAATTCGTTCTAATTAACTGTGATAATGTAGAGTAAAGATTGTTTTTTTCCTGCGAAGAGTTCATATTTGAGGCAAACAAGCCATTTAAACAGAGTTAGGATTCACTTTCATGACTATGAATTTCACAAAATTAGTCAAGAATCCAGCCTCTAAAATATCTATTATTCAAAAACCACACAGTATTTCTTTCTTCTTGATGGAATTCAAGACTGAAATCACTGTGTGGTTTTATTTTAAAGCTAGTTTTTACCCAGCATCATTTTTTTCTCTTAAATACTAAACAACTGTCCGAATAGATAGGTAACTCCCATAGTCAACAAACCGATACAAAGGTTACGGATCATGGCTGTTTTTGTTGGGGCTTTCCCGAGTTTGGCACTGGTGTAGCCGGTAACTAATAGAGAAATCGCGACGATAACAACAGTAGCAGGGATTCGGTAGTCACTTGGAAAGATTGTAACGGAAAGCATTGGTGGTAAACTACCAAGAACAAAAGCGATGAAGCTAGATGCTGCAGCATGCCAAGGATTTGTAAACTCTTCATACTCGATTCCGTATTTTTCCTCAACC
Organism: Streptococcus sp.; assembly: GCF_032481935.1. Classification (GTDB taxonomy): domain Bacteria; phylum Bacillota; class Bacilli; order Lactobacillales; family Streptococcaceae; genus Streptococcus. The sequence goes on from NZ_JAWERU010000011.1 coordinate 18,734, forward strand.
AAAGCCTTGAGTGGATCTTTCAAAAAGGCTTTGTTGGTTAGTAGTTGAGCAGATGTTTCACACTCACCATTTTGAAGATAAGCTGCATAGAGGGATTTTTTAGCAGCATCCAAATCCTTATCTAAAAGAAGTTGTTCGCGGGCTACAGCGGCCTCCTCAGTGTCTTTCTGAGTGGATACAGATACATACTCGCCACCAGCCATAGAAAAGGCACCAGCAAGAATTGCGGCTAATCCTGAGAGGAAAATAATCCAGATATTGCTTGTCGCACTGGCAACCCCGATAACAACTCCAGCGATGGAAATGATCCCGTCATTAGCTCCTAGTACACCAGCACGCAAGATATTTAAACGCCCTGCAAAGTTTGCATCAATTTCATGAGTAATTTCTGACATAGTTTTCTCCTTCCTGTCCATTATAAAGTAAAGAGGAAGTGAATACAAACTTTTTAAACTATCTGAAAAAAGTTCTACAATTCTAATTTTAGACAAAGTAAATAGAAGTAGCCATAGCTATTTCTTATGCCAAGATATAACAAAGTTGTATTTGTAACCTATTCTAATAGGTGATACAATGAACCTAATGAAATCTTTGGAGGTCTAAATATGACTCGTGAATTTAAATTTGAAACTCTGCAATTGCATGCAGGACAAGTGGTAGATGCTACTACCAAATCTCGTGCTGTACCAATTTACCAAACAACTTCCTTTGTATTTGAAGATACACAAGAGGGTGCAGACCTTTTTGCCCTTCAAAAAGCTGGTAATATCTATACTCGTATCACTAACCCAACAACTTCAGCCTTTGAAGAACGTATTGCTGCTCTTGAAGGCGGAGTAGGGGCACTTGCCACAGCTTCTGGAATGGCGGCTCTTACTTATACTATTCTTGGACTTGCTCATGCAGGTGATCATGTTGTTGCAGCTTCAACTATCTACGGTGGTACCTTTAACCTCTTGAAAGAAACCCTTCCTCGCTATGGAATCACCACAACTTTTGTTGATATCGATAATCTAGAAGAGGTAGAAGCAGCGATTAAAGATAATACCAAACTTGTCTTGATTGAAACCTTGGGAAATCCAGTCATCAACATTCCTGATATTGAAAAAATAGCTGAAATTGCTCATAAACATCAGATTCCTTTGGTTGCAGACAATACCTTTGCAACACCTTATCTTATCAATGTTTTTTCTCATGGTGTTGATATTGCGGTTCACTCAGCAACTAAGTTTATCGGTGGTCACGGTACAACTATTGGTGGTGTCATCGTTGATAGTGGTAAGTTTGACTGGGCTGCTTCAGGGAAATTCCCTCAATTAGTCGAAGAAGATCCAAGCTACCACAATATCAGTTATACTCGTGATGTTGGTGCTGCTGCCTTTATCGTCGCTGCTCGTGTTCAATTGCTTCGCGATATGGGAGCTGCCCTTTCACCATTTAACTCATTCTTGCTTTTGCAAGGTCTTGAAACACTTTCTCTCCGTGTAGAACGCCATGTTCAAAACGCTGAGAAAATTGTTGATTTCCTTGTGAATCATCCAAAGGTAGAAAAAGTCAACTATCCAAAACTTCCAGATAGTCCTTACCATGCCTTGGCTGAAAAATACTTACCAAAAGGTGTTGGTTCAATCTTTACCTTCCACGTTAAAGGTGGAGAAGCAGAAGCACGTAAAGTGATTGACAACTTGGAAATCTTTTCGAACTTAGCCAATGTAGCAGATGCTAAATCATTGGTGGTTCATCCCGCAACTACAACACATGCTCAGTTGTCAGACTCTGATCTAGAAGCAGCAGGAGTAACTAAAAATCAAATCCGTCTCTCAATCGGTCTTGAAAATGTTGATGATTTGGTTGAAGATTTGCGACTAGCTCTTGAAAAAATCTAAAAATAACTAGTTTTTATCGAATTATAAATCCTTCTCACGAATAATTAAGTGAGGAGGATTTTTATGTATAGTATTTCTTTTCAAGAAGATTCGCTCTTACCAAGGGAACGCTTGGTAACAGAAGGAGTAGAGAGTTTGAGTAATCAGGAGTTACTAGCCATTTTGTTACGAACAGGGACTCGTCAATCTACTGTTTTTGAAATTGCACAGAAAGTATTGTCTCAATTGAACAGTTTAACTGAGTTAAAAAAAATGACCTTGCAAGAACTGCAGAGTTTATCAGGAATCGGGAGAGTAAAAGCTATTGAATTGCAAGCTATGATTGAGCTTGGAAGTCGTATTCACAAACATGAAACTATTGAGGCAGAGAGCATTCTTAGTAGTCAAAGACTGGCTAAAAAGATGCAACAAGAATTGGGAGATAAAAAACAAGAGCACCTAGTGGCGCTCTATCTGAATACACAAAATCAAATTATTCACCAACAAACCATTTTTATTGGATCTGCTACTAGAAGTATTGCGGAACCAAGGGAAATTCTCCACTATGCCTTAAAGCATATGGCAACATCCGTGATTCTGGTTCATAATCATCCATCTGGTGCTGTTATGCCAAGTAGAAATGATGACCATGTTACGAAACTTGTTAAAGAAGCCTGCGAATTAATGGGTTTGGTCTTATTGGACCATCTCATTGTTTCACATTCCGATTATTTTAGTTACCGTGAGAAGACGGATCTGATTTAAAAAACCTGTATATGATACAGGTTTTACAGTTCATTGACGACATAGTCGAAAAGTGTTTTATCTTTAGGGCGATTTTCAAAAAGAAATTCAGGATGCCATTGAACACCGAGGTAAGGGAAACCATCAGTCGTTGTTACTGCCTCGATAATTCCATCTTTAGGATCGTGTGCTACAACTTTTAGATTTGGAGCAAGGTCTTTAATGCTCTGATGGTGGAAAGAGTTGATATGAGAGATTTCTCCATAGATATCTCGAAGAATAGTATCAGGCTCGGTGACTAAACGTTGAGTTGTATACTCGGCTGAAGTATCCTGCCAATGGTCTTCAATATCTTGATAAAGAGTTCCTCCCATAGCCACATTAAAGAGCTGGGTGCCTCGACAAACAGAAAAAATGGGTTTCTTCTGTTTAATGGCTTCTTTTATAAGAGCTAGCTCAAAAATATCTCTTTGAAGGTGGTAGTCATCGCTATCGATCGTTTTAGGTTCACCGTAGAACTTTGGATCGACATTTTGTCCACCAGTTAAAATGAGTTTATCAATCAAGCCAATGTAGTAACTGGCCATTTCTTGATCACCAATTGGTAGGATAATGGGAATTCCCCCAGCTTCCTTGACTCCTTCAACAAAGCCCTTTGCAGCATAGCTCATCATCAGCTCATCATCAGGATGAGCTTTTTCGTTTCCTGTAATCCCAATAACTGGTTTTTTCATAAATGCTTACGCTTTCTAATCCTCTTTTCTCATGAAATAGAGGAGAGTTTGCAATTCACTAGTTAAATCCACATATTGAGCCACCACATCTTTTGGTAGTTGGAGATGAACGGGTGAAAAGCTTAAAATTCCTTTAATACCTGCTTCGACAAGGAGATTAGCTACTTCTTGTGATTTGACACTCGGAACAGTTAAGATTGCAGTTTTTACATCTGCATTTTTTATTTTATCCTTGATTTGGGAGATTCCATAAATTGGAATTCCATCGGGAGTTTTCGTCCCAACTTCAGGATGGTCATCCAAATCAAAAGCCATAATAATTTTCATTTTGTTTCGTTCATGGAAACGGTAGTGAAGGAGAGCGTGCCCCATATTACCAATACCCACCAACATAACATTTGTAATAGAATTATCATTTAGAAGATCAGCAAAAAACGTCATTAGTTTTTTGACATCGTAGCCAAATCCACGGCGACCAAGTTCACCAAAGTAGGAAAAATCTCGTCTAACCGTAGCAGAATCAATACCAATGGCCTCGGCAATTTGTTTTGAGTTGGCTCTTTCAATCTTTTCTGCATGAAATCTTTTAAAGATACGATAATAAAGAGACAGTCTCTTTGCTGTTGCTTTTGGAATAGCAGACTGTTTTTCTTTCACAAAATCACAACCTTTCTAAATACTATTTTATAGAAAGATTGTGAAAAAATCAACAAAAATAAGAAAAAACTAAGAAAATCTTAGTTTATCTTTGTAAAATCATAGTGATATAGAAAACGATAGAGATCTCCCAGAAGACCTTGATAGATTTCTTTTCCCTTATAGGTAAGAGAAGTAATGACGGTCGTATCTGGAAGAGTCACACATCCTGAAAGTGACAACATGAGTGCTTCGTAATCTTCGTATTCTAAAATGCGATCGACTTGATAGGTATCCTTATAGGTTAATCGAAACATAGGGACCTTCTATCTTTCGATTTTAGTGAAGACACCACGCTCCACAAGACTGTCCATCAAGAAGTAGAATTTCTCTTGGTGGATATGAGTTTCTTCTGACTTAAAGATATCAACCAAACGTAGACCAAATTTATCAGTGATGTTGATTTTTGCACCAGTTAAGTCTTTGTTGATGATAATCTTAAGTTGGAAACCTTCCCCACTATTTGGAACCTTCTCAAGAAGGCGTGTTAGTTCATAGTTACCAACCTTTGTTTCAAAAAAAGTGTTATCTTTTAGAGTAAACTTTTTGACAGTTGGACTGATTGTGTAATCGTAACGGCAATTTTTGAGACTAATAGTTTTTTCGAATGCCATTGAGTTATCCTCCAATGATTTCTTTTAGAGTTTGTGCGAGGGTGATCATTTCTTGCTCTGTATTTTGAGGTGAAATGCTGACGCGAACTGATTCGTGTAAGCGAGGAGAGTCTTCTCCGTAGAAAGCCTGAAGAACATGACTAACCTGAACGACTCCTGCAGTACAAGCAGAACCAGTTGAAATAGAAATCCCTTCAAGATCAAGACGAAGAAGTAGTAGATCATTTCGTTGACCTGGAAATCCAATATTAAGGACATAAGGTAGCTGGTCTTTTCCTTGATTGAGGTAATAGTCTGTCTCAGCCATTTCCTTTAAGAAGGTGTCTTTCAGTTGTTGAACCTTTTCAAAGTTTTGTGCTTGGTTTTCAAGATCATCCTTTAGGGCTGCTACCATTCCTACAATGGCAGGAAGATTTTCTGTTCCTGCTCTTTTTTTCTGCTCTTGATCACCACCATGAAGGTAGGAATCAAAATCTGTAGATGCAGCATAGAGAAAACCAACGCCTTTTGGACCATAAAATTTGTGTGCAGAAGCACTGAGAAAATCAATTCCCAATTTTTCAGGAAGAATTTCTAATTTACCGACTGCCTGAACTGCATCGACATGATAGACGGCTGGATGATTTTTTAGAACCGCACCAATTTCAGCAATAGGTAATAGTGTACCAGTTTCATTATTGGCAAACATAGTAGAAACAAGAACGGTATCTTCACGAAGTGCATTTTTAACTTGGTCTGCAGTGATTTCTTGATGTTCAGGCTGTAAAATAGTCACTTCAAAACCGAAATTTTCAACCAAGTATTTGATGGGTTCTAGAACAGCATGGTGCTCAATCGCAGTAGTGATAATGTGCTTTCCATGATTTTGATGGCGAAGGCAGTAACCAATGATAGCAGTATTATTGCTTTCAGTGCCACCAGTGGTAAAGAATATATGTTGTGGCTTTGTTCCTAGTAAACTAGCTAGTTCTTGACGAGCTTCTCGTAATAGTTTACCTGCTTGGCGCCCATGGCCATGAATACTAGAAGGGTTGCCATAAGTTTCTTGCATGACTTGAGTCATTGCTGAGATAGCTATTGAAGACATCGGAGTCGTTGCAGCATTATCCAAATAAATCAAAAACTCACCTAATTTCTATTTAAATAGTGGACTAACTGGTTTTCTTTCATGAATACGAACCATAGCATCACCAATCAGTTCGCTAGCAGTGATGTATTGCACGTTTTTAGGTTTTCTACTTTCTGTCACAACAGAATCTGTAACCAAGATTTCCTTAATATTTGTTGCATCTAATAACTCTGCAGCACCGTTAACGAATAATCCATGACTGGATACAGCATAGATTTCAGTTGCGCCGTCACGCTCTAAGATTTTAGCAGCTTCAGAGAAGGTACGGCCAGTATTCAGAATGTCATCGATCAAGATTGCCTTTTTACCTTCGACATCTCCGATAATATAACCTTGACTGCGTTCAGAATCATCTTGCGCATAATCAATGATAGCAATCGGAGCATCTAGGTATTCTGCAAGACTACGCGCACGTTTTACACCAGAGTTTTTAGGACTGACAACAACCACATCTGAACCAGTCAAACCTTTATCGCAGTAGTGTTTGGCAAAAAGCGGGATTGTGTAGAGGTTATCTACAGGAATGTCAAAGAATCCTTGAACCTGAACGGCATGGAGGTCAAGAGTCAATACACGACTAACTCCAGCTTTCACCAACATATTTGCAACCAGTTTTGCAGTAAGTGGTTCGCGTGAAGAAGCGATACGATCTTGGCGAGCGTAGCCGAAGTATGGAAGTACAACGTTAATAGTATTAGCACTAGCGCGAACACAAGCATCAACCATAATCAAGAGTTCCATCAAGTGGTTATTTACTGGATAACTAGTTGATTGGATGATATAAACATCATATCCACGAACACTTTCTTCGATGTTAACTTGGATTTCACCATCTGAAAATTGGCGTGAAGATACTTTTCCAAGTGGAACACCTGCAGCATCTGCGATTCTTTGAGCAATTTCCTGGTTGGAAGATAGTGCGAAAAGTTTCATGTTTTTTGTATCTGACATCGATAAACCGTCCTCTTTAAACTAAGTGAATCGCTGTAGTGAAACACTTTTAGTGATAAATGCTCTCTACAACAGATTCCATTATTTTTCATCCCTTTTATTTTATCAAAAAAAGAAGATTATTTCAGTATTTTTTCATATTTTCTATAAAACGAACCAATTTTGAAGGAGCTTTTTTGTAATGGATTTCATTGTCTTGTAAAAATTCTTGGAAATCAAGACTTCCTTGGTTGCCATCTTCCACTTCTAATTCAAGCTCATAGTCAACAATATCAAAATATTGGCTCTGATCAAGTGCCATGAGTCCGATAGGAGTTTGCTTTTCGTAACGAACAGTAGTTAGGCAACCTAAAACTACCCAGCCACTGGTTGAAAGTCCACGGCTAGTCAATTCGTCAAGAATCATTCCTTGTGGAAGTATACATTCTTTAAGACAATGGTTTGCTCCCTCAAGGCTGAGATCTTGATTGTACTCCATATTTCCAACTTTTTGTGGGATTTTTATGGTCAATTCAGCGCTATTTTCAAAAGTACGAATGCGCATAGCGATTTTATGTTTCCGAAGGTAAAAATCAGGCGTGTCTAAGTAGTAATTTTTTTGTGTAATAGGTGTGACTCCTGAAAAGTGCTCCTGTAATCTTTGATATTCATCCTTTTCTAGAAGTGTTTTCATTTCAATTTCTAAATGTTTCATTTTTTTTACTTTTTCCTTATCTTTGAAAGCGATTGTATGGTATAATAAGCATTGTATTTATTGTATAAGATTTTTCCTAGAAAATCAAAAACTAGATAAATCGAAGTGTATAGAGAATTGGATGAAAAAGATATATGATTACAGAATGGGAAGAATTTTTAGATCCTTACATTCAGGCTGTCGGAGAGCTGAAGATAAAACTCCGAGGTATTCGAAAACAATACCGCAAACAAAATAAACATTCTCCAATTGAGTTTGTAACTGGTCGAGTCAAACCGATCGAAAGTATAAAAGAAAAAATGGCTCGTCGTGGGATCGGATACGATACGTTGGAACAGGACTTGCAAGATATTGCAGGTTTACGCGTCATGGTTCAATTTGTAGATGACGTGAGCGAGGTTGTTGCCATCCTTCGTAAGAGGCAAGACATGAGAGTTGTCCAAGAACGCGACTACATTACTCATCGAAAGGCTTCAGGCTATCGTTCTTACCATTTGATTATTGAGTATACAGTTGATACAATCAATGGGGCAAGAACGATTCTGGTGGAGATTCAGATTCGTACCTTGGCTATGAATTTCTGGGCTACCATCGAGCATTCTCTCAATTATAAATATCAAGGGGATTTTCCAGAAGAAATTAAGAAACGCCTGGAAATCACAGCAAGGATATCCCACCAATTGGATGAAGAAATGAGTAAAATTCGTGATGATATCCAGGAAGCACAGGCACTCTTTGATCCATTGCATAGAAAGTTAAATGACGGGGTAGGTAATAGTGACGATACCGATGAAGAATACAGGTAAACGAATTGATCTAATCGCTAATCGCAAACCTCAAAGTCAAAGAGTCTTATATGAATTAAGAGATCGACTAAAAAAGAATAACTTTATATTAAATGATAAACATCCCGATATCGTGATTTCCATAGGTGGGGATGGGATGCTTTTGTCTGCTTTTCACAAGTATGAAGACCAGCTGGATAAGGTTCGCTTCGTTGGTGTTCACACAGGTCATTTAGGCTTCTATACTGATTACCGTGATTTTGAACTAGATCAACTGCTTACTAATCTACAGTTGGATACTGGTGCTCGTGTGTCTTACCCACTGTTAAATGTAAAGATATTTTTGGAAAATGGAGAAGTGAAAATTTTCCGTGCTTTGAATGAGGCTAGCATTCGGAGAGCTGATAGGACCATGGTTGCCGATATTATCATTAACCAAGTGCCATTTGAACGTTTTAGAGGAGATGGCCTGACGGTATCGACGCCAACTGGGAGTACAGCCTATAATAAATCTCTTGGTGGAGCTGTTTTGCACCCTACTATTGAGGCCCTACAATTGACAGAAATTGCGAGTCTTAACAATCGTGTCTACCGGACCTTAGGTTCTTCTATTATTGTGCCTAAGAAGGATAAGATAGAATTGATACCAACTCGTAATGACTATCATACGATTTCTGTTGACAATAGCATTTATTCTTACCGTAATATTGAAAGAATAGAATACCAGATAGACCATCATAAGATTCATTTTGTAGCAACACCAAGCCATACTAGTTTTTGGAATCGTGTCAAAGATGCCTTTATTGGTGAGGTGGATGAATGAGGTTTGAATTTATTGCTGACGAACACGTCAAGGTAAAGACATTTTTGAAAAAGCATGAAGTCTCTAAAGGATTGCTTGCCAAAATCAAGTTTCGAGGTGGAGATATTCGCGTAAACGGTCATCCACAAAATGCAACCTATCTCTTAGATATAGGGGATGTGGTTGTCATCGACATTCCTCCTGAGGAAGGTTTTGAGACACTGGAAGCAATTGATTATCCACTGGATATTCTGTTTGAAGATGATCATTTCTTAATCCTAAACAAACCCTTTGGTGTGGCCTCGATTCCTAGTGTCAATCATTCCAATACCATCGCTAATTTTATCAAGGGCTACTATGTGAAACAGAACTATGAAAATCAGCAGGTTCACATTGTAACCAGACTAGATCGCGATACTTCGGGTCTCATGCTTTTTGCTAAACATGGTTATTCTCATGCTAGACTAGACAAGCAGTTGCAAAAGAAAGCCATTGAAAAGCGCTATTTTGCACTCGTTAAAGGAGATGGGGTTCTGGAACCTCAAGGTGAAATTATTGCCCCGATTGCCCGTGATGAAGATTCAATCATCACTAGACGAGTGGCAAAAGGTGGTAAGTATGCCCATACTTCTTATCGAATAGTGCAGTCTTATGGCAATATTCATCTAGTTGATATTCGACTGCATACAGGAAGGACACACCAGATTCGTGTCCATTTCTCTCATATAGGTTTCCCTTTGCTTGGTGATGACCTATATGGTGGTAGTCTTGAACATGGCATAGAGCGTCAAGCTCTGCATTGCCATTACTTATCGTTTTATCATCCTTTTCTTGAAGAGCAGTTGGAGATGGAAAGTCCACTGCCGGATGATTTCAACACCCTTATTACTCAGTTATCAAATAATAATTTATCTTAAAAGGAGTAAAAACTCATGGAAGTTTTTGAAAGTTTAAAAGCCAACCTAGTTGGAAAAAATGCACGTATTGTCTTGCCTGAAGGTGAAGAACCACGTATTCTTCAAGCAACAAAACGCATCGTAAAAGAAACAGATGTTATCCCTGTCCTGCTAGGAAACCCTGACAAAATTAAAATCTATCTTGAAATCGAAGGAATCATGGATGGTTATGAAGTAATCGATCCTGCGCATTACCCTCAATTTGAAGACATGGTAGCATCACTTGTAGAACGTCGTAAAGGAAAAATGACTGAAGAAGAAGCTCGCGAAATCTTGGTTAAAGACGTGAACTATTTTGGTGTTATGTTGGTATACATGGGCTTGGTAGATGGAATGGTTTCAGGAGCTATTCACTCTACTGCGGCAACTGTTCGCCCAGCCCTTCAAATCATTAAAACACGTCCAAATGTTAGTCGTACTTCAGGTGCCTTCCTTATGGTTCGTGGCACTGAGCGTTACCTATTTGGTGACTGTGCCATCAATATCAATCCTGATGCTGAAGCATTGGCAGAGATTGCGATTAACTCTGCTATCACAGCTAAGATGTTCGGTATCGAACCAAAAATTGCGATGCTAAGCTATTCAACTAAAGGTTCTGGTTTTGGTGAAAGCGTAGATAAAGTTGTTGAAGCAACTAAGATTGCTCATGATCTTCGTCCCGACCTTGAAATTGATGGGGAATTGCAATTTGATGCTGCCTTCGTTCCAGAAACAGCTGCTCTTAAAGCACCAGGAAGCAAGGTTGCTGGACAAGCAAACGTCTTTATCTTCCCAGGTATTGAAGCAGGGAATATTGGTTACAAGATGGCAGAACGTCTCGGTGGCTTTGCAGCGGTTGGTCCAGTATTGCAAGGTTTGAACAAACCAGTTAATGACCTTTCACGTGGATGTAACTCAGACGACGTCTTCAAACTTACTCTTATCACAGCAGCCCAAGCTGTACACCAATAAAAGACAAGATAGCTCCTTTTCTGTTAAAGGAGCTTTTCAAGTAGGAAAGATTAAAGAGATTCTCATGCTTTGTTCTAGTTTTTTTGACTAGTCAGCTCTAAAGTGTTAATTATTCAATTTCTTTATCTTCCAAATACAGAAAGGATTTTATAGATTGAAATACAAATTTCTATTATTCTAAAACTCTAGAAAAAAGTATACATTTTATAAGTCATAACCACCCGTCTAACGGGTGATTATGATTAATTGATACAATAATAAAATAAACTAGTATAGAATCTATAATATAAAACAAGGGAAATTTAACATGATTATTAACTTTAGTAAGGGTAAATTTATTGGTAATATTGGGGATAGCATAGACTATCAAAATGTATTGGATAACTTTGGTCAAGCTAAATTGATAAATATCTTAACCTATAATATATCAAAAAATAAAGAGTTTAGAGAATTAGTGACCAATCTTGCAGATATTGATGATAATGTTCCAATACGAATTGTTACAAGTATTCCATCGTGGCAGTATGGTTCAGATGTGAGTGCAGCTTATAAAAAGTATAAAGAAATTTTGAAACCACTTCTTGGAAAGAAAAATATCCAAATCAAGTTTTCAAAAGATAATCACGGTAAAATTGTAGGAACAGAATCAGTTGTTTACTTTGGATCTGCCAATCTTTCTTTTAATCGGAAAAATATTGAGACTGGGTGTATTATTCATGATAGTTCTTTTATTACCGAATTGTATAAATCTTTTTTTGACGAGATATTTAAGATTGCAATTCCAATTGAAGAAGATTCCATAGTTATTATGACAAGTTTAGCACGTCAATTATCTAAGATTGCTAATGATATAACTGATTTAACTAATTCGTATGAAGAAGTAACTGATAAAATAATTATAGATATTACAAATCTTAGGGACTACTTACAAAAAGTAGAACTAAATAATAATGACGACTTTCTAAGTCAAATATCTTCATTTTATGAATTTGACTTAGAAAATATTCAGGAAAAATCACGATTATTATTTGAGAAATCTGATAGTTTAGATTATTCAGATTGTGAAAGTATATCAGTATATAATCGATTAGTTCATGAGAAAATTGATGAATTGAAGAAAAAGTATAATCAGGATGTAGAGGCCGTTAATTCTAGTTTGATACCTGAACATGAAAAAACAATAAAAATAGATTTATTGTCAAGAGAGTACCAAGAAAAAGCGCCTAGTGAGATAATCGATAGTATTGAGCAAACAAAAATTGATTGGGATATTATGGAGGAGGCTAAAGAATTAGCAAAGGAAGAATTCATTATTACTAACTATGAGGATTTTTGTACAGAGTTATTTGAGTTAACTGATATTCTTAAGGAGTTAGAATATCAGTTAATGTATCATGTGAAAAATAATTTGAAAACGAAATCTTTTCCTGATTTGACATCTTAATTATCTTAGCTGATAATTTTTAGAATATATCAATCTTTTCCCCCATAGAAAGGAACTTTCCAGAATTGTATTACAAATTTTTACTCTTCGACCTCGACCACACCTTACTCGATTTTGATGCTGCAGAAGATATTGCCTTATCACAACTCCTAAAAGAAGAAGGAGTAGAGGATATCCAAGCATACAAAGATTATTATGTACCTATGAACAAAGCACTTTGGAAAGATTTGGAACAGAAAAAAATTACAAAAAAAGAATTGGTCAATACTCGTTTTGCAAAGTTGTTTGCTCACTTTGGCATTGAAAAAGATGGCGCCTACTTGGCAGAGCGCTATCAGTTTTTCCTATCTAAACAAGGTCAAACTTTTCCAGGTGTCGAAGATTTATTAAAAAAATTGATAAGTCAAGGTTATGAGCTTTATGCTGCAACAAATGGGATTACCTATATTCAGACAGGTCGTTTGGAACAATCTGGAATCGCATCATATTTCAAGGAAATTTTTATATCAGAACAACTCCATACTCAAAAACCAGATGCTGAGTTCTATGAAAAAATTGGAGCTTGTATCCCTAACTTTGATAAAAACTATGCCCTTATGATCGGTGATTCTTTATCAGCTGATATTCAGGGCGGGCAAAATGCTGGAATTGATACTATCTGGTACAACCCTCATCATCTGGAAAATAAGACCCAAGCCCATCCAACTTATGAAGTCGACTCTTATCAGGCTCTGCTTGATTGCTTGGGGCTCCTTTAAAAATCACAAAATATATAAAATTCTAGAAAACCTGGAGCATGGAGTGCAAGAAATTTTGGCTTTTTTTGAAAACGTTTTATTTTTTTGATATAATAAATCATACTAGGATATAATGATAAGAATATTGTGATTGTCATCTACCGTTAAGTTGTATATGGATATCAAATTGGTAGTACAGTTAATCAAGCAGGTATTAAAAAGAAGCATCTAAACTAGTCAATAAATTCTCTATTCATCTGTTTGAACGTCTTAAATTGGTATAAAAAGCTATATAGGAGCAACTCAGTATGGTATTGAAAAGTAATAAAAGAACCATAAACTTCATGTTGATGTTAATAAGTGCTTGTTGCTGCCTTATTTGTCTAAGTGCCTGTCAGTCAAATAAGGTAAATTCGGTAGATGATTATAAAATGGCTATCTGGGATAGCGATAAAATAGCTGTCTTTGATGATTATGATTTAAATGAGTTCAAGGGTAATATATCTAGAAAAGAAAAATATATCTATTGGGCAGAAAGTTTTTCGGAAGCAGGATCCTATTCAACTGCAAAAACAAAAGATACCTCAGGTCTAAAAAGATATGTATCTAGAATTAATAAGGAAAATTTAAGTGAAACGTTTAAATTAGCAGAGGGAAATGATGCATACGCATCTATAACAGATGGGGATTATTTATATGCAACTGCTGTCTTTACAGATAGAATTGAATTTTATAAATATGATAATAATTTAGAGGTTGTCACTAATGTTACCGTGAAAAATGATGGTCAGCTAAATGCCAGTCAACAGTTTGTTATTGTAGATAATTATTTATACTTACTTGTAACCACATTGGATTTATCAACACAAGTTCCTAATACAGAAATTTGGAAAATGGATAAAGAGTTCAACATCGTCGAAAAGTATAATCTTGACGAAACATCAGCATATATGAGAATGGTTAATGTAGATGATGTCTTGTATATTGTGGAAGCACTTAGTGGGCGTAATTCTGATGGGGAATATAAGTCAGGAAATAAATTATTGGTTTTTGATTTAAAAAATCAGAGTAAGAATTATATCGATATTCCTGAAAAGTATCCAACAAATATTCACTATGATGCTAAAAATAATCAATTGATTATAGAGAATGAGGGATTGTATAATGGCGAATTTTCCTTTACTACAGTCAATCTAGACAATTTAGAAAAAGATATTATTCATCTGGAAGGCTTTAGTACAGAGCGATATATTGCACCGTATTTTACATTTAAAGACAACATCTATTATTTTTTATTTAATGATTCACTGGTTAAATATGATATTCTTGATAAGAAACAAACAGTTATCAGTTTAGAAAATTATAAAATAAAAGATGCACATTATTTGATTGTTAGATAGTTTCTTTATTGATTGAATTCAAAAATTCAATCTTAAGGAAGTGCTTAAACATAGTCCTACCTATCTCCCCTTTGCTCGAGCAAAGGGGAGATTTAATCTAATTTTTTTACAGGAGATTTAAAAAATTTTGCAAGGAAGAGATTTGAAAATATAATAATAGTTTTTGAAATGACTAGCTATCTTTCAGATTGGAGGAGTTGCTGTAGCGCGGCTTCTGGAGGTTTTGATTACTATAACCAAAAATCAAGTGATGAGTTTAAGATAAGAGTTGTAAAGGAATTGAATAAAAGATTTGATGAAAAACTTAATACTCTAACAGAATTGATTATTGATGAAATCGACAAAGAATTTATCCTTTCTAACACGAGAAAAGGTGGTGAATAAAGGCTATTTAGTATAAATTCTCTATAAAACTTCTCAAATTTCAATAGATACTTTTAAAAGTGGTTTAGATAGCCACTTTTTGCTATAATAGAGGCAGTATCAACGAAGGAGTAGTAAATGATGTCTAGGCCACCTCTTTCTCTTTATGAACCATTGTATTTACTAAAGGAAGTTGATCAAAATATCTGGATAGTAGAAGGTGATTTGATACAAATGGATATGAAGGTCTTCAAACTTCCTTTTCAGACACGTATGACGGTGATTAAGTTAAATGATGACAAACTTTGGATTCATTCTCCTATTGCTCCAAATGAGAAACTTTTTACTGAACTGGACGCTTTGGGGAAAGTCGCTTACCTGATTTCACCAAATAAGATTCACTACGCCTATATTGCAGATTGGAAACAAAGGTATCCTCATGCGCAAGCATGGTCTAGCCCAGGAGTAGAAGAGAGAGTAAAAAGTCAGAAAGTCAAGGTTGTATTTGATGCTCCCTTAACAGATAAGGCTCCTGACTTATGGTCTGATGAGATTGAACAACTCATTTTTAAGGGAAGTTCAGTCATTGAAGAGGTGGTATTTTTTCATAAATCAACTAAAACACTGATTGTGACAGACCTCATAGAGAATTTTGAACTGGAAAAGATAGCTAGTCCAATCCGCAGAAGATTCTATCGTTTAGCTCGTGTAACATCCCCTGATGGACAAACTCCTATCGATTATCGGATGACTTTCATAGGAAGACAAAGGGAAGCAAAAACTTCCTTTTCCCGTATGTTAAACTGGAAACCGGATAAAATCATACTTGCACATGGTTTATGCTTTTTTAAAAATGGTACGGATGAATTAAGACGTGCTTTTCGATGGATACGATAAAGGAGAGAAAGCTATGCAACACTCATCTTGGCATGCTTTGATTAAAGAGCAATTACCTGAGGGTTATTTTGGGAAAATCAATCACTTTATGGAGCAGGCTTATGCTCAAGGAACTGTATATCCTCCTAAAGAAAAGGTTTTTCAGGCTCTTATAACAACTCCTCTGGAAGAGGTTAAGGTGGTGATTCTAGGCCAAGATCCCTATCATGGGCCTGGTCAAGCTCAGGGCTTGAGTTTTTCAGTTCCAGATTCTATTCCAGCACCTCCTTCTTTGCAAAATATCTTGAAAGAACTTGCAGATGATATTGGAGTTAAGAATTCACATGATTTGACTAGCTGGGCCGAGCAAGGAGTTCTTTTGTTAAATGCCTGCCTTACAGTTCCGGCTGGTCAGGCCAATGGTCATGCTGGGCAGATATGGGAACCTTTTACAGATGCTGTGATCAAGGTTGTCAATAATATTGATAGACCCTTAGTTTTTGTTCTCTGGGGTGCTTATGCACGTAAGAAGAAGTCCTTAGTTACAAATCCTCAGCACTTGATTATCGAATCAGCCCACCCAAGTCCTCTTTCAGTTTACAGAGGATTTTGGGGATCCAAGCCCTTTACCAAGGCCAATGCATTCTTAAAAGAAAGTGGACAAGAGCCAATTGATTGGCTTAGATAAGGAGAGAATATGCCTCAGTTAGCGACAATTTGCTACATTGATAACGGGAAAGAGCTACTCATGCTTCATCGCAATAAAAAGCCTAATGATGTCCATGAAGGAAAATGGATCGGTGTAGGTGGAAAGTTAGAGCGTGGAGAAACTCCACAAGAATGTGCTGCTCGTGAGATTTTAGAAGAAACTGGTCTAAAAGCAAAACCAGTATTAAAAGGAGTGATCACCTTTCCAGAGTTCACACCGGACTTGGACTGGTACACCTACGTCTTTAAGGTGACAGAATTTGAGGGTGAATTGATTGACTGTAATGAAGGAACATTAGAATGGGTTCCTTACGATGAAGTTTTAAGCAAACCGACCTGGGAAGGTGACCATACCTTTGTCGAGTGGCTTTTAGAAGATAAACCCTTCTTTTCAGCAAAGTTTGTCTATGATGGTGATAAGTTATTGGATACCCAAGTGGATTTCTACGAATAAAGGAGTATTGTTATGTTAGTAATCAAAAACGGCCGTGTGATGGATCCAAAGTCTGGTTTGGATCAAGTTTATGATGTTTTGGTTGATGAAGGGAAAATTGTTCAAATTGCTCCTGAAATCCAGGAAGAAGGTGCTCAAGTAATAGATGCTACTGGTCTTGTAGTTGCGCCTGGATTGGTAGATATCCATGTTCATTTTCGTGAACCAGGTCAAACACATAAAGAAGACATTCATACAGGTGCTTTAGCAGCCGCAGCAGGTGGTTTTACAACTGTCGTTATGATGGCTAATACCAATCCAACTATCTCAGATGTTGAGACTTTGCAGGAAGTTCTTCAATCTGCGGCAAAGGAAAAGATCAACGTTAAATCTGTAGCAACAATTACCAAGAACTTTAATGGCCAAGATTTGACTGACTTTAAGTCGCTTTTAGAAGCTGGAGCTGTTGGATTTTCTGATGATGGGATTCCACTTGAAAGCAGTAAAGTGGTCAAGGAAGCCATGGAAGAGGCTAAAAAGTTAAACACCTTTATCAGTCTGCACGAAGAAGATCCTGGTTTAAATGGTACACTTGGTTTTAATGAAAATATCGCTAAAGAACATTTTCATATTTGCGGTGCAACTGGAGTTGCAGAGTATGCTATGATTGCTCGCGATGTCATGATTGCCTACGCAACAAAAGCCCATGTTCATATCCAGCATTTGTCAAAAGAAGAAAGTGTCAAAGTTGTCGAGTTTGCTCAAAATATGGGAGCAAACGTAACTGCAGAAGTAGCACCCCAGCATTTTTCTAAGACTGAAGCTCTTCTTTTGACTAAAGGAAGTAACGCTAAGATGAATCCACCTCTTCGTCTGGAGTCTGACCGTCGTGCAGTTATTGAAGGACTTAAATCTGGAGTCATTTCTGTCATTGCTACTGACCACGCGCCTCACCATGCTGACGAAAAAAATGTTGAGGATATTACCAAAGCTCCATCAGGTATGACAGGTTTAGAAACTTCTTTGTCACTCGGTTTAACTTACTTAGTCGAAGCTGGTGAGCTAACCCTGATGGAATTATTAGAAAAAATGACAGTAAACCCTGCCAAATTGTATAATTTTGAAGCAGGATATTTGGCTGAAAACGGCCCAGCTGATATTACAATTTTCGATGATAAAGCTGACCGAATCGTTGATACGCATTTTGCTTCTAAATCAGCTAATTCTCCATTTATTGGTGAACAATTAAAAGGGCAGGTTAAATATACTATCTGTATGGGACAAATCGTTTATCAAGCAGATTAGGAGCTTGAGGATGAATTATTTTCGTAAACTTAGAAATCGTAAACGAAATGCTTGCCATGGAGTATATTGTCAAGCCGCTAACCGTGCTAAAATTCAGTATGAAACCAAGGAAAAAGCTGATCATGCTGTAGAGTATGATAATGGTGGCTTGGTTAGAAGCTATTATTGCGCCTCATGTAATTGTTGGCACACGACATCAAAAGCTAGTAATCCACCCTTGAGTTTGAGAAAATATGGCTTAAAGCTTTTTGGCTTGGATGAAAAGGAGTAGAAAGAGTAGGTATGCATACAACAAAAACTATTAAAGACAAAATCATCTTATTTTTAAAAATTTTCTTTCCTATTCTAATTTATCAATTCGCTAATTTTTCCGCATCTTTTGTCGATACCACGATGACAGGGCAATATAATACACTGGATCTAGCGGGTGTTTCCATTGCGACTAGTTTGTGGAATCCTTTCTTTACCTTCCTGACAGGGATTGTCTCAGCCTTGGTCCCTATTATTGGTCACCATTTGGGACAAGGAAAAAAGAAAGAAGTTTCTTCGGATTTTTATCAATTTCTTTATTTGGCTTTAGCCTTATCTATCGTACTTTTTGACTTGGTTTTCTTTTTAGCACCAATTGTCTTACAATTCATGGGGCTGGAATTGGCTGTATCCAGTGTTGCCATACGTTATCTGTGGCTCTTAGCCATCGGTATTATTCCACTTTTGCTTTTTAGTGTTATTCGATCGCTACTTGATACGCTAGGATTGACAAAGTTGTCTATGTATCTTATGCTTCTTTTACTTCCTTTAAATAGTGGATTTAACTATTTACTAATATATGGAGCTTTTGGTTTTCCTGAGTTAGGAGGTGCAGGAGCAGGTCTGGGGACTTCCCTTGCGTACTGGGCATTGTTACTGATTTCGACTTTGGTCTTATTAAAGCATAAAAAGCTCAAGGAATATCAACTCCAAAAACCTATGCCTCTACAAATCAAAAAAATCAAGGAAGCTATTTATCTTGGTCTACCAATTGGTGGGACGGTATTTGCTGAGGTTGCCATTTTTTCAGTTGTTGGTTTGATTATGGCGAAATTCTCATCACTAATTATTGCCAGTCATCAGTCAGCTATGAATTTTTCAAATCTGATGTATGCTTTTCCTATGAGTATTTCAACTGCCATGGCCATTGTGATTTCTTATGAGGTAGGAGCTAAACGGTTAGACGATGCTAAACAGTATATCCATATTGGTCGTTTAACAGCTATGGTGTTTGCGGTTTTAACACTTAGTTTTCTCTACATCTATCGTGAAAATGTAGCTAGACTATATGGTCAAGATTCAGAATTTATTCAACTGACAGCATCTTTTATGACCTATAGTTTGTTCTTCCAGTTAGCTGATACCTTTGCGGCACCTTTACAAGGAATTTTAAGAGGTTACAAGGATACGATTGTTCCTTTTTGTCTTGGTCTTCTCGGATACTGGGGTGTTGGGATTCCGCTTGGATTATATCTTGATTATTCGACTAGTTTAGGTGCGTACTCCTATTGGATTGCTCTTATCATTAGTTTAATGGTAAGTGGAATTCTTTATCAGTGGCGTTTACAAGTTATTATGAAAAGATTCAAATAATTTGTTGAAAAACGATGAAAAAAACTTGTGAAATTTGTATTTTACACAAAGAAAAGTCTCGATTTTATTGACTTTTCTTTTTTTATATTGTGAAAAATTACAGGCATATTTTTTGACACTAATTAACCTATAAAGTAAAATAGAACTATAAGAATTTAAACTTAGAAAGGCAAGATTATGTCAACTTTAGATAAAAATCTTTTGCTTGAGATGTTCCGTAAGATGGAAGAAATTCGTCGTATGGACTTAAAAATTGCTCAATTAGTAAAAAAAGGAAAAGTGCCAGGAATGACGCACTTTTCTGTTGGTGAGGAAGCTGCTAACGTTGGGGCTATGTTAGCTCTAAACGAAGATGATTTGATTACTTCAAATCACCGTGGCCACGGTCAAGCTATTGCTAAAGGAATCGACCTTAATGGCATGATGGCTGAAATCCTAGGTAAATATACTGGAACTTGTAAAGGTAAAGGCGGGTCTATGCATATCGCTGACCTTGATGCAGGTAACCTTGGTGCCAACGGTATTGTAGGTGGTGGTATGGGCATCGCAGTAGGTGCTGCCCTTACTCAGCAAATGAAAAACACTGGTAAAATCGTTGTCTGCTTCTTTGGTGACGGAGCGACAAACGAAGGTGTCTTCCACGAAGCGGTGAATATGGCTTCGATCTGGAATCTCCCAGTTATTTTCTACTGTATCAATAATGGTTACGGAATTTCAGCAGATATTAAGAAAATGACCAATGTTCAACATATCCATGAACGTAGCGCAGCTTACGGTATTCCTGGTATGTTTATCGAAGATGGTAACAATGTAATCGTTGTCTACGAAGGATTTAAGAAAGCAGTGGACCATGTTCGCTCTGGTAAAGGTCCTGTCTTGATTGAGAGTGTAACCTACCGTTGGCTTGGTCACTCATCTTCAGACCCAGGTAAATATCGTACACGTGAAGAAGTAGAAGAGTGGAAACAAAAAGATCCAATCGAAAATCTTCGCAAGTACCTTGTTGAGAACAAGATTGCAAGTGCAGAGGAACTTGAAGCAATTCAAGCACAAGTTAAGGAAGCAGTGGAAGCATCTGTTAAATTTGCAGAAGAAAGTCCATTCCCTCCGCTTGAATCAGCATTTGAAGATATTTACGCAGACTAAGGAGAAGTAGAGAAATATGGAAACAAAATTAATGTCTTTCCGCGATACCATTATCCTTGCAATGTCTGAGGAAATGCGTCGTGATGAAAATGTGCTTTTGATGGGTGAAGATGTCGGAGTTTTTGGTGGAGACTTCGGAACTTCAGTAGGTATGCTTGAAGAATTTGGTCCAGAACGTGTTCGTGACTGTCCGATTTCTGAAGCGGCAATTTCAGGTGCAGCAGCTGGTGCTGCTATGACAGGGCTGCGTCCAATCGTTGATATGACTTTCATGGACTTTTCAGTTATTGCCATGGATAATATCGCCAACCAAGCAGCTAAAACTCGTTACATGTTTGGTGGTAAAGGTCAAGTGCCTATGACAATCCGCTGTGCAGCTGGTAACGGAGTTGGTTCTGCAGCTCAACACTCACAATCATTGGAAACATGGTTTACGCACATCCCAGGATTGAAAGTAGTAGCTCCAGGTACACCAGCTGATATGAAGGGACTTCTCAAGTCTTCTATTCGTGATAACAACCCTGTTATCATTCTTGAATACAAATCAGAATTTAACCAAAAAGGCGAAGTGCCTGTTGATCCTGACTACACCATTCCACTTGGTGTCGGAGAAATCAAACGCGAAGGAACTGATGTCACTGTTGTAACATACGGAAAAATGCTTCGTCGTGTTATGCAAGCAGCTGAAGAATTGGCTGAAGAAGGAATCTCTGTAGAAGTAGTAGACCCACGTACCTTGGTTCCTTTGGATAAAGAAATCATCATTAACTCAGTTAAGAAAACTGGAAAAGTGGTTCTTGTCAATGACGCTCATAAGACAAGTGGATTTATCGGAGAAATCTCAGCTATCATTTCTGAATCAGAAGCATTTGATTACTTAGACGCTCCAATTCGTCGATGCGCAGGTGAAGATGTACCAATGCCTTACGCACAAAATCTTGAAAATGCAATGATTCCGACAGTTGAAAGCATCAAAGATGCAATCCGTAAAACGTATAACAAACAATAATACATAACATAAATTATGTAAAAAATCAACAATATGAGAAACTTTGTATCTTTTAGGTGCAGAGTTCTCTGCGTACTTAGTATCTTAGATTAGAGCACGGGCTAAAAGCTCGGAAAAAAGATAAATCTCCTTGACTTCATCGAAGTCTGCGTTGATTTCCTATTTTTCGGTCGCTTTTAAACGCCCTTTGCATCATAAATAGAATAGGAGAGGTCATGGCTGATGATAAGCTAAGAGCGACTCCTGCGGCTAGAAAATTAGCAGATGATTTAGGGATAAATCTCTACGACATTTCTGGCTCAGGCGCAAACGGTCGTGTCCACAAAGAAGACGTGGAAACATATAAAGACACTAACGTGGTTCGCATTTCACCACTCGCAAAACGAATTGCACTAGAGCATAATATTGCTTGGCAAGAAATTCAAGGAACAGGTCATCGTGGTAAAATCATGAAGAAGGATGTTTTAGCCTTTCTTCCTGAAAATATCGAAAACGATACGATTAAATCACCTGCTCAAATTGAGAAAGTGGAAGAAGTTCCAGATAACGTAACACCTTATGGAGAAATCGAGCGTATTCCGATGACTCCTATGCGTAAGGTTATTGCTCAACGTATGGTTGATTCTTACTTGACTGCACCAACCTTCACGCTTAACTATGATGTAGATATGTCTGAATTGCTTGCCCTTCGTAAGAAGGTCCTTGAACCAATCATGGAAGCAACTGGTAAGAAAATCACTGTTACAGATCTGCTTTCACTTGCGGTTGTTAAGACACTGATGAAACATCCATATATCAATGCTTCGTTGACTGAAGATGGTAAGACAATCATCACTCACAATTATGTCAACCTTGCGATGGCAGTTGGTATGGATAATGGATTGATGACACCAGTTGTCTATAATGCAGAAAAAATGAGCTTGTCTGAGTTGGTAGTTGCATTTAAGGACGTTATTGGACGTACCTTGGAAGGAAAACTAGCTCCTAGCGAATTGCAAAATTCAACCTTCACCATCAGTAACTTGGGGATGTTTGGTGTTCAATCATTTGGTCCTATCATCAATCAACCAAACTCAGCAATTCTCGGGGTTAGCTCAACAGTTGAGAAACCAGTTGTAGTTAATGGTGAAATCGTGATTCGTCCAATTATGAGTCTTGGATTGACAATTGACCACCGTGTCGTAGATGGTATGGCTGGTGCTAAGTTTATGAAAGACTTGAAAGCTTTAATTGAAAACCCAATCTCAATGTTGGTTTAAAGAGTTTATTTTTAGAAATATAGATAAAGGAAGTAAGATATGGCCTTAGAAGTAATTATGCCAAAAGCCGGCGTGGATATGA
The DNA here is from genome assembly GCF_032481935.1 of Streptococcus sp. Lineage (GTDB taxonomy): Bacteria > Bacillota > Bacilli > Lactobacillales > Streptococcaceae > Streptococcus. Next base: position 42,040 of record NZ_JAWERU010000011.1, read on the forward strand.
CAGAAGGACAAATCGTCCAATGGAATAAAAAAGTCGGAGAATTTGTAAAAGAAGGAACTGACAAAGTCAGCATGGAATTAGAAGCAGAAGAAGACGGTTACTTGATCGCTATCCTAAAAGGTGACGGCGAGACTGTTCCTGTTACTGAAGTTATCGGTTATCTTGGTGAAGAAGGGGAAAACATCCCATCAGCTGGAGCAGCTGCACCAGAAGCTAAACCAGCACCTGCAGTAAGTGCTTCAAACGATGATGGTAAGAGCGATGATGCTTATGATATCGTTGTTATCGGTGGTGGACCTGCTGGTTATGTTTCAGCCATTAAAGCAGCTCAATTAGGTGGTAAGGTTGCTCTTGTTGAGAAATCTGAACTTGGTGGAACTTGCTTAAACCGTGGATGTATCCCAACTAAGACTTACCTTCACAACGCCGAAATTATCGAGAGTATCGGTCATGCAGCAAATCGTGGTATTGTGATTGAAAATCCTAACTTCACTGTTGATATGGAAAAACTTTTAGAAACTAAATCTAAAGTTGTTAATACACTTGTTGGTGGTGTTGCAGGACTTCTTCGTAGCTACGGAGTTGATGTTCATAAGGGTATCGGTACTATTACTAAAGATAAGAATGTCTTGGTAAATGGTTCTGAATTGCTTGAAACTAAGAAGATCATCCTTGCTGGTGGTTCAAAAGTAAGCAAAATCAACGTTCCGGGTATGGAATCACCACTTGTGATGACTAGTGACGATATTCTTGAAATGAACGAAGTTCCAGAAAGTCTCGTTATCATCGGTGGTGGTGTCGTTGGTATCGAACTTGGACAAGCCTTCATGACATTTGGCTCAAAAGTTACTGTTATCGAAATGATGGATCGTATCGTTCCAGCTATGGATGCTGAAGTATCTAAGAATCTTCGTTTAATCCTTGAACGTAAAGGTATGACAATCTTGACAGACACTAAACTTCAAGAAATCATTGAAGAAGATGGCAAACTTCGTATCAAAGTTGAAGGAAAAGATGATATCATCGCAAATAAAGCTCTTCTTTCAATCGGCCGTGTTCCAGATCTTGAAGGAATCGGAGAAGTTGAGTTTGAGTTAGACCGTGGTCGTATCAAGGTTAACGAGTACATGGAAACTTCTGTTCCTGGTATTTATGCACCAGGTGATATCAACGGTACTAAGATGTTGGCTCACGCTGCCTTCCGTATGGGTGAAGTAGCTGCTGAAAACGCCCTTAAAGGAAATCACCATGTTGCTAAATTGAACTTGACTCCTGCAGCTATCTATACACTTCCAGAAGTAGCAGCAGTTGGTTTGACTGAAGAACAAGCTCGTGAGAAATACGATGTCCAAATCGGTAAATTCAACTTTGCCGCAAACGGACGTGCAATTGCATCAGATGCTGCTCAAGGATTTGTTAAAGTCATTGCAGACAAGAAATATGGTGAAATCCTTGGTGTTCACATCATTGGTCCTGCAGCAGCTGAATTGATCAACGAAGCGTCAAGCATCATCGAAATGGAAATCACTGTAGAAGAAATGCTTAAAACAATCCACGGTCACCCAACATACTCTGAAGTTATGTACGAAGCATTTGCTGATGTTCTTGGAATGGCCATCCATTCACCTAAGAAAAAATAAAAATAGATAGACTAGGCTGGAAAGATATTTTCCAGTCTCTATCGTATTAGAAGGTAACTTATGAAATACATTATCAATCATTCAAATGACACTGCCTTTAATATTGCTTTAGAGGAATATGCTTTTAAACACCTTTTGGACGAGGATCAAATCTTCCTTCTTTGGATCAACAAACCATCTATTATTGTAGGACGTCACCAAAATACGATTGAAGAAATTAACCGTGACTATGTTCGTGAAAATGGAATTGAAGTAGTCCGACGAATCAGTGGTGGTGGAGCTGTTTACCATGATTTGAACAACCTTAACTATACAATCATTTCAAAAGAAGATGAAAACAAGGCTTTTGACTTCAAGAGCTTCTCTACTCCGGTTATCAATACCTTAGCTGAACTTGGTGTTAAAGCTGAATTTACAGGCCGTAACGACTTAGAAATAGACGGTAAGAAATTCTGTGGAAATGCACAAGCCTATATCAATGGCCGTATCATGCACCATGGTTGTCTTCTCTTTGACGTGGATTTGTCAGTCCTAGCTAACGCACTTAAAGTGTCTAAAGATAAGTTTGAATCAAAAGGGGTTAAATCAGTCCGTGCTCGAGTAACGAATATTATCGATGAGTTGCCAGAAAAGATCACTGTTGAAGAATTCCGTGATTTACTCTTGGAATACATGAAAAAAGAATACCCTGAGATGACTGAGTATGTATTCTCAGATGAAGAATTGGCTGAAATCAATCGTATCAAAGATACTAAGTTTGGAACTTGGGACTGGAACTATGGGAAATCACCTGAATACAATATCCGTCGTGGAACTAAATTCCCAAGCGGTAAGGTGGAAATCTTTGCTAATGTCATTGAATCAAAAATTCAAGACATTAAGATTTATGGTGACTTCTTCGGTATCGAAGATGTAGCAGCTGTAGAAGATGTCCTTCGTGGTGTTAAATACGAACGTGAAGACGTCCTCAAAGCCCTTCAAACCATTAACTTAGGCCGTTATTTCGCAGGAATTACTGCTGAAGAAATTGCAGAAGCAGTTGTTGAATAAAGTAAAAGATATCCATTTAACATGGATATCTTTTATCTTAGACTTGATATTCAAAAATAATGAGAGTAGAATAAAGAAGAAATCTTAACAAAAAAAGGGGATTATATTCGATGATGAAAATTCCAGTGGAAAAACTTGCTCTATTTGAACAGTTAGATCGTATAGTAGTGGCTTTTTTTAGCAAGAAACAACCTTCAAGTCCATATGATTTGAATATCAGTATTACACAAGAACACCTTGACCAGAAAAAGCAAGAGCTAGAACCATTAGGCTATCAGAGTGTCCAACTACCATTAGGAATGGCTTTAGATAATATCATTCAGCAACCTCATTATCAAAATTTAATCATTGGTGGACTTGCTCCCGACGAAATTATAGTCAGCAAAGAAGAATTAATGCCTTTGAAAGATATTGTGGACAGTTTTTGTATTATGTACGCTGCAGCGAATAACAGACTGGAAAATAGTAAGGCTTATGAATTAATGAAAGATAAGACGGTTTATTTTATTGGTAAACTATTTACAGATTTTCCAAAAAACGGTGATGAAATTGCTTATTTAGGAATTGATCGAGTAGCTAGCGATGGTACACCATATGAAGCAGTTAAATGCTTTCTAACGGAAGAGAGTGCAGAGAAGTTCAATGGTGAAAAAAAACCTGTCACCCCTGCAAATTTGGCCTATCTAAAATCATTCTGGGGAAAACCAGTCATTATTGAGCCACACCGTAATTATTGGATTGAATTTTTATAGAAAGAATAAAAGAGCGTAAGATTCCATAAAAAATCCTACGCTCTTTTTCTAACGCTAAAATATTACATAATTTATATTATGTGTTTTATAAACTATCTAAGGCATTTTTCTGTTCGTCATTAACGATATGCGTATACAAGTCCGTTACCTGCGTGCTTGCATGCCCAAGTTGATGGCTGACCAAAACTTGGGATTTGGTTGCATCATAGAGACGAGTTGCTAATGTATGGCGCAGTTTGTGGGGGGTTACGCGGACTTTAAAGTCTTCAGAATACTTGGCCACCATCTTTTCAACACTAGAAGCATCAATCCGGTTTGGAACACCTCTATACAAGGTCAAAAAGAGGGCTGTATCGGTCTTTTCAGTCTTATAACGTTTGTCTCGAATAGCAAGATATTGCTCTAAATAAGGCTTAGCAAAGGCAGCGACATTAACCGAGTCACGTTTTCCGCCCTTACGAGTAACATCGATGACCATCATTTTGAGATTGAGATCACGAAGATCTAGGTTAACTGCTTCGGAGAGACGGACACCAGATGCAAGAAGGAGTGCAATAATGGCTAAATCTCGCTCCTTATTCTTGTTAAAGGACGATAAGGCTCGATTTGAGAGAGTTTTAGGGTATTCCTGGTCGATATAGTTAAGGAAACCTTCCGTTTCATCGCCTAAAAAGAGTTTTTGCTTGATATTCTCAGCCCGTGCAGCTAAAGTTTCTTTCTTTTTCTTGGTAGCAACCTTCTTCATGACATTACGGTAGAAATAAGGTTCCCCTTGTTCGTTTTCAACTTCCTCAGTCAAGTACTTATAGAGACTAGAAAGTGCTGAAAGTGTACGGTTTATTGTTGTTTGAGAGACACCATTTTTAGTTGTATTAGCATTAAGCAAAGGACGTTCACGTAAGTAAAGAATAAAAGATTCCATGTCTTTCTTTGTCATGTTCTCAAGAACATCTAAGGGAATATTTGCCATAGTATCAGCATTCGATATACCAGATTCCAAAACCCAGCTAAAAAATCGATCGTATTCCTTTAAGTATTCGTACAAGGTCGTAAAACTGTATGGAACAGCTAATTTCGATTGATAGTATTCAAGAACATACCAGGGCATAACTTGTTTAAGTTTATCAATCCGTTCTAATAAGATCTCGCGTTTCATGTTTTTCTCCAAATCTTTCTATACTAATAGTATAGCATAGCTAGATATATTTTTCAAGAAAATTATAGTTTTTCGGAAAGATGATATAGGAGATATTTGGGCTTGCCTAACTAACTATAAATATAACCAAAAAAACTAAAAATTTTTCAAATGTACATTTTGACAATAAAAAACACTTTAATATAAATTTAATGATCTTTAGAGTGTTTTTAGCTTGTTTGATTTTAATATTCTATTACATCTTTAATCTAACAAAATGCTCCTGTTTTCTTCTTAAACCTTTGCAAATCGAACATGCCTTTTTATTTCGTTTTCTGTACGCCATTCTTTCTTTAACTTGAATTTTATAACGATGATCTGGGTTTTCCTGACATATCCACCATACAGACATATTACTCAACTCTGTGATTTCAGTTTGACTTGCTATTAGAAGGTTATTTAAATAATCCCATTCAAACAACGGAATTAAATTTGTTTTTTGCGCTAAAATGATGCGCACGTTTAGAATAAAACAAGTATTAAACTTAATACAATTTTAACATAGCGAAAAAGAGGTGTAAAGAATAAATATTCTGAAAAGCTTGTATACATTTTTGATTCGTGCACAAGTATGTAATATGTAAATATTGTAAAACAATTTCAAAATGTGGTAGACTAGATATGAATTTTGATGGACGATAATTAGGTCAGAGAAAAGGTTACAGATGGAAAAATTAGTTTTTATCGGAATGCTAGTGTTCTTGGCATTTGTGTTTATTGGAATATTGTTTTGGCTGCGTTTTAGAATGAAGAACACCTTTGAGAACGGTGTTCCAGTGTACGATGCCCCAGCAAATAATCAGACTAGGACGAGTAAGCTAAGCGTAGGAGAGTATGCAGTGCACATAATTTTAATACTAATTAGCGCTGTAATTGCCTTTAAGGTCATGAGCATGTTCCGTCATGGGGCGGCGCCAATTGGTGCTGCTATAATCACGCCTTCTATAATGTCGCTTTTCAATGCACGAAGGAGAACCGGGAAATCTTGGATGGGTATCGTTGCAGTGCTTATGATATTCGTGTTTTTGATGTTTGTATATATAATTATAGGTCTACCTGATAACGCACCTCCACTTAAAATTGACGGAACTGAAATTCATCTTACAGAGACTAATATTTCGGATTTGATAGACAAGGGATTTGAAATTTATGTGTCAAATGGTAGACATGATTATCCTAATTATAACGAGCTTTTGACAACGGGAAGCTATACTAAATACCAAGGAGCTGGGGTTAGCGTACCAAACGGCTTTAAGTCATATGACTCAGCAGTTACGCGATCGACTTATCTTCTTGTAAAGAAGAATGTAGTTCTCGGATGTATAGGTGTTTACGGAGATAAGAGGAAGAGTACGGAGCTGAAGGACTGTGTAGTTACGCAGGTTTGCTTCGATTCTGAGTGCACAGCTGTTGCCACAAAATATGGAATTTCATATAATATAGATGGTATAGATTTGCTAAAGAAGCTTGACGAAAACGAGTTCACGAAAGTATTTGGGAAAAAAATATGGCTGACTCCAAGCGAGCCAAGAGATGAATATTTGGGTCATTATGGTGTGCAGTGGGGAGCAGGTAACAATGAATTCTTTTGGAATCATTATTTTATGAATTTAGACCTTGATTCGAATAATGATATAGTTAATTTTAATTTTAGTTCTAATATTGCAGCAGAGCGATAGAAGAATTTGCAGGGATAATTAGGCAAAATGAAAAAGAAAAAAGTACTAAGTAAAACAAAGTATGCTATTTATCTTCTAGTGGTCCACCTTATATGCATACTTTTCACTATAAGCAAAATAGTGATACCTTCATGGGGTCACTGGTTAGAGACGACACGCTTTCTTTGGACAAGCTTTCCTACCTATGTATGCGTGTTAGTAGCCGTTTTCCCAATGGTATGCTTTTGGCCATATTTGATTAGTGCAGATTTTAAGCCGGGTACAGCAAAGACCTTGCTTGCGACTTTTGGTCTAATAGTAGGTAACGTGACTCTAATTTTGATATATACGACTATTTTGCACAAGGTATTATAGGTATAAAAAAATCCCTTTATAGGTATTAAAAAATCCCTTTATAGGTATTAAAAAATCCCTTTATAGGTATTAAAAAATCCCTTTATAGGTATTAAAAAATCCCTTTATAGGGATTTTTTGATTGTTTCAAGTAGCTTGTCATATTCTTCAAATGCTGGAACCTCAGGATGCTCCTTCTTGATGATTCGGTGCTTCTAAACAAGAATCCTTGTGGGTGTCTCCTTGAAAGAAGTCGGTTTAATCGACGGTCAAGGCAGTTGATTTGGTTAGTCCAAATTATTCGGCAAGCCATAAATACTCAAATTTCTCCCAATAACATTGTCATCATAGATAGTTTCCCCTTATCACGTTGTCAACCAGTCCGTAATCATAGAGCACATGTTTTTAATGAACTAGCCGACATTGGTTACAATTCCTCTAAGCACCTTTGGGTCTATGGATTCAAAGTACATATGCTGGTCACCCTATCAGGCTATATTCTGAATTATGTTGTAACGCCTGCCTCAGTACATGATATTAGGGCAGTTGATGACTTACTAGAAAATTGTTCTCAACTCTATGTTTTAGCTGATTTAGCTTATCTTAGCTATGAACTTAGAGAACAGTTGAAACAGAAAGGTTACCATCTTTGGACGCCTTTACGTCAAAATATGGCAAGAGCTAAACAACATAATCATTGTAAACTAATGGCTATGAGACGGACTATTGAAACTCGATTTTCAGAACTTTGTGCTTTTTTTGATGTCGAACAAACACTTGCTAGAGGCTTAACAGGATTGCAGTTGAGAATGGAGTAAATTGTACTGACTTATAATCTGAGATACTTTGAGATTAACTAGCACCACGAGTAAAAATCTATATCTTGCGTTCAATAGGAACTTAAATAAGCTTCAAAAAATGCACAATTGAACCACTACTTCTTCTGCACCTATTAGAGTAAAAATGTACAAATCAATTCCTTAAATCAGATGATGTTATGAACTAGAAAATATACAAAATAACACTTCAAAATAATGTACAAAATAAAAATAAAGTACACTCCTTAAAGAATGTACTTTATGCTTCTAATTCAGTTGTATCAATAGTTTAGCTCACGTTAAGTCAATTGTACATAAACTTTTAATTTTGAAAAAATCGCTTATAATTTGGTAATTCATTGCTTCATTGAACTTATAGTTTTAAAATTTCTAATCTTCTTCAGTCTATTCAAATATAATATAAAAACTCGATTCCATCTTTTAGGGACCGAGTTTTTGTTTTTATATTGTTTTCATCTATAAGAATCTGTCGATCAAATAAGTCTGAAAAATCTTTTTCTTAAATCATTATCTGATACAACATAACATAAATTATGTAAACGGGTTCCTACAGCAACAAATCTTTTACTTTTCCAATTTCACTTTTTGGAATCACGAGATGAATCATATCACCTAGATACATCCTTGTAGATCCATTAACTGTTTTACTTTTACCGTTATGTACTTGGGTTGTGATGAGGACATTATGAGGTAAATTGAGTTCGTGTACTTGTTTACCAGCTATTTTGTCTGAAACCGGAATTTCAATTAGTGTAACTTCTCCATCATCAGTTGCTGATTCAGGTAACATTTTTTCCAGCATAGCTTCATAGACAGGCGCTCCTTTTAGTAAATCCATGACGATGTAGGCAACTAGTGTCACCATACCTAAAGGCATGAGATTGCGGATGTCACCAACCATTTCCGTCACAAGAATCATAGCTGTCAAAGGTGCTTTTGAGATAGCCCCAAAATAACCGCTCATTCCAAGAATTACAAATATAGGAAATTGCTGTTGGGTAACAAGGCCTAGATTGACACAAATAACGCCTACTAGAGCACCAAGTAAGGAGCCTAAAGCTAAAATTGGCAAGAAAATACCACCTGGCAGTCCACTTCCGTAACTAATCATGCTCCAGATAAAGCGAATGATGAAGTAAATTAAAAGAATTTGGAAACTATAATCTTGTTCTGTTAAGGATAAGACAACCTGATTGCCTCCACCAAGTATTTGAGGTAGAAATATTCCTACTGGAATAATAAAAATAAAGGCAAAAATTGGATGATAAGCTTTGTCAATGTGAACCTTTTTCCCAATCCAATCATAAACTTTTCCGACATTCAGAACGGCTTTTTCATAAAGAAAACCTGAGAGTCCAAGAAAAATTCCCATCACCAGATAAATCCAATATTGGCTCAAGTTCATGAGAGGGATATTGTCCGGCATATCAAGTACAGGTGTTAAGCCAAAGATAAGAAGGGAAACAAAGTTTGCTACTAGACTAGCAGCCAAGGTAGAAACCCAGAAGAATCGTGAAAAATGGTGATAGACTTCTTCTACTACAAATAATAACCCCGCAATCGGTGCATTAAAGGCTGCAGCAAGTCCAGCAGCAGCTCCGCTAGCAATCAAAGAACGCTCCTCAACAGGGCTAGACTTGAGCCATTTAGCAATTCCTTTTCCTCCAGCGGCACCTAGCTGAATACTGGGACCTTCACGGCCTAACATGAGTCCGCTCGCAATTGCTAATATACCTAAAATATATTTTTTCCAGAGAATACTCCACCATTTGAGAGACATGAGACCTTTTAACTCTGCCTCAACTTGAGGAATACCAGAACCTTTGATATCTTTTTCTGAGCGTGTTAATTTGGCACTAACTAAGCAAATTAGCATATAAAACAATAAAATAATCAATAGATTCCGTATCAGATTCTCTTGGTCTTGATAAAATCCTTGAACGATATGAAAGCCTTTTTCGATCAAAAATCGAAATGATCCTACAATAATTCCTACGACTAATCCGACAATAATACCTCGCCCTACTTGAGCTAAGATCGTACTGGACGCGAAGGCAAATTCTTTCTTGGAACTAAGTATTTCCGATTGTTCCTCCATAATTCTCTCCTTTAATTATCTTTTACTAATTTCTGAAACGATCGTTTTAATCGGTTCAAAACTGGTGCGATGAATAGGTGTGACACCATGCTTTTCAATTCCTTCTAGATGCTTAGCAGTTCCATAGCCAGCATTTTGAGCAAAATCATAGCCTGGAAATTCTTCGTCATAGTTAGCCATGATCTTATCTCTTGTAACCTTAGCAATGATAGATGCTGCTGCAATAGATAAGGAGTTGGCATCACCTTTGATGATGGATGTCTGAGAAATCGGCAAATCCAACTTCATAGCATCAATCAAAAGATGTTCTGGTTGAGGGTCAAGCTGAGAGATAGCTTCTTTCATAGCTAGTTTAGTTGCTTCATAGATATTGACTTGATCAATGACTTGATTGTCCATAATGCCAATACCAATTGCTAGAGCATTGTCCTTAACGGCTTGAAAAATCTCCTCATGTTTTTTCTTAGGGATCTTTTTACTGTCATTCAAGCCTTTTATCTTACAATTATTTGGCAGAATGACTGCTGCAGCAACAACAGGCCCAGCTAAAGGCCCACGTCCAACTTCATCTACACCTGCAATTAAGCTAATACCTTGAGCATAAAGCTCTTTTTCATAGCTAAGCATGGCTTCTATGCGGAGATTTTCATCAATTTCAGCTTGAATGGCTTTCTTACGCTTTTCAATTTCCTTTTGTACACCTGAACGAGAATCTTTTTCAAATTCCTTAAACAGAGGACTTTCAAGTTCAGTTATCTTTGCTAATTCTTCTTTTATTTCTTTAATCGTTGCCATCGAGGTCTTCCAATGTATCTAATGTATAGTTACCTAGTTTTCCATCACGAACTTCTTTGACGAAGAGATTGTAAAAACGATCATAATCATCACGGAAACCAAGGATACGAGTCATGTCCATGATAATTTCAGGAGCTTCATCGTCCAGATTCATTTGTTTAAAACGTTCTTGAAGCTTATCAGGATAATGTGTTTTAAAATAATTAAGCCCGAAGATCGTCACTTCATCCATTGGAAGCAACTGATCTTTGATAGCTCCAGTTAATGCAAGCTTGAGTGCTACGGTTTCATCTTCGAATTTTGGCCAGAGAATCCCCGGAGTGTCCAAGATTTCAAGGTCCTTATTGGTTTTAAGCCATTGCTGACCTTTTGTCACACCTGGCTTGTTACCAACTACAGCAATTTTCTTACCAGCCAAACGGTTCATCAGGGTTGATTTACCAGCGTTTGGAATACCGATTATCATGGTACGTAAGGTTTCGATTTGAATCCCACGTTCCTTTTGACGAGCGATTTTATCTGCCATGAGTTTCTTAGCAGCATCCGTTACGACTTTTACCGTAATTTGCTCTTTAGAATTGATTGCCAGTGTTTGAATGCCTTGTGATTCAAAGTGCTGACGCCATTCTTTTGTTAATGCTGGGTCTGCTAGGTCTGCCTTGTTCAAAATCAATAGTCTTGGTTTATCTCCGATGATTTTCGTCAGCATCGGATTTTGACTTGACAAGGGCAAACGTGCATCTACTAAAACTGTCACAAAATCAACGAATTTTAAATTTTCCTGAACCTGACGACGCGCCTTAGACATGTGTCCAGGAAACCATTGAATAGTTGCCATGAGAGTATAATTCCTTTCTCTTATTGGATTTGTATCTATTTTTCCAGTTTCAAAAATTAAATACAAATCCTTTTTCTAAAATAAATCACTATCTTTTATTATAACATGATTTCTCGTATTTGACGCTTGATTCAATGCCGATTGTAAAATGTTTTCTAAGTAAATCAGTCACAAATGAAATTTCTCATTGTCTAAAACGATTGAAAAATAATAGTGTTCACCATGATTTTTTACATAGTTGCTGATATACTTTTCTGTTTGGAAAATGGATTTCCTGCTATCAATAGTTGGATCTTGTTTTTCGTAATACCAATTATCATAAGTATGTGTCAATTGGCCATTCTTGTAGCAAAAAACATCTCCACCTAGTATAATTTGATTATTGGTTTTGAGATTATCAAGTAAGTCTGGGATTACTGAATAATCATAAGCGTATGCGTCAATCCCTAAGTCACGTAAATCAATTCCTCTTATATTTGTATTCTCGAAATACTGTTTCATAAAGTTCATTTTTCAAGTTTCTCTTGATAAGCAAAATCGATAACCACTATACAGTCGTTATCGATTTTAATAATTTTTAGTCTTTTTCACCAAGCTTGCTGTTAATTGACATCATGATGCTTGCAATTTTTTCTCCCCAGTATGGATCTGAAGCATAAAGAACATTCATACCTGATGATTTATTTCCTAGGTATGTTCTGCCATTATCGATGTAATTTTCGCGAATCCACTTAGCTGCACCTAAGATACCCTTGTCAACATCGTCAAAGCTTTTAGCTGAATCATATGGTGTTGTATCGTAAGCTGCGATACCAAAGAAGTTATTTTTATCCTTAGCAATTTGGCTACGTCCCCATGAACTTTCAAGGGCGCTATGGGCAATTAGATAGAGAGCGTTGATCTGATAGCGTTCTTCAGCTTCTTTAAAGATTGCACCCTTACCTGCCAGACGACTTCCCTTGATATTCATAAGAGAATAGACTTTATCTAATTCTTCAGCTGTGTAATTGCTTGGTTTTCTTAAATCTCTAAATAAGAAAGGATTTTCAACTGTAAAGTTTTCAAAATTGATACCATCAGCTGAATAGTATTTTTTGCCAATTGCCATTGATGAACTATGAGGTGCTACACGGATACTTGCGTATGGTGACAATTCGTGGTAGAGATAGTTACCATCAGTGGCATAGTGAGGAATAAAGTCACTATCAGAGCTGACCGCTACTAGATCACTCTTGTTCATATATCCTGAAAGGCCTGAAATTTTGACTGGAAGTCGACCGTCTTTGGCTTCTGCACCATCAATCGCTACAATACTTCCTTGGGAAATATAGCTGAGTTTCTCACCAGAAGCGCTATATACATTTGCTGTAATTGGTTTTACTTTATAGTATGCTGCTGTATCAGAAATCCATTTTCCATTGCTTTGGAACGTATAGTCTTTCCCGTTAATGGTGAAGTTCCCAGTTACATAAGCTCCGTCTTCTTTTAAATAATACCAAGCATTGTAGTCCTTATCGAAAATCCATTCATTTTTTGCCATATAACCAAAAGGTTTGAGATAGTAAGAACCTACCCATTGATTTTCAGCATAGGTGCCGTCTGATTTGAGATAGAACCAGCTCTTGTATTTTTCATCGAAAATCCATTCACTTTTGGCCATGGCTCCACTATCTTTTAGATAGTATTTCTCTTTCCATTGGCTACTTAACATGACACCGTCTTTATTAAAATAGTACCATGAACCGCTGATTTTCTCCCACTTGTCGCGAATAATTTTTCCTGATGCTGTAGCATAATACCACTTATCTTCGAGTTTTGCCCAGGCATTTTCTGCCATAGCTCCACTAGTCTTGAGGAGATAGTCTTTATAAATAGTAGCACTTAGCATGGCACCAGATTCATCAAATCGATACCATTGTCCATCAATCTTTGCCCACTTGTCACGATTGATTTTACCTTCTTGATTCCCATAATACCATTTATCAGCAATTTTTACCCAGCTATTTTCAGCTAAGGCACCACTTGCTTTGAATAGATAATCATCGTAAACAGCATTGCTGATCATGATACCATTTTCATCGAATCGATACCAAACACCAGCTATCTTTTTCCAATTATTACGAGTAACTTTCCCGTCCTCAGTGGAATAATACCACTGGTTGTCAATTTTTACCCAAGAAGATTCTGTCAAAGCACCGCTATTATTCAATAGGTAATCATTAAAGATAGTATTACTAAGCATGATACCATCTTGATTAAAATAGTACCAAACACCAGCTATTTTTTTCCAATTCGAAACTGGCTGATTATCCTCATAATAACGCCATTGGTTATTTTCTTTTTGCCAACCTTCTTTGTTAACTACTTCTACTACTGTTTCTTTTGAAGGTTGTTCTTTGGTCTCTGGAGTTTGAGAAGTTGCTTTTTCAGCTTCGCTTTGATTTTTCTTTTCATTGCTGACTGTATTCGTAGCAATCTTTTCTGATGATTGAACATTATTGGTAGCTTGAGAATCCTCGGCATAGACGGTCGTTTTTGCAAAACCTGCCATAGAGAGGGCAACTGTACTTGCCAGCAATATTTTTTTCATTCTTTTCTCCTTACAAATATCTAAATAGTGGATTTGATGTTTCTATATATTGTGTAAAAAACAGTAATTATCCACTATATTATACAATATTCTGTTAAATATAAAAGTAGTATCTTTCAGAAGAAAAGAACTTGTAATATTTTTAAAATATTTTAGAAATAAAAGTCAATAAAAAGTAGTCGAACATCAGCTGAACGACTACTTTTTTATAACATTATGCCTGACCATAGACTTCTTTGCGATTTGTTTTAGTTGCTTTAGTAGAATTCTTCCAAAGGTTTGGATTGATGAAAATAGTGACGATTGCTAGTATTGCAAACCCAATCCCAACATACCAGTAGGGTGCATCCAAGGTTGTTGAGCGTCCAGAAAGATTGACAATTCCTCGGAAAAGTGTACCCGCTGTAATAATCGCTACTGACGAATTCCATAGATTCAGACTAATACGAGAGAAATGAGGGAGAACCTTGAGAAAGATTGCTAGTAGAATCCCCCCTACAAGAGGTGCTGCAAATAAATAGTGCATATGAACAGAAGTTTCTCCAAAACTAAAAGCTTCATAAATTCTAGAAAATGCAAAGAAGAAAATAGTGATTAGTGTGTAAGAAATGACTGCTTTCTTAAAACGTTTTTTGCCAAGATTAGTAACCGATGTAGACAATGTCACTCACCGCCCTTTCTGAAATTTTGTTTCCACCAGTCGTTGGTTTATTGATAACCTGACCGTTGAAATAAAGTGTAGATGATCCACCGCCATCAAGATTGTAGGCAGTCTTTGCACCATAAGATTTCATGACCTCAGCTAGCTGATAAAGAGAGAGTCCTTCACTTTCTGATGTACGTCCATCTGAAACAACGATGATATAGTGATTTTCATCGATAATACCAATAGCTGTACGAGGATTTGAAGCCATTGCTTGTCCTACTTCTGTATTGGTATCAACTGCAATTTCACCATTTTCGACCAAGGCTGGTCCAAAAGCCAAGAGATTGACGACACCGTCATTAACTAGTTGCTCAGCTGATATCTGATCTTCGTAAATAACCTTGAAAGAGCCGTCTTTATAAATAGCTAAGTCGCCATTACTAGAATCTTCACGAACAGTATCACGATAGACAACGCCATTACGGATAACATAACCTGTAGAGTTAGCACCATAGTAGTCCCCGTTTACTGCTAAAATGGCATTGTTGTCAGCTGCGGTTACAGAGGTTTTTGCAGTTACGTTAGTTCCATAAGCATTTTGAGCAAAGGCAGTTTTCAGATAATCTGATGAGCTCAGAGTAATATCAGCAACGTAGACTTGTGTATTATTGACCGTCGTTTCAGACAAATTGACGGAAATATTGTCATCTTTATAACTAGAGTCAGTGACAGTAGCTGTCTTAGCAGCTTGAATTGCTGCTGCAGCATTGGAACTTGTGCTAGTTGTGGCAACTGTCGAGATAGTTTCAGCGAGGACAAAGGTCTTTAGCATGGAGTAACTAAAGGATCCTGTCAAGAGTAGGCCAAGAACTGAGGCATAAGCATAGCGTTTCTTTAAAAATTTCATAATACAGTTGATGTCCTTTCTTTAAAGATGAATTTCTTCTGCACTGTCCAAGAGACAGCGAAGAGAAGGATGCCGACGATAACTTTGGCAATCAGAAGGTTGATTCCAAAGACTGTAAAGAAGAGACGAATCAGTAGCGTGTCTAAGACAAAGAGTCCGACTGCTAGACCAAAGTACCCCATCCCTGTTTTTACAAGGCTATCGTCATTTTTAAAGACTAGTTTTTTATTTGTAGAATAGTTGAAAATAGAGCTAGTCACACGAGCGACTCCGTTCGCTAGAAAAATTCGTAGACTCGTCGGAACTGTCGGCAAAATCAAGATTGCTAGGGCGTAAACGACATAGTCTACAACAAAGCTACTGAGAGATGATAAGGCAAATTTAAAGATATTTTTATAAATCATGAGCCCGTCTTGGATTGGGCGGAAGTGTGAAGCCTCATTGTCATTAATATAGACAGTTTCAATAGGAACTTCTAAAATCTCGTATTCTTTCGTTGCTTCGAGCAACATATTCATTTCATATTCGTAACGTTGGCCTTCAATCTTAAGCATAAACGGTATCAAGTTTGTAGTAAAAGCACGAAGACCTGTTTGCGTATCTGTTACTCCTACTCCTGTTTGAAGCTTAAAGAGAGCTTTGGTTAAGCTGTTACCAAAACGGCTACGAAGGGGAACTTTTCCTGAAAAGGCACGTACACCTAAGATTAGCTTGTTTGGATTTTCGGAAGCTTTATTAGCCGTGCGGAAAATATCCCATACCTTGTGCTGTCCATCAGCATCTGCTGTGACAACCGTACCATAAATGTTTTGTTCTTGGATATAAGTAAAGGCTGTTTTTAGAGCCTGCCCTTTACCTTTGTTCACTTGGTGACGGATGACAGTAGCATATTGTTCTGCTTTGTCAAAGATTTTTTGGCACTCTGATGAACTGCCGTCGTCTATGACTAAGATATGAAAATCACTCTTTTCATGAATTTTTTCGATGAGTTTGATAAGTTTATTATCTGGTTGATAAGCTGGAATGACTATGTAGTTCATATCGATACTCTTTCTTTGGTGATGGTATAACTATACAGAATATCGCTTAAAAATACCTTATATCAGTTTTCTTTAAGATAAGGTTTAAAAAACTTTAAGCTTAAAGAAAAGACTTATCAATTAATAAGAAATTTAGTTTGAATTTTCAGATAAAAATAAATATACAAATTCCAAAAAATAAAATCTGTTTGGTACAGATTCTAACTATAGAAATATAGGGGACTAGACTAAAAAGCCATCCAATTTGGATGGCTTTTTATAAAACTATCTACTTAGCTCTCTGATTTTTTACTTTTTTTGAAAAGTGAAATACCAAAGATTCCAGCTAAAATAGCAAGAAGATTCATAGGTAATGGCGAATCAGAAGTTCCTGTATTTGGTAACTGAGCTTTTTCTGGAGCTGATTTTTTCTCAGTAGATTGAACATTTTGGGGTTGAATAGGATTTGGAGTTGGTTTTGAATCCGGAGTTGGCTCTGGATTTGGTGTTGGTTTTGGATCCGGTGTTGGTTTTGGATCTGGTGTTGGTTTTGGATCCGGTGTTGGTTTTGGATCTGGTGTTGGTTTTGGATCCGGTTCTTTCTCATACTCATAGATAACATGAGTTGTACCTTCTTTTAACTGACCTGTTTCAGGTGCAGATGTTGAAGAAACACCAACTAGATTGTATTTTTTACCGTCTACAGTGATAGAAGACGGACGCTCATCTGCGTTTTCAGCAGCATTATATGTCACAAGATTTCCATCAGATCCATAAATAGAAGTTAATGGTGTGTCTTTATATGTTTCCTTGATAGATTGATTTGTCCCTTTGATAACATAATCCACCACTACATCTCCATAATGAAGCGTAGAAACATCCTGGTCAGCCATATCTTCAAATTCTGAAGCATAGTATTTAACAGCAGGATTGGCTTTCAAAGTAAAAATTTTAACATAATTAAAGAAGGTCTCAGGATTAATATTAACATCATGAGGAATAGTTTTCCAGTCACCGTTATTTGGTGTAACATGAGTATTTTGGTTTGAAACTGACCTAATTAGATGGTCATTCTGAACATAAGTATCATCTACTAAGCTTGGATTACCTAGGGCACCATAAGTGACTTCTCCATTGCTGTCTGGATAATATGGTTGAATTTGATGATATTCTTCTAGACTTTGGCAACCTTCTTCAAATGAACCAATCGGACCTTCTTGAGAACATTTCCAAGCAAATCTCGCGTCGATTGGTAAGTACTTGATTTTCTTAGCTTCCTCCAAGGGTACGGTTACAGATACTCGAAGAGCAGTTGATCTCAATGTTTTTGAACTGACAGCATATACATTAACAGTTCCATCACCGAAATCATAATCTTGCATATTTACAATAGATGGTTTCTTACCCGCTGCTAGTTCTTCCGCAGTTGGAACAATCGCATCCGAATCAGAATACGCATCATATTCATCATAATACTTAAGCTCTTTCATTGGAACATTGACATCTACAGGATTTTCATTAGCATCTCGTGTTCCGACCAAAGTGAAATCAGCCTTTGCACCTGCAATTTTAGGAATACGAACACGAATGTCACGGACTGTTTGCCCACGATCGCTTGAGTGCATTCCTTTAAAGGCTACAGTGTAATTGTAGACTACACTTTTACCATCTTCACTAAAATGTGCTGGAAGTCCTTCAACATTGACGTAACCACCTTCATCAATGATATTGCTACCAGTTGAATCTTCTTTCCCGCCAGTTGTAGCTTCGCTATTAGTTGGGATTTCTTCAGTTTTTGGTGAGGAAGAATTGGCATCCTCTTCGTCTGATTTTAGTGAGGTGTCACTAGTAGGGTCTGGTGCAACCAAATTGTCTACTGAAGAAGTGTTCTCAGCATCAGTTGAATTAGTAATACCTAGTGTCACTGAAACATTTGCTGGTTCGCTATTAGTTTCATCAGCTTGAACCACTGACTGTGATATCAGATTTAGAGCAAAAACAGACATTGTAATGATGCCAAATTTAGTGAGTTTTTTCATACACTTTTTCTCCTTATATGAAAATGATCATGCATAAGCAAAATCCTATTCATTGATATTATTTTCACATACATTATACTATGTAAGCGCTTAGTTTGCAAACAATTACCTAATAAATTAAGAAATCTTACATGTTTTTTGAAAAAATATGTAAAAATCACCAATAATCTGTCATTAAAGACAGAAAAAACCGAATAAAGATTCCTTCATTCGATTTTTTCTTTTAACTTTTCAACAAAGAGATAGGCTGCTGGACAAGTTAAGGTATTTTTAATAGTAAGATTATTGATTTGGTAAATCTTCTTACGGTCAGTATGTGGAAATTCACGACAGGCTTTGGGACGAACGTCGTAGATGGAACAGAGATTATCACCTCCTAAAAATGGACAGGGCATCGATTTGAAGACCTTATCTCCATCTTCATCTACTTGCAAAAACTCAGCTTCAAAGGCTGGCAATTTCATTTTAAAGTATTTTGCGATACGTGTGATATCTGCTTCTTTGAAGTCTGGACCAAGACTCTTGCAACAGTTAGCGCAGGCTGTACAATCAATTTCAGTAAAAACTTCTTGATGGATTTCAAGGGCAATTTTATCCAAATTTTTAGGTGCTTTCTTTTTCAGATTTCCTAAAAACTTCCGATGCTCTTTTTGTTTTTGTAAGGCTAGTTGGTGATAATATTCGATATCGATTTCTTTTGACATAGTTTCTTTCTAATTTTTAATGTTGATACAAAAATTTTAAGTTGACACATAAATAAAATTATGTAAAATTATTTAGAGACATAATTTTAACAATAATGAGTCTCTCCATGCAGGACGAAAAGTCCTGCTATACTAACATTCTTTCTAAAAAAGGTTTGATGCAGTTGGTTAAAATGCCTTCTATCCAAGATTTTTGTGCGGACGATAGATTCTCCGCATCTAAACATTCCTTAAGAAAATCACGTACCTGATCAGGTGATATTTCAAATTCAAAAGCCTTCATTTTGTAGAAAAAGTCAAACAAAGTGTTAGAGAGATAGTCAGTTGAAAATGGAATTTCTCCAGTTTTTCGATACATGATTAGAAGTCGGGAAAAGCGAGCTTTTTCTTCGGGTATATCCTTAAAATACGAGTTAAGCAACCAGACTTGCTTTTGTTTTCTTTCAAGAGGGTCTTGACTAGCAATGCGTTGATCCTTTTCAAGCTCTCTCTGGTACTGTTTTGATTTGATAGAACGTTCTGCACGATTTTTACCAAAGAGAATTTTTTCCCACTGGCGCTCCTCTAGTGTCAGTGTTTCGCTCAATCCAAAGTAATCCTGATAAGCACGTTCAGCTGGTCCCATTGCTAGAACCAGGTTATCCGCATATTGTTTAGCAATCTTGTCCCGCTTCTTTCGTTCCTTTTCAGCCTTGATGCGAAGTTCCTGCTCATAGTCAATTTTTTCTTTTCCTAGTTTAACAAGATAGAGTTGATCGTCAGATTTTCCAAGTAGAAAGGGTTTGATAAATTTTTCAAGGACTTCCTCCATACGAGCTTTCTTCAAAGGCTCTGCCTTACTCCAACTTCCACCTTGAAAAACTTCCAAAAAGAGTTGATGATCCTTCTCTGGTGAGAATTGATTACCTCGATTTGACTTAAAAGCTCCCTTTTCCCATAGCCAGTTGATCAGTCGCTCATCAAAATCTGTTTTATTAACTCGAATGGCTTCTTTTTTCTGGGCCTTTCTGGTTAGATTTTCAAGCTTTCTGAGAAGTTTTTCTTCCTCTTCTAGCTGTTGATCTAGGCTAATTTTTTGGAAATGACGCACACAGTCACTCCCAATGGGAAAAAGTCGTTTGCCAGTAACTCCGTTAAAAAGTTCATAAGCATACTTAATAGCATTACCGCAGACACAATTGCTTCGACCGATTCCATTAAAAATCAAGGAAACTTCACTCCATTCTTTGGTAGCTTGTTCCCAAGTATCGGCTTTAGAGGCCTCTAAAACTGCATCATATAAGTTTTTTCTAACTGGAATGGACATGATGTCTCCTTTCTTTTTAAAGTTTAACGACTTCTACTTGGTCTTTACCAAGTAGAATCAAATTTTTCTCAACTGTTTCTATCTGATATGAACGAGATAGAGCCTCTGCATAGAGTTCTAATTGACCACGATAACGTTCAATAAGCTGACTAGCATGCTCATAACGGTCTGTCTTGTAGTCAAAGAGAGCAATCTTATCATCGTAGAGGAGATAACCATCTAAGATTCCACGGACAACAAAGTTTTCTTGGCTCTTCTCGTCTCTTTTTAACATGGAGAAAGGTTGTTCTCGATAGAGTTTATCTTGATTTGCAAGAATCTCTTGACCGAGAGCTGTATCAAAGAAGGACAAAATTTTTCCTAGATTGATTTTGGATTTGACAGCTGAACTTACTTGAACTTGCTCCAAGGCCTCTGTTAAAGTCTCTAAAGTTGGTTTCTTATTGAGATTTATTCTCTGCATGAGTTCATGGGTAGCACTACCAATCTCAGCTCCAGTGACATTTTCTGTCTTGGAGAAGTCTGGAAGTTCAAACTGAATAATAGTTTCTTTTGGTTTAGATTGACCAGCTACTACTACACCTTCCATATCCATGACTGGTTCATAAAATTTTTTAAGCTGACTAGGGGTTTGTACACTTGGAAGATTGATTGCTGCACGGTGGACTTGATTATACATTTCCACTTCTTTTAGCATTTCCAACGCATCTTTGATGGTTTCTGACTGGCGATTATCTGCTTGGGATTGGTCTTGGAGCTGGCTTTTAGTTTCCAATTCTCCGATAGCTTCCTTGGTTAAGTCTTCTTCACCCTCAAAACGTACAGTGAAGTGCAAATTCTCTTTCGTAAATGCTTGGTAAATGGCCCATATCCAATCTTGGAAATTAGTAGCATCTAGTCTAGTTTCTCGAGTCAAAAGACCTTTTCCATTTGTCGGATATTCTTTAGACTCCAACTTTTCTCGTGATCCCTTTCCAACTAGATAGAGTTTTTTCTCAGCTCGCGTCATGGCTACATAAAGCAGACGCATGAGTTCAGAATAACTTGCTAATTGGAGTTCTTCCTCATTTTGAGTATAAGTCAAGCTTGGAATGGATAACTTAATCGTAGATGGAACATATTCCTCTTTTGCATTTGTAGTTACTCTAGCTACGTACTTAAGACCAAGGCCATTTTTACGACTTAGAATAACTTCAGACATGGAATCTTGCTTATTAAATTGCTGATCAATATTAAGGATAAAGACATAAGGAAACTCAAGTCCCTTACTTTTATGAATACTCATAAGTTCTACAGCATCCTTAGGTGGTGCCACAGCGACATTAGCAAGATCATGCTGGGCTTCCAAGACTTGATCAATCATTCGAATAAAGCGAGATAATCCCTTGAAATTACTCTTTTCAAACTGATCTGCTCTTAAAGCAAGGGCATAGAGATTTGCCTGTCTAGCTTGACCATTTGGCAAAGCACCGACATAGTCATAGTAAAAGCGGTCGCTATAGATTTTCCAAATGAGGTCATAAAGTGAGTGCGTTTTAGAATACAAACGCCAAGACTGGACAGTTTCCATGAAGAAGTTTAGTTTCTTTTGTAATTCAGCTTTGATTAAATCCTTTTGAAGACCCGTATTTGCTTGAGCATTGACTAGTTTTTCATAAAAATTTTCTTGAGTTTTTTCTTCAGATTTTTGAAGAGCTAGACGAGCTAATTCATCCTCATCAAAGCTAAACATTGGAGACTTCATTAGAGCAACCAAAGCGAAATCTTGAAGAGGGTTGTGGATGACACGAAGAGTATCCAACATAACCTGCACTTCTAGGGATTGCAAATAGTTTGATTGGGCGCCATCTGTCTTGACTGGAATACCATACTCAGACAAGGCAAGTAGGACCTGGTCATTGCGACTTCTGCTGGCAGTTAAGAGAGCCATGTCCTTGAAAGGGACACCTTTATCATTATGAAGACGCAATATCTCCTTAAGCACCATGCGCATCTCACCAGTTAATTTGTTGGTTGCAAGTTCCTCATCATCAGAATCGCTATCATCCTTATCATATAAGAGAACTTCTGCCTTGTTTTCAGGATTTACTTGAATATCAGTATTTCCAAAAACAAGTTGATGCATACTGTCATAAGATATCTCTCCTACTTCCTCGTCCATAAGATGCCTAAAGACATCATTTGTAGCATCTAGAACCTCTGAACTACTACGGAAATTTTCCTTAAGCAGAATTAACTGACCTTCTTTGCCATCTTGAGCAAATCTATGAAATTTTTCGTTGAAGATTTGGGGATCTGCCTGTCTGAAACGATAAATAGACTGCTTAATATCTCCTACCATAAAACGATTATGACCGTTTGAGAGGAGTTCCAGCATTCTCTCCTGGATGTGGTTGGTATCCTGATATTCATCGACCATAACTTCGTGGAAGCGTTCCTGATATTCTTGTCTAACCTGAGGGAAGTTTTCCAAAATCTCAATGGTATAGTGGCTAATATCAGCAAATTCAAAGGCATTTTCTTCGCGTTTACGTTCTCGGTAGGCATCAACAAAATTCCTCATGAAGACTTGGAATGTCTTTGCCAAGTCCCAGGAATCTTGATGATAATCTTCTTGGAATTTTAGTAAAGTTATTTGATCATTTAGTGAGATCAGCTTTTCAAATTTTGCTTTTCTCTCTTGATTGTAGACTTCTTTCAAGTCTTGTAGTTCAGCCTTACGACTGGCATTTGTAAGAGCACGACCTCCCTTATCCTTAGAAATATTCACAACTCGCTCTAGCACTTTTTGGATATTGTCAAAGGTTGATTTATGGCTTAAAGAACCGATCTCATCAAGAACTTGTTGGACAGATTCTAAATAAGCTGCTTTGCCAAATTCCTTGGCATCATTATCCAAATGATAACGGAAAAAGCTTTCTAAATCCCAAAGTCTTTCTTTTATATCCTCTGCAAGGGTTTCTGTAGCAACCGTAAAATCAGCCTCTTCAAATCCCTTTAGAAAGGAATCTTCTAGCCAAGCCTGAGGATTACTAGTGGATTGCAAAAAGTCATAAATCATATAGACCTGTTTACGCAGTCCACGCGCGTCTTTGCTTCTACCTGCAAAGTTCTTCACCAACTGACTAAATCGTTCCTGTTCTTTACCTTGGTAGTGACTTTCAAAAATTTGACGAAAGACCTCATTTTTTAAGAGAAGCTGCTCACTTTCATTTTGAAGGATACGAAAGTTTGGAGCGAGGTCAAGGAGATAACCATGCTTGGTCAGGAATTTTTGCGTAAAAGAATCCATGGTTCCAATAGCAGCGTTGGGTAAATCAGCTAATTGTCTGCCGAGGTGTTTTTTTAGTTCAAGATCTTGCGTTTCTTGAATTTGTTGGCTAATTTTCTTTTCCAAGCGTTCTTTTAACTCGGTTGCTGCCTTGACTGTAAAGGTTGAGATAAAGAGTTGGCGAATCTCAACACCACGCGCTAGTTGATCAAGGATTCGTTCAGCCATGACAAAGGTTTTCCCTGAACCAGCTGAAGCTGAGACCAGAATATTTTGACCAGAGCTATAAATAGCTTGAATTTGTTCAGCTGTTTTCTTAGGTTTCTTGTTAGACTGAACTTCTGCTACTTGCAAGGCTGTAATCTCTTCTTGAGATAAAAATTTCATCGCTCCAACTCCTCTCTGATTTTATTAAACCAAGCTTCCTTGGCATTGCTCTTGGCAACCTTATCTAACAATCTCGCTTGACCTAAATGATAATTGGCTTCGAAACCTGTAATAGCTTGATATTGTTGAACATAGGGTGCAATGCTTCTACCGTTTTCTGTATAAGGGTTGATCGCAAATTCACCAGATAAAATCTTCTCTGCCGCTTTTTTGTAGAGAAGGGCATTATAGTCCAACAATAACTGGAATTCCTCATCAGACAACTGATAAGTCTTGTTTTTATTGTAAAACTCTCCAAGGTTTTTTATCTCTTTTTCAAGAAAGAGGCCTTGGTATTTCATAGTCTTATTGGTTTCTGCTACTGCTTTAGAAAGAGTTTTAGCAGTTTGTAATGACTGAATTGGTTCAGCCATTTCTAGGTACATAGCTCCAAAGAAATCCGTATTCCCTTCTTGCTTGAGGGCAGCTAGATAGGTTGGTAATTGCGAGTTAAGACCATTATAAAACATAGGGAACTTGAACTGAGTCAAAGAAGACTTATAATCTACAACACCGATAGCATCAGAAGTTTTCAAACGGTCAATTCGGTCAACCTTCCCACGAACATAGACATTTCGACCATTATCTAGCTGAATAAAGGCTTGATCCTTGCCCCCAAAGACAGCTTCTTCCTGAATCGTTTCAACATCCTCATTATGTCGAAGAATATGTCCAGTAGCACGGGCGACATCCAAGAGGACTTCCTTAGTAAATTGAGCCTCCAAACTCTCCTGATAAATAGCTTGAAATTCTCGCTCTTGGCTAGTTTCAGAGATTGCTTGTTCTAAACGTCGATCAAAGGATTCATCTCTCGGCATTTTCAATGCACGTTCAAAAATACGGTGCAAGAAATTACCGTGACTTCGTGCATCAGGACGCAGACGCAATTCTTCCTGCAAACCTAAGACATAACGGAGATAGTAACTGTATTCATTACGGTAAAATTCTGTTAACCCAGAAGTAGATAGATAGAAATCTTGTTCCTGAGGATATAAAGCTTCCAGTGTATCATTAGCTAAAGCCTTGCTTTTCGGACTTGTCGGTAGGACAGGATTTTCCAAACCTTTGCCTTCCAACTTTTTACCCATCACACGAGCCAGAACTTTTACAAAGGTTAAGTCTTGGTCGCTTGTCTCACTCTCACCTTGCTGATGATAGGCAACCAGACTAGACAAAAGACTGTGATAAGAACCGATATCTTCTGTTGATAGATTTTTTCTGTCGATTCTCTTTTCGATTTTGGTAAAACCAAAGTCCTGCAATTCTTTCAGATAAACTGACTCTTTACTCTCATTTTCATTGAGTAAACTTGGTGCTGATAAGACCAATTCCTTCCTAGCAGAGTTGACCAAAGAAAGCATGGTATAGCGATTCTTCTTGAGGTTTTCTTGACTTGCAATCAGTAATTGAGAACCTTCTTGAGTTGCTCGGTTCAGCACTTCTCTTTCTTCATCGCTCAACAAACTAGTGTTTTGAGCAATTTTAGGCAAGTGATCTTGACTCAAACCAAGTGCATAGATGTAATCAGCTGTCAAAGGCGCAATCAAATCATAACTTTGCACCAGGACAGTATCTACTGTTGCTGGGATCGTACGATAATTGGACAAGCTCATACCTGAATGAAGAAGTGCCAAGAAATCATCTAAAGTGACCTGGGAACCTTCAAATACGGTTGCGAACTGCTCCATTACGTGGCAAAAGGCCTTCCAGACCTCCTCTTGTCTTTCTTGCTCCACTACTTCCATTGTTGCAGATAAGGTTTGCAGCTGCTTGGTCACAAAGGAATTCTTCAAAAAGTTGTTCCATTTAGCAAGAAGATTCTCAGCTTTTTGCTTACGACTAGATAATAAAGTTTCTAGTGGATTTAGAACACGAACACGAAGCTTATTTAATTTTTCTAAATCAAATTTCCCATGATGATTTTTTGTGAATTCTTGTTTAAAGCTAGAAAGACCATCAATTCCTAGATAACGAAGATATTGTTCAAAGCTATCAATTTCCTCTTGGTTAAGGTCAGTATACAAGCCAGTGCGTAAGAGATTAATCAAATCTTCCTGACGAAAATTGTATCGTTTCAAACGCCCGATGGATTCTACGAATTGAGTTAGAGGATGATGAGCCATAGACTCACTCTTGCCCAGATAAAAAGGAATCTGATATTGATTAAAAATTGTCTGCAAGGATAGTTTATAGGACTCTACGTCACCAAGTAGGATTCGAAAATTCTTATAGCTAAGTTTTGGCTCTTGGTGCAATTTCTGACGGATACTTCGAGCAACTAATTCCAGTTCTTCTTTTTGGGTCAGACAAGACCAGATTTGCAAATCATTTCTATCCTCGTCATCTAATTTTAAACTAATTTCAGAATAATCATAAGCACCTTCCAGTAATTTTGAGGCTTTAGCAAAGGCATCAAGTTTTCCATGCTCTTGACATGCATCTTCTGCCTTAGTCTGATATTTAAAAGCTAAATGACGTAGAAATTCAACACTGGCTTGATAGAGGTTCCCTTCACTAAAGGGGCTAGTGTAGGCTTTCTTAGTTGCATAGACACCAATAATAATTTCAACTCCCTTACGATGAAGCAAATCCACTAGGTGTTCCTCTTCTGCAGAAAAACGGGTAAAACCATCAATGACTAGGGCAATCTTACTAAAATCACTACTTACCTTGTTTTCTTCGATAGCATCAATCAGATAGGATAATGGACTTCCCTGTGAAACTTGACCTTGATTTAAATAAGCTGTTATCTTTTCAAAAATCAAGAGTAAATCAGAGCGTTTATCAGCATCTGTCAATCTTTCCAAGTCCAAAAAACTCATCTTTGCAGTTGAAATTTCATGATAAATCTCAATTAGTTGCTGGATGAATTGCGGATCTTGCTTAATAGCCCCGTAAACCCGTAAGTCCTTAGGGTCTATCTCAGACAGACATTTATAGAAAGCCATACCCAGACCGATATCATCAAGACTAGACTTCTCAGGAATATCATTTAAAACAAGATAACGAGCCATTTGAGCGAAGCGCGTGACTGTGATAGCAAAAGAAGCCTGCTGACTCAAGCACTCCAGCACGGCGCGTTCCTTTTCAAAAGAAAGAGAGTTAGGGGCAATGTAAAAGACTCGTTTGCCTTGGTCAACTAGTCCTTGAGCCTCCTTGGTTAGGATTTCTGTCAAAGAAGTCCGAGTATCGGTATAAAGTAGTTTCATCTCTGCCTCATTTGTTTTTGTCATTACCTTTTATTATATCATTTTTTAAGTCAAAACAGATTGATATAAAGCCCTTATTTTAACCTATCCCATATCAAAAAAGTCGGAATAAACTCCGACTTTTTTATATTTACCTAGAATGAAACAAGAGTACCCATAATTCCCAAAATGCAGCAATGTTGATCATGATGTGAAGTAAAATGGGATAATAGAGAGAGTGAGTTTTTCGGTAGAGGAATGCTACAATCGCTCCTCCGCTTGCATAGGTGAAAAAGGCAAGTGGTGTTATCCCATCAGAAACATGCACATAGCCAAAGACACAGGCTGATAGTAAAACATCTCCATACCAAGGTGAATCTTTCAAAAATGTATTCATGAGAACTCCTCGATAAACCAATTCTTCTGTAATTGGTCCTAGCAGATAAGTAATAAGCAATAAATATAGTAACTCTTGTCTCCCTGTCATCTCAACTAATTCATTTAAAGCCATTTGATTGGACGTTGCTGGGGTTAAAAAGGAAAACACAATACCTGAAAGATGATTGACTCCATAAGCAAGAAGCAAATAAACTGGATATCTCCATTTCCACTTCAACTCAAGAATTCTTCTACCTTCGAATACTAGTAAATAAAGAATAGCTAGAAGAGTAACGCTAAGCTCTAAAAAAGCAAGAATTTGAAAAAATTCTCTACTAGCAGGTACAAGCCTACCTGCAAAATGATTAAAAATCCACCAAAACCATGTCTTTCTATAAATGATTACCAACAAGGCTAGTAAAATCTGTACTGTTCTTCTTTTCATGATAAACCCTCTGCTTTTTTATCCACTATCAGTATATTGCAAGTTTAGTATAGCATATATTTGCCAAAAAGCTTCTTCAAATCATGAATTGTAATTGAAACGTCCTAAATTGACATAGTAATCCTTATTTCATCCAAAATATGCTATAATATAGACAAAATACGTGAAAAGGAAATACTATGATTAAATTACTTGCTCTTGATATGGATGGAACTCTACTCAACGAAGCCAAGGAAATCCCTCAGGCTCATATTGATGCCATTCATAAGGCTATCGACAAAGGAGTTAAACTGGTTCTCTGTACTGGTCGACCTCTCTTTGGAGTTCTTCCCTACTACAAGAAACTCGGTCTTGATTTGCAGAATGAATACGTCATCGTCAACAATGGATGTTCTACCCACCAAACTAGTGATTGGGGCCTTGTTGACTGGCGAGAACTTAGCAAATCTGACATCGAATACCTGAATGACCTTGCTGAAAAGAGTGAGGTTCAGTTGACTCTCTTTGATGAAGAACACTACTTCGTTCTCGGAGGCAAACCAAATGCTATCGTTCAATATGATGCCACACTTGTTTTTGCTGACCTGACTGAAATCTCACTTGAGGAGGCTACTAGTGGTAAATATCGAATGTTCCAAGGTATGTTCTTAGGTACCAAGGAAGAAACAAATGACTTTGAACAACGATTTGCTGATGAACTTTGTCAGAGATTTAGTGGAGTTCGTTCACAACCAGTTATCTATGAAGCAATGCCTCTTGGTACAACTAAGGCTTCTGCACTTTCTCGTTTGGCTGAGATTTTGGATATCCAACCTTCTGAAATCATGGCCATGGGTGATGCCAATAACGACATTGAGATGCTAGAGTTTGCAGGGCTTGGGATTGCCATGGGAAATGCTAGCGACTATGTCAAATCTCTTGCTGACGCCGTAACTGCCAGCAATGAAGAAGACGGTGTTGCACGCGCTATTGAGAAATATATTTTGTAGAAAATAAGCCCAGTCAACTAGCATTTCTAGCCAACTGGGCTTTTTATTTTTTAGAAACTTAAAAACTTTAGAAACACTTTAGAAATGCTTGACGATTCTTTGATATCTATGCTTTATACTAGAATTATAAAAATAAAACATCTTATACTCTTCGAAAATCAAATTCAAACCACGTCAGCTTCGCCTTGCCGTACTCAAGTACAGCCTGCGGCTCGCTTCCTAGTTTGCTCTTTGATTTTCATTGAGTATTAAAGGTTAAAGGAGAAAACTATGAAAACAGTCCTCGAAATCCATGGCTTGTCCAAACACTTTGGCAAACAACCCATTCTACAAGATCTTAATCTCTCAGTGAAAGAAGGAGATATCTATGGGCTTATCGGAAAGAATGGTGCTGGTAAAACTACTCTGATTAAAATTATTACTCAATTATTATCTGCTGATCATGGAACCATTTCCCTCTTTTCCAGTCAAAGTTATAAGGAATGCACAAAAGCCCTATCTCGAGTAGGTTCAGTCATTGAATCTCCAGTAGCTCACAATCATTTAACAGCCTATCAAAATCTTAAATATTATTGTACTATTCGACATATCCCAAATGCTGATCAAGTCATTGAGGAAACATTAAAGTATGTAGGGTTAACAGATACAGGTAGAAAAGTTTTTCGAGATTTCTCTCTTGGGATGAAACAACGTCTAGGCATTGCTATCGCTCTCCTATCAAAACCAGACTTTCTCATCCTTGATGAACCCATCAATGGTCTTGACCCAATCGGTATCAAAGAGTTTCGTCAAATGATTCAACGTCTGCATCAAGAGAAAGGAATGACCATTCTCATCTCTAGTCATATCTTGTCAGAACTTTATCTTGTTGCCAATCGCTTTGGAATTCTGGACCAAGGAAAAATCATTCGAGAAATCAGTAAGGCTGAATTTGAGACACTGAATGAAGACTATATCGTTCTGAAAACAAGTGAAAAAGAAAAAGCTAGTCAAATCTTAAAAGACAAAGTGCGTCTTGAATTTAAAGTTGTGAATTCAGATAATGAGATTCATATTTTTAGTCATGAACAAGATGTCAAACGAATTCTCAAAGAACTTACTCTAGCAGATGTCGCTGTTGATGAGATTTACTATGCTCGTCAAAATCTTGAAGAATACTTCACACAATTAGTAAAATAGGAGGAAGATCATGATTCATACAATTCAAGCAGACTTTTACCGTCTTTTCCGTTCCAAAGGTTTTTGGATTACAGAGATTGTTCTCTTTGCACTCATGTTAATGGGAGCTACTATTGGGGCTACAGGACATCTAATGTCAGTTGATACAACACCTCCAGAAACTGAACTTCTAAGTAAAGGCTGGGATGGTATTCAAGCCCTGATTAACGCATCTAGTCAAGGTTCAAACCTAGTTTTCCTCTGTATTATCCTTGCTTGCTTAGTTCTAGGAGTTGATCTTATCGGAAAACTCTATAAAAATAGTTTGACAGTGGGTGTTTCTCGTACAGAATTCTTCCTAGCTAAGTTTGTAGTATTAGCAAGTATCGCTCTAATGCAAATTCTTGTTAGTCTAGTTATTGCTTTCGTACCAGCAACTATCCTAAACGGGATTGGTACGATGCCAGAAGGATTTATTGGCAATCTCCTTCTAACAATTACTCTTCAATTCCTCTGCCTTCTAGCTTGGCTATCTATTGTGTCCTTCATTCTCTATGTGACTCATTCTTATTTGGCTGTTTTCATTGGCTATTTAATTAGTTCTATCTTACTTTCAATGCCAATGCTTATCTTTCCAGATATCGAGATTTTGCGCTATTTATCCTTGAATTTTGCCTATGCCATGACTGCCTATAGCCAGGCCGTTCTATACACCATTATCGTTACAGTGACTGTTATTCTATTCTTTACCATAAGTGGACTTGCTGTTTTCAAAAAGAAAAGCTTATAAAAATGACCTCCTCTGTTCAAAAAGAGGAGGTTGCTTGTTTTAAAAGAGTATCTTAACTGTAAACCAAGCACCATCAGTACTTAGTTGTAGTTCTGCACCAAGTAGATGGGATAATTCTTCTGTAATATAAAGACCTAAACCTGATGATTCTTCTGTATCTGAGAGGTTTTCAGAGTAAAATCGTTGACTGAGATTTTCAATTTTACGAATCGGTTGTTTGACCAGATTAGCAATTTCCAAACAGATGTGGTTATTCACTTCCTTCAGAGAAAACCTCGCTTCATCCTTACCATGTTTTAGAACATTGCCAATAAGATTTTGTAACATACGGTCTAATAAATCTGGATCTGTCAGTAAATACAAACCAGGTTCCACTTGCAAATCAAGGTTAATCTTTGCCGTCTGAAACGAATCATAATAGGTCAGCAATTTTTGCGTCATAAATGTCGAGACTTCTAACTCAGATAAGTCAGGTTTTACTGCTCCTTCCATTAACCGACGATAGTCCAAAAGAGCCTCTAGGCGTTTTGAAACTTGATTGAGATGATGAGCAATTTTTTTCAAGTTCTCAGACTCAGGATTTTCTGTTTTAAGCAATTGCTGAGTGTAACCCGACGCAATCGTTAAAGGCGTCCGAATATCATGGGCAATATTGCTAATAGCCATGTCTAAAGTCTGCTTCTCTCGCTTCATAATCAAACGTGACTGCTCAACTTCTTGAAAGAGATGATTGATTTGCTGGTAAAGATGTAAAAAATCCTTGGAGAAAGTTGACACTCCGATTCTCTTCATACTTCCAGTCAGAATCTTGTCTTCAATTTGTTGGCTCAAGTTTACCAGTGCTAGATGATAGCGAATCAACCCTATCGTCAATAGGATAATAACCAGCAGTAGCGAAGAAAGTAAAATATAGATCATTGCTCATCTCCTTTTAACCGAACACCAACTCCCCAGATAGTTTCAATATACTCTTGCTCTGGATCTAGTTGACCTAATTTTTTTCGGAGATTACTTAAATGAGTGTTGAGAGTATTGTCGCCTGGTAAATAAGTATCCTCCCAGACCAATTCATAGAGTTCTTCTTTCGTGTAAATTTTCTTAGGATGTCTCAGCAAGGTTTGGAGAATCAAGCATTCTTTCTTAGCTAGGCGAATAGTTTCCTGGCAATTTTTGATTTCAAAACTATCTGCATCAAATTGAATATTTTTTAACTGTTGAATCAATTTGTCAGGATTTTCTATTTCAGCTGATTGCTTGTCACTATTTTGACGTAATTGTACCGTAACCCTGGCAAAAACTTCATCCAAATCAAAAGGCTTTACGATATAATCATTAGCACCATCTAATAGATATTGGCTGATGAGCTTTTTATCGCTTAGGGCAGTTAGTATGATGACAGGAACTGAACTATCGTGTCTAATGACTTTTAAAACCTGATCACCATTTTTTCCTGGAAGCATAATATCTAACATGATTAGATCAATGTCACCTTGTTCAAATCGTATCATTCCTTCAGTACCAGAAAAAGCCTGAATCACCTCATGCTCCTCAGAAAGAAGAGTTCTCAAAATTTCTTGAATCTCATTATTATCTTCAACGATAAGTATTCTAGCCATAAACACCAACCTTTCTAATAGTATTATATCATGTTTTTTTAGGAATTTCGGATAAAGAAAAACTCTCCTTCATGCTTAAATACGAAGAAGAGTTCATTAGCTATATTAAATTAAAGCTGTCAAAGCGGTGATAAGTCCAAAAACGATACCAGGTGCATTGGCTGCTGCCAAAGGGATATCTCGTTCTTTTTTAAAGAGACCGTAGTAAACCCAAAGACTGCAGTTAAGTGCAGCTACTGCTGGTTGGATAAAATTCCCTTTTTGACCCGCAAGGTTGTTCATAATTTGAGGAATATAAGAGACATACATCATTACAGACATAAAGGTTGCAATCCAACCTAAAGTTTTCATTTGTTTTTCAGTCATTTTTTCTCCTTTCAAATACAGTCTCAATTATACACTATTTTTAAAATCGTGTGAGCAAAAAACCTTTTTGTTATGAAAATGTAAATTATCACAAGATTGTGATAAGAGTATTCTTAAAAATGGCGGTGGGACAGAAATCGATAGACAATGTCTCGATTTCGTAGTCCCAGCCCCGCGAGGATGATTAGGAGCTTTTTGGAGTCTAAAAGACGAACAAAAAGTTCAATCAGCTACCGCGTCAAAGTTTGATTGCTAATAAAAACATTTAGATAACTTACTTCTTCTCAATCGGTGCTACACTGGCTAAAAGTTTTTTAAGGCCGACTTCTGGGAAATTGATTTTCAATTCCTGAGTAGATCCACTTCCTGAAACTTCTAGAACAGTTCCTTCGCCCCACTTCTTATGAAGGGCAATATCACCAATAGACCAGCTGGTTTCACTTGAAGTTGATTTTGATCCAGTAGCAAATTGTCCAAAAGGTAGTCCTTTTGATTCAATTGATCTTGGTGCTGCGTTGCGTTTGCGATCTTGTAGAGCTTGAGCTAGGCTCATGCCTTGACCAAAGGCGACACCACCACTGCTATAAGATGCTTTGAAGCTACTATTAGCTGGACGCGCCAAACCTTGATAAGTTAGCAAATCTGAACTAATCTCATTGATAAAGCGTGTTGGGCGATTATAGTTCGTTCGACCAAACAGCAAGCGTGAGTTAGCATTAGTCAGATAGAGAACTTTCTCTGCGCGCGTGATACCGACATAGGCTAGACGGCGTTCCTCTTCTAGTTCATCCATGTCTTCTGCTGCACGACTAAGTGGAAAGACATTTTCTTCCATCCCAATCAAGAATACAACTGGAAACTCCAGTCCCTTGGCAGCATGGAGCGTCATCAAGGTTACTTCTGATGTTTCCTGACTGCCAGAGTCTGTATCTGCAATCAAGGCCAAGTCATTGAGGAATCGACTGAGTTTATCCAGTCCAGTTTCTTCTTCCTGATTATCTGGATTATCATCAAAGTTTTTGGTAACAGAAAGAAACTCTTCGATATTTTCAACCCGAGCCTTGCTTTCCAAAGTCGCTTGGGCATTGAGAATATCCACGTAGCCTGTCTTTTCCAAGACTGCTTCTACTAACTCAGTAATGCTTAATTGGTCCAGTTGCTCCCGCAAATCAAGAATCATATTGGCAAAATCCCAGATAGACTGGGCTGCCTTACCTTTAATTCCTGATAACATGATGTTAGCTGAAGCATCAAGCATCGACATATTTTGTAGGTTGGCAAAGTCACGGATTTTCTCTACTGTTCCTGGTCCAATGCCACGTTTTGGTTCATTGATAATCCGCTCAAAACTAATATTATCACTCAAATTGGCAATGAGATTCAGATAAGCGATAATATCACGGATTTCCTTACGGCTATAGAACTTAGTTCCACCGACCATAGTATAAGGAATATTAGACTTAAGCAAAGCTTCTTCAATAGTACGAGATTGGGCATTGGTACGGTAAAGAACTGCAAAGTCCTTGTGGAGGAAGTTTTGGCTTCGACCAAGTTCATCGATGGTTTTGGCTACAAAGACAGCCTCGTCTTGTTCATCATTAGCACGATAGTAGACAATCTGTTCCCCATCAGTATTTTGAGTCCAGAGATTCTTAGGACGACGATTTTTATTGTTTTTGATAACGTCATTAGCAGCTTGGAGGATGGTCTTGGTTGAGCGGTAATTTTCCTCCAACAAAACTACCTTGGCTTGAGGATAATCCTTCTCAAAGTCCAAGATATTCTGCATATCAGCACCACGCCAACCATAGATAGACTGGTCTGCATCCCCAACTACACAGATATTTTGAAAGCGTGAAGCCAGGAGTTTAACTAATTGATACTGGGCATGGTTGGTATCTTGATACTCATCAACGTGGATGTACTGGAACTTCTGCTGATAATAAGTCAAAACATCAGGATTTTGGTCAAAGAGACGCAAGGTCAACATGATTAAGTCATCAAAGTCCACCGACTCTGACTGGCGAAGTTCTTTCTGATAGGCCGTATAACACTTAGCTACAATTTGCGTGTACATATCTCCTGCCTGGGCAGCATAAGCCACATCGTCAATCAGATCATTCTTAGCATTGGAGATAGTTCCCAAAATGGTGCGTTCATTCCATTTTTTAGGATCCAAGTTTAACTGCTTGAGGATGCGTTTCATGAGAGTCCGCTGCTCACCTGGATCCACAATCGTGAAACTGCGATTGTAGCCAATGTGATCCGCATCGCGACGTAGGATACGCACGCACATAGAGTGGAAGGTCGCGATCAAACAATCCTGAGTAGCTGGATTGAGTCCATAAGCACGATCCTTCATTTCACGCGCAGCCTTATTGGTAAAGGTAATGGCCAAGATATTCCATGGGTTTACCATCTTTTCATCAATTAAGTAGGCAATACGGTGGGTTAAAACACGAGTCTTACCAGATCCAGCACCCGCCATGATCAGCAGCGGACCTTCAGTCGTTTGAACAGCCTCAGCTTGACGGTCATTCATTCCCTTTAATAATTCGTTCATTTTCTCTTCCTTATTCTTCAAGTCAATGTTTCTATTATATCAAAAAAGTTTGAAAATAACTTTTCTCAGAAGCCTTCTGATTATTTTAGTTGGCAAGACAAGAAGAGGCTGGGACAAAAGTCCTAGCCTCTCAATTCTCTTTAGATTGTCGAGCAAGACGCAGTGGTTGAGTAGGGCTCTACTACGCTGATTTCATCAGCTTTTACAGCCCTACTCAACTGTGCGGAGGTGGGACGACGAAATCGAATTCTAACGAATTACCGATTTCTGTC
>NZ_JAWERU010000012.1:0-86827 GCF_032481935.1 Streptococcus sp.
AAAATGCGTGGCCTCATTGCAATGATTGCCGTAGCTCTCTTTATTGATTTTATTGTTTTATTTGGTTCTAATCTTAGTTGGGAACCCAAGTTAGTTATTGTTGGTATTTCAGCGTTAGGTCAGATTGTAGCTATTTGGAGCTGGCTACATATGAAACCACGGCCTCATAAGAGTCAGAAAGATAAGGGGAAGATTATTTTTGACTTGTCTGCAAAGCTTTACTCGATACTTATTTTTGCAGCTAGCATTTTTTATACAGTAGGGATTTGGCTTGCGACCCCAAGCGTAAGTTCTGGTATTAAAGAATGGATTTTGGGAATTGGCCTCGTTATTGAAGTGATTGTATTTGGTTTTTTCTGTTTGAAAAATGTCAAGGAAACTCCGGACGAACGCTTTTATGCTAATTTAGCCAAGGCAGCTAGCTTGATGTTTGTTTTTA
Organism: Streptococcus sp.; assembly: GCF_032481935.1. Classification (GTDB taxonomy): domain Bacteria; phylum Bacillota; class Bacilli; order Lactobacillales; family Streptococcaceae; genus Streptococcus. The sequence continues at coordinate 440 of NZ_JAWERU010000012.1, forward strand.
TACTAGGCGCACTGATGATCCTAGCAGTTATCATTGGGTATATGGGGTCTCTCACTCTTTACATGGGTCAGATATTTATTAGCATAGCTGCCTTGATTTTCATCTTTGCGGTTGTCTATTTTATCTTGGAACGGAGAGGATAAGTATGGCCAAAGAAAGCAATATTATTACTAATCTCAAATCTGTTCGTGAGTCCACAGACATGACCCAGCAAGAGTTAGCCGACCTCATCGGCATGCGACGCGAGACAATTCTTCACTTGGAAAATAACCGCTACAATCCTTCGCTGGAAATGGCTCTTAAAATTGCTCAAGTTTTTGATTTGAAAGTAGAAGACCTCTTTGAACTCAGACAGAAAGAGGAAACATAATTCTTTTCGAGACCTAGCATTAAGTTCAATGATTAATTAGAAATTGAGCCAAAAGAAAAATCCTTTGAAAATGTTCTCTTTTAAAATATAGTAATTCTTATGGCATTGATATCCCAAAACATTTAGATACGCTTGTTGAAAAAGGCTATGCTCTTGTTGAAACTGCCTTTGATTCGCTGGATCATCTAAATAGCACTATGAAAAAGAATATCCTTAAAAATAAGGGGGTTACTGGACTTTCTAAAATGAAGGCTGCCGACTTGAATCAAGCCCTTCATGACCATTTTTCAGAAGAGGAATTAGCTAGTCTCTTTTCGATTCGCGGTTATAAACTAACTCCAAAAGGAGAACAGGCTCTCAAGGACCATCAGGCAATCATTGACCGCCATCCAAAGAAGAATCTTTAATCAACCAAGTCAGGTTGATTTTTTTGTAAATCATTTAAAACACTTATAAAACATTACAATTATTGACAATCACTTACGAAAGAGGTATATTAGTATTAAAAGAGGGAATTCATATGTACCAAGAACAACGATTAGAAGAAATCATTAAACTTTTAGAGGATAGAGGAAGTCTATCAGCAAAAGAAATGGTTGACCATTTCCATGTTTCCAAAGATACCATCCGGAGAGATTTTGCTATTCTCGCAAAGGAGAAACGAGCAAAAAGAACTCATGGAGGTTTATTGCCAATCCAAAAGCAAAGGATTCTTGGTTATAAAGGTCGAGCAGGACAGTCTTCCAAAGAAAAAGAGAAAATTGCTCATTTAGCTACCCAACTTATTTCTGATTCACAATTAATTTTCTATGATGTTTCAACAACTGTACTTGAGTTAGCAAAAATAACAGATAAAAAAGTTACTATTTTTAGCCATTCATTGGATAATGCACTGGTCTTAGGAGAAAATGAAAATGTCGATTTTCACATTATCGGTGGACGATTTCATAAAAAGAATCGTTTCTATTACTCATTAGAAGAATCCGAATCTTTGAATAGAATTAAATTTGACTTAGCATTTTTTGGTGCAGCTAGTCTTTCAGACGGACAAGTTAGTTTTGAAGATCAAGAAGATGTTCTAATGAAAAAAAGAGCATTTAAAACCAGTAAAATTCGCGTCTTGTTAGCTGAAACCAGCAAGATAAACAAACACTCTCATTATATTCTTTCCGAACTTACTGATTTTGATTATTGGATTACAGACAAAGAACCCGACATAGAAATTCAACAATCTTTAGATGGTAAAACAACTATTCTATTTTAAAAAGGAGAAACATATGTCAGTAATAAAGTTAATCATGAGTGATATCGATGGTACCATTTTAGACCAAAATCACCAATTAGACTCTCATTTACTAGAGCTTATGCCACTTTTGAAACAAAGTGAAATTCCTTTTGTTCTAGCTTCTGCTCGCTCTCCTCTTGGTATAGCTCCAATTTCGAAAGAACTTGGAATCACAGATTTTCCAATTGCAAGTTATAATGGTGCTCTCATTGGTACAGGAGATAAAATTCTGAGTCAGCATACTATTAATAAAAAAGAATTACTCTTACTACATGATTTTTTAACAAAAGAATTTCCGACAGTTTCAATTAATGTTTATTCTGGAAAATATTGGTACGTAAATACTTTAGATAAATGGGTAGAAATTGAAGCACAGATTACTGGAGAGAGCCCCAAAGTTACTTCACTAGCAGATTTTCTTCAGGAAGAAAAGAATCTTATTCATAAACTTTTACTAATAGATAACGCAGCTACTATCCAGAAACTTAAAGAGACATTAGCAACCATGGATTTCCCTCAAACTGACTTTTACCTCTCGAAGGATAACTATCTTGAAGTCACACATAATCAAGTCTCAAAAAAACAAGCTCTGTTAGAATTAGCCAACTATTATCAACTATCACTCACTGAAATTATGAGTATTGGAGATAATTATAACGACATTCCAATGATTGAGACCGCTGGACTTGGTGTTGCAATGGGAAATGCTCCTACAGATGTTAAAGTATGTGCAAATAAAGTAACAGATTCTAATGATCAAAATGGGGTAAGTAAGGCCATAAAATTGTATGTACTATCGGAATGATCACAATTGAATATTTGAAATCCACTTTCAATTAGGGTACAATGGTAGAAATGATTTTTGAAAGGATTACCATGAAAAAAATAGCAACACTTCTATTAATCTCAACTTTTGCCCTTGCTGGATGTAGCAGAATCCAACGTAGTCTGCGAGGGGATGACTATGTAGATTCTAGCTTGGCTGCTGAAGAAAGTTCCAAAGCAGCTGCCCAATCTGCCAAGGATCTCAAAGACGCCTTGACAAATGAGAATGCTAACTTCCCACAACTCTCTAAGGAAGTTGCTGAAGACGAAGCTGAAGTCATTCTCCACACCAGTCAAGGAGATATCCGCATCAAACTCTTTCCAAAGCTAGCTCCACTTGCGGTTGAAAATTTCCTAACTCACGCAAAAGAAGGCTACTACAATGGCGTTACCTTCCACCGAGTGATCGATGGCTTCATGGTCCAGACTGGTGATCCAAAAGGGGATGGTACTGGTGGTGAATCCATCTGGCATGATAAGGACAAGACTAAAGACCAGGGAACTGGTTTCAAGAGCGAAATCTCTCCTTACCTCTATAACATTCGTGGTTCTCTCTCTATGGCCAATACTGGTCAACCAAATTCAAATGGTAGCCAGTTCTTCATCAACCAAAATACGACAGACATTTCTGCCAAACTTCCTACAAGTAGTTATCCAAAGAAAATTATCGAAGCCTACAAAGAAGGTGGAAATCCTAGTCTAGACGGTAAGCACCCTGTCTTTGGTCAAGTCATCGACGGTATGGATGTTGTGGACAAGATTGCCAAGGCTGAAAAAGACGAAAAAGACAAACCAACCACTGCTATCACTATCGACAGCATTGAAATTGTTAAGGACTACGATTTCAGTAAAAAATAGGATGACCCTAAAATAAGGAGATGTGAAAATGATTTTATTCTGGGGTTCGAAAGGTTACCAAAAGGTCTTAGGACATACTCAAACCACTATCGAGTGTGGTCACTGTAACAATACCGACACTTGGGAAATTTCAGAAACTGGACGTAAGTTTACCCTTTACTGGATTCCACTCTTTCCTTACGGAAAAACTTATTTCGTCTCTTGCCCGATTTGTCACTACGGGAAAGAAATCCAAAAATCTGATATTGAGACCTATTTGAATTACTAGTCAAAAAGCCAAGTCACCCAGACTTGGCTTTTTTATGACTATTTATGTCAGCTGATTGAAGTCCCAGATTTGATCCATCCAGCCTTCGTAAAAGTCTGGTTCGTGACAAACCATGAGGATAGAACCCTTGTATTCTTTCAGAGCACGTTTGAGTTCGTCCTTGGCATCCACATCCAAGTGGTTGGTAGGTTCGTCAAGAACAAGGACATTATTCTCGCGGTTCATCAAGAGACAGAAACGAACCTTAGCTTGCTCTCCACCTGACAATACTTGGATTTGACTCTCGATATGTTTAGTCGTCAGACCACAACGAGCAAGGGCTGCACGGACTTCTGCTTGGTTAAGGGCTGGAAAGGCATTCCAAACTGCTTCCAGTGGTGTCTGACGATTGCCTCCTTCTACTTCCTGCTCAAAGTAGCCAAGTTCTAGGTAGTCACCACGCTCAACTTCCCCAGCAATAGGTGGAATAATCCCCAAAAGACTCTTCAAGAGGGTTGTTTTCCCGATACCATTGGCACCGATGATAGCAACCTTTTGATTGCGCTCAAAGGTGAGGTTTAAGGGTTTAGTAAGAGGACGATCATAACCAATCTGCAAGTCCTTAGCTTGGAAGATAAAGCGACCAGGTGTACGAGCTGTTTTGAATTCAAAGGATGGCTTTGGCTTTTCGCTTTGGAGTTCGATGATATCCATCTTGTCTAATTTCTTTTGGCGAGACATGGCCATGTTTCGTGTTGCAACACGCGCCTTGTTTCGAGCCACAAAATCCTTGAGATCCGCAATTTCTTTCTGTTGACGTTCATAGGCTGCTTCCAATTGCGATTTCTTCATGGCATAGACTTCTTGGAACTGGTAGTAATCTCCAGAGTAGCGTGTCAACTGCTGATTTTCTACATGATAGACGATATTGATAACGTCGTTGAGGAAAGGAATATCGTGTGAAATAAGAACAAAGGCATTCTCATAGTTCTGGAGATAGCGTTTGAGCCAGTCGATATGCTCAGCATCGAGATAGTTGGTTGGCTCATCCAGAAGCAAGATATCTGGCTTTTCAAGGAGGAGTTTCGCTAATAATACCTTGGTTCTTTGTCCACCTGACAAGGCTGTTACATCTGTATCCATCCCAAAGTCCATGACACCAAGGGCACGCGCTACCTCATCAATCTTGGCATCCAAGGTATAGAAGTCACGACTTTCCAAACGGTCTTGGAGTTCTCCAACTTCTTCCATCAATGCATCAATATCAGCGCCCTCTTCTGCCATTTCCATGTAGAGTTCATTGATACGTGCTTCGGCTTTGAATAATTCGTCAAAAGCTGTACGAAGAACGTCACGAACAGTTTGGCCTTCTTTAAGCACCGCATGCTGATCTAGGTAGCCAGCTGTCACATATTTAGACCATTCCACCTTACCTTCATCAGGTAACATTTTACCAGTCACGATGCTCATAAAGGTTGATTTTCCTTCACCATTGGCACCAACTAAGCCGATATGTTCACCTTTGAGGAGGCGGAAAGATACATCTTCAAAAATCGCACGGTCACCAAAACCGTGACTCAAATTTTTAACTTCTAAGATACTCATTTTAATTCCTTATCTTGTTTTTATGTAGTAGTTTATAGAGGAGCCAAGCTAGGTAGCCACCCAAGGTATTGGTCCACAAATCATCAATCTCAAAGACCCGATTAAAGTCCAAGAAAAAGTCTAAAACTAGTTGCGTGCATTCAATTCCCAAGCTCAATAAAAAGCTAAACAAAATCACTTTCTTAGTATTTCTTAGACCTGGCATGAGATAGAGAAGTTGGAAAATCAGTGGGAAGAGCAAGAGGATATTTAAGGCATTTTGCAAAAAAATCCAGAACAGTTGTAAAAGGCTTGTTACTTCTCCCAATTTCCACAAAGAGTTAAAAGGCGTCAAAAGAAAAACCAGGCGTCCAAAAGTTTGAATACCTGGAGTTTCCACTCCTGTAGGAAGTTGAGGCTGGGGAGTAAAACAAAAACAGACAATACAAAGACTGTATAAAAGCACTCCCAAGCTTAGTAATGTTTTTCGACTCATCTTATGGATTTACTTCAGCTACTGCTTTTTGGCGATCACGCTTCATAGTATTTGAACGCAATTGTCCACAAGCCGCATCGATATCTGTACCATGTTCCTGGCGAACGACACAGTTGACACCTTTTTTCTTGAGTGTATCATAGAAGGCCATAACACGCTCTTTAGGACTACGGCTATACTGGTCATGTTCACTAACTGGGTTGTAAGGAATCAAGTTGACATAAGACAATTTCTTGATATTCTTAAGCAATTCAGCCAACTCAAGTGCTTGTTCAACTCCATCGTTCACTTCATTGAGCATGATATATTCGAAAGTCACACGACGGTTGGTTGTTTCGATGTAATACTCAATAGCTGCAAAGAGTTTTTCAATTGGAAAGGCACGGTTAATCTTCATGATACTTGAACGAAGTTCATTATTTGGTGCATGAAGAGAAACAGCAAGGTTAACCTGAACACCTTCATTGGCAAAATCACGAATCTTGTGAGCCAAACCTGAAGTTGATACGGTGATATGGCGAGCACCGATAGCCATTCCCTTATCGTCATTGATGGTACGGATAAAGTTCAAGACATTATTGTAGTTATCAAAAGGTTCTCCAATACCCATAACAACGATATGGCTTACACGTTCATCTTGTCCACGTTCATCAAAATATTTTTGGACCAACATAATCTGTGCAACAATTTCTCCGTTATTGAGGTCACGTTGCTTCTTAATCAAACCTGATGCACAGAAGGTACAACCAATATTGCATCCTACCTGCGTGGTTACACAGACTGACAAACCATAGTGTTGACGCATCAGTACCGTCTCAATCAACATCCCGTCTGGTAACTCAAAGAGATACTTCACAGTACCATCGGCTGACTCTTGAACGATGCGTTGTTTCAAAGGATTGACTACAAATTGATCATTGAGTTTGGCAATCAAATCCTTAGATAAGTTGGTCATTTCTTCAAATGATTGGACACGTTTACGGTAAAGCCACTCCCAGATTTGGTCGGCACGGAATTTCTTTTCTCCCTGCTCCAAGACCCATTCTTGCATGCCTTGACGTGTTAAACTATAAATAGACGGTTTCATGTTTTCTCCTTATTCTCTAATCTTTCTGACGGATGACGAAATGACGGTGCCCCTTGTCTTCTTTCTGAGATTTCTGTTCTTTTGAACGGCGTCTATTTCTCTTATCCGTATGATTTCTTTTCTTACTTTGGGAAGTCTTTTTCCCTTTGCGAGTATCTTTTTCATCCTCTTTTTTGCGCATCTTTTGGTCAAAGGACGCCCGCTTAGGCGCTTCGTTTTCTAAGACAAAATAGGCACAACCATAGCTACAGTACTCTAGTAGATAATCCTGCAAGCGACTGATTTTTTCTAAAGACTCTTCAGCACGTTCATTCTTATAAAAACCTCGTAAGCGTAACTGTTCATTACTCCAGTCTCCTACGATATAGTCGAACTTGGTCAAAACTTCTGAAAAACGTTGAGTAAAAGCCGTTACATCAAAAGCATCCTTGCTATTTTCAACCAAGGTAAAGGCAAAACCCTCAGCCTCGACCCTAGATCCAGTCACACGAAACTCTGGACCAGGGAATTTATTGTAATTGTATAATTCAGGTGCAATCTCTTTACGCATAATTTTCCTTTTTCAACGATTTCTTAACACTCTATTTTACCATATTTTCGGGATATTTTCACCTTTAGTCTTAAAATGAAAAAAGTCTGACGATTTAAGAATCTATATCCAAAAACTCGACTTTCCTGGACAAGAAAAAACTGGGAAAACCCAGTTTTTAATTATTATAGATAAAGTAATTTAAAGAGCGCTACTGCTGCAATACCCGCTGCAATCGGTGCAACTACTGGTACCCAAGCATACCACCATTTTGAATCACCCTTGTGTTGACCAAGGATTGATTTTGGAAGGAAGGCATGAAGGAGACGTGGTCCAAAGTCACGAGCTGGGTTCAAACCAGGTCCTGTAGGTCCACCAAGAGAAGTCACCAAGGCCATTACTAGGAAACCAAGTGCCAAGTGAGCAACTGAAAGTCCTGAAGCTGTATGAGGCGCTACTTGAGCTTTAATTGCCAAATCAGAGAAGTCAACATTTTGACCAGCTTGAGTTGCCATTTGTTTCATGTATTGGAGAACTTCAGCACCAAAGAAGTTCTTTGTCAAACCAAGTGCTGCAAAGAAGAGAACGAATGAACCAACAAACTCGTTGATAAAACCGTTAACTGTTGCTGCAAAGCGTGATTCTTTTGTTCCGTGGTCGATACTTGAAATTGTTGAGAAAGTTCCCAAGATATTGTTTGCTTTTTCAGTTTGCAAGTAGTAAGGACGGTGAGTTGCAACAACCAAGGCTTGTCCGAAGATTGCTCCCAAGACTTGTGCAACGATGTATGGTGCTACTTGTGCCCAAGGGAAAAGTCCGCTAACTGCTAGACCAAGAGTGAAGGCTGGGTTGATGTGGTTACCAGAAACATTACCAAACATCAAGGCAGGGATCATAACCCCCATACCGTAACCAACAGCGATAACGAGCCAGCCACTTTGGTGACCTTTCGTACCTTTAAGTTCAACGTTGGCAACTGCACCATTTCCCAAGATAATCAAGATGGCTGTTCCCAAAAATTCAGTGGCATATTTGACTGCCCATGCGAAATCCATTGATAGATTCTCCTTAATATTTTTTAGACAATCCCTATTCTATCAATTTTTAAGCCTTTTAGCAACAGATTTTCTAAAAGAATCCTGCGGGAAAACGCTTTTATTTCAAGTCTACAAAAAAGACCTAACAAAGAGAGTTTGTTAAGTCAAAATTTTAATTATTCTTGACGCTGACCAAAGTCCTTAATCATCTGATCCATTTCTTCACGACTTGGTGTCGTTAGCATATAGAGAAAGTCTCCTTGCAATTCAGCAAAGGCTGCAGGCATGATTTTCTTAACCTTAAATTGCTGACCATATTTAGCGAGCAAGTCTTCTTCTGAATAAACATAGTTGGCATTGGCACGACGAGATGTTGCCAAACAGTATAGAGGCTCGAATTGAGAAGCTGGGAATGGTTCACCCGCAACGATCGCTGCATAGCCCTTGTACAAATCAAAAGAATGGGCATAGTTATAAACATCAATGGTGAAGCCACCCGCTGGACGGTTATTGTACTCAATGGCAATATAATCATCACCTTCACGGAAGAACTCGATATGGAAGAAACGTTCTTTCATGCCAAATTCCTTGACAATAGCCTCACCATATTTACGCAATTTTGGATCCATATCTTTGAGAACATAGTAGGAATTGTCCATCTTATAAATCATAAGATCGAGGGGTGTATGGGCATAGTCAAAGGTCGTAGAAAAGACGATATTTCCATCTCTATCTACCAAACCATCAAAGGTACAGATTTCACTAGAGGTGACAAATTTTTCAAAGAAATAAACGGTTGAGTGGTCCCATTCAGCCTTAAAGTGATTGACATCATCTTCTGTTTCAAGCTTGAATGTTGCCGCTGCTCCAACTCCATTGTCAGGTTTGGCAATCATGGGAAGTCCAATTTCTTTTACTGCCTTATCCACATCTTCTTCTGTTTCAATAACAGCACCTGGCACAACGGGAACTCCAGCTTTCTTGAAGAGTTTTTTCATTTCAGACTTGAACTTAGTCTTCTTGAGGTCTTCTGGTTTGGCACCAAAAACATTAAACTGTTCACGAAGGGCAGCATCCAACTCTAGCCAGTATTCATTGTGTGATTCGATGCGGTCAATTGGACCATGTTTATAAAAAAGAAAGGCGACTGCACGTTTCACTTCATCAATATTTTCAAGATTATCAACACGGAAATACTCAGTCAAGCTATTACGCAATGGTTCATCTAGTTGTTCGTAGGGTTCTTGCCCAATCCCTAGAACGGTGATTCCTTTATTGGCTAGTTCAATACTAAACTGTTGGAAATTTTGTGGGTAATAGGGTGAAATTACAAGATAATTCATAAGCGACTCCTTTTATAGACTCATGTGACCGAGGAAATATGGCATTTGTTTACGCCACCACTCCCAATCGTGGGCGACATCGTGTCCCCATTCAGCAAACCAGGCAGGAACTTGTTTTTGATCGAAGGCTTCTTTTAACTTGTAGTAAGAAGGTAGGCCATCATGTTCCCAAGCACCTAGCCCTGTACAGACCACAATTTCAGCTTGACGGTAACGGTCGATAAACCAACCATCATTTTGATTCCAAATGTAGTCTACTGGTGAATTTTGATAGATGGCATCGTCATTGTAGTAATCACCGACAAAGAAACGTGCATCGTAGACACCACTAAGAGCAATTACTTTGGTGAAGACATCCGGATGTTGCAAGAAGAAGTTGAGAGCATGGTAAGCTCCCATAGAGCAACCTGTCGTCATCATGCCATCGAACCAGCCCGTCTTATGCTTGATAAAAGGAATAGCTTCTTCAATAACGTATCGCTCATAAGAACGGTGCATTTCAGCTTGGTCATGACCGTTTTTCCATGTCGCAAGCCAGCTCTCGCTATCAACACTTGAAAGTGTAAAGAACTGAACACGGCCCTCCTCAATAAAGGATGCACATGCATCAATCATGCCAAAATCATAGTATTCATTGTGGCTACCACCTGAGGACGCAAAGACAACAACTGGGATACCTGCGTGTCCGTAACGATTGACGTACATTTCACGATTTAGATAACCACTCCAGTGGCTAAGATGTTCAATATTCATATCCTGTCTCCTTTATACGATTTACCAATTTTCTGCAAAAAAACGTAGACAAGCTGGAAGATTTTCTGACCATGGCACTTCATGGTGAATGGCTCCAGCCTGAACCTTGAGTGAGAGATTTTCCAACTGCACTCCTCCCGCTATCAAATCATGATAATAGCGAAGGGAAGAGTCGATATAGGCCTGCTTAATATTGCCAGCCATGAGGGTCTTGTCTGTATCATCAGCTTCTTCCGTTCCAACATAGATAAAAATTCGTTGGTCAGGTAAGAGTTTTTTACGCTCGATATAGCGATCAAAGGCCTCTTGGTGAAGCCAGTTAGCTGATGAGAAAACTCCCAAGCACCCAATCTGATCTTGATACTCCAAGCCGATAAACTGGGTAATATTGCCACCAAGTGAAGATCCTATCATAGCAGTGTGTTTACGGTCTGCTTTTGTCCGATAGTTTTCATCGATAAAAGGCTTAACCACTTCCATGACAAATTCTGCGTACTCGACTCCCTTACCACCAAATTGTTGGCCAGGAATATTAGACTCTTGGAATTTCCAAGCTGCATACTCATTCATCCGTTCAAGACCATCATTGTCAATAGCCACAACAATCATACGGCTGATATCTGGATTTCGCTTGATAGCAGGAATAATCTTCCAGGAATGTCCAACGTAAGATTCCTTACTATAAAAGACATTTTGTCCATCATGGAAATACACCACAGGATAACTTCTATCCGTGTCTTTTTCATAGTTTTTTGGGAGGAGAACACGTACCCGTCGCTCCTTACCTGTGTAGGGAACCACTAATTTATGCTCTCGCATTTTCAAGTAAAAATAAGATTGATTCATTGTCAGAAAACTCTCTATATTCAAAATTTTATCTAATTATATCATAAAAATAGAAAAAAAGTCAGTTTCCGTCCAAATTTAAGACAATAAACTAACTTTTTTTACTTATTTCATCTTTTCCTCTGGTTTTTCTGATTAAAGGAGGTCATCGATCAACTCATCGACTGCATCCTTCTCAGCTTGAGGTGTAATTTCAGTAATCATAATTCCTGCTACTGCACGTTCAACCAAACCTTCGACATCCATTCGCGCTTCATACTGCTCCGCATTCTTAATCTTTGGATTTGTCTTCGGACGATCAGGCGCAAAAATGGTACAGCAGTCTTCAAAGGGTTGGATAGAGATTTCAAAGGTATCAATTTCCTGAGCAATATCAATGATTTCTAGCTTGTCCATAGTTACAACTGGACGGATAATTGGGGTATTGGTCACCGCGTTGATAGCCTGCATACTTTCAAGAGTTTGGCTTGCTACCTGACCAAGGCTTTCCCCATTGATGATAACCAAGCCATTTCGTACCTCACGGATACGGTCAGTAATCCGCATCATAAAGCGACGAGTCAGTGTCATCAGGTAGGCTTCTGGAGCTTTAGCTTTAATTTCTTCTTGAATCTCAGTAAAAGGCACTTCGATAAACTGGATATTCCCACCAAATTTGGTCAATTTACGGGTCAAATCCTGCGCTTTCTTGAGGGCACCTGGACTTGTATATGGTGGACTCGCAAAGTGAACAGCCTCGATATCCACTCCACGTTTTAGAGCTAGATAACCAGCAACAGGAGAGTCAATCCCTCCTGACAACATGAGCATACCTTTGCCAGAAGTTCCGACAGGCAAACCACCTGCACCACGAATGGTTTCATATGAAAGGTAGGCTGCTTCTTCACGAATCTCCACTTGCAGATTGATATCAGGATTTTTCATTTGTGCTTGCACATTTGGAATGGCTTCAAATACTGCTCCACCAAGTGTCTGGTTGAGTTCACGACTGTCTAACTCAAAGTTGTGGTCACTACGCTTGCTTGAGATTTTAAAGGTCATCCCTTCCTTATAGATGTCTTTCATAATCTCTTGAACAGCAGACTTAAGAACTTCTACGGATTTTTCAACCTTATATACTGGAGAAAAGTTTTGAATCCCGAAAACTTGCTTGAGTGACTCTGCCACCAGTTCATAATCTGCCCCATTCAGATAAGCATGGGCACGATCGCGGTCTGCTGTCACTTTAACTTGAGGATAGATGGATAAAACGTCTGAGATATTATTACGTAGTTTATTGATGAAACGCATACGGTTTTTACCTTTGGTTGAAAGCTCACCATAGCGAATCATTATTTCTGAATACTGCATGAATGCTCCTATCTTACTTTTTTAGTTTGATTGTAGATTAATTTTAGTTTAGTCAAAAATTGCTCAACTTGACTCATATCATTTTCTAGGTCTAGACTTAGACGAACTGCTGACTGGGCCTTATCCTTTTCAATGCCCATGGCAATCAGGGTACCAGCAGGTTTTCCAGCCTTGGACGAACAAGCAGAGGTTGTAGAGATGAAAATATCATAGTCTTCAAAGGAATGAACAATGACTTCCCCACGAACACCCTTAATCCCAAAGGTCAGAATATGAGAGGCAAAATCTTCCTCACCTGAGAAGACAAAAATATCTGGATAGTCAAGAAGAGCTTGACGGATGACCTCTTTCATCTGACTTGTTTTGCTAGCAAATAAGTCCAATCTCTCCATAGCCAAACGTAGGGCCTTGGCAGTCGCAGCAATTCCTGCTACATTCTCAGTTGTGGAACGATAATCGCGCTCTTGGCCACCACCAGTTAAAAGCGGTGTAATTTTCTTACCAGACTTGATATAAACAAAGCCAACACCACGAACTCCATGGAACTTATGACTGGAGAAGGTTGCGAAATCTACTCGATCAGTCAGATACTTTTCTGTTGGTATTTTTGCCAAAGCCTGAACGGCATCTACATGGAAAGAAATGGTTGGTTTATCCGCTAAAAGTTCTGAAATAGCTTGGATGGGCTGGATGGAGCCGATTTCATTGTTGACTGCCATAACAGAGACTAGCGTTGTATCAGGACGAAGTAGATTTTCTAAAGCAGTTACATCTACAAATCCTTTTTCATCAACTGGTGCAAAATCCACTTCAAAACCTTGAGTCTTGAGCCAAAGAGCTGACTCCTTGACTGCTGGGTGCTCAATAGCTGACACAATAATGTGTTTACCAAATTGCGCTTTTTCAAATGCAACCCCTTTGATAACCCAGTTGTCTCCTTCAGTCCCACCAGAAGTAAAGAAGATTTCTTCGCTTTTCTTGCCAATCAAATCTGCAATCTGCTGTCGAGAAGCTTCTAAAATTCTGCTAGATTGGTCTCCCAAACGATGGAGACTTGAAGGATTTCCTATAATCTTTGAAGCAACCTGCATATAAGTCTCTAAGGCTTCAGGGTATGGCTTGGTCGTTGCCGAATTATCAAAGTAAATCATGGTTTCTCACGCTTTCTAAAATCACTCCTTCTATTGTATCACGAAACAGTTCAGGCGACAAGAAAGGCAATTCAGGTTCATTTAAGTTTTTTTTAAAGATTTTCGGTATAATGATTTTTAGTAAAGGAGAGATATTATGTCTAATTATCGTAGAACATCAAAACCTAAAACGGAACACATCAAAAAAGGATTTACTGTTTTTCAAAAAACGATTGCTACTATCGGTAGTATTCTGGGGCTGATTACTGCAAGCATCACCATTATGAATGCTATGAATAACAACAACAATAATAACTCTAAAAAAGAAACTACGACAACCCAGACAACTGTCATAAAAGAGATTCAAAAGGAATCCCCTCAAGAGAACACTACTCCAAACAAGGATAATACTTCTACAAAAGAAAACACACAAGAAGAAACAACAAGTCAATCTAGTAGCAGTGAAGAAAGCAAGAAAGAAGAGACTAGCAGTAAACAAGAACAACCGACTGTTCCTTCTTCTAGCACTCAAACAACAGATACAAAAACGTCTACTACTAATGGAGCTTCCTAAAAGAACTATCTAACAGCCAGTGATTGAATCGCTGGTTTTCTTCATGATTCATTATCAATCCCATAAAAAAGCGAACAAGACCAGATTCTGTTTATCAGAAAACTAGTTTTGTCCGCTTTTTATAATCGAGATTAGTCTCTTGATCCAATCTCTATGACTTGGATGCTATAACATCATCTTATTCGTCGTCTTTTTTCTTTCCCATAGCAAAGAGACCAAGAAGTGCTCCTACAACACCAATAGCTGCAAGGCCAGCATTTTCTTTAGTACCTGTCTCTGGGAGCTTGTATGGATGACTTGCAGGTGCTTGGTATGTCTTATCTTGTGACATAGCAAGAGCTACAAGAGACTGCTCATCTGTGTATTCTGGAATTTCATGGATTGCTCCTTCTGTCCCATTGACACCACCTGTGAATTCTGGACCTACTTCTTGAACAGTTGCTGCTTCACCATTCACTCCACCAGTAAACTCTGGGACTTCATGAACAGCTGCTTCGACACCATTCACCCCACCAGTATATTCTGGGACTTCATGAACAGCTGCTTCAGTGCCATTTACACCACCTGTGAATTCTGGGACTTCTACTACTGGTGCTGGAATCTTGTCTGCTTCTACCGTAGCTTCAGTATACTCTGGAACTTCATGGATAGCCGCTTCGACACCATTGACGCCACCTGTGAATTCTGGGACTTCTACTACTGGTGCTGCTTCTTCACCTGCTGTGCCAATAGCTTCAGTATACTCTGGAACTTCATGGATAGCCGCTTCGACACCATTGACGCCGCCTGTGAATTCTGGGACTTCTACTACTGGTGCTGGTTCGTCCCCCTTACTTGTAGTTAAAGCTGGTTTCTCCGGTTCTTCTGGAAGCTCTTGGTGGAAGGTCGTCATTTCGTAAAACTCAGGTTTGCCACCTTCCCAAACAACTTTGACATCTAACAATGGCGCTTTTTCTCTCACTGCAAATGTTTGGAAGCTTGAGGTAATTGCTCCTAGATCTGTCCAAGCTCCGTCTCTATCTGCTTTCAAAGTACGAGCAAGCACACGTGCAGTAACTCCTTGAGGAATACTTGAAACAAGTCGGATATGATTTGCGTCTGTTGGTTCTGACAAGTGGTAGACAAGCTCACCTTGTTCTTTCTCAGCCTTGTAGCTTGTCAATACTTTGCCATCTACGAGGTTCGTGTAAAGGTTGCCTTGGCTTTCACCGCTGTTTCCTTCTACAGTTGGGTCATTGATTGGTTTCACGAATTCGCCATCATTGATAACTAACTCAGTGAAGCCTACAAAACGAGCATCATATTCTGCTGTAAATAGAACACGGAGATAGTTAGCTTTAACTGGGCTTGAAAGTTCACCCTCGATATAGCGATTTCCTGGCATCTTAGAATCATGTGTCCAGCCATCTGTCAAGGAGTCATCACGTGTTTCATTAGCAACACCGTCACCAACTGTCACAACATCCGTCCAAGTCTTGCCATCTTGACTGACTTGAATCTTACCATCACGGAGATAGTTTTGAGTGCCGTCTTGGATGTAAGCTCTAATCTTCTTAATATCACGTTCGCTACCAAGTTTCAAGGTAATATGACCGTCTTTACGAGCATAGTCTGAGAACTCTACAAAGTTATTGTAGACACCGTCAAACAACTGATCCAAGTTCTTGATCTTACGAACGTCATTTCGACCGTATGTTGGGTGGATTCCCATTGATGTAGAATCAAGTGTGGTTGGCTGAACTTCTTTTGTCTGAACAAGTAGAGAAGTTGCTGTCACTGCTTGTTCTTGGTCAGTCTTATTAATCAAACGAACATAACGTACCAAGGACTTATCTGTCACTTGATCAGCTGGATACCATTCTTGGGCATTTGGAGAGTATTCCAAGTTAAGGGATGGATTTTCTGTACCAAGTGCTTGAATACTTTCAGCTTGGTGCAGACGATCAAGTTTCATACCCAAGTAGCTATTAGCTGGAAGCTTAGTTCCGCTTGGAATTTGAAGGTCATAACGGCCTAGGCTGTCATAAACTGGAGTTGACTTCAAGCTTTCAACGTTTGTATCAGTCAATTCGCTATTTCCTGCACGTGTTTCAACTGAGAAGTCAGCGATACGCCACCATAGGTTGATGTTCTTAGTATTGCGAACACGAACGTAGCGAGCTGAAATTGGAGTTTCGATTTCTTTTGTTTGTTCGCCAGTCAAGCGATCCAACTCTTGCCATGAGCTACCATCTGCAGAATATTCAAGAACACCTTCTGCCAATTTATCTCCTGATCCTTGAACCAAACGAACCTTGGTCACAGGTTTAACTTCACCCAAGTCAAGTTGTACCCAACCATTGACTGGAGTTGTGTCTGTTCTATCAGCATTTGCAAGCATGGCTTCAGTATTATCACGTCCATCTGTAATCTGTCCAACTGTTGTGTTGTACTTGTACATAAGATTTGGACTGATTGTCACAGTAGCTGTCTGTTTGTTACGAACAACCTCTACAGGGCGGTTCACAGCAATTTCTCTTACCGCAAACCAAGTATTTCCACGATCTGAAGTCGCAATCATACGAACAGCTTTGGCGTTGATGTTGAGGTTTTCAAACTTAAGCAGAGGTTCATTACCAGTGTAGCTTGGTTCTGAAAGGGTTACCCACTCATCATTTTCATTGAGATACTCAACCTTGGCGTTGTTGAAGGTATCACGAGGATTTGCTTGAGTTCCCATTGCAAAGGTCAAGTTCTGAACTGAAACAGCCTTATTAAATTTCAAGCCAATGTAGTCACCAGTTTGAATGCTATTTGGTGACTTGATAAGGGCATGTGTTCCTAAATCTCCATCAGTGACTTCAGCAAGTCCACCTTCGACACCTGTACGGTTTGTGATAAAGGTACTAATGACTTGGTCAGGATGCAAGGCTTTTTGAACTTCTGTTGCAAGGATTTCACGAAGTCCAAGCAAGAATGGACGGATATGTTGAACACCCAACTCAGCTCTCTCATCATGATCGACATAGTGGAAGGTATAAGTTTGTGATTGTTCGTAGAGTTTCAAGCCCTTATAGTAACTATCCCAAAGCTTTGCAGAATCGTTCTTTTCGATAGCTTCTGTACCTTCAAGAAGAGCACTCAAAGCATCCATTTGGTCGATGGTATTATCCAACCAGTAGTGGATTTGAGCACGCATCTTTTCATCACCAGATGCTTTATAAAGTTGAGCTGCTGCTTTTAGTTTAGCAAATTCTGCACGCAAGCCTTCACGCTCTGCACCGACATCTTGACCAGCTTTTAGCTTAGTCATAAAGGCATCTAATTTCGGTGCAAGTTCAACAGACTCTTCCAATTTCACAACACGACCATCCATGTTTTGGTTGATCATATGTTTACCAAGCTCACGGAAGGCAAGAGATGTTTCACTATCTGTAAACTTACCGTTTTCAACAAAGTTGAAGGCGATGTCATTCACTCTCTTAGCTTCTTCTTCTGATTTCCATTGTTTCCATGCATATTGGGCTGCTGAGAAGAGGGCAATCTTAGAAGGCTCAGATTGTTGCATTGGGTTCAACATGATACCTGAAAGGAGACTTGGATCTACATTTGGATGAAGGAATTTCTCACCGCCACCCAAAATCAAGTGTTGTTTAGAGTTATCTGTAACAGGCCAGTTTACCCATAGAGAAACTGGTCGGTAGGTCTTACCTCCTGCAGTCAGGTTGTTCTTAAGGTTAGAGAGGAAGCTTTCAGACACTTCACCCCAAATCTTACCACCAGTAAGGGTCATAGAAGTTGAAGTTGGAAGGTTTTCGTTGAGTGATTTCAACTCATCTTCACGTCCATTACCCCAATACTGACCTGGAACAAAGATCATTTCCTTACGAAGACCAACATAAGTTGCTTGTTTTTCAGTCAACCAGTCTGTCATGTCCTTCATCAAGCGGTTGTAGCTATTGTAGCCACCAACTGGACTTGGAGCGTCATCAGCTAGGATACCGAACTCACGAACACCGACATCCATCAATTGAGTGAATTTAGCTTTAATAGTTTCAAGGTCTTTTTGGTAGTCAGCATCGTTGCCAAAACGGATACGGTTGTTCATGAATGGGTGGATGGTCCACACATAACGAGTCTTGTTTTGGTTTCCGACACGCGCTAATTCACGAATTTCAGCTAATTTTTCTTCTGGATAAAGTTCACGCCATTTCTTGTTGTGGTATGGATCATCTTTTGGTGCAAAGAAGTATTGCGTCAACTTCAAGTCACCACCATAACGCATCAACTCAGCACGATCAGCATTGCTCCAAGGGTTACCATAGTATCCTTCGATAAAGCCACGGTTCTTAATTTCAGCGAAGTCTTCAACTGTTACATTACGCAAGACTGGAGCTTCACTTTCATTAAGCATGTGTTTGAGAGTTGTCAAACCGTAGAAGACAGCATCTGTATCCTTACCGACGATAGAGATTGTATTGTTCTTGATAGACAAGGCATAGGCATCAATCTTATCAAAGAGTCCTTGAGAAATTCCAGACACTTCTTTTTCAGCCTGCGAATTTTGACCATGAACCCCAAGGTAGATATTGGTAGCACCTGCCACTGCTGTTTGACTGCTTGTGTAAGAGATTTGATGATCTTGTAGGACACTCTTCAAGCGGTTACGAGTATAGATATCTAATTGATCGCCCATGACAAGATTGACTTGTTTATGGAGTTTCGTAACACCTTCATCGTAAGTTACTTTTTGTGGTGTTGGGAAGACCTTGTACTCTTTCTTGAGATAATCCTGACTTTGTGCTGCTGCGGCAACTGCTTCGTCACTTGTAGGTTTCGTAGCTACAAAGCTATCAGCAAGCTCAGTTGTACCATCGCCCATTTCTTCAACTTTAGGTTTTTCAGGAGTTTCAGGTTTTTCTGGTGTCACAGGTTTCTCTGGACTAACTGGCTCTTCCACCTTGTTAGTAGAAACTGGTTTCAGAAGTTGAATTTCTGCAGCACTACCAAATCCTGCGGCACCAGCTAGAACTTTAAATTCTACCTTATCCGTTTCAATGGCATCAAAGTTAACTGTTTTCTCTTTGGCATTGTTTTCCCAATTTCCTGAAGCAACTTTAACCATTTGACCATCTTTTTGAGCATAGATTTCATAAGATGTCACAACACCGTTGCCTCCACCTGGACGTGGAAGATAAGTCAAACCATTTACTTTTTCACTTGCTTTCAAGTTCATTGCAACAGTGAATGGAGCCTGATCTCCAAACCATTTTGAATGCCAGAAGGTATTTGGATCATTGTCGAAGGCTTTTTCTACTGGACCTTCAGTATTGGTTCCTGGCAATTCCTGACTTGTTGCAGAAACTGTAAATTTATCATTTGAAATCAAACGTGGATTTACAAATGGTTCATTTGACAACTCAGCACTATGCAAGATTCCTTTGAAGCCACCGATTGTTTCAAGAGGTAGAACCAAACTATTATGAGCAAAGCGAGGGTAAGCTGGATTTGCAATACGTTCAACTTTTTCACCATCTACATAAACTTCTGTTACTTGAGGTTTGGTTACAACAGAAATTTGATAACGTTTGTTCTTTTCAAGTTTTTTGTTAAATTGGATATGGAATTGTTCAAATTTATAAGCGAGGTAGCCATCCTTATCCGCAAGATAAAGTTGGTTGTCTCCGCTAGTTGAGAAGGTTTGTTGACCATCACCAGTTACAGTAACATCCAATTTCAAGACATGACTTGGACCGACATCACCAACAAGTCCTTCGATAGTGCTATCTTTTTCGAAGTTCAAACCTGCTTCAGTCTTCTGTACTTTCTTTGCAAGATAATCTTTGATGGTTTCTGGATTGATCTTGAACAAATCTTCTTCAGCTACGGTCTTATCTGGATTAGATTGCGGTGCATAAACACTTGTTGGCAAGGTGCGCTCTGCAAAAGTCTTGCCTGCACGATCAGATCCCCAAGTACGTTCTGCAGTAGTCTGCATACTCTTGAAGAAACGTTTAAAGATATCGTAAGAAGTGAGCCCAGTTTCATGGAGGTCAATGTTATCATTCCATACTGCATGACCACCACCAAGGATATTTGGATTAGAGGCTTCTAGACGTGGTCCTCCACCTGTTGAGAAGTCATTTGGTGTCCAGCGATTGTATTGAGTTTCATAGTTGGCATAATCTCCATATCCACCTTGACTGTTGCTTCCACTTGGAACACTATAGGTTGGAATATCTGTGATATTGATAATCTTAGCACCTTGAGCAATTGCAGCCGCTGGACGTTGCCAATGGATACTCCAAATATCGACTTCTACATCTTTCCAATCGACCGGCGTAGTTCCTTGTTTGGCACTGAGGGAACCCCAAATACGCGGTGTCAAACCTTTGCCTTTGATGTACTGGATCATATCATTGACATAGCGACGATAGCTTTCTGGATTTCCATAGTACTCATCTGTACCGATATGAACAGTAGAAACGCCATGAAGCGGTGCATCTTCACCATCGAGCAATTTATCATAGACTGATTTGACAAAAGCGAGCGTTTCTTCGTACTTGTTATCCAAGTCCAACATAGCTACACGTTCTACATTGTGTTTTCTCGCACTAAGTTGACCCTTGTACATCAAGTCTGGACGGACCTTAACAAATGAAAGGGCGTGGCCTGGTGTGTCAATTTCAGGAACAAGGTTGATATGCAAAGCTTTAGCTAACTTGATAATTTCTTGCATCTCTTCCTTGGTGTAATGTTCTTTTGATGTTAATTTTTCACCATTTTCACCGACAACATCAGTTTCTACACGGAAGCCTGTCTTAGCATTTTTAAGAACATAGTCTAGTTCTTCTTGAGGAGTAAGATTTTTCCCTGCTAAATGATCTTTTAAGAAGATATAGTTATCATTCAAGTGCAACTGCAAGTCGTTCATCTTGTAGTAGGCCATGTTGAGCATGATATCTACAAGCGTATCATAAGGGATAAACTTACGACCTGTATCTAGCATAAAGCCACGGTGACTAAAGCTTGGGAAGTCACGGATTTCTCCGTTTTGCAAATCATTTTCCCCCATTTGAAGAAGGGTACGTGTAGCATAAAATGCTCCTGCATTGGTCGCAGCTTCTACAGTGATAACTCCATCTTTAACAGTGATACCATAGCCTTCTTTGCCATAGCCCTTATCTTCAACCTTCTTAAATTCGATCCGTTTTTGAGCTGTTTGATCACCTGTAGCGATTTCTAGCCCACGACTTTCAAGGTCAGTCTGATAGAATTTAGCTTCCTTGTCAAATCCAGAATCTCCAACTGAAATAACGGTATCAGCTGTAATAGAAGTTTTACCTTCAGTTCCATACCATTGTTGGACTGCTGGTGCAACCGCTGGTTTAGTTCCAACACCTTCATCAGCATGCAATCCTTTAATAAGGACTTCAAATTCTTTTGTGAAGGTATGAGTATCCTTGACTTGTTGGACCATGACCTTAACAGTTTGGTCTGTTAAGGGTTTGTAGATTTTGTTATTAAGATCAACAACACCTTGTTTGTTGCTACCAATCAAGCTGACTTGACCTGGTAATTTAGGCAAGACAAGTGATTTCCCATCTTCAGCAACAGCTAATTCTGTCACTTGGCGAATATCTGTTGGTTTGCTAGCGTCTGGAATGTTTGAGTAAGCTCGAATTTCTTGAATCCCAACATTTTTCCAGTTCATTGTACCTGCTTGATAATCTGTAATTTCAAGTTTAAGGTATTTGGCTTGGATAGCTTCTTTCAAGTCAATTTTTTCATCAAGAAGAGGATTTCCTGTTCTTTGATAGGCCAACTTCCATTCTTTAACTCCTGATCCATTCACATCATCCTGACCAGCGTAATAGAGGTTCCATGATTTGATATTTGGATCATTTTGTTCACCACGAACGCGGCGGTCCCAATCAATCTCCACATGCTTAATCACTGTTGTCTTTTCAAGTGTAAATTCGATGGTTGGTTTCTCAACGTTTTGGTCAGTAGCCCAGCGAGTGTCAGGTTTTCCGTCTATCGCCTTTTCTGCTGTGTATTGTGTGTTGGCTTCATGGTTTGATGCTGTAGCAGAAGCTTTTTCTAAATGATTGACATCTGGTGTATCTTCTATATCTTTAGTCGCAGGACTTGCAGCTGGTTTCGCCTCAGAAGCTGCTTCCTCTTTAGGATTTGTAGTTGGTTTTGAAGCTACTTCTTCCTTAGGAGCAGGAGTTTCAGTTGGTTTTGGAGTAGTTGTTTCAGCTGCAGTTGCTCCAGTTTCTGACCCTGCAGGTTGTTCATCTACAGTTCCAGCACTTGCTTCTGCTTTTTCAATAGCTGCTGCTATATCTGCTGGCAGTTTATCCAGAGGCTGAGCTTGTGTTACCGTACCTTCTGTCTCTGCAGGTCCTTCTGTTTCAGCAGCCTGAACTGCACCAGCACCAAAAATGCTAGCACCAATCATAACAGAAGCTGCGCCGATTGTAAATTTACGTATACTGTAATGACACCGTTTCTCAAAAAAATGTTTTCCCATTTTTTCCTATTTCCTTTCATACGCTCACAAGGAGTAAGCGCTCTCATTCCCCTTTAAAAAAAGAGAGGACCTAGAGGGTCCTCTCTGGGTTTTCTTTTTCTCCACGACAATGAATGTGGAGTTTTAAGCTCTCTTTTATTGAAAACTTTTTATTTTTTAATCTTCTTTTCTCTTTGCAAGAAATAGAGCAGACATTGCTAGACTGAGGCTGGCAAGGAAGAAGAGATGCTCTGACTTGCTAGTACCAGTTTCTGGAAGTTTATCCTTCGCTTCTTGTTTAGCTGCTACTTCCTTCATTTCTGATTTAGCAGTATCATCTGATTTCTGATCAAGTTTTTGTACTGCTGCATTCTGTGGTTTATGATCCAGTTTCTCTGTTGATGGAGTCTGTACTTGACTTCCAGGTTCCTCAGTTAATGGAGTTTGTGGTTTATGACCTGGTTCTCCTACTGATGGCGTTTGTGGTTTAGAAACTTGTTTATAAACTACTGCAAAATGTCCTAGCTGACTAGTTGTAAACTCAACTGTACCTTGACCATTTGTAAAGCTTACTGCCTCACCTGATGCAGTGTAGTATACTCCAGCTACTTCACTAGAAACTGGAAGTCGAACAAGCACTACACCCTTCGCTTGAACCTCATGCTTATCTTTATCAACTAAATGAAGAGCATAAGCATCAAATTTCACACCTTGTAGACTTTGGTCTGTTACTTTTTGAACTTTAAGATTAAGATCTGTAGCTAAATCTCTTGCTAGTCCTGCAACTACAACTCCTGTAGTCTTATCTGACAAGACACGAACACCTTCAGTTGGTTTTTCTACAGTAGGTGCGGCTTGATCACCTGCTGTTCCAATCACACCTGTATACTCTGGTACTTCATGGACGGCGGCTTCAGCTCCATTTACACCTCCAGTAAATTCTGGAACTTCGTGGATAGCTACTTCATTTCCTGCGGTTCCCTTAACTTCATTGTACTCTGGTACTTCATGAACAGCGGCTTCAGCTGCGTTCACACCACCAGTAAACTCTGGTACTTCATGGATTGCGGCTTCAACACCATTTACACCACCTGTGAATTCTGGAAGGTCAACAACTGGCGCAGCTTCGTCACCCTTGCTTGAAGTTGGAGTTTCAGGTTTAGGTTCTGGAGTTGGTTCTGGATCTGGAGTTGGGGTAGGGTCAGGTTGAACTTCAGTTTCCTTAATTTCTTTCAATCCTTCTACCAATTTATTAAGTCCGTTTGGAGTTAATAAGTTATGTTCTGCAAGACCATTCTTGTATGCTTCTACAGCTGCTAAGTATTCTTTAGCATCTTGACGGTCAATCTTACGAACACGTTCTACTTCAGCATTGTATGCAGCTTCGTCTAATGGTTTATCATCTTCAATCGGAAGAACAAAGCGTAATTCCGCTGCTGAAATATGTCCAGGGTCACCGTATGTTTCGTTACCAGTAAAGATCGCTTTCTTCACTTTGATTGGAGAATCGAAGTTAATGACTTTTGTCTTCGCATTATTTGCCCAACCAGTAAAGCTAAAGTTATGTTCTTGTCCTTTTTCATCAATCACTGTAAGGCTACCACTCATCACACGTCCGTTTGGACCTGAAGGACGAGGAACATATTCAAAACGAGTTGATTCCATCGGATTATTGAACTCTACTGTTAATGGTTTTCCTAAGCTATTGACTCCGTAAGGTGTATGCCATAAAGTATTTGTATTGCCATCAAATGCATACCATACATTATCTGCTTCTTCATAAGGAGCATCAAGATCATGGATATCGTCCCAATCTGGAGCGCTACGTTTCACCGCAAGTTTTTCTTTAGCCTCGTTAACGCGTTCTACAAGAGCTTTAGCATCATCCACACTAATATCATCGTCTGCTTCTAATAAAGCTGCTACAGCGTCTTTATAAGCATTTAATGAATCTTGTTTGTAGTTGCCATTTACGATTGGAGTATTCTTTTCGTATGCTTCATCGATGAGCATCTTACCAGTTAACTTAATTTCTTCAATTTCAAGGTTATCTAACATAAAGTCTTTATAACCTTTGAAGTTGATTTCGTTGTTATTTGTATCTCCTTTAGTATCGGCACCACGAGCATTTGAGTAAATACCAATCCAAGTGTTTCCACCTTTTTCACCTGTTACATAGAAGCTTACTTTCTTAGGAGTTGATGAATTTTCCCAAGTGTTTTCTAAGTCGTATTTCGTTAATTTACTACGACGAGTATTTTCGCCATTACCGATAACGAATGAGTATGCTCCATTTGAACCTGCTTCATAATCGAAGGTTACTTTATAAGTCTTACCTTCTTCGAAGCGGAAGTTTTGTGGAATTGTTTGGTAGACGAGCTTGTCATTTCCTGTTAAACCGTTCGTCTTCAATGACCAGTTGCCTTCGATAACATCGTTGACTTTCTTACCATTCCATCCACGTTGAGTATATGGTTCGTGTTTTTCAGATAAGTGAGTACGGTTATCTTGTACGCCTTCAACATCGCCGACTACGAATGGGAAGATACCTTGAGGCACTTCTTCAAAGTCTTGTTTGAATTTACCATTTCCTGTATCGTGTTTTTCGTTGTACATTACAGATTGATTTTCAAATACACGAATTTCATCGAAGTAAGTTGCTGCTGCATCCGCATCACGTCCAAGTTCTAATGTCACATTAGAAACATCTTCGCCTGTTGTGAAGTATACATACATGTTTTGGAAGTAACTTGTATTATCCACAGTTGCGTTCTTTGGAAGTGTGTTATGCGCATGTGCTTGTACATAGTTCTTCGCAATTGATTTATTTGTGTAGTTAGAAATCACTTTGTCTCCTACTCGGATTGTGATATCTGCACGTGCATCGCTTCGGTTATCTACACCTACGTAAACAGCATATCTTGTGTTTGGTTTCAAGTCTGTTAAGCGTTGTTTCAATGTCACACGTTCAGTGTTTCCTTGAATACGTAACATTTCGTTAGCCCCTTGAGATTTCACGATTTCAGCATGAGCGCTGTCACCAGTTTTTTCCCAATGATCTAATGTTCCGCTGTTGAAACCTTGGTCATAGATGTGTAGTCCTTCACTCCATACCATTGTCTTCTTGCCTTGAGCAGCTTTGTAAAGTACATATGGTTGGTTCGCATCCCCCGTAATTTGAATCTTACGGTCTGCGCCGACTGTTAATTCTACAACATCTTTCTTACCTTGGTCTGTTAGACGGTAAAGGTATACTTTATCTCCAGTCCAATCTTCTGGAAGAGTCCATTCAGTTGTTCCACTTTCAGTTGTAAAGAAGTACATCTTTTCTTTGTCGCCTGTTAAAGCTTTACCATTTTCGTCCCAGTTCCATGGTACTAAGTAGCTTCTACCATTTTCGATGACACGACCGTTTAATGTTGTCACACGTTTACGGTAGTCAGGGCTGTTAGGGTCGTTCGATTGACGAACAATCTTCACTTCGTCCCCATTGTCATTTGTTAAGTCAATTTCCATTTCTGGAGTCCACTTGTAGTTTTGACCGTTGTCGCTCATCGCAACTGGGTCACCGTTCACCCATTTAGAAACTTTGTAGTGTTGGAAGAACTTCGTCATGATGTTGTTTTCGAAGAGGTTACGAATATATCCTTCGTAGTCGCTTCGTCCTTGCCATCCTTCGAAGTCTTTCATGTTATATCCACCAAGTAATGGATAGTTAGCGGCACCACCATAGCTTGGATAGTCACCCACCCATGAGTCTTTTTGGTGGTTACGGATGAATCGAGTGATATTTGAGTTAATACCTTTCAGTGTATATCCACCGTAAGTTAAGTCAGCTGCCCAGTGTTGGAATGTTGAGTCATATTCTGCACCGAAGCCCCACTCGATTGCCATACGCCAACCTTGAGAGTTTATTTCTTTAGCAAGTACGTGAGTTGGCCAAGCAGTGTTATCTCCTGATTGTCCGTTACCCCAAACGTCCACATAGATGAAGTCTAAGTCAGCACCTAGTTTTTCTCTTAATTCTTTCCAACGATCCAAACGTCCATGAGCTAAGTCATATTCTGCATCGATGTTGATACCTTGGTCCAACCAGTTCCAACCGTACATATATGTTCCGTCAGAGTTTTTACGTAAAATAGCTTCGCTGAAGTATTTAGATTCAGGATATGTTTCAGAAGCATTAACGTGAATACCGATTTTAGCTCCGTATTCTTTTGCTCTTGCTAATAATTTCTTGAAGTCTTCAACGCCACCGATTCTCTTACCGATATCCGCATAGTTTAAGTGACCTGAGTCGTGACCTTCACTACCATACCCTTTAAGTAGGATTGATTGGCCTAAACCATCTGTGTGTAAGTTAATCTTCTTAATACCATCTAATGTCATTAAGAATGGGTTTTGCGCTTGAGATGCGAAGTTCATCGCAATACGATACGCTACTAAATCTGGAACAGATTCTGCCCCTTTAGGATTGTTCATGATATTACGATATGCAATCGCACCATCTTGCCAGTCCACAACATTATCTTTGTTTAAGTCTTTTGTAATGACTACTTTAGAACTTGGTAATTCTAATGTGTATTCTGGGAATACTAAGTTCTTATAAGCACGTTGGTACCAGTAAGGTGAGCTTTGAATACCTAAGTAGTTTACACCTTCGACACGTTCTAAGGCTGTTGTTAAACGTGCAAAGTCATTTCCTCTGTAAGTAAATTGAGAGTTACTCCAAACAGACGCTGCTAATTCGTTAGAAGAAACGAATCCATACATGAAGCCGTAAGTATATTCATTCATCTTGCCTTCTTTCAAGTCTAAATGATAGTCTCCACGGTTATGTGTGTTTGTTGACATTTGAGCTCCGTCGAATTTCGCACCTTGTTTGTTTGAACCAACAGAAACAAGTGTGTTTCCTGGGAATTCAATTGTTTGGATTAATTTTCGTACATTGTCGATTGGTTTACCCATTTCAACATTGTTTTTGTTCACAACTTTCGTTACATCGAAATGCATTTCGTTGCCGACTAATTGTAATTTCACAGTGATTTCAGCATTGATGAATTCATCATCGTTCCTTACTGTCATTACATATTCTGCAGTAGTGTCATCAATCTTACGGTATTGAACTTCTGGAGTGACTAATACACCGTTGATTGACATTTTATCTATTTTTTGAACTTGACCTGTTAACGTTTTTCCATCTAATTCATATTCTTTAACACGTGGAAACGCTGTGTCGATAATTGCTTTTAATTGTTCTGATTGTAGAGTTTCATAGTGAACATCTTGGTCGTTGCGACGTAAACCATCATCCACAGCCGGAGTTTCTTCTTCTGGCTTAATGTTTTCTTGATTATCCGCTTTGATTGATACAGATGATAATTCTTTATTATAAGTTCCTGCTTTAAGGTAAACTTTATTCACATCCGCTAAAGCGTTCTTGACAGCTTCTGGAACGACTTCTGTGCTAAATAAATTTTGTCCATTATTTGTAGCATTTAATTGACCGTCTTTTTTGTAAACGATAGATAGGTGGTTTTCTTCACCTACATTTGGTGCTTCTACACGAGTCTTACTATACCAAGTGTTTACATTTGGTCCTTTGTATTGCCAGAACCAACCGCCCTTGTCATACCCAACAAAGATGTTGTTGTCATTATCTTTATATTTCAGATATACCCCAAAGCGTGTTTCAGCTGGAGGAGTGTTTGCCTTGAACGTTAAGTCAACGCTTACATTTCCTTCCGCATCCGCCTGTAATCCAGCTTTTTCAAATAAAGCTTCGTTTGCTCCATTGTCGTTAGCTGTTGTTGAAGTTAATTTGTTGTAGCGTACTCCGCCTTCTTCAACGACTTCAACATTCCCTTTCACACGGCTTACTGAGTCCCACTCTTTTTTCACCTCGGCAGTAGAGTCGCTAGTTTCTCCCGTTGCTGCTTCAGCTGGTTTATTCTCAGCTGGCTTGTTTTCAGCAGGTTTATTTTCTGCTGGTGTTTCTTCTTTTGGCTTATCTTCCTTAGGTTTATCCTCTTTTGGTTTTTCTTCCTTGTCCTCAACTTGTTTATCAAGAGCATCTAGACCAGCTGGTTTCGTTGTTTCAATACCCTTGATGTAGTTTTGAATCCACTCTAGCTGAGCAGGTGAGAAGAGAATACCTCCACTACGTTTACCAGATACACCATTTTGGTGAATACCAATCAATTTCCCATTTTCATCGAAAATACCGCCACCACTAGCACCTGGTTCACTTCCTTGATAGCTAATTCCACGAACACCTTCTCCGTGATTGTTAATATCCTCAACAGTTGTATTCAAAATCGGATCAAGTTCGCCTTTTGGATAGCCAAATACATGAACCTTATCTCCTACCTTAGTTGTAGCAGGCTTGTCAGTCACTTCAACTGGTGCATTTGCAAGAGGTGTACGAAGCTTAACGATTGCCAAATCATTTTTATATCCTTTGAGGAATCCTTCACGATCCCAGTGTTTTACATCATTTTTACTGAATTTGACGTCTGGAGCGCCTTGGTAAGAAATTGTATAAACATCGTCATCACTTTCAACATTATCAGCTACCTTACGATTATTGCCATCTGGAACATCTTTGATAAAGTTATGAGAAACAGATAAAACTAGATTTTCACCGATGACGATACCGCTACCAACACCAGCTGCACTTTTAATTTTTACTGTTGCTCCATAGTTTAATTCACCATTTTTTGTTTTAGAGACATCTTCTGGAACAAGACTCTTGTCTTCTTTCGCTAATTCCTCTTTTGATACAGTACTGCCATTTTCTTCAGCCTTATCAAGTTTTCCACGTAAGTCTTCTGGAAGAGCATCTGAAGCTGCTGCTTCTTTTTCTTTCTCAAGTAATTCTTCTTCTGTTTTTGGTCCGTCAGTTACTTCAGGAGAACCTTGGTCTTCACCAGGTTTTGGCGCCTCAAAATCACGTCCATCATCTTCTTTTACATTAGCAAGAGCTGCAGCCAAATCTGCTGGCATATTTGCTGTTGAACCTGTTTGCGGAGAATCTGCAAGAACAGTGCTAGTTCCAAAGAAAGCTGCACCAATCATGACAGAAGCAACTCCTAATGAAAATTTCCGAATACTATATTTGCAACGTTTTTCAAACAATCTTTTATCCATCGGTTTTTTTGTTCCTTTCAGTTTACAAAGTAAGCGTTTGCATTTTTGTTTAAAAAAATATCCTCCTCAATTTTTTAACGCCACTAGATAAACATATAATTTTTTCTATACCAATTTAATATATCAAAAACAGTTTAAAAAATCAATACTTTAACAGGTAAAACTAGTAAAAGTATAATCCAATTTCCTGACTATTCTGAATAGAATTTCAGAAGGCCTTATTTCTAGCCATTTCGTCAAAAAAAGAAACTTCATCAGGAAAGTTAAACTAACTTCGTCTAACTTTTCAATAAAGTTTCCATGCATTTTTATACTGTTTTTACGTTTTTTATTGTTGTAAAACTTTTCGTGGTTTGGTTCCTTCTGCAGGTCCAATAACCCCAGCCATCTCTAATTCTTCCATCAAGCGAGTTGCTCGGTTAAAGCCAACAGATAAGCGTCTCTGAATCATAGATGCACTTGCTTTTTGGGTTTCAATAACCAGTGCTTTAGCTTCTTCAAAGAGTGGGTCTCCACCCTCATCACCTGTGCCAGAATCAGCATCTGTCTCAGAAACTTCTCCTGGATCAAAACTGTCATCATAATCAGCATCTGCTTGAGCCTTAATGAAGCTAACAATACGCTCAACATCATCATCCGAGATAAAGGAGCCTTGCAAGCGAACCGGGTGGTTTTCATCGATTGGTTTAAAGAGCATGTCCCCTCGACCAAGCAATTTCTCAGCACCATTTTCATCTAAGATAGTTCGAGAATCCGTTCCAGAAGATACAGCAAAGGCTATACGTGACGGTACATTTGCCTTAATCAAACCAGAGATAACATCTACTGAAGGACGCTGGGTCGCGAGGATCATGTGAATACCAGCTGCACGCGCCTTTTGTCCGAGTCGGATAATGGCATCTTCTACTTCCTTGCTGGCCACCATCATAAGGTCAGCTAACTCATCGACAATCACGACAATCAAAGGAAGAGGTACTTGTTTGTACTCAGATTGAGCGTTGAATTCCTCAACCTTGGCATTGAAACCAGCGATATTACGAACCCCAATTTTGGCAAAGAGTTCATAACGGTTTTCCATCTCATCCACGACTTTTTGAAGGGCCTTGCTGGCCTTACGAGGGTTAGTCACGACCGGAATCAAGAGGTGAGGAATATCATTATAGACTGATAACTCAACCATCTTCGGATCCACCATCATAAACTTGACTTGGTCTGGACGTGCCTTCATGAGAATACTTGCAATGATACCATTGACTGCAACAGATTTACCAGAACCTGTCGAACCAGCTACTAGCAAGTGAGGCATTTTAGCCAAATCAAAACTACGTGCAGTTCCATTAACGGCTTTCCCAAGAGGAATTTCTAGGAGATTTTCAGGTTTAGTTTGCGATTGTTCCCAGAGTTCTCGGAAAGATACGGTCGCAATTTCAGAGTTAGGCACTTCAATCCCGACCAAGGATTTCCCTGGAATTGGAGCTTCGATACGGACATCTTTTGCAGCCAAGGCCAGAGCCAAGTCATCTGCTAGATTGGAAATGCGATTGACACGAACACCAACTGCTGGCTTGACTTCGTACTTGGTAACTGATGGTCCGATTTCAGCACGTTCAACCGTTACCTTGATACCGAAACTCGCAAAGGTTTCTTCCAAAATTTTGATATTTTCTCGTACGATTTTCTTTTCTTTTGACTGATCTTTTGGTTTATCAGGTGCGAAGAGTTGCAAGCTTGGGAGTTTGTACTCTAAAGCTTTTTTAGCAGAAAAATCTACCTCAACATCCTCATCCTCTAAGAACTCAGCTTCCTCTGGAATATCAACTTCGCTAGGAACTTCATAGTCTGCTTGCGGGAGAATAATTTCAGGTTCTACCCATTCTTCCTCTGGAAGGGGTGGTAAATCATCAAAGTGAACAGGGGAAGCTTCTAAAATCTCGCCAGTTTCCATATCAACAGGAGGGATATCCAACAAGGCTTGCTCTGCTTGTTCTTTTTCTAGTCTTTCCTGTTCCTCTGATTCCTTACGAGCTTTTTCTTCTTCTCGTTTGATGAAGCGTTCTTGTTTCCTCTGCTCACGTCGCTCCACCCAAAGTGCAAAACGTGCTCCAAGAAAATCAGCGACATCATAGATAGACCAGGGACTGACTAGAAGAGCACCGATCAAGATTAAGATGGCTCCGATAAAGTAAGTACCAATATTTGAAAAAAGAAAGGCGACTGGAATATAAAGGGCAACACCTAGCAGCCCTCCTCCAGCAAAGCTAGTCACACGAAAGCCTGTCAAATCTGTCAATACTTGGGCTAAAGTTCCCTTAAAGACAGACTGCTCTAAGCCATATTTCCATACAAGATAAGCTTCAAAAATCAGCAATAAGCCTGAAAAAATACAAAGAAAACCTGAGATCAGACCTTCTTGTTTCCGAATCCATTTAAAGAGAAAAAGATAGACTAGAACGACAACAATGACCAGATAAGCCAGACTTCCTACTAGTAATCGAATAAGGTTATAGAGGGTGAGTCCCACTGCTCCTAATTTCAGAGCAGCGAACATTAAGCAAAAAGCTATAACCAAGGAAACTAACATCCGTTGGATAGCTTGCTTTCTTTCTAATTCAGCTTTTGACGGTCTCCGTCTTGTTTTACTTGTATTCTTGTTTGCCATATTTCTATTATAACACACTTCAGAAACTTTGTTTGAAGTGAAAAATGATTGCATCTACAAGACACAATCATCTTTCATTAATATTTCTGCAGTTTCTTTTCTGTATGATTTTTCAACAACTTTAGATCACTGCTTCTTTAAAAATCTGATTGCTGATTTTCTTGCTTTCTCAATCTTTTCGACTTCTAGATTCTCCACAGCAGATGTAGGTATCCATTTTTTCCCAAATAAAACTTGAGCTGCTTCTATCATCAAAGCGCAAGCCTGCAAGTCCTTTTCTTCTACAATCGCCTCACCAAACAAACCCTTTGTTTTCTCTATCAAGACTTCTTTTTCAACTTGATGAAAAGATAATTGCATCAAACTACTGGCAGACCAGGCACGACAAAGTGCATCTTGGTCAGTCAAGAGATGTTGTCCTAAGATTTCTATCTCACTTGTTGAACCAATCCACCCTAGGGCAATGATTAACTTTCTACGATTCGAAGCTTCTGAACTAGCTAAAAGAGAGATTAGAACAGGAAGTACTTGCTTGCAAGAAGATGCATAAAAATCTCTCTGTCTTACTTTGGAAAGGATTTTCGCTAGAAGATATACAATCAAAACGCGTTGACTCTCTGCTTCCTTTTGATCGAGAATTTCCAAAAGATAATCGATTCCCTCCTGCCCATGCTGGTCAAAACTCGCTTCAAAATTCAGGTCAGTTTCTTTCTCCCAATCGTTGCAAATGAGCTCAAAATGAAAGGCAAGTTCTGGACTCCTTCCTAAATCAGCTATAAAATGAATTCGTTTAGAATCAGGAAAATTCTCCTCCAGCAAGCTGGCATAGACCTTCTGTAACTCTTCTTTTGCAAGATTTTGGTGAGGGATATTTTCTTTCACTAATTTGTCGATTTCTTCTTTACTAGAATCACTCATGACACTTTTCTCCTCTAAGGTATTTGTAGAACTTTAGCATTCTATCATTTAAATTCTCTAAGATTTACCTCTATTATATCACTTTAAAGACCTGTCTCCCTAACTTCATTATCAAAAAATGACTGCCCACTTTCGTGTTCAGTCATTTTATTTATGCTATTTTATTTTTCTAATGGTTTACGAAGGTAACCATAAACTACACCACTAACAAGTGCTCCTACCAAGACAAAGACAAGGTAAAGAAGGGCATTTGAAGTAAGGGCGATAACGAAGATTCCTCCGTGAGGAGCCATGAGTTTGATACCTGCAAGACCAACAAGTCCACCTGCCACTGCTGAACCAAGGATAAAGCTTGGGATAGCACGAGCTGGGTCAGCCGCACCAAATGGAATCGCTCCTTCAGTGATGAATGACAAGCCCATAACGATGTTCGTCAAACCTGAGTTGCGTTCTTCTTTAGTAAATTTATCTTTGAAAAGAAGTGTTGCAACGAAGATCGCAAGTGGTGGAACCATTCCTCCAGCCATAACTGCTGCCATGGCTACTGAACCACCTGTTGACACTGTTGCTGCAAGAGTACCAGTACCAAAGACATAAGCTGCTTTATTGACAGGTCCACCCATATCGACAGCCATCATTCCTCCAAGAACGATACCAAGAAGGACAGCTGAACCGCCTCCAAGACCGCCAAGGAAGTCGTTCATAGCAGTGTTGATTGCTGCCATTGGGATGTTAACAGCAAGCATGACAAATCCTGTCAAGACTGTTCCAAGAAGTGGCAAGAGAAGGATTGATTTAGCACCTTCAAGTGAACGTGGAACCTTCACGTATTTCTTAACCAAGAGTACCAAGGCACCAGCGATAAATCCACCAACAAGGGCTCCTAGGAAACCTGATGATACACCTGCAAGAGCTGAAGTTGCTTCACCACCTTGAGCATAAGGGATTTTACCAAAGGCAAAACCTTCTTTGGCAATAGCTCCAGCTACGAAACCTGCTACCAAACCTGGTTTTTCAGCGATTGAGTAAGCAACATATCCTGCAAATACTGGAAGCATCAAACCAAAGGCTGCGCCACCGATTTTCATGAACATAGAAGCGAGTTCATGGTAAGAACCAAGATTTCCAAGGTTTTCATTTGGCACACCCATAGCACCATCAATCAAGAAGGCAAGGGCAATCATGATACCACCACCGATAACGAATGGCAACATTTGTGATACACCACTCATCAAGTGTTTGTAGAAAGCACCACCGACACTTTGTTTTTCGTTAGATGCTGTTGAAGCTTGCGCTCCATTAGCAGCACGATATACTTCAGCATTACCAGAAAGAGCCAGGTTGATCAACTCTTCTGTCTTACGAATACCATCTGCAACTGGACGATTTACCAATGGTTTGCCATCGAAACGATCCATTTCAACTGCCTTATCTGCAGCGATGATAACAGCTTTAGCCTTACGAATATCTTCTGCTGTCAATTTGTTGCCAACACCGCTAGCACCATTGGTTTCAACCTTGATACCGACACCCATTTCCGCGGCCACTTTTTGAAGAGCTTCTTGTGCCATGTATGTGTGGGCAATTCCTGTTGTACAAGCTGTAACTGCTACGATGAAGTCATCAGAGTCATTTGCAGGAACTTGTACTGGTTCTTGAGCTTTTTCTGAAGCTTGGTTAAAGAGTTCAATAACTTGATCAGCTGATGTTACTTGACGAAGTTTGTCAGCAAAGCCGTCTTTCATCAAGTATTGAGACAATTCTGCCAAGGCAGCCAAGTGAGTATCATTGGCACCTTCTGGAGCCGCAATCATAAAGAAGAGGTCAGTTGGTTGTCCATCTAAACTTTCGTAGTCAACACCCTTATTTGATTTAGCAAAGAGAACAGTCGCTTCTTTGACAGCAGCGTTTTTGCTGTGTGGCATTGCAATACCATCACCCAAACCTGTAGAAGTCAAAGCTTCACGCGCCAAGATTCCTTCTTTAAAGGTTTCAAAATCTGTCACGTATCCGTGTTCTACCAAGCTATGAATCATTTCTTCGATAGCTGCTGTTTTTTCAGTTGCTTGTAAATCGAGCAACATCACATCTTTTCTCAATAAATCCTGAATTTTCATCTTTTTTCTACCTCAACTTTTTCATAAGTTTCTTTAATAAATGCTGCAGTCGCCAAGTCATCAGAGAAGGTAGTTGCTGTTCCACAAGCCACTCCCCACTTGAAGGCTTCTACTGCATCTTTTGATTTGACAAACTCACCTGTAAATCCAGCAACCATAGAGTCACCAGCACCAACTGAGTTTTTCACGGTTCCCTTGATTGGTTTTGCAAAGTATGCTCCATCTGATGTTACCAGAAGGGCTCCATCTCCAGCCATAGAGATAATAACGTTTTGAGCACCTTTAGCCAACAATTCTCGAGCGTATTTTTCAATCTCATCTAAACTTTCGAGCTTGACTCCAAAGATAGCTCCAAGTTCATGATTGTTTGGTTTGACCAAAAGTGGTTGATAATCCAAACTATCAATCAAGGTCTGACCTTCAAAGTCACAGACCACTTGAGCACCCGTTTGACGAGTCAAGGCAATCAAATCCTTATAGATGACATTGCCTAAGTTTTTAGCACTTGAACCAGCAAATACCACTGTATCTTCTGCTGTTAGACTTGAAAGAATAGCTTTTAATTCTTCAAGTTGTTCTGGCTCAACAGTAGGACCAGTTCCGTTGATTTCAGTTTCTTGATCCGCTTTAATCTTGACGTTGATACGCGTATCTTCTGCCACTTGGACAAATCGTGTTTCAATTTGCTCTTCAGCTAAAGTATCTGTGATAAATTTACCAGTAAAACCTCCGATAAATCCAGTCGCTGTATTTGGAATATCCAAGCGTTTCAAGACACGGCTAACATTGATTCCCTTACCACCAGCAAACTTATCATCACTATCCATACGATTAACACTACCAACTTCCACTTTATCCAGACGGACAATATAGTCAATAGATGGATTGAGCGTGACTGTATAAATCATACTTCGATAACCTCCGTTTTCTCTTTGATAGCTGGCAAGAGTTCGTGACCCTTACTTGTAATGACAATAGCTCGTTTTATAGGGGCGACCTTAGCGAAACAAGACTGACCAACCTTAGACGAATCCGCCAAAATATAAGTTTGTTTGGCATTTTCTAAGATAGCACGCTTGACAGCTCCCTCCTCCATATCTGGAGTTGTATAATAACCTTCGTCCACACCATTCATTCCGATAAAGGCACGGTCAAAGTGTAGTTGGTTAATCTGATTAAGCGCGACACCACCGATGCTGGCATCAGTCGTCATCTTAACCCCACCGCCAATAATAACTGTTGGGATTTGCTTATCCACTAATTGGACTGCATGGTGAATGGAGTTGGTTACAACAGTAATGTCTTTTCGCTCCAATTCCTTAATGAGAAAGGCTGTTGTACTTCCTGCATCCACAAAGATAACATCTTTTTCTTTGATGAGGGAAGCTGCTTTCTGCGCAATCAATTTTTTCTCTTGAAGGTTTTTGACAGATTTTTCTTGAATGGTTTCTTCTTCTTGCAAGGAGTGAGGCAACTCTGCTCCTCCATGAACTCGACGAAGTTTATTTTCCGATTCCAATTCATCTAAATCTCGTCTAACCGTTGATTCTGACGTGTCTAACAAACCTACTAATTTCTCTAGAGAAACGACTTTATGTTTGCCCAGCTCCTCTAAAATCAATTTTTTTCTCTCGGTTTTTAGCACTTACTCACCTCCTGTTAACGATTACAATAATCATTCTACCACAAAAAAAATCAAAGTCAAGCACTTTTTGTCACTTTCTTTCATTTTCTATCATTTTGCCAATTGTTTGAATTTTATTTGCAAGATAAATCCCTTTATGATAAACTATTTTAGTAAGTATTGGAAGATTACTCAAGAGGCTTAAGAGGCCGTGTTGGAAACGCGGTAGGCGTGTGAAAGCGTGCGTGGGTTCGAATCCCATGTCTTCCGTTGCTATAGTGTAGCTGCATCTTCATGCAGCTTTTTATAATGGATTTTCGTCTATCAAAGATTTGAATTGCAAAAAATCACCCGAGAATTAACTCTCGGGTGATTTTTTTCTACTTCATGTTAAAAGATCTTAAAAAATATCAAATAGCAATTTCACATTGAGAACTGTTAAGATAATGGAAACAATATAACCAAGGATGGTATTCCATTTAGCATTGGTAAATTCGCCCATTAGTGACTTCTTAGAAGTTAGATAAATCAAGGGGAAGATTGAAAATGGAAGAGCGATAGAAAGAAAGACCTGTGAATAAACCAATAACTGATCCAAGGTTTTTTCTTGATGACCGAACAGAACCGCTACTATCATAACAGGTAGCAAGGCAAAGAGGCGTGTCGCCAAACGAATAAACCATTGTGGCAATCTCATATGCAAGAAACCTTCCATAACGATTTGTCCAGTCAAAGTACCCGTGATAGTCGAATTCTGACCACTGGCTAATAGGGCCAAGGCAAACAAGGTTGATAAGGTTGAGCTAGCTATAGCTCCCGCAATGGTTGAATCCTGCAAGGCATTATACATTTGAGAGAAGGCAGAAATTTCAGATGCATGTCCGAAAAAGAGAGCCGCCCCTAAGATCAAAAGAAGGGAGTTAACCACAAAGGCCAAGGATAACTGGAGATTAGAATCCCAGGTCATAAAGCGCACGGCTTTTCGAACATCATTCTTGTCCTTATGATTGATTTTCCGAGTCTGAGACAAGGAAGAATGCAAATAGAGGTTATGGGGCATAACAGTCGCACCCACGATACCCAACGCCAAGGTTAATTGACTTTCATGCCCAGGCATAGGACTTTCAAATAAGGTTGCATTTGGCAGATAACCTTCAACGATTCCTTGGAAGCTTGGATGTGACAAAGCTACTAAGTAAGTAAAGATTGCTAGAATGGTTAAAATGAGCGTGGTAACGATAGCTTCTATCTTCTTAAAGCCAAACTTCATCAGGAGCAGCAAGAGAAAGACATCCAGAACCGTCAAGAGGATGGCTATCATAATCGGAATCTTAAAGAGAAGATTTAGGGCAATAGCTGAACCTAGAACTTCTGCCAAATCTGTCGCCATCAAGGCCAACTCCAAAATCACCCATAGACTATAACGAAGCCATTTAGGTGAATGATGGGCCGTTGCCTGAGCTAGGTCCATCTGGGTTACAATTCCAAGTTTTCCAGCCATCTGCTGAAGTTGCATAGCAATAAGCGATGAAATCAAGATAACAAACAAAAGACTATATTTATAGGAAGCCCCACCGACAACACTTGTAATCCAGTTCCCCGGATCCATATAACCAACTGCCACGAGGGCACCTGGTCCCAAGAAGGCCTTTAAATTTTGCCAAAAATGATTATTATTTGGAGTCTCGATAGACTGATTAATCTCAGAGAGTGAAACTTTTTTATGAGAAGACATAGATACTTACCTCTTTCTAATCTTGTCTTTTCCTACTATTCTAATATTGAGAAGCCGAGATCACATATTAATATCCAAAAGTTAAGAAATTTTTTGAAAGGACTTATGAAAATACTTGCTCATTTTCTCAATTTACCCCTATTATATCATAAAATTCAACAAAATTTTAGGGAAAGTCAGAATAAGTCTACTCACTTAACGTTAATGATAAATCTATTAATAAACTTTGACATTTAATGATGAACTGTAACTATTTTTTCTAACTCGATTTCTCTATGAAAGAGTAAAAACCAGCGTCTTTTGACGCTGGAGAAAAAGCTACTTATACTCAATGAAAATCAAAGAGCAAACTAGGAAACTAGCCGCAGGCTGTACTTGAGTACGGCAAGGCGACGTTGACGCAGTTTGAATTTGATTTTCGTATTAGATCATTTACCAAGAAACTAAATTGCTTCTGTAACGAAGCTACGGCTTTCAAGTACCTTAAGCATAGCATCCGCTGTATCTAGGGCTGTAAAGAGTGGTACACCGTGTTCAATAGCTGAACGGCGGATTTGTTCACCATCTTCATCAGCAGTTCGCTTAGTACCAACTGTGTTGATAATGGCTTGAATTTTCCCTTTACGGACAAAGCTTGGGATATCGTGTTCATCGTCACCTATCTTACCTACAGATTGAGCCTTCAAGCCATGATTTTCAAAGAAAGCTGCTGTTCCTTGAGTCGCAAGGATACCGTAGCCAATATTTTGGAAACGACAAGCCAAGTCCAAGGCTTCTTCCTTGGCATCGTCAGCGATAGTAAAGACAACATTCCCAAAGGTTGGCAAGTGAAGATAAGAAGCTTCAAAGGCCTTGTAGAGAGCTTTTTCTAAAGTCGTATCAGAACCCATAACTTCCCCTGTTGACTTCATTTCAGGACCGAGCAAGCTGTCTACTTTCGCGAGCTTAGTGAAGGAGAAGACTGGCGCTTTGATATGAACTCGAGTGCTTTCTGGGTAAAGTCCATCTTGATAACCAAGTTCTTCAAGACTTTGACCAAGAATTAACTTAGTTGCAACCTGAGCCATCGGGATATTGGTTACTTTTGATAGGAATGGAACAGTACGGCTGGCACGTGGATTGACCTCAATAACGTAGACTTTCTCATCCTTGATGACAAACTGAATGTTCATCATACCAAGACAGTTGAGGCCAATTGCAAGACGTTTAGTATAGTCTGCGATGGTTTCTTGAACCTTTTGAGACAAGGTTTGTGGAGGATAAACAGCCATGGAGTCACCTGAGTGGACACCAGCACGTTCGATATGCTCCATGATACCAGGGATAAGGACATTTTGTCCATCTGAGATAGCATCAACTTCACATTCTTGTCCAACGATATAAGAGTCGACAAGAACTGGATGGTCTGGACTTGCTTTAACGGCTGTACGCATGTAAGAACGAAGATCTTCTTCGTTTTCTACAATTTCCATAGCACGTCCACCCAAGACATAAGAAGGACGAACAAGGACTGGGAAACCAATCTTGCGAGCTGCAAGCACTGCTTCTTCTTCGTTTGTTGCTGTTTGTCCAGGAGGTTGCGGAATATCCAAGTCTTTGAGGGCTTGTTCGAAGAGGTCACGGTCTTCGGCACGGTCTAGGTCAGCAACCTGCGTACCAAGGATAGTCACACCTGCCTTAGCCAATGGCTCTGCAAGGTTGATAGCTGTTTGACCACCAAACTGAACGATAACGCCTTTTGGTTGCTCAAGGTCAATGACATTCATGACATCTTCAAATGTCAATGGCTCAAAGTAAAGTTTATCTGATACAGAGAAGTCTGTTGAAACGGTCTCTGGGTTCGAGTTCATGATGATGGCTTCGTAGCCAGCAGCTTGAATCGCCTTAACTGAGTGAACAGTCGCATAGTCAAACTCAACCCCTTGACCGATACGGATTGGACCTGAACCTAGGACCAGTACAGATTCCTTTTCAGACTTGATCGATTCATTTTCCCAGCCATAAGTTGAATAGAAATATGGAGTTTCTGATTCAAATTCTGCCGCACAAGTATCAACCATCTTGTAAACTGGGACAATCTTGTTTTCCAAACGTAGTTGGCGAACTTGATCAGCTGTAGTATTCCAGAGTTCAGCAATCTTACGGTCCGAAAAACCATTCAATTTTGCAGTTTTCAAAACTTCAAGATCTTGTGGATGTGAGCCTAATTCTTGCTCAATTTCAAAGATATGCAAGAGTTTATCAAGATAGAAGATATCAATCTTAGTCAAATCTGCAATCTCTTCTGGTGTGTAACCACGGCGAATGGCCTCTGATACGTAAAAGAGACGGTCATCTTGTGCTTTCACAACCTTTTCAATCAAGGCATCATCTGAAACATCTGCAAGTTCAGGCATTTCATTGTGGTGGACACCAATTTCAAGTGAACGACAAGCTTTAAGAAGTGACTCTTCGATGTTACGACCGATGGCCATAACTTCTCCAGTCGCCTTCATCTGAGTACCAAGACGGCGCTCACCTTTTTCAAACTTATCAAATGGGAAG
Source organism: Streptococcus sp. (assembly GCF_032481935.1). Taxonomy (GTDB): domain Bacteria; phylum Bacillota; class Bacilli; order Lactobacillales; family Streptococcaceae; genus Streptococcus. The sequence goes on from NZ_JAWERU010000012.1 coordinate 41,997, forward strand.
CGTGGAATCTTGGCAACAACGTAGTCAAGGGCTGGTTCAAACATGGCATAAGTTGAACCTGTAACAGGGTTAATGACCTCATCCAAGGTCAAACCGACTGCAATCTTAGCAGCCAATTTAGCAATTGGGTAACCTGTCGCCTTAGAAGCAAGGGCTGACGAACGCGATACACGAGGGTTTACTTCGATGACATAATATTTAAAACTATGTGGATCGAGAGCCAACTGAACGTTACATCCACCTTCAATCTTGAGAGCGCGGATAATGCTCAGACTTGCATCACGAAGCATTTGGTTTTCATAATCTGACATAGTTTGCGCTGGGGCAAATACGATGGAATCCCCTGTATGAATCCCAACTGGGTCAAAGTTTTCCATGTTACATACAACAAGGGCATTGTCAGCTGAGTCACGCATCACTTCGTACTCGATTTCCTTGAAACCTGCAATAGAACGCTCAATCAAACATTGGGTTACAGGTGACAACTTCAAACCATTTTCAGCAATTTCACGCAATTCTTCCTCGTTGGCACACATACCACCGCCTGTACCACCAAGTGTGAAGGCTGGACGGACAATCACTGGGTAACCAATTGTTGCTGCGAAGGCTACGGCTTCTTCCACTGTATTAACAATTTCTGATTCAGGAATTGGTTGGTTCAGTTCTTCCATCAATTGTTTAAAAAGATCGCGGTCCTCCGCTTGGTCGATGGCAGACAATTTAGTCCCGAGAAGTTCTACTCCCAATTCATCAAGAATTCCATTTTTAGACAATTCCATGGCCATGTTAAGCCCTGTTTGCCCACCAAGAGTTGGAAGCAAGGCATCTGGACGTTCTTTACGGAGAATACGAGTTACAAACTCAAGTGTGATTGGCTCAATGTAAACCTTGTCTGCAATTTCCTTATCAGTCATGATAGTTGCAGGGTTTGAGTTCACCAAAACAACCTCATAACCTTCCTCTTTCAAAGACAAGCAAGCCTGAGTCCCAGCATAGTCAAACTCAGCAGCTTGACCAATAATAATCGGACCAGAACCAATCACCATAATTTTTTGAATATCAGTACGTTTAGGCATTTATAAGATATTAAGGGCGTCAAGCGGGCAAAGCTAAAATAGGAGTTATGACGAAGAACTGTCAGTTCTAGGAATAACTATCTTTTTAGCACCGTCCGTAGCCCGTATTCAGTTCAGCAAATACGGCTCACCCTTCTCCTTTCTATTCGTCGCCTCACAGGGCGACATTAAATAAATTCTCCGACGATTTTTTAACGAAACGATACTTTTCGGTAAAAAATCTAGTGCAGGGAGTTTTTAGTTCGCCTGATAGCGACTAAAAGAAACGACCTGCCTTTCTATTCGGCAACTCTCAGGTTGCCATTAAATAAGATACAAAGGACGAATAGAAAGCGATTGAATTTTAGGAAACCAAGGAAGGATTGACAATCCGAGTTGGGTTCTCTAAATTCCGAGCTTTCCGTCCGTGTTCAGTTGCATAAATTCTCCGACGATTTCTCACTCGTCTTTAATTTGTTTGTTTAAAGGCTTCCATCATCTCGATGAACTCGTCAAATAGATAACTTGCATCGTGCGGACCTGGTGCAGCATCTGGGTGGAATTGCACAGAGAAACCTGGTTGGTATCTGTGACGTACACCTTCAACTGACTTGTCATTGATTTCTTCATGAGTAATCATCAAATGGTCTGGAAAATCTTCACGACTCACTGCATATCCATGGTTTTGACTCGTGAAATCCACGCGCCCTGTTGCAATTTCGCGTACAGCGTGGTTAAACCCACGGTGACCAAACTTCATCTTATAGGTCTTGGCACCATTTGCCATCGCAAAGAGCTGGTGCCCCATACAAATACCAAAGATTGGAATTTTCCCGAGAATACCACGAATCATATCGAGTGCTTCTGGTACATCTTCTGGATTTCCCGGTCCATTTGACAACATAACTCCGTCTGGATTTAAGTGAAGGATTTCCTCTGCTGTTGTAGTATAAGGAACGACCGTTACATTACAATCTCTCTTAGACAACTCTCTTAAGATTGAATGCTTGAGACCAAAGTCTACAAGTACCACACTTAAACCTACTCCTGGAGCTGGGTAAGCAGTTTTTGTAGAAACCTGTTTGATATTATCAATCGGTAAAACAGTCGCTTGAAGCTGATCTGTGATGTGATCGATACTATCTCCCACATGTGTCAGAGTCGCTCTCATAGTTCCATGTTTGCGAATGATTTTTGTCAAAGCACGTGTATCAATACCTGAAATACCAGGGATTTTCTTAGACTTCAAAAATTCATCCAGTGTCATCTGGTTGCGCCAGTTGCTGGCTCTACGAGCTTCTTCAAATACCACTACACCTTTACAGGTTGGACTGATAGACTCGTAGTCATCACGGTTAATTCCATAATTTCCAACCAAGGGATAGGTAAAGGTTAGAATTTGCCCATTATAAGACTGATCCGTAATGGATTCTTGATAACCGGTCATCCCAGTATTAAAGACGATTTCACCAGTTACATCAATATCAGCCCCAAAGGCTTTTCCTTCAAAAATTGTTCCATCTTCTAAAACTAGAAGTCGTTTAGTCATAAATTCACCTCTCGTGGATGCTCTCAGGCATCTTTTAACGTTTTGTGTCTTATTTTGCGTTTCTGTAAGTCAATACAGATTCTAAAATTGCCATTCTGACAAAGACACCATTGGTCATTTGTTGAACAATACGTGATTTTGGTGCTTCGACCAAGTGATCAGCAATTTCAACATCGCGATTTACAGGAGCAGGATGCATCAGAATAGCTTTATCTTTCAAGCGATCATAACGTTCTTGAGTCAAACCATGCTGTGCATGATAACCCTCTTTTGAAAAGACTGTTCCACTTTCATGACGCTCATGCTGAACACGGAGAAACATCATCACATCAACTTGGTCAATGATTTCATCAATGCTTACAAACTGTCCATAGTCTGCAAACTCTTGACTTCTCCATTCCTCAGGTCCAGCAAAATAGAGTTCTGCTCCTAAGCGTTTTAAGATTTGCATATTGGATTTAGCCACACGCGAATGGTCAAGGTCACCAGCAATGGCTACCTTGAGTCCTTCGAAGTGTCCAAATTCTTCATAAATGGTCATCAAATCAAGCAAGCTTTGGCTTGGGTGTTGACCCGAACCATCCCCACCATTGATAATCGAAGTCGTAATCGTCGGACTATCGATCAACTCTCTGTAGTAATCCACCTCTGGGTGTCGGATGACACAGGCATCTACTCCCAAGGCTGACAAGGTTAAAATTGTATCGTAGAGTGTTTCACCCTTGTTGACTGAACTTGTCTTCACATCGAAGTCCAGTAGGTGAAGTCCCAGTTTAATCTCTGCTACTTCAAAAGATTTGTGGGTACGAGTCGAACTCTCAAAGAAGAGATTAGAGACAATGTGTTGGTCCTCGTAAGACGCTTTTGCTCCATTTTTAAACTCAATTCCTCGTTTAATCAATTTCATGACTTGTTCTACAGTAAGGTCTTCCATTGATACTACATGTTGAATGGCTTGTTGATTTTCTGACATGGCTAACTCCTTTTAGCTATCTAAGCTTCTTCGGTAATAAGAACACGATCTTGTCCATCTAGTTCAGTCATCTCTACGATGATTTCTTCTGAACGACTGGTTGGGATATTTTTCCCTACATAGTCTGGACGAATCGGTAATTCTCTATGTCCACGGTCAACTAGAACAGCTAAACTCACACGAGAAGGACGACCATGGGTAACGATGTTATCAATAGCTGCTCGGATGGTCCGACCTGTGTAAAGCACATCGTCCACCAAGATTACCTCACGTTCTGTCACATCAACAGAGATTATAGAAGTATCTTCACCGCTTTTGACATCGTCGCGGAAAGGTTTGGTATCTAATTCTACAACGGGGACAGAGATATTTTCTAATTGTTCCAAACGCTCTTGGATACGGTGAGCAATGAAGACACCTCGTGTTTTTATCCCAGCCAATACAATCTTGTTTAAATCTTTATTTCGCTCGATAATCTCGTAGGTAATCCGAGTAATCGCTCGCTTGACGGTCAATTCGTCTACAACTTCTTTTGTCTTCATGACAAACCTCCAAAAAGAAAAGTCTCCTTTTTCAAGGAGACTTGAGAATGTATAACTAAGCGAGCCATACTGTAAACAGTATAGACTTACCCTTCTACTTAATCGAGCTCCTTGCCTGCCTCACGGGACAGGATTAAAGGAATATTTGATTGCTACTACTATATCACAAAGTAGTAATCGATGCAAGAAAAAACACAAGAAATCAATTTTATAACGAACTAAAATCGTATAACTGTGGATAGTGATCACATTCTGGATTTTTCGGATGACAGATAGCACGACCAAAGTAAATCATAGCCTGATGGGCTGCCAACCATTCTTCTGGTGGCAAGACATCCATAACACGTTTTTCGACCTCAAGGGGTGTAGCTGATTTTTTAACAATATCGTGGTGTTTACAGATTCGCTCTACGTGAGTATCTACTGCAAAGGCTGGAATACCGAATCCTACGCTCAAAACTACGTTAGCGGTTTTTCGGCCAACTCCTGCCAAACTCTCTAATTCTTCCCTAGTCTGAGGGACTTGGCCGTCAAAATCGTCTAATAACTGCTGGGCACATTTTTTGAGGAATTTAGCCTTATTGCGATAAAGGCCTAGGCGAGAAATATACGAGGCAATCTCACTCTCACTTGCATCTGCCATGGTTTGTGGGGTTGGAAAAGCTGCAAAAAGGCCAGGAGTAGCCTTGTTGACTGCCGCATCTGTCGTCTGAGCAGACAGCATAACAGCAACCAGAAGTTCAAAATGATTACGAAAATCTAGACTTGGTTTTGCATCTGGAAAAAGAGCAATGATTTCCTCAATGACATGACGGGCACGTTTCTTGGATAAAACCATCTATTCGTCTCCGTCAAACAGTCCTTGCAAACCTGCAAAAGGACTATTTTCTTCTTTCTTGACTGCTTGTTGGGCTTGGTACTCTTCCTCGGACATGATTTGCCAGTCATTTCCAGAAACAAAGCCCTGGCCAGCTTCTTCTTCAGCTGTTAAGACCTTGATTGGAATGTTGAGCAAGATATTATCTGAAACACTTTCAGCCAGGTCAATTTCCCCATTTTCAATCGGTAAAACCAAGTCATCATCTAGCACTTCTTGATCCAGTTGATTGGTAGCACCTTCCATAAAGACTTCTGTCACTGGATAAGACTCTTTCAATTCTACAGGTTCCATGCTACGGCTAGAGGCTAGAACGATTGTATAAGACAACTGATAATCTAGGAAAAACATAAGGTCTTCGTACTGAACTTTTCCAATAGCGACAATATCTTTTACATCTAAAATTTCTTGATTACGGGCACGCAAGTCAGCTGCTAAGTCTAAAGTTTGCTCAAAGTGCAAACCTTCAGGCTGCTTACGAATTTCTTGAATATTTAATTTCATACTTCCTCCATAAAGATTTACTATCTTGATTATACCATGAAAATGCTAGAAGTAAGCCTTCCAAACTTTGAATTTAAAAGTCAGAGTTTTCCATTCCAAATGTCGGTGTTCTTCTATAATAGAAACAAAATTGGTAGATAGAAAATTTAAAAATAATTCGGAGAACTAGTAGGAATATGAACTTCCTAACTCTACTTTTAGCTATAAATAATTGAATTCCGATATTCAAAAGACTATAAAAAAGACAGGAATGATAAAGTAGAAAGGAGTATACTGTAACCAGCTCGGCAGTAAGGATAACAGTCACCCTTATACAGTGTGTCTTATACCCCTAGTTCCCTATCTAGCGAAAGGATTGTGTGGCATGAATAATAGTTTGGTCGATGGCACAACTTTCCTTATTTTCCTAATACTCCTTACCATTTCATTTTGGTTCAGCATCTGGAAATTAGAAAAACTGATTGCTGATTGACAATCGAAATTCAAATCCTTAAAAATCTATTGCTTCTAAGGGGTTAGTTCTGTTATGGATAGAGCTAAATCCTTTTTGTTTTATATGATTGATTTTTTGATATATTTACTATGACATTTTTTGTTTTTGGTGCTATACTATAGACATCAATACATGAGCAAAGGAGGACGCTCATATGGAAGACAAAGTTCTTTTAGCTGAAGCCTATCAACTCGTTTCAGAATTAAATCAAACTATACAAAACTGTAAACAAGGATTACCTGATGATCTACGCTTACAGCAAAATATAGACGAAATTCTCAGAGCGCTTAAAAAAGCTGAGAAAGTAGACAACGCTATCTTAATTGAACTGGAAACTTTTTACCAATGGACTAGTCTTTTGATTGGACTTGGCTCACTAAAACTAAACGATCAAGCTCGCACTGCTTGGCGAAACTATGACAAGTTCCACTACGATCAAGTAAAGCACGTTTTGACACTCTATGGACCTGTTTTTGGTTTCTAGAAAGATTTGAATTTCTCATTTCTTTTGACAAAGTGTTCCAAAAGGTATAAAATAAACATAGTATTTTTCGGAGGTAAGGGAGACATGAACAACTAAGTCTATCAAATAAAGAACCTTTATTTAGTAGATCTTGTTTCTGTCTCTTTTTGTGGTGGATTTTCAGCCTTTTTAAAAGAGGATTTTTTGACATAGACGATTGGCTCTACTAGGTAAAGTAGAGCTTTTGTTATGGCTTCAAGCCAGTTTTTCTCGTAGAGAAAAACAAGAAAACCACCAGCTATGCTGGTGGCTGACAAGGCTTCTAGCTTCCATTTATTTTTCCAAGTATAATCTAATTGTTCAGGTTAGATAAAGAAGGAAAAATAAATGGCTAAAACCAGTTACAGTTTATCACATACCAAATGGATGTGCAAATATCATATAGTTTTTACACCTAAGTATCGCCGTAAGGCGATATATTACAAAGTCAGGTCGGATTTGATAGATATTATCAAACATCTATGCCGTTGTCGTGGCGTGGAGATTATCGAAGGTCATATGATGCCAGACCATGTACACCTGCTTTTACTGATACCTCCCAAACTTTCGATTTCCGATTTTATGGGGTATCTCAAGAGTAAAAGTGCATTGATGATATTTGATAAGCACGCTAATTTAAAATATAAGTATGGAAATCGAAAGTTCTGGGCTAGGGGATACTATGTAAGTACCGTTGGACTAAACGAAAAGACCGTAGCTAAATATATTCGCGAGCAGGAAAAGAATGACATTGCACTCGATAAGCTGAGTGTAAAAGAATATGAAGATCCGTTTTCTGATGGCGGATTTAGAACAAGGTAAAAGCCCGTTGTGACGGGCATTAGTCAAGTAATATAGCACGACCTGAACGAAGTTCAGCGAGCGTCTTTAGACGCCGCTGGAGAGAAACGGCTTATAGCCGGTGTACAAGCCACCCGTTTTCACGGGTGGTTATGACTGACAACGATAGTATTATCAGGTATGACCTGCCCTTTTCGAATAGTACAGCCTGCTCCAATAATCACATTATCTCCAATAGTTGCACCCTTTAATATAACTACATTTGCTCCTATCCAGCAGTTTTTACCAATTGTAATCGGTGCATAGGTAAACTCAAACTGCTCAACACGATAATTGTTATAAATATGGTCAAAATCGTACAGTCTTACTCCATCACCAAACATAGTATCACGTCCAATAGTAATTTTATTTAGACACCTTAATGTACAATGGTCATTGAAAAAGACACGATTTCCAATTGTTAGTTGTGCGCCGGCACCAACTTCAACACTGAGAAAATTACTCAATGTGACTGGTTCTCCTAAGTTAACTTTAGCTTGGTCTGAGATTTTTGAACTAAAAAAATCACCTTGTAAATTAAAGTCAGGCATCTATTTCTCCCTTTGTTTAATCAAATCTAATTTGACTTTGATTCGCTTATAAAGTGCTATTTGCCCAGCATTCAGAGCGTCTGTCTGACATTTTTCAAGGCGTTTGGTATAAGAGTCAATATGTTCGGTTAAATCATATCCTAAGGCCGCTAGAAGTGCTAGACGCTCCTCGCTGTTGGTAATCATTGATTCAATGTCATCTAACATCACTGTATGCGACAGACTATCTGGCCGTTGTGAGTAGAAATAAGTTCCTACATTGGTAAATGAAATCTTTTTTGCTCGCAGATAGAGTTTATAGATGGTGGCATCGTCTTCTCGTACCTTTCCGACAGGAAACTCAATACCATCCCACAATTCTCGCTTATAGAGTTTGGTGACAGGAAAAAGAACCGTTAAGAAAAGATTCTGGCGCGGATTATTTTCCTGCTGTAGCCATTCTTCAGGACTATAATTTTTTTCAAAATAGTCATCCTTTGTGACAAAAATGAGATAGGAGTGACGTTCTTCACTGTAAGATGTAAAATTGCAAATGGCAATATCTGATTTTTGCTCTATTATGCTATTATGGAGAGTCTTAAAATAACTCTCATCAATAAAATCATCCGAATCAATAAAAGAAACATAGCGCCCACGAGCAAGCTGCAAACCAAAGTTTCGTGTAGCAGAAACACCTTCGTTTTCTTTGTGAACAATACGCAGACGAGCATCGCTGTCTTTGTATGTTTCCAAAATAGCAGCACTGCCGTCTGTTGAGCCATCATTGATAAGAATGACTTCCAAATCACTGTAAGTCTGTTTTAAGATAGAATCAATGCAGCGATGTAGGTATTTTTCAGCATTATAAATTGGTACAATAACTGAAATCTTTTCTGAAAAATCTGTCTGATTCACTCCGACCCTAGCTACAATCTCACTCAAATATTGCTCGTCTTCGATAGGAAGTATATTATCATCCTTATTATGTTCTGCCGTATGTTTATGAGCAAGTTTTACCTTGTGGGTAGCCTGCTGTTTAAACCATTCATATTCTGAGTCGATATGTCCTAAATCAATAGCTTGATAATCTTTAGCCAGTTCTTTGACTAAAACCTTTGCTGTTGGACCTAGCATCAATAAAATGAGTTTGCCATCGGCATACTTTTTAATCTCTCGTAATAGCTCATCTTTATAGATATACGCATTTTTAGAAGGTCCGATAATTCTCGAAACAGACTTAGCTTGTGCAAAAAGGTCATTGCCCATGCCAGAACGAGATGTCTCCCCCTCCACAATCAAAATATCACAATCTTTCCACAAAGTCTTTAAACGCTCAAAATAAGGAGCCGCCTGACTTTTATCCTGTAAATCAATATAAGGACGAGATAAAAAAGTTGAACCATACCACTCTGACTGACAGTTTTCTTTGTAAAAATCAGCTGCTTGATCAAAATGAATCTTCCAGAATTTTTTGGCATTACTGTTATAACGTTCCAGATGTTCAAAAACATCTGGGAGACAGACCAAAAGTTCATTTGAAGATGGCTCTTGCAGAGTCGCTTTTAACTCTGCTGCTAAGTCTTTATCATAACTCTGATAAGGAATGCTCTTTCCTGTCATAAGGTCCACTTCGCCATCACCAAAACGGGCGACTGAGGATCCATGTTTTAAAATAAAATCCAAGGTTTGCTGATTGCTTAATACTTTTATTTTAGGTATGCCCATGTCATCTCCTTTGAAACTTTCTCTATTTTAATAATCATATATTTAGCTGTACCTATGATGAGTTAGAAAAAGATGTCGTTAGTGCTTACTGTACAATTTAAAAATCGTTTCTGTCAATAGTCTGCGTGTGAAATAACCTTCTCTGACAAGAGGATTGAACTGACGAACATTTTCAACCAACTGCTGATAGCTTTTCTCTGGCATTTGCTTAATAATTTCGACAGCCTCTTCTAAACTATCAACGACCAAGCCTAATTTATTTTTCTCAATAATTTCTTGATTAGCGATACCACGCTCTACAATGACAGGGATTCCTGCTGCTAAAAATGTGGCTAGTTTATATGGACAATAGAGTTTCATATAATCTTTGTCATGCTCTGCCATCCAAACCAGTCCAAAACCTCCTTGCGAAAGTTCTAGCATGAGCTGTTCGTTACTGTGCCAAGGCTCTTTAACCACTTGCTCAGGTAGATTATTCTCATTTGTACCATAGACATGCAGAGGCACATCAAATTGCCAATCACGAACAAAAGGAAAGCGCTCTGGATTACCTGGAAAATGAATCTGATGTTTGAAATGTGCCTTTTGCATAGGGATTTGTGTCGGATTATCCCACATTCCCTGAATGACTATTTTTTCAACTGTCAGTCCCTGTTCTCTCAACTTATCTACCATTGCCTGACTTGGAGCAATAATCACATCTGCCTGATTATAAAGCGCAATGACCCGATCCATAAGATAAAAATTGGAGGCAAACATCAAGGGAACAACATCATGAATAAAAACAGCAATTTTGACCCGAAACAATTTGATTCGTGCCATTAGCTTTTCATCAAAAGCAGTTGTATTCCAAGTTGGGAGTTGCAAGATAACGATATCTTCCGCTTTTAGACTTGCTAAAATACCATCTAAACGTTTATTAAGTTCAATATCAGTATCGGCATGCATATTATAGGCATAGATTCCCAACTCACGGCAACCCATTTCTACGGCAATATCCATGACCATATTTTGACTAAGCTGAGCAGTTCCTGCCATACCGTTGATATTTGTTAGATATACCCTCATATTTTTCCTTCTTATCTTGATTTTCCTTAGCAGCCATTCTTAATCTAATTCCTGTTTGATCTCTGCCACCATCTCTTCTTTTTGATCAAGACGATAAACATGGCTCTTACCTGTTGTATCTTTGTTTACATTATCAAAAGCATAGACAGGCTTTCCTAGTTCGTGCATACGGTGAACAATGTTATTTTGCTCTGCACCATGATTGATGTCTAAATAAGCACTACATTCTAAAGTCAAGTCTTCTAATTGAAACCTTAGAATGTTGGGATAGACTTTAACATTAGGATATTTTGCTAACATCATAATATTAGGCGAAAAGGTAGTGTAAGCTGCTATATGAAGTTCATAGTCTGGTAAAGACTGCGCCAGATATTCTAACTCCTCAATATGTCCACTATTTGTTAAAGTTAAACATTTCTTTTTAGATGGTGTAGGTAGTGGCTGACTTCCCAAAACAATCTCTGACCACTCTAAACCATTATAATACCACCACAGGTCTTTTAACTGCATCCAACAGTATGGACTCCAAGGTTTTTGGCTAGACGCATAGTGAAGAATAGGTGGTAGAGTAGTTAATTTTCCTCTATTATGTCCACGCTGTTCGTCTGCACCATAAAAATTTGTCATGAGCAGACAGTTATAATCAACGCCTAAATTATACCATTTTCCATCAAAAACAAGATTTAGGATACTTTGATCAGCGAGTTTAACAAGATGTCCATAGGTCTGCATGGTTTCCAATAATTTATTCGTGATGTTGAGCTTACGACATTCACGATTGTTAAACAACATAACTCCAGCGTTGAAGGTATTTTCAATTCCCATACGCAACAAATCTGTCTGAACGCCACCATCATTGACCGCAGCAATTAGATTATTACCAAACTCAAAATCAAAGAGGTGCGTGAGGTCGGCTGTCACGATAATATCACTATCTAAATAAAGCACAACATCATCTGTGATTTCTTGTGGAATTAAAAACTTCATACAAGCTGCAGCAGCTGAAACATGAGCATTTGTTACGAGGTTTTCTCCAACTGGCATTACCTTGACATCCACAATATCACAATCAACTGCTTTTAACTTTCGTCTCAAATTAAGAAACCAATTTTGGTCAATGTCATTATTTAAGACATAAAAACAGATGTGGCGATTGTGCACACAGATTGACTTTATAGTCGTCAGTGCTTTATCTGTATAATTACTATCAGCACATAAGGCTATGGCATACTTATTTCTTCCCATCATAACTTTCCTTTTTACAATTTTCCGTATTTTTTCATCAACTGACGTTTGAGTTTCATGTCTTTATAGCCAGCAATATCACCATGTTCTAGCATGGATTTTTCATTGACAGCAGCACGCCACTTGAAGGCTTCAATTTCTTTAGAGGTATCAAAGTCCAGCAGAATGAGTAGCGACAAACGTTTCTCAACGGCTTCTGCGGAAAAGACCTGAGCGGAATTACCTATTTGTGTCATAGAGGTACCAGTGATACGGTAAACATAAGATAAGGTATTGATGTAAACAATACGGTCTGACAGAAGATAGAGTTTCCAAGTCGTGTAATCATCATCTGCATGTTTATTTGGATAGAGAACATCTTCAAACAGCTCACGCTTATAAAGTTTACCCCAAGGAACAACAAAGCATGAACTTAAGAAATGTGGCTGTCCATACTGAAAAGCAAACCATTCTTCAGGTGTATAAACCTTTTCATAGTAATCTTCAGCACGTAAATGGATAGTATAATTTTTCTTTTCTTCATTGTATTGTGAAAAATTAGCAATGGCAATATCGCTGTTTGTCTTTATTAAAACTTGGTACAAATCTTCCAGATGATTAGAATCCATCCAGTCATCACTATCAATAAAATTAATATACTCTCCAGTAGCTAACTGCAATCCTATGTTTCGCGTTAATCCAACACCGGTATTGGGTTTATGTACAGTTTTTACACGATTATCTTCTTGTGCTAGACATTCCATTATTTTTCCGGTCTGATCAGTTGAACCATCATTAATAACGATGATCTCTAGATTCTTATAAGTTTGGTTCATGACACTACGAACACATTGTTCCAGATACTTTTCGCAATTATAGGCTGGAATAATCACACTAATTTTTTCCATAAAGGTCCGTCCTTAAAGTTTTACTCATTTTATTATAACAAATTCATTTCTATAAATATACCAATTCTGACAAGTTTCGTTCAGAATTCTCATAAAAAGAGTCAACTAGATAGAATTATCTAGCTGACTTTTTCATGAGCGAGGTACGGTTTAGATCAAATCTTTTTTTGTACCTGTCATTACTTTTCTGCTCTGAATAAGTTTTTATTCTTCATCAGATTTTTTCTTCTTTTTACCTAGAATCAGGGCGCTAAAGAGTAATCCTGCTCCTAATGCTGCAGCAACAGAGGCTGATTCTTCACCGGTTGATGGCAAGATAGACTGACTAACTGTCGGAGCTGTGCTAGGAGATGGCGCTGAACTTTCAGATTCAGATTGTGATGGTCGTTCAGAATATGATTCAGAGGTTGACTCGCTAACAGATGGTTGCTCGGTGTGAGATTCTGAAACAGATTCGCTAACGGATTCTGACACGGATTCACTTACGGACTCAGATACTGACTCGCTTAATGACTCTGAAACAGACTCGCTAACAGATTCTGACACGGATTCACTGATGGATTCCGATACAGATTCTGATACTGACTCACTCACAGATTCTGACTGTGACAGAGATTCTGAAGTTGATAAAGAAACTGAGCTAGTATCCGATGCCGTACTTTCTGTGGTAGCAGTAGCGGTATCAGTGACTGTACTACCTGACATTGTTACAACATCTTGCCCTGCAAGCGTTGACCCTACACTTTCCTGCTCCACACTGGCATCCTCTGCCAAAACTTCATGACTGGCTGCTGTACCGCCCGCTATGACAGCACTCAAAGCAGCGACACCTTTGAGAATATGGTGTACCGTTACTTTCTTTTCAGTTGAGGTGTCAACTTGGGAAACTGTCACTTCCTTGCTAGAACTTCCCTTAAATAAACGCAACAAGCCAATCTGAGACATCACTGTACGAACCCAGTGTTTCCCAGACTTATGCAGCTTTACCCGCGACTTACGAGAGAAGTCTCTTCAAATTCACGACCAAATTTTTTCTTCATAAATCCATTTCCTTAATTTTTCCCCTAATTGTCAAGTCAAGTGCAACAAAGTTGTTCCTCTGATTAAGTGAGTACCTTTCAAGCTGTTTGAGTTAGCTCAAACAGCTTTTTTGCGGACTGATAGCCATGGATTCGCCTTGGTCTTTCATTGATAGCTTTAGTATAGGTTTTTAAAAGGTTTGGATCTAGATCTTTGAGCGAGACTCCCTTTGTAATGAACTCTCTTAACAATCCATTGAGATTCTCATTTGTACCTCGTTCATAAGATGAATAGGCATGTGCAAAATAAACATCTGATCCCTTACCTTACTCAATGATGAAAATTCGTTTCCATTATCTGCAGTGATTGACTTAATGGGATAAAGTTTCATACACTCTAAGACTGCTTGATTGACATACTCTGCTTTCTTTTCCACGAGTTTCTTTGTGACAGCATAGCGTGTTTGTCGTTCTACCAAGGTCAGAATAGAAGGTTCTCCTACTGTCTTTCCACCCAGAACAGAATCAATTTCCCAATCTCCAAAACGGGAACGATTATTGATTTCTTCTGGTCTTTCTTCAATTGACTTTCCTAGATGTTTCTTGGTAGAGGGGCGCTTGGTAAATTTCTTACGGATCCGCACTGCTCTTGGTAAATCAATGACCTTAATCTCTAACAATCCTTGATGGATATAGTTATAGAGCGTCTTGGTTGAAGGTACAACTGCATCTACATGTTGGAATTTATAGGTATGAACAAAGGTATCCACGCTATGCACCCTTGGTTTATCTCTCATTGATTCTGTGAACTCTCTCAGAAAGTCATCCGATATACAATCCAGTTTCAGATAATAGCTGGCTTCTCTAGCATGACGATAACGGTTATGAGCAGCATCTGCATAATAGCGTTGGTAATAGACCTTCTGCCCATTTACTTTTTTCACTTGTGTTATGGAACCACGATTAATTTCACGAGTAATAGTAGAGCGATTTCTCCCTAGTCTACGAGCAATTTCAGCAGGTTTGAGTCCTATGCTTAAATAAGCTTCAATTTTCCCTCGCTCAGCTTCAGATAAGTGCTTGTATGATTGATTTGTGGTAGAATAATTAGTGGACATGTTCATCTTCCTTTATACTGTTTTTCGCAATTCTAGTATATCAGATGAACATGTCTTTTGTGTTGCACTTCATTTTACAACAGGGCTTATTTTTCCTTAATTTTTTAATATTTCTCGTTTCATTCTTAATTTATTTCAATGAAACAAATTAAGTAATTTTATTATAGCACCCCTCCCCCGATTTTTCAAGTTTTTTTAGAGTGCAGGACAAACGAATGTAAGTATTCTGAAATATCAGTAAAAAATATCAAAAGTTTCTGAAGGCGATATTTTCTTTAAGATTATCCTCTAGCATGCAGAGATTTTTTTCGTGTAGTTTATCAAAAACTTGAGTCAGAAAAGTTAAAAACATTGTTTTTGTTGTTTTCAAAATTTTTTCAATGATTGATTTTCTTCATGCGTTTGTCGTGTTTAGAGTGTTTTTTTAATCCGTGGTGTTAGTTAATTTCAGAATACCATAAAAAGCCCAAAAGGACTATACTGTAAGTGACCAAACAAACAGAGAGGACGTCCAAATGAGCCACTTACAGTATACCGCTAAATCCCATCACTTACAATGGAATATCAAACAATTATCAAAACTTTGTTATCAGCTGTATCGTAATTATTGCCCTGAACCTTTCAAACATCGTCGCAATATTAGCCTATCTAAAGTTTCAGATCACTCTCTATTAGTCTTACTTATCTTGCAAGCTGAACTAGGCATTAAGTCACAACGTCATTTCTATCGTATCTGTCAACTCTTTCCTTGTGGTCGTCTCCTTGAAAGAAGTCGTTTTAATCGGCGGGAACGACAGCTGATTTGGTTAGTTCAACTCATCACACAAGCAATGAATACCCAAATCTCTCCTGATACCATTGTTATCATAGACAGTTTTCCCTTACCACTTTGTCAACCTGTCCGTAATTATAGAACACGTATTTTTAATGACTTGGCAGACATTGGTTACAATGCGTCCAAGAACCTATGGTTCTATGGGTTCAAAGTTCATATGCTGGTCACCCCTATCGGGCTATATTCTGAACTACGTTGTGACACCAGCATCTGTTCACGATATTAGAACCGTTGAGGACTTATTAGAAAACTGCCATCACTCTTACATTTTGGCCGATTTGGGCTATCTTAGTCGCGAGCTTAGAAATAGTTTGGAGCAAAAAGGTTATCATCTTTGGACTCCCTTACGTCAAAATATGGCGGGGGCTAAGCAACATAATCATTGGAAACTAATGGCTATGAGAAGGACTATTGAGACACGTTTTTCAGAACTTCGTACGCTTTTCGATATGGAACAAACACTAGCTAGAGGAAAAACAGGATTGCAATTGAGGATAGAGCAAATCGTATTAGCTTATAATTTAAGATATTTTGAAATTAACTAGCACCACGAGTAAGATTTATAACTTTTGAACATAGCAAAAATCCAGAGGAAAATCTCTGGATTCTTTTTACATATGCTGCAAACGCTCAATTCGTTCTGAGATTGGCGGATGGGTATAGAAGAGTTTTTGCAAACCACCTCGTTTTTGAGGATCGTTGATATAGAGAGCACTGCTAGCATCATCTACATGACGGCTCATAGGCTGACTATTGTCCAGCTTACGAAGGGCATTGATCATCCCTTGAGGGTTACGAGTCAACTCTACACTTGAAGCATCTGCTAAAAATTCTCGCTGGCGAGAGATGGCTAATTGGACCAAGGTTGCTGCTAAGGGAGCTAAAACAATGGCTAGGAGAGAAACAACTAGCATAATAATTTCAAGTCCTCCGCTATCACGGTCATCACTTCTACGACCACGGCCTGCACCTCCCCACCACATCATGCGTCCAGCCATACTTGATAGAAGTGTAATGGCACTGGCAAGGGCAACCGCGATAGTAGAAATCCGAATATCATAGTTACGAATGTGACTGACTTCATGACCAATAACCGCCTCTAACTCTTCACGATTCATAATCGCTAAGAGTCCTGACGTTGCTGCTACCGCTGCATTTTGAGGATTTGAACCCGTAGCAAAGGCATTTAAGCTAGCATCATCGATGATAAAAACACGTGGCATGGGGATTTGCGCCACCATAGCCATATCTTCCACAACATGATAGAGGGTTGGTGCAGTCTGCTCATTCACCTCACGCGCACCATTCATGGACATGACAATCTCTGTCGATTGAAAAATCATAGACAAGGCATAGATAAAGCCGATAATCAGAGCGATAACTAAGCCACCAAGACCAGATCGCATAAAGAGGTAACCAACTGCATATCCAACCAAAGCCAAAAGTAAAAAGAATACTAGTAGTAAAATCCAAGTTCTTCGCTTATTACTCGCGATTTGATCATACAACATCCTAGTCACCTAAACCACTAAAATCAACCTTTGGTACTGCCTTTTCTTCTTCAGGAGTCTGAAGGAAATCAGCCACTTTAAAACCAAAAAGTCCAGCAACTAGGTTACTTGGGAAAGTCTCTAATTTAACATTATAGTTGCTAACAACACTATTGTAGAGTTGGCGAGAGTAAGAAATTTTATTTTCAGTATTGGTCAACTCCTCTTGCAATTGTGCAAAGTTGCCACTCGCTTTTAGGTCTGGATAATTTTCTGCAACTGCAAAGATTCCTGAAACCTGACGTGTAAGAGCATCACTAGCCTTCATAGCTTCTGCTGGTGAAGTTGCTGCGGCTACTTGATTACGAAGTTCTGCAACTTTTTCAAGCGTTGAACCTTCATACTTTGCATATCCTTTCACGGTCTCAATCAAGTTTGGCAAGAGATCGTTACGACGTTTCAACTGAACATCAATCTGACTCCATGCCTCCTTAGTTTGCATGCGATTTTTAACCAAACCGTTATAACTAACAATTACGAAAATAACAATAAGAGCAAGAACTCCAAGAATAATCCAAGTCATCATATAATTCCTTTCTGCTTATAGATTAGTACCAGTATATCAAATTTCCATCTTTTTGTGGTAAAATAAGATGATACTAAAGAAGGAAACTACTATGAAACCTGAAACATTTTATCAACTACTAGCTGAACAAAATATCCATCTTTCTGACCAGCAAAAAGTTCAATTTGAGCGTTATTTTGAACTCTTGGTCGAATGGAATGAAAAAATCAACCTAACTGCTATTACAGAAAAAGAAGAAGTCTATCTCAAACACTTCTATGATTCCATCGCTCCTATTTTACAGGGATTGATTGAAAACCAGCCCATTAAACTCTTAGATATCGGTGCTGGAGCAGGATTTCCTAGCCTTCCTATGAAGATCCTCTATCCTCATCTAGATGTAACCATTATTGACTCTCTCAATAAACGAATCAACTTTCTGAATCTATTAGCCCAAGAACTAGGTTTAGAAAATGTTCACTTCTATCATGGACGTGCCGAAGACTTCGCCCAAGATAAGAACTTCCGTGCTCAGTTTGATATCGTTACAGCTCGTGCAGTTGCCCGTATGCAGGTCTTGTCCGAGTTGACTATTCCCTACTTAAAAGTTGGTGGAAAATTGCTTGCACTAAAGGCTAGCAATGCACCTGAGGAATTAACTGAAGCTAAAAATGCCCTCAATCTTCTCTTTAGTAAGGTTGAAGAAAACCTCAGTTACACTCTTCCTAACGGAGACCCTCGCTACATTACTATTGTTGAGAAGAAAAAGGAAACTCCAAACAAATATCCACGTAAGGCTGGCATGCCTAACAAACGTCCACTTTAGAAAGATTAAAAAATCTGCAAACTCACACCTCGCTTTCTTATTTCAAGGCTCAGGAAAAAATGATTTACAAAATCATACCTCGCTCTCTCATTTCAAGGCTCGGAAAAAAATGATTTACAAAATCATACCTCGCTTTCCCATTTCAAGGCTCAGGAAAAAATGATTTACAAAATCATTTTTTTCTGCTATACTATCCTAAGCAAAGGTTTTTAATGTCATCCCGTGAGGTGACGAAGGCGCAGATCTATATAAAACTCTTTAAAACTTGATATAGGAGTCTTGTTTTAGAGAGGTCTTACTCTGGGAGCCTATTGCTATAAAATAATGGGCTCTTTTTTGATGCCCAAAAGTGAGGTTAATATGAAACAGGAATCAACTGTTGATTTGCTTTTAGACGTTGACCAACGTCCTTCAGCTGGAAAGGGAATTCTTCTTAGCTTCCAGCACGTATTCGCCATGTTTGGTGCAACCATCTTGGTACCTTTGATCTTGGGAATGCCTGTATCGGTTGCCCTTTTTGCATCAGGTGTAGGAACACTCATTTACATGATCTCTACTGGCTTTAAAGTTCCAGTTTATCTGGGTTCTTCTTTTGCCTTTATCACAGCTATGTCACTTGCCATGAAAGAAATGGGTGGTGATGTATCTGCTGCTCAGACAGGGGTTATCCTGACTGGTCTTGTTTATGTCCTTGTTGCTGCAAGTGTTCGCTTTGCAGGTACAAAATGGATCGACAAACTCTTACCTCCAATCATTATCGGTCCTATGATCATTGTTATCGGTCTTGGACTTGCTAGTTCAGCTGTTACCAACGCTGGTCTTGTAGCTGACGGAAACTGGAAAAACGCTCTTGTAGCCGTTGTTACTTTCTTGATTGCTGCCTTTATCAATACAAAAGGAAAAGGCTTCCTACGAATCATCCCATTCCTTTTTGCCATTATCGGTGGTTACCTCTTTGCCCTAGCACTTGGATTGGTTGACTTCACTCCTGTTCTTGAAGCTAACTGGTTTGAAATCCCTGGTTTCTACCTACCATTCAATACAGGTGGTGCCTTCAAACAATACGACCTATACTTCGGTCCTGAAACAATTGCCATCCTACCAATCGCAATCGTAACCATTTCTGAACATATCGGAGACCACACCGTTCTAGGTCAAATCTGTGGACGTCAATTCTTGAAAGAACCAGGTCTTCACCGTACCCTTCTTGGTGATGGTATCGCAACATCTGTATCTGCCTTCTTAGGTGGACCAGCCAATACTACCTACGGTGAAAACACAGGGGTTATCGGTATGACTCGTATCGCTTCTGTATCAGTTATCCGCAACGCTGCCTTTATCGCAATTTCACTAAGCTTCCTTGGAAAATTCACAGCCTTGATTTCAACAATTCCAAATGCTGTACTTGGTGGTATGTCAATCCTTCTTTATGGGGTTATCGCCAGCAACGGTTTGAAAGTTTTGATTAAGGAACGTGTAGACTTTGGTCAAATGCGTAATCTTATCATCGCAAGTGCAATGCTGGTACTTGGACTTGGTGGAGCAATCCTTAAACTCGGTCCAGTTACCCTTTCAGGTACTGCACTATCAGCAATGACAGGTATCCTTTTGAACTTGATCTTGCCATACGAAAACAATGACTAATCCATATAGAATCAACGAGAGGTCGGGACCAAAAATCCCGACCTCCTTTTTATGAATAAGAAGCCTTTGATACAGTGAATCATTGGACTGTTGTCAAAAAGTTTGATTTCTTAATTTCCCCAAGCAATCAAAAGATACAAGAGACTTGAACCAAACATATCTGCCAGAGCATGCATGAGAAAAAATAGCAGTAAATTCTTGACTACATACTTGTACAAGAAATAATAAAAGAGACCATAAACAAGCCCAATCACCAAGGCCCAAAGCAATCCTTGATAGGTATGGAAAGAAATCCGTATAATTACCGAGTAGACTAGAGCTAACCACTTGTGCTTTTCTTTTACTGAAGACAGTAAGCCTAGGAAGAAAAATTCTTCATAAAAACCATTTAGAAGAGCATAACCAATGGCCATTGGCGTTAAAGCCATGAATTTTCAAATGATTTCCATAGGATCTATAAAAGGGATCAACTGAGGATTAAAATAATTGTACTCACCACTAAGGGTTGTAATGATATCACCAAAGATACCAACTACAGCAAAGATAAGGGGAACCCAAATTAAAACAGACCAGCTCCAACGTATAGGAAGCTGTTTAAAATCATAATTTCGAATCACAAGATAAAGGAAGGTAATCCCAAACATCATCAATTGGAAATTGAAATTACTAGAATAAGCTGCCCCATCACTTGCTAGATTTGTCGTAGTTTCTGCGACGCTAGTAAGAGTTGAGGGCGATAAACTCTCCATAAATCGTTGAGTAGAACGAATGATAAACTCTCCAAACATTAAAACAGTGATGATGAGGATATCGAACCATTTTAAGTATCTTAAAGGTTTTGATGGATGAATACTTTGTAGCAAATTCATATTTCCTCCTTTATCTTTAAATGTATGGATTGATTATAACCATTCATTCTTAATACTCAATGAAAATCAAAGAGCAAACTAGGAAACTAGCCGCAGGCTGTACTTGAGTACGGCAAGGCGACGTTGACGCAGTTTGAATTTGATTTTCGAAGCTGGAAGATTAAAAACCAGCCTTATCAAAGACTGGTTTAATCCATTAAACGGAATGATGTTTCTTTTCAAGCATTAAATCCTTCAATGAAATGATAGTCACAGCTAGTAAAATCATTGCCATACCAAGAAAATCTACAGGATAAAAGATATCCCCCATAATCATGAAGGCAAAAAATACTGCCGAGATAGGCTCAATCGAAGCCAAAAGGCTAGACTTGACTAGTCCTATCATACTAGCTCCCTTGAGGAAGGCTGTATAGGCAAAGACCGTTCCAATCAGAATGATGCCAGCAAAAGCTAGAAAGATATCAAAAGATATGGGAATACTGGCCCCGATAAGCCCCGTAAAAGGTACTGCTAGTATACCTGAGATGGTCATTCCAACACCAATAACCAAAATGCTCCCCCATTTTTGAATCAATTTTATGGGTAAAATGATATAAAGAGCATAGGTTAGGGCCGAGAACAAACCCCAAAATAGACCAGCTGGAGTCATCGAGAGTTGATCCAATTGCCCATGGGTTGCAATGAGAAAGGTCCCACCTATAGCTAAAAACATAGAGATGATTTCTGAAAGCGTCGGAGCCACCTTATCCTTGATACAAGTGTAAGCAAGGATTCCAACTGGACAGACATACTGGAGAACTGTCGCTGTCCCAGCATTTGTCTCCTGAATAGCTGAAAGATAAGCTAATTGATTTAGAAAAAGACCAAATAAAGAAAATAGCAAGAGAGAAAACAGGCTTGATTTATCCTTCAGAAAATCCATAAATTTATCCCTTGATTTAGTATAAGCCAGAAGAATCAAGAGTAATCCAGCGATTATCAAACGGATATTGGTCAGAACGAGAGCTGAAATCCCGTGAACCATCAAGTACTGACCACTGGTTCCCGATAAGCCCCAGGCAATACCTGCAATGACAGTATAAAGAGTTCCTTTTAAAGCTTTTGACATACTTCCTCCCTAGTCTGCCTCTCGAATCAAGTCCATGACCTGATTACGGTCCAATATCCATTGGGCACGCTCATCTTTTTCATAGGTTCGGTTAGATAGAAAAATTGCCGCCTCTTGTTTCTGTCGATTCCACATGATAAAGGTCCCAGTATAGCCTGTATGGTCCAACCAATCACCTTCAAAATTCCAGGCCAATGAGCGTTCTTTATCATTCAGATCCGAAAAATTCTGACTTAAGTCTGCAGCAAAATCATCTTGCAAATAATGCTCTAAGAAGATTTTTAAATCATGAACTGTTGAAAACAAGCCTGCACTACCTGCATGTTTTCCAAGCAAACGAGCCTTGGGATCATGGACCACTCCTGCTTTCTGTCCACGGACCGTTGGAACAGCACAGTTAACTGGACCAAACTGAGTTTCCTTCATCTTCCATGGATTCAACACTTGCTCTTGTAAAATCTGATCCAAGTCCTTTTCAAAATAAGATTCTAAAAGAAAACCTAGTAAGAGAAAGTGCACATCTGAGTATAGAAAGGCTCTCTTCTCTCGGCGATTCAGATGAAACATAGCTTCTCTTAACTGATCTGCTGAAAGCTGATCTCTATTAGGAATAAAAGGATCTAAATCCGTTGCATGCGTTAGGAGTTGTCGAATGGTGATGTCTGGGTAATCCGCCTCTGGAAGATAGTCTCTTATGGAGTTATCTAACTCAATCTTGCCTTCCTTCCACAAGAAGGTTAAGACCGTTCCTACTCCAACAACCTTGCTGACACTTGCCAAATCATAGACCAAGCCTTCACGAGTCTGCTCACCAATTTGTGGATTTGATTCTCCTAGATACCAGTCAGACCAAACGCCATCCTGATAATATGCAAAAGAGGCACCAGGATAAATCCCTGCCTCAATTTGTTGCTTTATTTTTTGAATGATTTTTTGTTTCATACTGCTTCAAACCACAATTCAATATTGTTGGTATCCTTAGTTAGGAAAAACTTCTCAGATTTTGGAATAAAGTAACCAGCTTCTTCAAATCTTTGACGCAATACAGGCAAATCCAAATTCTCTACTTGAAATTTCAACATAGACAAGTCCCAAGTTACATTATTTTCAACCAGTAAATCGCTCCCTTGAGATTGATTAAAAGCTAGTCGGTTTTCGATTTCTTCTTTATCAAGTAGGCTTGATGTCTTATCTGGTAAGTTAATTTCCACCGAGATTTCAAAGGCTGTCAAATATCTCAGTTTCTCATCTTTTGAAAAAGTGACTTCTTCCTCAACTTTTTTCAAATCCTTGATATCATCTTCGGCATGAATAAGAATACAATCCCCTTCTGGAGAAAGAACCTCAAAAGCATATCCCTTATTTCCTTTATAGAGTTGAGGGATTTCTTCCATTCTAGCTAGTAGTGCTTCAATCTCAGATGGCTTCTCTACCTTTACAAGTAATCTAGCTAATTTTTTTATCCCTTCAACCTTACGGCTTCTCATACTTGGTGATTCTTCTAAAACTAACTTTTCAATGCCTGATTGGTCTCCTAGTGATAAGAAGGCTGACTCTTCAAGCAAAGGTTTCATCCCCAAAGTCTCAATATAAAACAACTCATTTAAATTTCTATTATTTACCTTTAGCGTCGGGATCATACGCTTTATTTGATTTACAATCATAAATTCCTCCAACACTTTTTATTTTAAAGGATTTTATCTTTTTTTACAAGTTATTCAATAAAAAACTTTAACTATATTAACTCCTTAAATAAATCAACCCCTTCTGCTAGTAGAAGGGGGACTGGTTTGTTTTTACTAAAATACCTTATTTAGTCTTTCCAAGCTAGTGTTGCTTGGAGACCATAATGATCGCTCACCTGTGGACTGTTATTACCATCAAAGACGACGTGAAGGTTTTCTACCTGCATATCCTTTGTTGTAAAGACATAATCAATTCGAAGTGGTTCGCTGTTCCCCTTCCAACCATCAATTTCAGGCGGAACGGTAAAGCTTCCACTTCTTTCTTTTGCAACTTCATATGCATCTTGTAAGACTAATGGACTAGCTAAAATAGCTTGATAACCTTCCTGACCTGCAGGATTATTGAAATCACCTGCCAATAAAAGAGATTTGTTTAATTCTTTCAGAACCGCTTCAAAGCGCGCCCATTCCTCTTGGAAGCCTTTATCCCACCAAGAGAGATGGACACTGGCAACTGCAAGCTCTTTGCCTTCAACTACTGTTTCTGCTAAAGCAACTCGACGAGTGTGATAGTCTGTTGGATCATCTACATCTGAAACCAAAATTTCACGCGCTTCAATTGGTGTTTTAGATAGGATTGCAACACCCTCATGGTAGCGATCATAACCGATGTGGTTGTAAGCCCAAGTCCAATAATAATTTTGACCATGCTCAGCCAACTTCTCTACCAAAAGTCGCACATAGTGGTCTTGATGAATCGGCTCAGCAGATGGTAATGGCTGATAAAGTGGGCCAGCTTCTACTTGCGATGAAGTAATTTCTTGGTTGATTTCCTGAAAACAAATCAAATCATAACTGTTTTCAAGTACATCTTGAAGTAAAAGTTGAAACTTTTGCTCAGGATCTTTTTCCATCCAACTATGGGTATTGAGTGTTAAAAACTTCATGCTTTTCTCCTATAAACAAGAGGTTGGAAACAGCTTCCAACCTCCTAAATATTACAATTCCACTTTTGCAACTGCTGTTTTAGCTGCAAGAGAACCTGTTTGTTCTAATGTAACTGATTTAATCGCATCACCATTTGTGAAGACAACTACAGTTGTAGTTTCACGACCAGCTTCACGGATAGCACCCAAGTCAGCTGTGACAAGAAGATCACCCGCAGCAACCTGTTGTCCTTCAGTAACACGAACTGTAAATGGTTTTCCTTCAAGACTTACAGTGTCAAGTCCGATGTGGACAAGAACTTCAAGCCCTGCTTCAGTCACAAGTCCAAGAGCGTGTTTAGTTGGGAAGATACTTGATACAGTACCTGATACTGGAGATACAATGTTTCCGTTTGCTGGTTCTACTGCAAATCCGTCACCCATCATTTTTTGTGCGAATACAGGATCCTTCACTTGATCCAATTCAATCACTTGACCGTCAGCAACTGAGTAAACTTCTTCAGCCACACCTTTGTATACAACAGTATCTTGTTGAGCTGCTGCCATTTGACTTGGAAGAGTTTCAGGAATCACTTCACCTGAGTCAAGAAGGTCTTGAATATCTGATTTCAAAACATCAGCTTTAGGTCCGTAGATAGCTTGAACCCCTTGTCCTTTCATGACAAGACCCATAGCTCCTTCTGCTTTCCATTGCTCTGCATTTCCTACTTTATCTGCATCTTTAACAGTAACACGAAGACGAGTCATACATGCGTCAACGTCAACGATGTTAGCACGTCCCCCAAGAAGGTTGATGATGTTAACAGCTTGAGAAGCTTCTGCAACTTTTGACTCACCAGAAGCAGCAGATTCTGATGAACCTTCAGCAGTTTCGTAGTTTCCGTTACGTCCTGGAGTAGCATAGTTGAATTTTTGAATCATGAAGTTAGCAATGAAGTACATGATAACTGCAAATAGTGCTGTTACCCAGATAAAGTTGATGATATCCATACCAAGACCAGCATTGATAGCTAGTGGAGTACGAGTCAAGAATTCGATTGAACCAAATGAGTGCACACGAAGGTGAACAATATCAGCCATTGCAAAGGCAGCACCTTGAACCACAGCGTAGACAAGGTAAAGAGGTGTTGCAACGAACATGAACATATATTCAATCGGTTCAGTAACACCAGTCAAGAAAGTTGCAAGAGCTGTCGCAATCATCATCCCTTTGTATTGGTGTTTCTTGTCTGCTTCAACATTACGGTAAATCGCAGCAGCCACACCCATCAAGATACCGAATGAACCAATCATTTGTCCAACTTTGAAACGAGCTGGATGAACTGTATCGAGCAATGTTTGGTATTGGCTAGCATCAGTACCTTTAAGGTTAACAAGGTCTGTTACCCATGCAAGCCAAAGTGGATCTTGTCCAAATACTTGAGTGCCTTTTGCTGCACCAGTTAAAATATCATAAGTACCACCAAGAGCTGTATAGTTCATTGGGATAGTCAACATGTGGTGAAGTCCGAATGGCAAGAGCAAGCGTTCCAAAGTACCAAACAAGAATGGTGCAAGTACTGGTGCTGTTTCTTGTGAATTGGCAATCCAGATACCGAAGTTGTTGATACCTGTTTGAACAAGTGGCCAGAAAGCTGAAAGAAGGATTGCAGTGATTGCTGAACGAAGAATAACTACAAATGGTACAAAACGTTTCCCGTTAAAGAATGAAAGGGCATCAGGAAGTTTACGGAAATTATAGTATTTGTTAAATGCAGTCGCTCCAACAAAACCTGAGATAATCCCTACAAATACCCCCATGTTAAGGGCTGGTGACTCAAGTACACTAATGAAGTAATCAGCAACCTTGATAGATCCACCAAAGATTGTTGAAACCATAGCGTTAGGATCTTTCAACATATCCCCTGATACACCGAAGATTGTACCAGTGATACGGTTAATAAGGATAAATGCAAGACCTGCCGCAAAAGCACCACCAGCACGTTCTTTAGCCCAACTTCCTCCAATAGCGAGGGCAAACAAAATATGAAGATTACCGATAACTCCCCAACCAATTTGCTCTAGTACGCCACCAGTAATAACTAGGGGAGCAAGGTTTGGGTCAATCATTGCAAGTGACTTACCGATTGAAATCATCAATCCAGCCGCTGGCATAACAGCGATAACCACCATTAGAGCCTTACCGAATTTCTGCCAAAATTCGAAAGACAAGACATTTTTGAATGTATCTTTCATCATTCAAATCTCCTTTATATTTATTCGGCAAACGTTTTACGAAAACGTTTGCGCTTGTTTATGATTTAATTCTACCACTTTTTATTTTTTTGTAAAGGCTTTTATAAAAAAATTTTGACTTTTTCTTTCGTTTCACTTTCTAGGCACGCTCTCTCTTACTGACCTTTTTTGAGTTTGTAGGGCTTTTCTGATATAATATTAGCTATGAAATCCTATAATACCTTGAATGATTACTATCGAAATTTATTTGGAGAAAAGACTTTTAAAGTCCCTATTGATGCTGGCTTTGATTGTCCCAATCGTGATGGAACTGTAGCACATGGGGGCTGTACTTTTTGCACGGTTTCCGGTTCTGGAGATGCAATCGTTGCTCCTGATGCTCCTATCCGCGAGCAATTTTATAAGGAAATTGACTTTATGCATCGTAAGTGGCCAGATGTTAAAAAGTATTTGGTCTACTTCCAAAATTTTACCAATACACATGAAAAGCTGGAAGTGATTCGCGAACGCTATAAACAAGCTATCAATGAACCTGGGGTTGTCGGCATCAATATCGGAACTCGACCAGATTGCCTTCCTGATGAGACAATTAAATACTTGGCAGAATTATCAGAGCGAATGAATGTTACTGTAGAACTAGGTTTACAAACTACCTATGAAGAAACTTCAGAATTGATTAACCGCGCCCACTCCTATGAACTCTACGTGGAGACTGTCAAACGACTTCGGAAGTATCCGAAGATTGAGATTGTTGCCCATTTGATCAATGGTTTGCCCGGTGAAACTCATGAAATGATGGTGGAAAACGTTCGGCGTTGTGTAAGGGACAATGATATCCAAGGGATTAAACTTCACCTACTTCACCTCATGACCAATACTCGGATGCAACGCGACTATCATGAAGGTCGTTTGCAGCTCATGAGTCAGGATGAATATGTCAAGGTCATCTGTGACCAACTAGAAATTATTCCCAAGCATATTGTCATCCATCGGATTACGGGTGATGCGCCTAGAGATATGTTGATTGGTCCTATGTGGAGTCTCAATAAATGGGAAGTTCTAAATAGCATTGAGGCTGAAATGAGACGACGCGGTAGCGTCCAAGGATGCAAGGCTGTAAAACAGGAGTTTATGAATGAAAAGACCACTTGAAATGGCGCATGATTTTCTTGCCCAAGTCATCACCCAAGAGGATATTGTCGTTGATGCGACCATGGGAAATGGCCATGATACCCTTTTTCTAGCTAAGTTGGCTAAACAAGTCTATGCTTTCGATATACAGGAACAAGCTCTAGAAAAGACTAGTCAACGTCTACAAGAAGCTGGTTTGACCAATGCAGAATTAATCCTACAAGGTCATGAAACCGTGGATCAGTTTGTAACTGAGGTGAGAGCTGCCATCTTTAATCTAGGTTATCTTCCTTCAGCTGATAAAAGCATTATCACCCAACCTCAAACAACTATTGAAGCACTAGATAAACTTTGCCAAATGCTTGTTAAAGGTGGACGAATAGCCATCATGATTTATTACGGGCATGAAGGCGGAGATATCGAACGGGATGCAGTCATGGATTTTGTCAGTCACTTACCACAACAAGAATATACTGCTACGATCTATCGCACTCTCAACCAGATCAACAATCCACCTTTTTTAGTCATGATTGAAAAATTAGAAAGGTATCGACATGGATAAACAATACCTACGAGATAAAATAGAAAATCTACGTCACAAATTTGTCGAATCAACTCAACATGAACGGGCAGTTGGTATGTTAGATGAAGCTCATATGAGCAAGAAGATGCTGAAAATCAAGAAGAAAATGATAACACTTGAAATGGAGCGTTGTCAGAAGAAAATCGAGCACAAGGACTGCTCGAAAATTGATCAAAAAATCCAAGAACAAAAGGAACTTTTTGAAGCTTGTCGAAAACAAAAATAAGGAGGTAGAAGATGGATTTACTTTTTTATCTCTTGATATTTTTACTTGTTCTCATTGTTTCGAGTACGACCAATAAACTTCTTCCCTTTTTACCCATGCCCCTGATTCAGATTTTGCTGGGAATCGGACTTGGTCTTTGCTTACCCAACAACCAATATCACTTAGATACTGAGTTGTTTCTAGCTTTAGTCATTGGTCCACTACTCTTTCGTGAAGCTCAAGAAGCAGATGTAACCTCTATCCTAAAGCACTGGAGAATCGTTCTCTATCTGATTTTCCCTGTTATCTTTGTATCAACATTGAGCATGGGAGGACTTGCCCATGTTCTTTGGGTTAGCTTACCATTAGCTGCCTGCCTAGCCGTAGGGGCTGCACTTGGTCCTACTGACCTGGTTGCCTTTGCTTCCCTTTCTGAACGATTTACCTTTCCAAAACGAATTTCAAATATCTTAAAAGGGGAAGGCCTGTTAAATGACGCTTCTGGGCTAATTGCTTTTCGTGTAGCTCTCATCGCATGGACAACGGGAACCTTTTCAATCGCTCAAGCAGGAATTTCCCTAGCAATTTCCATCGTTGGAGGTTTTGCAGTCGGCTTTATAACAGCCTTAATCAATCGTTTCCTCCATACTTTTCTACTCAGTGTTCGAGCTACTGATATAGCCAGTGAACTCTTGCTGGATCTTAGTTTACCACTTTTAACATTCTTCATTGCTGAAGAGATTCACGTTTCCGGAATTATCGCAGTCGTTGTCGCTGGTATTTTAAAAGCCAGTCGTTTTAAAAAGATAAATCTTCTCGAAGCTCAAGTGGATACAGTGACTGAAACCGTTTGGCACACTGTTACCTTTATGCTTAATGGTTCTGTCTTCGTCCTGTTAGGAATGGAACTGGAGATGATTGCGGAGCCGATTCTTAAGAGTGCTTTTTATAACAATGTGCTTCTTCTCGTCACAGTCTTTCTTTTAACCTTCCTACTCTTTGCCATCCGCTTTGTGATGATTTACGGCTTTTACGCGTTTCGAATAAAGAAACTTCAAAAAAGTCTCCACAAGTATGTCAAAGATATGCTTCTCCTAACATTTTCTGGAGTTAAGGGAACAGTTTCAATTGCTACTATCCTTTTGATACCGTCTAATTTAGAGCAGGAATATCCGCTCCTTCTCTTCCTCGTAGCTGGTGTAACCCTGGTCAGTTTTCTTACTGGATTATTGGTCTTGCCACATCTTTCTGAAGAGCAAGAGCCATCTAAGGATCATCTCATGCACATCGCAATCCTAAATGATGTTGCCATGGAGTTAGAGAGAGATCTGGACCATACTAAAAACAAGGTTCCCCTCTATGCTGCGATTGATAACTATCATGGACGGATTGAAAATCTCATCCTCAGCCAAGAAAACAAAGAAATTCAGGAAGACTGGGAAGCTCTTAAACTCTTGATTCTCAGTATCGAGAACGATGGTTTGGAACAGGCTTATGAAGAAGGAAAAATCGGTGAAAGAGGTTATCGTGTTTATCAACGCTACTTGAAAAGCATGGAGAAAAATATTAAGCGAAACTTTGCTTCTCGCCTAACCTACTACTTCCTTGTTTCTATACGGATTGTGCGCTTTCTCCTTCATGAGTTGGTCACATTTGGAAAAACCTTTCGTTCTTGGAGAGACAAGGAAAACCAAAGACTTCTTGCCATCGATTATGATCAGATTGCAGAGCTCTATCTAGCCAACACTGAAATCATCATCGAAAGTTTAGAAAACCTCAAAGGGATTTATAAGAGTTCTCTGATCAGCTTCATGCAGGAATCGCGTCTCCGTGAAACCAGTCATATTACCAGTGGTGCCTTTGTGGAACGGGTTATCAATCGGATCAAGCCAAATAATATCGACGAAATGTTGAGAGGTTACTATCTAGAACGTAAGTCTATCTTTGAATACGAGAAACAAAAACTCATTTCAGCCCAGTATGCTAAAAAACTGAGACAAAATGTGAACAACCTAGAAACTTATTCTCTAAAAGAATCAGCCAACACACTGCCTTATGATATGATGGAATTAGTTCGCAGAAATTAAGATTTAGGTTACTATTGTGGAGGATTATGCAATGAAAAAGTTGTGGAAACAACTAACTAATAGGCCTTTATTAAAAGCTTTTTTACACTACTATCATGTTTCAGATATTGAATTAACCAGTGTAGCTGTGGCTTATTATTGGTTGATTTCAATCTTCCCTTTACTTATGATAGCCGTCAATATCTTGCCTTATTTTCAAATTCCAATCTCTGATTTCTTGATTACACTAAAGGAATTTTTACCAGATACGATCTATGATGTAGTAGCAAAGATTGTCAGAGAAGTTCTGACTCAACCATCGACAGGTTTACTGAGCTTTGCTATCTTATCAGCTCTTTGGACTTTCTCCAAATCCATGAATTTTCTTCAAAAGGCTTTTAATAAAGCCTATGGAATCGCAAAAAATAGAGGAATTATCTCACATCAGCTGATGAGCCTCTTAGTTAGCTTTGGACTTCAAATTCTTTTTGCGCTTGCTTTATTCCTCAGTATGTTTGGCCATATGCTATTGGATTTGCTTAAAAACTACTGGAAATCCGAGAGTGCTCTGTTTTCTTATCTACAAGATTTTACAGGACCTCTGATTTATGCCTTTCTTTTTGCAATCGTAATCATGCTCTATTATTT
Organism: Streptococcus sp.; assembly: GCF_032481935.1. Taxonomy (GTDB): domain Bacteria; phylum Bacillota; class Bacilli; order Lactobacillales; family Streptococcaceae; genus Streptococcus. The sequence continues at coordinate 73,761 of NZ_JAWERU010000012.1, forward strand.
CCTACCAAATGTTAAAGTAAGTAAGATTCGCTACGTCATACCTGGAAGTCTCTTTGTACTAGTTACAACGATTGCTTTATTAAACATCTTTGCAGCTTATTTCAACAATTATGTCAATTATCTCGTTGACGTCAGATTTTTCAGTTCAATCGTCGTCGTTGTCATGATGTTCTGGTTCATTATCATTGCCAAGATATTAATTATCGGTGCCGTCATCAATGCCAGTGTTCAAAGCCTTAAGGATCCAGACTTTAAAGCAAATCAATAATTTTTATCGATTAATACTCAATGAAAATCAAAGAGCAAACTAGGAAGCGAGCCACAGGTTGCTCAAAACACCGTTTTGAGGTTGTGGATAGAACTGACGAAGGCAGCTCAAAATACTATTTTGAGGTTGCAGATGGAAGCTGACGTGGTTTGAAGAGATTTTCGAAGAGTATAAACAAATCAATCCCCCAGTCATTTAATACTGGGGGATTTTTGAATTAGTTACTTTATTGTCCATTCGTTAGGGCTTGCAATTCTGTTTTTAGATAGTGAGCCAAATGTTGGTGAGCAAAAATATTGGCATTTTTTTCTGCGGTAGGATTGTAGTTTGTGTTGGTATTTACATCATAAACATAAATATCACCTCTCTCTGACTGAACCCATTCAATAGCAGCAACTTCAATCTGAGCATTTTTTAGGAAGTTTTCATAAGCTTCTCTTCGGTCATCTGGTAGAGGTTCTGTAATCTGGAATTTCTCAGATGTTTCCAGTTGCTCTGGTCTCTTGCCAATTTGGCAACCATCTGCTGGGCACAGTTGGAAACCATCTGAAGAATCGATTGAAACAGTATAAAGGAACTTCTGATTGATAAACTCTGAACGGCGGATGCGTCCATCACTTGGTTTGATGTAGGCTTGTAACAAGGTGATCCCGTCCACTGATGGTTCAAAAAGGGGACTATTGACATAAGCTTCCAATTCTTCTTCATTTTGGAAGAGTTGAACGCCTAACCCCTTACCTGCTCGATTATGCTTGGTAATCAAAGGATAGATGTTCAATTTTCTTGCGGCTTCAATGATATTTTCTTGGCCCAAAACTGCAACTGTCGCAGGAGTCTCAATGCCCGACTCGTTTAACTTCAAATATTGTTTAACTTTACTGATTTCTAGGTTGATAGCCCCAGTTCCATTCACAACCTTGCGTCCGTGGGCTTCTAACCAAGTAATCACCTGCTCTGTAAATTCTGGCGCATAGCGATGTCCTCTGGTGTGAGAAGACGCAGACATACGATTGTAAAAGATACCCTGTGGCGGTGGACTTTGCAGATCCAAAATTCCACTAGACAAATCCCACAGTTCATAAGGGACTTCTAGTTCTTCCAACCATTTGACCAAATGCTGGGTCCATTCAAGATTCTCATGAATCACATAAACTTTTGCTTCACTCATTACTTATCATCTCCTTAAGAAAAGCTGACTGATAGTTGGCTTTCCTTTTCTTCTTCTAAAATATATCCTTCTGTTTTTTCGATAACGCTGACAGTTAAGATTTGACCCAAAACATTGATCATAGTACGGCCAGCATTGACAAAGAAATCAACTGCAAAAATCAAGGCTACTCCTTCTACTGGCAAGCCCAGTTGAGGTGCTGCAGCTAGTAGAACCACGATAGCTCCTGATGGTACGGTTGCCGCAGTTTTTCCAATCAAAGTCAACAATAAAACAGTAAACAAGAGACTTGATAAAGAAAATTGAATGCCGTAGGCATGCGCTATAAAAATCGTCGCTACTGAGAAGTAAACCGCTGCTCCCTCTAAGTTAAAAGTATATCCTAAAGGAACAACTAAATCAATTGTATGCTCGTCATGCCCCTGTTTTTTCAAATCTTTAAGAAGTGATGGCAAGACCACACTAGAACTTCCAGTAACAAAAGCCAAAGTTAAGAGACTCCAATTTTCACGAAAGGCTGACAAATACGGAACTTTAAAGAAGACTGCAATCAAAGGGAAAATAAGGAGAACCAAAACAGCATAAGCCAAATAAGTTCCAATTACAAACTGACCAAGCCCAATCAACTTGTCGACACCCGTAGTTGCAACATCTTTGGCGATAAATCCAAAAATTCCAATCGGTGATAGTTTGACAATCACTGTAACAATCTTGTAGATGGCTTCAATCCAGATTTGGAAACCTTGGATAATTTTCTGAGATTTATCAGACTTAAGATTCCCAATTCCGTAACCAAGAAAGATGGCAAACACGATAATTGGCAAGAGGGCACCTTCTGAAAGTGACTTGACGATATTTGATGGAATAAAACCAAGCAAAAATTCGCTAAACTTGACATTGTTAGCAATCCCATCAAGGTTTCCACCAGTTTGACCGATATTCACTCCTTGACCAAATCCTAGATAGTAACTAGCAAATACAAACAAAAGAGTAATAGCAGTTGTTACTGCGAAAAAGTAAACCAAACTCTTGGTCAAGATTTTCCCAAAAGATTTTTTCCCGATAACACCAGCTACCGCAACAACGATAGTTGGGAAGATTAAAGGAATGATAACCATATTGATCAATTTAATAAAGGCTTGACCTAAAAATTGATAAAAGCCTGCAAATTGTGGCCAGATAAGGGCAGCGATAACACCCAAGACCAAAGCCACCAATAATTGAATGCCTAGTGAGAGTTTTGACCATAAAGTAACTAATTTCATAAGAAACTCCTTTGTTTTATTTGCTACTCATTCTACTACTATTCTTCACTTCTGACTAATATATATTTTCTATGGTGAACATAAAAAAGATTTATATTGAGGACTCAAACTATCATTGTATCGAACACATGATTTATTCTGATCAAGCAGGAATTATAAAATCTGTTTCTTATCAATGATTTTTTGCTAAAACTGTGATAAATCAAGGAATTTACTTTTCTATTCTCAAAATTTTATGATACAATAATGGTATGATTTTAATGAAACTTGCTTCCATCTTGCTTTTGGTACTAACCTTAGCTCTGGCGATTATTTTAAGCAGACTCTTTAAGTTAAAAAAAAGGGGCATCAATGCTGCTGATTTAGCTTTTCCTTTTCTGATATTTGAATATTATTTGATTACGACTAAGATGTTTACACATAATCAACTTCCTGTATTGGGAATAGCCTTATCAATACTAGCAATTGTGTTAGTCTTTTTCTTCTTAAACAAAAGACGTAGTTTTTATTATCCAAAATTTATTAAATTCTTTTGGCGAGCTGGATTTTTACTAACACTGCTCATCTATATCATCATGATTGTTCAAATTTTCGTGATGAAATAGTCAACTATTACAATATAGCCCACCAACACCTCGATCTTGGTTTCTAGATATTCCTAAGAGGGGCTTTTCTAATGAGATTTTAAAAAAAGATTATAAAAAATGTATAGGAGATTAATCAAGTGAAAAAAACGCTCTTGGCAAGCGCCATTACGCTTTCAGTTTTTGGTCTAACAACCAACCTTAGCTATGCTGAGGAGAACAAAGTACAGTCAACCCCAGTAGAAACAACACACAGTGAAACCTCTACTGACAAAGTGGAGAAAAACAGTCTTCCTGCCAAGGAAGCTGAACCTTCAACTGAAGCAAATGCCAATCAAACGACAAATCCAGCTAAGAAAGAAGAAGACAAGGCACCAGAAATTCAAAAAGAAGGTTGGGTATTAGAGGAAAATATCTGGCGCTTCTATGAAAATAATGCCCCTGTTCTTAACTGGAAAAAAATCCACGGAAAATGGTACTACTTCAACAAAGATGGAATCATGTTGAGCGATACTATTTTTGACGGATATATCCTTACTAGTAGCGGGGCCATGGTCGATTCTGGTTGGAGTAAACTCCAAGAAAAATGGTATTACGCTAACGCTTATGGAAAAATTTCTCAACAAAAATGGGAAAAGATCGGTGGTGTCTGGTACTATTTTGATCAAGACGGTGTCATGCTCAGCAACACGATTTTTGACGACTATCTGTTTACTAATAGTGGTGCCATGGCTGAGAGTTCTTGGGTAAAACAAGATGGACAATGGTACTATGCCCCTGCTTCTGGTAAATTAATCAAAAATAAGTGGGACAAAATTAGTGGTACCTGGTACTACTTTAACAAAGACGCCACTATGGCAAACAACCAATGGCAAGGTAGCTACTACCTAAAAGCTAGCGGTGCTATGGCTGAAAAAGAATGGATTTTCGATAAAAACTATGATAGTTGGTTCTACTTGAAATCTGGTGGTACTTATGCAGAGCGTCAATGGATTGGTTCATACTACCTCAAGGCAGGTGGCTACATGGCTAAGAGCGAATGGATTGACGATAGTTACTATAAAGCTCGCTACTATGTAGATGAAAATGGAGTCTATGTTACAGGTACCTATAAAATCGATGGGAAAAACCAGCAATTTCAAAGTGATGGAAAATGGCTTGGAGAAGCTTCTACAAGCCACGGATTTGAAAAGGGGAAATATAACAATATCATCTTCCTAGATCCAGGCCATGGTGGTAAAGATCCTGGAGCATCTTATTATAACATCACCGAAAAAGAACTGAACATGCAAGTTTACCAAAAGCTACGCAAGGAGCTTGAAGGACTCGGCTATACTGTTCTTTCTTCAAGAGACAGTGATGTCTTTGTAGACTATGTCACCGAACGTTCAAGAATGGTTAATAAGACTGACTCAGATATCTTTATTAGTATTCACTTCAATGCTAGTGGTAATCCAGCTTCAAACAGAGCTGGAATCCAGACTTATTCTTATGAAGAAGCTGCTGGTTATCCTTCTAAGATCAATCCTTACTGGCATAACCACCCTGACAGAATCAGTGAAAGCAATCGCCTCGCGGCAGATATCCACTCTTCACTATTAGCTGAAACTGGTGCTAAGGATGCAGGTCGTCTACGAAGTAGTTTTGCTGTCCTTCGAGAAACTAATAAACCAGCCGTTCTATTGGAATTGGGATATATTGACAATTTCAATGAGAATCAACAAGTCCGCAGTGATGCCTACCAAAACAGATTGGTTGCAGGTATTGTAAAAGGGATTCAAAAATATTACGCAGGTCAATAAAGAAAAAATCTCGAGAAAATCTCGAGATTTTTTTGTATTATTTTTCTTACTTATTGGCTTCAGGAAAAAGAAATCCAATTCCAACGCAAGCCAAGACTCCAGCACCGATAACCAAACCGCTTGAAAGTGGCAAGATATCAAGAATGGCATTGGCGATGATAAAGGCAATAATCAAGCTCATGAGACTGGACTTGTAATCTTTTTTCACCAAATTCTCAAGGGTAAAAAATAGGAATAAACCTACTGGAAAGAGGGCCCAGATATTGACATCCAAACTTGGCCATCCAACAAAACCAAAATACAAAACTGCTACTGCAACGACTAAAAATCCGATACCTACTACTTTTTTCATGATACGACCTCATTTTCTATTTTGTTAGGAAGTTTTATCTCCCTTTAACAATTACAACTATAACAGAAATAAAAATCGCAAACAATAGCTTTTGTCTATGTGGCAGATATGATAGACTATGTGGTCAGAATTTTTCTAAAAAAGAAGCCATTGCTGGCTTCTTTTCATTCATTTTTCATTTTTCTTTAGACTCTAAAGCTGATTTGATGGCATCACGATCAGCTTTCAATTTCGCTAAATTCTTCTCTTCTGATTCTAATTGGCTCGTATCTGATTTAACGCGATAGTAAACATTTTCTGGATGCATCAACATTCCTTCATATTGTTGTCCTGCAAAGAGTCTATCCTCAGTGTGATTGGAATTGTCTGTTATTTTACCATCACCACCAGGTTCCATGACAACACCACTTGGTACAACGACTACCACAAACCCTCCCGCCTGAGAACCTTTTGCCCAAGCACCAAGGGCTACTGTTTCTGGGTTGCGATCATTCTGACTTTTTGATACTTTCAATTCAACAATAGACTCATGCTTTTGATCATTGTATATCCAAGAAGATTGGACTTCCCCTGAATCATTAATGATATATTCATTACCAGACTGTGTCCGCCAAGTACCCTCTAAACTTGATAAATCATTATTTCTGAGGGCTTCAATATCTAATTTGGGAACAGAAGCTTCTTTTTTTAATTGACTAACATGCTGCTCCGCTTCTGAGATCTTGGTATCCAAATCAGCCAATTGCTCCTTTAGCTTTTGAATTTCCTCTTCCTTTACCTTATCCTTATCATCCTCTTTCCCCTGACTTTTTGTCGTCTCTTCAGTCTTAGATGAGGAAGAAGTTTGATTTGCTTCTTGCTTGAGATTAGGTGAATTTAAAAAGATGCTAGCAACAATGATTATAACTAGAGCTGTTATGGCAAGACCGATATACATTTTTATATTATTAATTGTAGAAAGGGTTTCTGCCAATCTAGATGAAGTTCCTTTTCGAACGTGAGTCTTATCTACTTGTTTTATCCGTTCTTTCTTTTTCATGATACTCCTCCTCATTTTGATGAGTATTGATGATTCTAATAAACTAATATAATATTTATTTTATTGCTCTTTCTTATGCCGATTGCAGGGATCGAACCTGTGACCTTCGCGTTACGAATGCGGTGCTCTACCAACTGAGCTAAATCGGCGATTCCACTTATAGTATAGCACTATAAGAAAGGATGTCAAGGGATTCTTAACCCATCTTTTTAATCAAAATCTGACAAGGATTTTGAGGCCCCCAAAGTTGTGGAAAAATCTCTAATTTTTTAAAGCCAAGACTGCGATAAAAGACATTTGTTCGATCATAATCTTTATTAGAGCCTTCTGCTACTGTTTTCACTTGTAAATAATCAACGTTTTTGCGTGCTTCACTTTCTAAAGCAGCAAGCAATTGATTCCCAATCCCTCTACCTTGATGAGCTTTTTTTACACCGAGACAATCAATCTCAGCGCAATCTTCACTAGAATAGGACAAGCTTACAAAGCCAAGCAAATCACTCTCCTGAAAGGCGGCCCACACTTGCAAGTCCTTGGCTCCTTCGATGTAGGCTTGCGTGCTTTCTGGTATTCCAAACCATTCTGGCAAATCCTTTAAAACCTCAGCGACAACTGCCATTTTTGGCTCTTCATCCTTGACTTCTTTAATTACAAGCATCATAAGTTCCTTTCTTTATTTTACTCTTACTTTAGCTCTTACGAACCTGCACTTTCGTAGGCATCCAAGCCCCTGTCCCAGAGTTTCAAAGAAATGACAAAGAAGACAAGGGAAATCAGAATCAAACCACCAATGTTAAAGAGCCCGTCTTTGTCCTGCAAGAAATAGCTGGCAGGATAGTAGGCTGTAAAGGCGAAAGGTACGATAAAGCTAATCAACCAACGAAGAAGGGAATTGTAAATGGAAATCGGGTACTTAGCAAAGTCATTAAACATATAAAAAATGTAAATCATAGCGCCTGACTGCTTGGTCCAAAAAGCAATACTGGCTGTTGCAATTTTCAAGGAAGTATAAATCAAGGTCGCAAAAGGAATACAGACTAGGAAAAGCAGGAATTTGGGAAGAGTCCAAGCAATGCTAGTCGCCGTTGTCGCTAGTAAGATTCCACCGACTAAAAGTTCGCCCAAGGCATCAATCTGAAAGGTCTCAACGAGGATGTGAAAGAGAGGATTGATAGGACGAGTCAGATACTTGTCAAACTCCCCTTTTCGAACTAGTCGTTGACCTAAAGCCCAGAGATTGTCAAAAAAGAGATGATCTAATCCCTTTGGAATTAAGGAAAATCCATAGATAAAGGCAATTTCTTGAAAGGTCCAACCTTCTAGCGAGGGGATGTGTTGAAAGATGACATTGAGAAACAAGAGGTTCAGGCCTTGAGTGAGAAAGACTCCCAAGACACCAACCACAAAATCAACCTTGTATTCCATGATTTGTTTGATGTACTGTCTGATAAAAATCAGATGCATGCGTTGATATTTTTTCATACTAACCTCCCTGAATGGTGATAAATGACTGGACTCGTTTCCAAATCAACTGAGACAAGCCCACCATCACTATAAGCCAGAAAAGCTGAAGCAAAAGTGCTTGAAGAATCTGACTGGCATCGTATTTCCCAACAATAATCATGACCGGAGTGTAAATTAAGGATGAAAATGGCAATAAGGAGAGAATATCTGAAACGATTTTCGGAAAGAAAGCCAAGGGAATTAAACTGCCAGACATAAAGGCCACTATTGAAGTCTTGAGTAGATTGGAACCCCATAAATTTTTAAATACAAAGGCTGAAAATCCAAAGCAGATATTAAAGAAAAAGTTAATCAGATAAGCCAGGGTTAAGCTAAAGAGATAAAGGACAGTTAATCCCAGCACTTCTACAATACCTTGCCCAGACAAGATTTTCATCAAAACAATGACACTTAAAAATGGCAGTCCAACAGAGATAAAAATCAACCACTTGGAACCAAGCTCCGTAAAGAGGTAAGAAGCCGTAAAATGCACTGGTCGCAACAAGCGCATGATAATGGAACCATCCTTGACCTCATCACCAATCATAAAGGAAGAATCCGACCTAGTCAGAAGATTAGTCACAAAACTCATGATGATGTAGAGAGTGATATCTGCCATACTGAAGCCCTGAATCAAAGACTCTTGCGAAGAATCAAAGACAGCCTTCCAGAGATAAAAAGTCACAAAAGCACCCATGACATCGCCAATCCGATAGAGAATAAAGTTGACTCGATAGCTAATCAACTCCTGAACTCCTGCATTGATAAAGGGTTTATAACGTCTCCACAATTTGACCATCTTAGAGCTCCTTTCGATAGAAGCGACGGATAATATCTTCAATATCCGTATCCACCATCTTCAAATCACGGACTTCAAAATCAGACAGGGTTTGCTTGATAATGTCAGCTGACTGGTAGCGAGAACTATCAAATTCAATGTTGAGACTATTTCCTTGTCTATCAATGATCATATCAGGCAGACCTTCATAGTGAGAAACTAGATGACTTTGACCTGGCACCAATTCAAAGGAGAGAGTCTTCATCTTGCCAAAGGTCTCCTTGAGCTGGCTCACCGTTCCATCAAAAATCTCCTGCCCCTTATCAATCATAAAAATCCGATCACAAAGTTGCTCAATGTCGCTCAAGTCGTGAGTGGTCAAGAGAATGGTCGTCTCTTCCTCCTGATTAATCTGAGTAATAGCCCGACGAATATTATCCTTGACCGAAACGTCCAAACCAATGGTCGGCTCATCTAAAAAGAGAACCTTGGGATTGTGAAGCAAGGAAGCCGCAATATCCGCCCGCATCCGTTGACCCAGTGAAAGAGTCCGCACAGGATCCTTGATAAAATCCTTCAAATCCAAAACTTCATTCAAAAAGTCCATACGCTTATGGAAGAGCGAGTCTGGCACATCGTAAATTTCTTTTAAGACAGTATAAGTCTCTTGTAGGGCCAGATCCCACCATAGCTGGGTGCGTTGTCCGAAAACGACTCCAATATCCTTGACATAATCTTGGCGATTGTCCTGCGGAATCTTTCCGTTAATCCGACAATAGCCAGATGTCGGCTTTAAAATCCCTGTCAGCATTTTGATGGTGGTTGACTTCCCAGCACCATTTGCCCCGATAAATCCTAAAATCTGCCCTTTTGGAACCTCAAATGTTAAATCCTTGACCGCTTCAAAGGTCTGCTTTTCAGGATGAATAAAGGAGCGCAAAGCTCCCTTTAACCCCGGCTCCTTAACTGTCTTCACAAAATTTTTCTGAAGATGTTGCACTTCTATCATTGTCATATCTATCTCCCTATCGTAAGAAACAACATTGTATTTTTGACTACAAATATTCTAAATCCTTACTTTCTACACCTTCTACATTTTATTCTTACAGAAGGCTTTATACCAACCTATTATAGTCCAATAAAAACTAGAATGCAAGCGTTTGCTTATGGATTGTGAAATTGAAAATTTTTAACTCTAAGAAAAGATAAAAAGGTGATGCTGCATCACCTCCCTCTACCAAGTTAAGTCTTCAATCATGCTTCTTACTTGTAAATCAAGAGTCTTATCCTTCTTCAGTTCTCCAACCAAAGTCTGAATTTGCCGGACTAGATTTGGATCATTGTGATTATAGCATCGATGAAGCATCCAGATGTTATGTACAGTTGGACTTTTTAGAACTGACTCCATCAATAATTCCTCATAGCCTTGATGATAAAATCGCTCCACAAAGTGAACCAACTCACCTGGAGCCCCAAAATCTACTTCTGGATGCTTGGAAATAAAGTCTAAGACGGGGTCAACCAAATCAAAGGGTTGAGGGTAAGCCTCCATGGCATCTACAATCTCGTCTGCCAACTCAAATTCTTGGTCTTCAGTAATTGCATCATGCAAAGCAACTAACATATCATCTTTGGTAAGCATCTGATTCTCCTTTTCAACTTTTCCATATCATTATTCGTTTTTGAACTTCTTCTTCACTCATCAAACCTTGTTCGTAAGTAGTTTTCCAACTCCTTTTGGGATAAATCACTAGGAAGTTCAAACACATACTCATAACCTTCATCACAAAAGGAAACTTTCTCTTCAGGTGGAAACCATTTCCGAAGCCAGATGATATAGGAGGCATAATCTTGTAATCTATTTGTTGAATCAAAGTAATCAATCACAAAAACATTTTTCTTGCTACTTAAAGAACTTTCCAAGGTAAGCTGAGGACTTTGATAATCCCAAGAAAGCGAGTAAGCTTTTTCAGGATTCGTCCTTTCTCTGATCAAAATACCTGGGAATTTTTCTCTCAAAGCAGTACAAAAGGCTTGTAAATCTAGGAATATGGGGTCTTTACTCTCAATAAAGACAAAATCAGCAGTACTCATCAGTCTCTCTCCTTCTTTTTAAAACTGAAAACAGACCTTAACCATCAATGGCAAAATTCTCCAGACTCTCAAATGCCTGACCCTGATAGTCAAAAGAAAAGATATGAATATCATCAAAAGTTTGATCGCAGAAAGTAACGGTTTGTCTTTCTGGCTCGATGATGGGTTTACCCAATTTTTCAGTAGCTTCTTCATCTGTGAAATACCCATAAAATTCTTGTAAATGAGGCAGTATAAAAGCAAGAATACGAGTTCTATTTTTATGGTAATTAGCTGCAAGCAACTGAGCTTCTATCTCAAAATTTCCACTTGGTTTTTCTTCCCAAGCTACAAGAACATCATCTACTTCATGTAGATAGGCTTGCAAGGACTGATCGAAAATCATGGCTATTTCCCCTTCTATTCTATTTACAATAACAGAAAATAAAAATCACATAGATTGAGCTAAATGATTACCTAAAAGTATCTGGCATCATTCTTTTCACACTCTCATCTTTGTCAACTAGAAAACAATCTGGAAAGGTCATCTGTTCCCATTTTTTATAATCAAAACTTGAATCAAAATAATTGATTAAGATTCCTAGCAAATTTCCATGAGAACTCAGTAAAATGGTTTTATCTGAATACCTTTCTTCCAAGTCCGCAAATAAATCTAAAATTCTATTTAATGCTTCTCGATTGGACTCGCCTCCAATGAGAGATTTATCTGGATTTTGCCATAAATATTGAATTGTTTTTTCAAACTCAGTATCTTCAATAAATCTTGAGGATAATTTTCTTTCACGTAAACGATTATCAAGTACTATCTTATCAAATTGAACAGGAGAACTATTTACTGTCTCAAAAGCTCGCTTATAAGGGCTTGAAATAAAGTAATCTATTTTACAAGCATTTAAAAACTCCAACTGTTCAAGAGAAGAAAATCCTTTTTCCGACAATGTTCTATTAAAATCATCACTCGAGAATCTTGAATGAGCATGTCTAAGTACAATATAAGTGTTCTTCATAAAATGTCACCTCTCAATTATTGGAATCAGTTCAAAATAACTTTCTAAATCACAGTTACTCTGTTAAAAATTCTTCAATTCGAGAAACAAGTTCATTATTTTGATAATGATAGAGGTCATGTGGCGCATCCATATAGATGACTTGAACATTAGACTGGTCACTAGCAAATGTCTCTGCATAATGCTGCCATTCTGATTGGCTAAAACTAGTGCCTTCACCGTTAGACACCAGTAATAAGGTGGGAATTTTCAGATTGATGCTTGAAGGAACTTTCTTGGCATTTTCCTTTACCGTTTGGGATTCATGAAGCATGGCATTTGACATCAACTGCTTATAAGCTAAAAGTTTATATTGTTGTCGTTCACTTTCTGTCAGAGTTTGATTTTTTATATAAAAGGCCTCAGGGAAATAGCGTAATAAACCAATCTTGCTGCTCCAATAGGCCACGGTAAGCAAGGCTTGATTGATCTTTAAATCCTCATAACTTGACGGCAGTGCCCAATCCAGACCAATCAAGGCTTTCACTTCATCTGGATACTTCTCTTGCCAAGCTAGACTCTCTAGACTAGCCATTGAATGTGATATGATGATAAATGGACCTGAAAGATTAGCCTGTGACAAGGCTTGACGAGTTTCAGAAAGAACCTGCATCACATCTCTGGATTGATTACTATCCTCACTATAACCATAGCCAGCCCGCTCCACGATGACTACCTTATATTTTTTTGATAAGGAATCCGACACATTCTTAAAGTCCAAGATCGGGGAAGCAATTCCAGCACCGGATAAAACTACTATGGTTTCTGGACCATCCCCCTCAACGTAAACATTGATTTTGTGCCCATTAACGAGAACAGTTTTACCCATAGGAGTTAGGGAAGCTTGTTCCTTTTCTAAGCTGATACGATGAAAGATAAATGTCCCTACTAAAAAAAAGATAAGGAAACAAAGAAGGACAAGGGCTGATTTTTTCAGTACTTTCATAGCATTATTGTACAAAAATTAGACTCTTTTAGCAACTTTAGGATGGTTCTTCTAGTCTATAACCTCTATAAATCCAACACAAAAAACCCACCCTTACGGGCAGGTTTCTGTTATGTTTTGTTCAGCTAGATTAAGCTTTACCTTCTGAACCGAATACGTCGATACGTTCTTCAACTGATGCTTGGATAGCTTTTACACCGTCAGCCAAGAATTTACGTGGGT
>NZ_JAWERU010000013.1:0-44815 GCF_032481935.1 Streptococcus sp.
AAATCCACCAACTGCATAACCGTTGTCACGAGCTGCTTGGACAAATTTTTCTGCTGAAACGATTGCCATTTTATCAGGCCTCCTGTATATTTTTATGGGACATCCCATTTACATTGTTCATTTTATCACTTTTTAGCAAAAAAAGCTAGTTTTTCCCATACTTTAGATTGAATTTCTTCCAATTAGATAGATGTAAACCCTTTCTTAATCACTTTCCAACTCGGTCTGAGGTAGCTTCATGAAAAATACTAGGTGATCTTCAGCTCTTTCAAAATGATAGTTAATTTCTTCATTTTCTAATAAACTTTTGACCACGAAAAGTCCCAAGCCAGCTCCCTTACTTTGTCGACTAGAAGCCGTAAAGGATTGTTCAAACTTATCTTGCTCCTCAGGTGTACAGGCGTTCTCAATGAAAACCCAACCATCTTTTGCTCCAATTTTTAGATAGCCTCCTTGAACAGAGTGTTTCACAGCATTACTGATAAGATTGGAAAGAATAAGCTTGAGTACAGAAGGATTTAGATAAGTTTGTTGGTTAGTCAGTTGATTGTCTACAGTGATTTCTCTCTCTTTGGCTAATAAGTCATAGTCCTTCAATAGAAGATTGGTCATATCCAAAAGATTGATTTCTTCCTTCTTATCTCGCAATTCCTGTACCGAAGAAAGGGATAGAATTTGCTGGACATGGTGACTTAAATCATCCACAATTCCTAGAGAAACTCCCAGATAACGATCACGATCTTTATAGCGACCAATATTGGCTTGCATATTTTCCAAAAGAATCTTTAGACTAGCAAGAGGTGTCTTGAGCTCATGGGAAGCTCCTCGCAAAAACTCAACCTTCATCTTTTCAAGCTGGAGGATGGCCTCGTTCTTTTCATGCAAGTCTGCAATGACCGTCAAGAGATGCTGATAAAGGCTATTGATTTGTTCTTTGAGATCGCCAATTTCATCCTTAGAATCCACGCGCAACCTCACTTCTGCATCCAAATCCATCATTCGTCGAGTCACTCGTTTGATTTCCAAAATAGGAGCAACAATGGTTCTAGCATAGATAAAGGCGATGAGAAGCGAAATGATGAAAGACGCTAATAAAGTATAAGGCAGAAATTGAAGACTGATGTCTTCTGCTTCTTTCTGCAAATCCATAGATGCCAAGAATTGCAAGGTCATCGTCTGACCATCCTTGGTTTGAACTTCTCTTTCCTCAATAACCAAGGAGGCCGTCTGTCGTTGTTTATCAATGGGAAGATTATCATTGACTTCCAACTTATCCTGAGTCATCTCTCCCTTAACAGCTCCCTTAATATCACTGCTTTTAGAATAAAGTTCAAGGACTTCCTGAATAGCTTGACTATCTTTACCTTGGAGAGACTGGGCAATTTCTGTAGCCTTTTGCCCGATGCTTTCCTGACGGTGACTGAGATAGGTCGGAGGAAAGAGAAAATAGATGGCCAAATGCAAACAAATGACCAAGGTAGAAAATACCGAGAAGGTATAGATAAAAATTTTTTTAAATAAACCTGAACGTCTCATTTTCTCTCCAATTTATAACCAACATTGCGCACGGTAAGAATACAATCTAAATCCAATTTTTTCCGTAGTTCCTTGATATAGACATCGATCACTCTGTCAAAAGGAACCTCATCTGTCATCTTCCATACAGCATCGATAATTTGCGACCGTGTTAAGGCTCGACCTTCATTTTTAACCAGATAGTCTAAAATTTCCAGTTCTTTTGCATTCACTGCAACTTCTTGACCAGCCACTTTGGCGCTATAACTGTCAAAGTCTACCTCAGTATCTCTATAGGTGAAAATACGACCAGTATCATAATAACGTTTAAAGATGGCATCCACTCGTACTTTTAACAAAGATAGAGAAAAAGGCTTTTCCAAATAACCATCAGCTAATGCAGCAAAGGCACTCATCTTATATTCTTCGTCCTGAAAGGCTGTCAACATCAAGACTGGAACTTGGCTGTTTTTACGGATTTCTGACAAAACCTCTAAACCATTGAGTTTCGGCATTTGAATATCTAAGAGAACCAGGGCAACTTGGTGGTTGGCAAATTGTTCTAAGGCCTCAAGGCCATCAGCTGCCTGAATGGTTTCATATCCACAATCCGTCAAATAGTCACTAATCCCCTCACGGATCATGTCTTCATCTTCTACAATTAGAATTTTCATATAAATCCTTTTCTATCAAAAATGCTACCTATATTATATCTCATTTGAATGAGAATAGGTAGCATGTTTTTTATTCACTATCCAACAAGAGTTCTTTTGGTTGTTTAAAGAGGAGATTGCTGGAAGCAAGTGCCATAACTAGCACTACTAGAACTAAGCCAAGTACAAAGATGATGGCAAAGTCCGAAGGTTGAATGGAAATATCCAGACTTGAAAGTGTCTTGCTAAAGCCGTCGACTTCTGCACCACCACCAAGATTAGAGGCTTGGGCTGCCTTACTAGCCTGCTTAGCCACATCTGATGTGACATTTGCAAGAACTGTATTTCCAATGGCACGAGCAGTATAGTTAGCTAAGAAGTAAGCTGAAATTAGTGCTGGAATTGCAATCATAACTGCTTCTGTGATAAATTGTCCTAGAATACTTGCTTGTTTAAGACCAATTGAAAGGAGAATTCCAACCTCTTTACGACGGGCGTTAATCCATAGTGTGAGTAAGAGAGCAAGTAGAAGAACTGAGAAGCTCAAGCTACCCCAGAAGATAAGATTGGCCATCTTGTACATGCCTGAGATAGATTGTTCGAGGGCAGGATAGTTAGATGAACTCTTAATCAAACTATACATCTTCCAGTTGATGCCGTTGATCGACCCTAATTCTTGCATGACAGTATCTAGGTTCTTATCTCCAGCCACAAAGAAGGTAGCATCTCCATAAATAGCTGTATCTTCTGTATAACCATAGAGTTGGGCAGCTGTGTGAATATCTGTGATAGCTGTATTCTCATAAAGTTCTTGTGAATAGGTCACAGCAGATTTGTTGTGTCCATCAAAAAGTCCTTTGATCGTTACTTCTACTGTTTCCTTGGCTCCTTTTTCATTATCTGCATCGTAGATATTGGAGTTCAGTTTGACCTTGTCCCCTACTTTCCAGCCATGTTTAGCAGCCAAGTCTTTGTGCATGAGAATCTGGTATTTGTCGTCATTGGTTAAATGCTCACCTTCGACTAGTTTGTAAGAGCCTGACACAAACTTGTCTTCTTTAGAAGAGTCATTGACACCTGTTATCATCAAGCTACTTCCAAAACGTTGAGCTCGATCTGCAGTTAGATTTTTCTTGGTTTCAGGCGTTTCAATAAGTTCATAGCCTGTCAAATCACCGATAGCATTAATCCGTTTGATGTAGGATTCAATGGCCTTGTTCTCGGTAATTTTTTTGATATCTTCACCCTTGATATTCCCCGCACCACGTGGAGTTCCTTGATTGACCCTGCGGTTGATTTGCATGGAGAAACTATTGGTGATATTTTTAAAGGTTTCTTGAGAAGCCTTGGCTGTCGCACCCTTGATAGACAAACCGACCAAACTCAAACTAGCCATCAAGAGAATGATAAGAAAGATCACAATAGACTTGAAAAATTTTCTTGTGACATAGGCAAATGCGTTGTGTAACATAAGATTCCTTTCTAGATTTACTTCCGTTTTTAATATGTTTAAAAGTTTTAGTTACTATTTGTTCTTATTTCAGTCAATTTCTTATCCTTCAATTCAAGTGTAATATCAGACGCCTGTGCTACTTCCTTGCTGTGGGTCACAACGATCACACACTTGCCTGTTTTCTCAGCGAGAGATTTGAGCAAATCGATGATATCCCCAGCAGTCTTAGGATCCAAGTTTCCTGTTGGTTCATCTGCTAAAATCACTGGTGCTTCAGATACAAGGCTACGAGCAATGGCAACGCGTTGTTGTTGCCCACCTGATAATTGAAGAACATTCCGCTTAATCTGACTTTCATCTAAACCAAGTTCAAGAAGAGTCTCCTTGCTGGCCTTTTTATTGACCAAGCGGATATTTTCCAATGGAGAAAGATAATCAATCAAGTTATAGTTTTGGAAAACCAGCGAGATATGGTGCATACGGTGATAAGAATAACCTTGTTCACGAATATCTTTTCCCTCAAACTTAATAGCACCTTCTACTGGGCTATCAAGTCCTGCTAAGAGAGACAAGAGCGTAGACTTCCCTGCTCCTGATTCTCCAATGATGCTATAAAATTTCCCTGGTTCAAAATCGTAATTGATTTTATACAAAACTGCTTCTGCAGTGTTTTTATAACGATACGTAAGATCTTGTAATTGTAGTAAAGTCATGATTTCTCCTTCATTAACTAATAGATGATAAAATTCCCTTAGGTGATTTTCTAAATAAAAAGATAAAACAAAGTGCAACTGACAAGCAGCTAATTATAAGTAGGAAAATATAAGATTCTCCAAATGATAGAAGACTTGTTGTAAGATTCGTTGCCTTTGCCAGAGTATCTTGTAGTGCAGCTTGGTCACCGCTTGCTAGTACAGTCTTCAAGAGATAGGAAGTGATGACATTCCCAGCCACAAATGCAGGTAGAATAGCTGCCACTGAAACCAAGATGACTTCCAGGCAGAATTGGCTAAAGATTGCTCCTTTTCCCTTCCCTAGTGCCAATAAAATACCAACCTCGTAAATACGCTCTCGTAACCAAAGGGACAAGACCAAGACTAGCGCTCCTACACCAGCAATCATCATGCCATAGAGGAAAATTTGTAAGAAGGTTTGGAAGGTCGAAACTGAATCCTTGATTTGTTCAAACGCCTTATTTTCCTTTTCAACTTGATAATCTTTAGTTTCCAGAGATAATTTTTCAACTTCTTGAATGATGCTGTCCATCTCTTTTGGATTTTCTAGATAGAAACGAGCGGCAGTTACTTGAGCTTCCTTATTTCCAAGAAGAGTTTGGCTACTTTCATAGTCTGTATAGACCGTGTTTTCACTAAAGTCTGAGCTAAGACCAGTAAATTTCTCTTGTTTTTTACCTGAGAAAATACCGACTATTTCAAACTCAAGAGTTTTTCCACTACCATTTTCTACTTGACCAGGATTTAAGCTAATCTTATCTCCTAGCTTTAGATTGTTTTTCTTAGCTAAATCTTCGTGGATTAAGATTTTTTTACTATCCCCTTTTTCGATATGCCTTCCTTCTTTAAGGGTAAAGGCGGAACTTGTAAAGGAAACATCCTTGGAAGAATCTTTCAAAGCCATTAAACTGATAAGATTTTTTTCAGCCTCTGTCAAATCATCCCTTTGGATACTTTGTTCTCCAGTAACGACTTCTTTGTCAGTCAACTTAGCTATTGTCTCAAGCTCTGGGGAAATCTCCTCAAGACCTTTTATCTTTTTAAGCTCGTCTAGTTGAGACAGTTGAAAGGTCTGATCTGCTTCTATTCTTTTAATCGAAAAAGATGTATTCAATGAGCGATAGAGATTATTTTCTACTGTTTTGTTGGACTTCATGAGCGTCAAACAAGCCGATATTCCAGCCAATAAGACAAATAGAATCAAGAATAAAATGAGACTTCTCAGTCGTTTTCTGCTGACGTAAGCCCAAGCTCTTTGAGTGGGATTCATATAGCACCTCCATATTTGTAAGACTATTATAATATCCAAATATGAAATGTTTATGAAATAAGAAAAATTTTTGAAATAAAATAAGCCAGTATTTCTACTGACTTTATATTTATAAATCACCCAGATTAAAACAGAGAAAATGCAGCAACTATCCCAGAGAAAATGTTAGCTACAGCATGTATGATCCAACTTGTAAAAATAGAGCCTCCTGCTTTCTTTTCATTAACAAAACCAAGGTAAGCTGCTATTGCTCCGGTAAAAAATATAATGAAAAAAGTGACTTCTAAACTTACTACTGAAGCAAATAATATTCCATGAAGCAGTCCAAAAGTGATAGCCTGTATCGTATTTGCAAAGACAAATGGCGTGTGATTTGCCATTCGTTTCAGTAGAAAACCTCTAAATAGCAGTTCCTCTGGCAAAGATGTTTGCAAAATACTATAAATTAGAATACTTGGTAAAGCCTTATAGCCCATACCAGAAAAAGTCGAAGTAGCCGTTTCTATACTACGTGTTAGAGGAAAGACAAGCATATAAAAAATGGTAAACAAGAGAAAACCACCAATTATCCATGTAATTAGATAAGAATCTTTATCCCTTTTAATAGATTTTAAACCAATCCATTCCAGAAATGGGACTTTCCCCCTCACAGTCAGAAACCACCAGATAGAAGGTAGTAAAATAATAAAGAGAATTTGAATAAAGGCGCTCATTATTCGTTGAAGTTCATTAACCATCGTAATCCCCCTTTACATTTTTGAAATACTTATTTTAAATCAGGAAATACAAGTCTTTAACTATGAAAGCTTTCTGATAAGAACCCTTATAAACTAGGATAGATTAAACTTTTCTACACTACTACCTCTCTAATTTTTCAAAACTGAACTTTTGCCATCTTTTCTATCTCTATTATAGCACTTTTTGAATTGAAAGAAAAAAACCATAAGAAAAAGGTATTCTTCTCCTGGAGATTTATTGCTATGCATTTCAACAAAAAAGAGCTAGCCAAAGCTAGCTCACTACTATGCGGAGAGAGGGACTTGAACCCTCACGACCTAAAGCGGTCACAGGATCCTTAGTCCTGCGCGTCTGCCAATTCCGCCATCCCCGCGTCGATTACTTTTTCAGATTTTTTTCATTTTTTTTGAATACATTATTCTTTGATTTCAACTAGATTTTCATCAAGGAGTTTCGCTCCTAATGTATTCTTAAAATGTCCAAGTGCAAACTGGTGATTTTCAGGCCAGATTGATGCGACTGCTGGCTTAACAACTTCTATCTGATACCCAAGATTATAGGCATCAATAGCCGTATGCAATACACAGATATCTGTAAGAACACCTGTTAAAATGACTGTATCCACGCGACGCTCTCTCAGACGGATATCCAAATCTGTGCCAGAAAAAGCCGAATAGTGACGTTTGTCCATCCAGAAAACACGACTATCGCCAGCATATTCCTGATAGAACTCGGCTAACTTACCATATAGATTACGCCCGCTAGTCCCAATCAGATTATGAGGGGGAAATAGTTTACTTTCTGGATGAAAGACATCATTTTCCTCATGAGCATCAATGGTAAAGAAAATATAATCTCCACGGTCAAATGCTAATCTAGTCACCTGATTGATCGCTTCTGATATAGCTTGAGCGGGAGCTCCAGCTGTCAATTTTCCATGTTCCGCTACAAAATCTTCTGTATAGTCAATCGAAATTAAAGCCTTAGCCATTAATAGTCCCTCTTTTTCACTTCTTCAAAGATATCTGGGATCAAGACCTTAAGATAAGTTCCCTTCATCCCCAGTGAACGACTTTCAATAATTCCTGCTGATTCGAGCTTCCGAAGGGCATTGACAATCACAGAACGCGTAATACCGATACGGTCTGCAATGACTGACGCAGTTAATTGTCCTTCATTGCCTTTCAATTCACCCAAAATAGCTGACACTGCTCGTAACTCAGAGTAAGAAAGAGTGTTGACTGCCATCGTTACGGCTGTACGACGACGGATATTTTTCTCGTCTTCTTCACGTTGGAAGTTCAAAAGCTGAATACCAACCACCGTACTAGCTATCTCAACAAGAATCAAATCCTCATCTTCAAATTTCTTATCATTACGCCAGATAATCAAAGATCCCAAACGAATCCCAGAAACATGGATTGGAGCAATTGTTGTCAAACCTTCTGAGAAATCTGCACGACTCTCAACTGGAAAGATGCTTAATTCGTGATCTACAGTCAGATTTGCTTCTGTATCGTAAATCATATTTGCCCCTTGGATATAGTCCTCAGGGAAAATCTTTGTTTGGAAGAACTGCTCTACACGATCATTATTAGTCTTGTAGCGCATGAAATATCCCAAAAGACGTCCCTTACTATTTAGGATACAAGCGTTGCAATCAATAATATCCGCTAATTGGCGTGTGATGGCATTATATGGAAGATCATCTTGTAATTTCTCCTCCGCACGCTTCAGGATAGACGTAATTTTTCTCGTTTTTTCTAATAAATGTGCCATTTTTCACCTCGTATTTAATCGCTTCCATTATATCATAAATTGATCATTATTTCAATAATTATCTGAAAATTGTTTATTGAATTGCAATTCATGACTGTTCGAAAATTTTTACTAGTTTTTTCTAATTTTCTTGTTGACAGGTTTCTAAATTTTTGATAATATAATATTACAAAATAATAAATATATAAATCTATTTTCTCGTATTAAACTTTTCTTGACTCTCGGTCTCCTTATATATAAAAGCGATCCACCTCAGTGAACCGCTTTTTTTATTATTTATCACCCTTGTTACGGATTACAAAACCAGTTTTCTTCTCACTTGAAGTATTACGTGGTTTTTTATTATCCTTACGGTAACGTTTTTCCTTCTCAAAGCGGTCGTTTTTGCGACTGCCTTTTTTGAAATCATCTCGACGTTCACCACGACGATTGTCGCGACGGCGATCACGATCTCGACGATCCTCACCACGACGTCCTCCCTTGCCTTTACCACCGAAGCCATTACCTGATGGTTTAAATGGCAGTGGTTTTTCACGTGCAATCTCAACTTCTGGAAGACTATCTGGATCCTGAACTGTTAAGCTAAGAATGTACATAGCCAATTCTTCAGGACTGAATTCAGCTGCTAATTTACGGGCATCTTTGCTAAATTTCTCGAAATTTCCACGAATAGCTTCATCAGCAAAATCACGTTCAATTTTCTTGAGAGCAACTTGTTTCTTAGCTTGGAAGGCTTCTTCTGCACTTGCAGGTTTGAGACCTTTCATGCGTTTCTTAGTCAAGTTCTCAATGATTTGTAGATAACCCATTTCATTAGGTGAAACGAAGGTAATAGACTGACCTGACTTACCTGCACGCCCTGTACGGCCGATACGGTGAACATAACTCTCAGGGTCTTGAGGAATATCGTAGTTATAGACATGAGTCACACCTGAAATATCCAAACCACGAGCAGCCACGTCTGTTGCAACTAAGACATCAAGGTTGCCATTTTTAAAATCACGAAGGACACGAAGGCGTTTGTTTTGGTCCAAATCTCCATGAATCCCTTCTGCACGGAAACCACGGATTTTAAGCCCACGAGTCAACTCATCCACACGACGTTTAGTACGACCGAAGACGATAGACAATTCTGGTTGTTCAACATCCATGAGACGAGTCATGGTATCAAATTTTTCTTGTTCCTTAACACGGATATAGTACTGGTCAACTAGTTCTGTTGTTAATTCTTTGGCAGCAATCTTCACATGCTCAGGTTCATTCATGAACTGAACACCGATACGCTTGATAGCTTCTGGCATGGTTGCTGAAAAGAGTAGAGTCTGACGATTTTCCGGTACACGAGAGATGATTGCTTCGATGTCTTCAAGGAATCCCATATTCAGCATCTCATCTGCTTCGTCAAGGATGAGAGTTTCAATGTCCTGCAATTTCAAAGCCTTGCGTTTAATGAGGTCAAGAAGTCGTCCTGGTGTTCCTACTACGATATGAGCCCCTGATTTAAGAGCCTTGATTTGTTTTTCAATACTTGAACCACCATAGACTGAACGAACTTTGACTCCCTTGCTTCGACCAAAACGGAAGAGTTCCTCTTGACTTTGGACAGCAAGTTCACGAGTTGGGGCAATCACCAAAGCTTGGATAGTTGCTTCTTCTGTTCGAATTTTTTCAAGGGTTGGTAAGCCAAAGGCTGCTGTTTTCCCTGTACCAGTCTGTGCTTGACCGATAACATCTTTTCCCTCAAGAGCCAAAGGAATAGTTTGCTCTTGGATAGGACTTGCTTCCACAAATCCTGCTTTATCAACTTCTGCCAAAAGGTCAGCAGACAAGTTAAATTCATTAAATTTCACGTTTTTCTTCTTTCTAAAGGTGGTGCGAAGCCACCCTATAGCGCTTAGTTTATACTTTTCTTTTCATGACGTATTTTCATATCTTCTATGAAAGATCGTGTTGCTTCTTTTCCACAAAAGAAAAGTACTGCTTTCTTTGCAACTTATCTAGTATAACACAAGAAATGGTTAAAAGATAGTCAGACCCTCTGATTAAATCATGTAAACGATTTTTTAGCTTAAGTATTCGTAATATCTTCAATTTGATTAATCAATAACATTCATAAATGACTTGCTCTCAAGGCGGAAGTCTCTTTAATTTTCCGTAGCAGATTTGTGAAATTATTTTTTTCTTGTGCTAGAATGAAATCAAACAGGAGGATTTAAAAATGTTAACATACGATTTAATTGTTATTGGATTTGGTAAGGCAGGTAAAACTCTTGCTGCCAAACTAGCTTCAGCTGGTAAAAAAGTTGCCCTTATCGAACGTAGTAAGGCGATGTACGGCGGAACTTGTATCAATATCGGTTGTATCCCAACTAAAACCTTGCTAGTTGCTGCAGAAAAGAACTTGTCATTTGACGAAGTCATGGCAACAAAAAATACGATTACCAGTCGTCTCAATGGTAAAAACTATGCTACTATTGCTGGTACTGGAGTTGATATCATTGATGCCGAAGCCCACTTTGTTTCTAATAAAGTCATCGAAATTCAAGCTGGTGATGAAAAACAAGAACTAACTGCTGAAACAATCGTCATCAACACTGGTGCTGTTTCAAACGTTTTGCCTATTCCAGGACTATCTACTAGCAAGAATGTCTTTGATTCAACTGGTATCCAAAACTTGGAACAATTACCAGAAAAACTCGGAATCCTTGGTGGTGGAAATATCGGCCTTGAGTTTGCTGGTCTCTACAATAAACTTGGAAGCAAGGTAACAGTCCTAGATGCTCTAGATACTTTCCTACCTCGCGCAGAACCTTCCATCGCAGCTCTTGCTAAACAATACATGGAAGAAGACGGCATTGAACTGCTTCAAAATATCCATACTACTGAAATCAAAAACGATGGTGACCAAGTTCTTGTCGTGACAGAGAATGAAACCTACCGTTTCGATGCCCTTCTCTACGCAACAGGACGTAAACCAAATGTAGAGCCACTTCATCTTGAAAATACGGATATTCAACTAACTGAACGTGGTGCTATCAAGGTGGACAAACTTTGTCAAACAAACGTTCCTGGTGTCTTTGCAGTTGGAGATGTCAACGGTGGACTACAATTTACCTACATTTCACTAGATGACTTTCGTGTTGTTTACAGCTACCTTGCTGGTGATGGCAGCTACACACTTGAAGACCGCCTCAATGTGCCAAATACCATGTTCATCACACCTGCCCTTTCACAAGTTGGTTTGACTGAAAGCCAAGCAGCTGATTTGAAACTTCCATACGCTGTTAAGGAAATTCCTGTTGCTGCTATGCCTCGTGGTCATGTAAATGGTGACCTTCGTGGAGCCTTCAAAGCTGTTGTCAACACTGAAACTAAAGAAATTCTAGGTGCAACTATCTTTTCAGAAGGATCACAAGAAATCATTAATATCATCACTGTTGCAATGGACAACAAGATTCCTTACACTTACTTCACAAAACAAATCTTCACTCACCCAACCTTGGCTGAGAACTTGAATGACTTGTTTGCGATTTAGTTTTATCAAGCAGCCCTCCTTGGGCTGTTTTTCTTTTTCTAAAATCTCAAATCTGTCTTTTTCAGCATTTATGATATAATAGAAACATGAAATTAAAAACTACTTTGGGCCTTCTTGCTGGGCGTTCTTCTCATTTTATTTTGAGTCGTCTTGGACGTGGAAGTACACTCCCTGGAAAACTTGCCCTTCAATTTGATAAAGATATTTTACAACATTTAGCAAAGAACTACGAGATTGTTGTGGTAACTGGAACCAATGGAAAAACCTTGACAACCGCTCTCACTGTCGGTATCCTAAAGGAAATTTATGGTCAAGTTTTAACTAATCCTAGTGGTGCCAACATGATAACAGGAATCACGACTACTTTCTTGACTGCAAAATCTTCAAAAACTGGAAAAAATATTGCAGTTCTTGAAATCGACGAAGCTAGTCTCTCACATATCTGTGACTACATCCATCCTAGTCTTTTCGTTATCACCAATATTTTCCGCGATCAAATGGACCGCTACGGTGAGATTTATACAACCTATAACATGATTTTGGATGCTATTCGAAAAGTTCCTACTGCTACTGTTCTGCTGAACGGTGATAGTCCACTTTTCTATAAACCTGCAATTCCAAATCCTGTTCAATATTTTGGTTTTGATTTGGAAAAAGGTCCAGCACAGCTAGCTCACTACAACACGGAGGGAATCCTCTGTCCTGAATGTCATAGCATCCTCAAATATGAGCTCAATACCTATGCCAACTTGGGTGCCTACATCTGTGAAAATTGTGGATGTAAACGCCCTGACTTGGATTACCGTCTGACAGAATTGGTTGAGTTAACCAACAATCGCTCTCGTTTTGTTATCGACGGCCAAGAATACGGTATTCAAATCGGTGGTCTCTACAACATCTACAATGCTCTGGCTGCTGTCGCTATTGCCCGCTTCCTCGGAGCTGAGCCACAACTAATCAAGCAAGGATTTGACAAGAGTCGTGCAGTTTTTGGACGCCAAGAAACCTTCCAGATTGGTGACAAAGAATGTACCCTTGTCCTTATCAAGAATCCTGTTGGTGCTACCCAGGCCATCGAAATGATCAAACTAGCTCCTTACCCATTTAGTCTATCTGTTCTCCTCAATGCCAACTATGCGGACGGGATTGATACCAGCTGGATTTGGGATGCTGACTTTGAGCAAATTACTGATATGGACATTCCTGAAATCAATGCGGGTGGCGTTCGTCATTCTGAAATTGCTCGTCGTCTACGTGTTACTGGCTATCCAGCTGACAAGATCACTGAAACAAGTAGCCTGGAACAAGTTCTTAAAACGATTGAAGCTCAAGACTGCAAGCATGCCTATATCCTTGCGACATACACTGCTATGCTGGAATTCCGAGAATTACTAGCCAATCGTCAACTTGTTAGAAAGGAGATGAACTAATGGTTTATACTTCACTTTCCTCAAAAGACGGCATTTATCCTTACCAACTAAATATCGCCCACCTCTATGGGAATCTCATGAACACCTACGGAGATAATGGGAATATCCTCATGCTCAAGTACGTCGCTGAAAAGCTGGGTGCCCATGTAACAGTTGATATCGTTTCGCTTCATGATGATTTCGATGAACATCACTACGATATTGCCTTTTTCGGTGGTGGCCAAGACTTTGAACAAAGCATCATTGCTGGTGATTTGCCTGCTAAAAAAGAACACATCGATAACTTTATCCAAAATGATGGTGTCGTCCTTGCTATCTGTGGTGGCTTCCAGCTATTAGGCCAATACTATATTGAAGCTTCCGGAAGACGCATCGAAGGTCTCGGTGTCATGGGACATTACACACTCAACCAAACCAATAACCGATTCATTGGTGACATTAAAATTCATAACGAAGAATTCGATGAAACCTACTATGGTTTTGAAAACCACCAAGGCCGTACCTTCCTCTCAGATGACCAAAAACCACTGGGGCAGGTTGTCTACGGAAATGGAAACAACGAAGAAAAGGTCGGTGAAGGTGTTCACTATAAAAATGTTTTCGGTTCTTATTTCCATGGGCCTATCTTATCTCGTAACGCCAACCTAGCCTATCGCTTGATCACTACTGCTCTTAAGAAAAAATATGGTCAGGACATCGACCTTCCAGCTTATGAGGATATCCTTAGCCAAGAAGTTGCTGAAGAATACAGCGATGTTAAAAGCAAGGCAGACTTCAATTAATATTTAGTTTCCAACATGCTATTAGCTGTTGGAATTTTTTTAGGTTCTTTTCCCCTTCTCCCTTGCATTTTCTACTAATTTTTGCAAAAATAGAGGGGTAGAAAGAAGGTAGCATATGTCTAAATTACAACAAATCCTAACATATCTTGAATCAGAAAAACTAGACGTCGCTGTCGTGTCTGACCCCGTCACAATTAATTACCTCACTGGCTTTTACAGTGATCCACACGAACGTCAAATGTTCCTTTTTGTCCTTGCAGATCAGGAACCGCTTCTCTTCGTTCCAGCACTTGAGGTTGAGCGTGCAACTAGCACTGTCTCATTCCCAGTAGTTGGTTATGTGGACTCTGAAAACCCTTGGAAGAAGATCCAAAATGCCTTGCCTCAGCTTGATTTCAAACGTGTAGCAGTTGAGTTTGATAATCTCATCTTGACCAAATATCATGGCTTGAAGACTGTCTTTGAAACTGCCGAGTTTGAAAACTTGACTCCATTGATCCAACGCATGCGCTTGATCAAATCAGCAGACGAAGTGCAAAAGATGATGGTTGCAGGTGTTTACGCCGACAAGTCTGTTAAAGTTGGTTTTGACAATATCTCTCTTGATAATACGGAAACTGATATCATTGCGCAAATCGATTTCGCTATGAAACGTGAAGGCTATGAAATGAGCTTTGATACCATGGTCTTGACTGGTGACAATGCTGCGAATCCACATGGTATTCCTGGAGCTAACAAGGTTGAAAACAATGCCCTTCTCCTCTTTGACCTCGGTGTGATGGTGAATGGTTATGCATCAGATATGACTCGTACAGTCGCTGTTGGTAAACCTGACCAGTTCAAGAAAGATATTTACAACTTGACTCTAGAAGCTCAACAAGCTGCCCTTGACTTTATCAAACCTGGTGTGACGGCTCATGAAGTAGACCGCGCAGCTCGTGAAGTGATTGAAAAAGCTGGCTACGGTGAGTACTTCAACCACCGTCTCGGTCACGGTATCGGTATGGATGTCCACGAATTCCCATCTATCATGGAAGGAAATGACATGGTTATCGAAGAAGGCATGTGTTTCTCAGTTGAGCCCGGCATCTACATCCCTGGTAAAGTCGGTGTCCGTATCGAAGATTGTGGTGTTGTAACCAAAGATGGTTTCAACCTCTTTACAAGTACCAGCAAAGATTTGCTTTATTTTGATTAAAAAGTATATTACAAAAAATAAGATGGAAAAGCTTAACTTTCCATCTTATTTTTTGATTTGATAATAAATTTTATCAGCTATATAACCTTTTCGTTCAACTGCATTTGGAATTGTCTTCCAAAAAGTCATTCCAGCCTTTTCCATCACACGACCAGATGCAGGATTTAGACTTACATAGCAAGCATCAACCTCTTTAAATTCAATCTCATCCAGACAGTATGATAAAACTGCCTTCAAGGCTTCTGTCATGAGTCCTCGCCCCCAGTAGTCCATCCCTAAGATATATCCGATCTCACAGCTAAAGTTTTCTTCATCCACACTGACCAGACTAATATCTCCAATGACATAGTCTGTATTTTCTTTGAGACTAATGGCCCATTTGTAGTAATTTGGATCGTCATAGGATTTTACCCAATTGCCAATAGAATTTCGAGTCTGTTCGACATTCAGGTGTGGATTCCAAGTCACATAAGTTAGATTTTCTGAGCGTGAAGCCCAATTATCAAACATGGCTTCAGCATCACCTTCCACAAATCTCCTCAGTATCAAACGTTCTGTCTCAATAGTTTGTGTACCTAGTGCTTTCATAATCGTAACTCGCTTTCTATTTGAATGTTCAAGCTAAAAAGGTCCACTGGACCTTCTTAGTTTTCTTATTTCTAGGATCAGGGTAAAAACACTTTACTCATAAACATTGAGAAAACAACAGTTTCCTCTAATTTTATGACGCAGTCGCTGTCTGGCTTGAAATGCACTTTAGCAAGTTTTTTCAAGCCTAGTCATCGTTGCGGGGGTGAGACAAGGAAATCGAACTCTTCGAGTTACCGACCTGCCTCGTTTCCCTATTTCTAGACTCGGGGTAAAAAGGTCCCCCCGACTTTCCTCGCTTCTCTATTTTCAGGCTCGGGCTAAAAAAGTCCCCCGGACTTACTCTCACTTTCTTATTTCTAGGTGAGAGGGTAAAAACCTCCACTGGAGGTTATTCTTGCTTTCTTATTTCTAGGCAAGAAGGTAAAAAGGTCCCCCGGACCTTTTTACTCCCAAAACGTATCAAAGACAGTGATTGGTAAGTGGCGTTTGTGTTGGCCTTTGTACCACCATTTTTCAATGGTTGCTTGAGCTTCTGGGCTGACTTGCTTACCTTCGAGGTAATCATCAATTTCATTGTAAGTAACTCCTAAAGCTACTTCGTCTGCAATACCTGGTTTTTCTTCTTCCAAATCTGCTGTTGGGATTTTTTCATAGAGGGCTGGATCAGCTCCAAGCTCCTTCAAAAGTTGTTTTCCTTGGCGTTTATTGAGGCGATAAAGTGGGAGAATATCTGCACCACCGTCACCAAATTTGGTAAAGAAACCTGTGATATTCTCCGCAGCATGGTCAGTCCCGATAACTGCTCCACTATGAGCTCCTGCGAGTGCATATTGGGCAATCATACGACTACGAGCCTTGATATTTCCTTTGTTAAAATCGGAAACAGGACTGCCTGTTGCTTCTACTGCTGCCGTCATAGCATCAGCAGACTCCTTGATATTCACTACCAGGCTCACATCTGGCTGAATAAATGCTAGGGCTTTTTGAGCATCATCCTCGTCAGCTTGCACTCCATAAGGGAGGCGAACAGCGATAAATTTATAGCTGTCGTCACCTGTTTCTGATCGCATTTCTTCCATGGCTAGTTGAGCCAAGCGTCCTGCCAAGGTCGAGTCCTGTCCCCCAGAAATTCCTAAGACAAATGTCTTTAAAAAAGGATGTTTTTTCAAGTATCTTTTCAAAAAGTCAATCGAACGACGGATTTCTTCCTGGGCATCAATCACTGGTTTAACCCCCAGTTCTTGGATAATGGTCTCTTGCAAACTCATTCTTCTTCTCCTTCGCCCAGAGCTTCTTTACGCATCTTATCAATCAAGTCCATCTTGTCTTGCCATACATCACGAGCCAAGTCAACAGGATAATGTTGTGGGTTAAGAACACGTTTGTATTCGTCCCAGAGCTTGTCAAATTCCTTACGAGCATAGGCTTGGATTTCAGGCAGACTTGGTAAATCATAGACCAGCTTACCGTCCTTGAAGATGTTCACCAAGAGAGGAACGGCATCAAAATTGCGGACAGTTTTCTTGATGTAAGTATAGGTCGGATGGAACATCTTGATTTCAGTCATACTAGTAACATCTACACCATCGTAGGTAATGTAGTCACCTTCAGACTTGCCTTTTTCACGGCTGGTGATACGCCAAACTTGTTTCTTACCTGGTGTTGAAACCTTCTCTGCATTGTTTGAAAGTTTGATAGTATTACGCATCTGACCATTTTCATCTTCAATGGCAACAACCTTGTAAACTGCTCCAAGTGCTGGTTGGTCATAGGCTGTAATGAGCTTAGTCCCGACACCCCAGACATCAATCTTAGCTTTTTGCATTTTGAGGTTAAGGATGGTATTTTCATCAAGGTCATTGGATGCATAGATCTTAGCATCCGTAAATCCTGCTTCATCCAGTTGTTGACGAACTTTTTTAGAAATATAAGCAATGTCTCCAGAGTCAATGCGAACGCCAAGGAAATTAATCTTGTCACCAAGTTCACGCGCAACCTGAATCGCTGCTGGAACTCCGATCCGAAGAGTATCGTAGGTATCCACTAGGAATACACAGTTTTTGTGCGTTGAGGCATAAGCCTTGAAAGCCTGATAGTCATTTCCATAAACTTGAACTAAAGCATGTGCATGAGTCCCTAAAACCGGAATACCAAAGAACTTACCAGCACGCACATTACTGGTTCCATTAGCACCACCAATGACAGCGGCACGAGTTCCCCAGATAGCTGCATCCATCTCTTGCGCACGACGTGTACCAAACTCCATCAAAGGTTCATCTTCAATGACCGAGCGAATACGAGCTGCCTTAGTCGCAATCAAGGTTTGAAAGTTGACGATGTTCAAGAGGGCTGTTTCAACCAATTGACATTGAGCCAAAGGCCCCTCCACTTGAACAATCGGTTCATTGGCAAATACCAAGTCCCCTTCTTGAGCAGAACGTACAGTCAATTCCAACTTGAGATTACGGAGATATTCCAAGAAGGCACCATGATAACCAAGTGATTCCAAATAAGCAATATCGCTATCTGAGAAACGCAAGTTTTCAAGATATTTCACAATTCGTTCCAAACCTGCAAATACAGCATAACCGTTTTTAAACGGTTGTTGGCGGAAATAAACTTCAAAAACTGCTTTCTTGTTATGAATGCCTTGGTCGAAGTAAACTTGCATCATGTTAATTTGATACAAATCAGTGTGTAAAGTTAAACTATCATCTGGGTACATATACTGTCCTTCTTCCCTATTTGTAAAAAAATGAAAATGTTTCTTCTTTTCTCATAAATTAGTACTATTATAACACATTTTCTCGATATTGATAAAAAGCTAACAAGCTATTCCATGCTCTCGAGCTTATCCATATCTTTTTCAAACTTTTTCTGAGCCCATTCACCATAACTTTTCAAACCTAAGTTTCCAATAAATACCCAAGGAAGATAAAAGATATAGGTAAATACCCAAGCAAAAATGTATTTAAGATGTAGAGGATTATGCTGATAAATTTCGATATTGAACTGGTAGTTTTGTAGCATCAAGGTAGCTGTAATCACTAAAGTAAATAACAGACATCCTAAAATTGTAAAATGAAAACGACTATAGTAGGTCACACCGAGATTGCGAGCACGGGTGAAAAAGTAAAAAGTCCCTATGAAAATAATAACGAGAAGCATACTTGGATTAAAAAGGCTTGGTGCTAACACTGCTATGAAATAAGCTAGAAACAACAATCCGATAGAGATATGAAAACTCTCTGCACTAGCTTTATTCATCAGTTGTTCTTCTCTTTCGTCTAATAATTGATAATAATAAAATCTATTTTTCATCTTCTTCCTCCCAAAATAGTTGGTCTAGGGTTTTGCCTAAGCATCTGCAAATGGACTGGCAAAGGGAGAGACTAGGATTATATTTCCCAGCTTCTATCAAGCCGATAGTCTGTCTAGTCACACCTACAGCTTCTGCCAAGTCACCTTGTGTCATATCAAGCTCTACTCGAGCAAGTTTTAATTTTAAATTCTTAGCCACTTCTTACCTCCTTTATAATTTTAAAAAGTTGCGCTTCTTTCTAAGTTCATTATATCATATAGTTTACATTACGCAATATATATCTGTCATTTTGTACATTTTTTTTAACAAAAAACTCTCTACCAGCTAAATGATAGAGAGTTTTCTGCTTATTCAAATTTTTTCAAAATATCTACAACGTCACTTCTCTGTTTGACTTGATAGGCTTTGATGCCTAATGTCTCAGCCATCTTAGTGTTGTCTGCTATATCATCAAGAAAGACACAATTTGCTGGATCCAACTCGTATTTACGGAGGATTTCTTCAAACATTTCTCGATCAGGTTTGATGACCTTAATATCACAGGAAAGAACAAACCCATCTAAAATCTTTTCTAGAGGTGCTAATTGATCTTTCAATAATTCATAAAAAACTGGTGAGGTATTAGATAGGACAAAAATACGATGGCCATTTTCCTTTAAACGTGCAAGAAGCGGAAAGACTTCCGTGTAAATATCGATATAGGCAGGCCAGTTCCAAATGACTTCTTCTACCTTTTTCTGATAGCAATCCCCTATCATAGAAAGAACCTTATCAACCAATTCTTCTCGAGTCAAGGTCCCCAGGTCCAATCTTTCCCAGAGCCCCGACTGGAAAATAGCCTTGTCTAAGATCAGATAATCTTTCTGAGTTTTAGCTACAGCTTTCAAAATCTTATCCTTGTTCCATTCCAATAAAACATTACCCATATCTAGTATGATATCCATTAAGCCAACTCCATTATGATGTGTCGATTTCTTCGATCATTCATTTCCTGTTTTCAAATCCTTTTGATAATAGTATCTTTGTCCAGTGTAGGGATAATCTTTTAAGGTAAAGACTTCCTTGTAGCCCTGCTTTTGATAAAAGGCTGGCGCTTGAAACTGATATGTATTCACAAAAGCAAAGCGACAGTTTCTCTTCTTAGCTTCACTCTCTGCTTGCTGTAATAGTTGGGAGCCGATTCCTTGTCCTCGCAAGTCCTCTTTCACAAATAAATACTCGATTTCTAGCCAATTTCCAAAGGTCTCTGCTACTAAACCAGCCATGAGTTGACCGCTATCGTCTTCGACATAAAGGTTAAGTGGCTCACTTTCAGCTGCTTCTCTCTTAGAACGATTATAGGAGCGAATCAAATTCCCTATTTCCTGTGCTTTCTGAGACTCTGTATTATCCAATCTAATGTGCATCAAAACCTCCTCAAAGACACTTATGCCTTGATTATATTCCTATTTTGAAGAACTGTCAAACTTAAAAAAACTCACCAACCTAAGTTGATGAGAGTATAACTTATTTTCTAAATTTCCATTGACTATAAATACCAAATGCAACAATCCAGATAGCTGAACCTCTAGCTCCCATTACAGTTGACTCTTGTAAGAAGAGTGTTCCAAATACAAAGATAAAGAAGAGCATGGTCAGAGGATTTAGCAAGCGATATTGAGGCATAAGATAGCCATCTGACATAAAGTCTTTAGACTTACGATATTTGAGATGGGCTACCATGATCAAGATGTAGATGGCGATATAAACACCTGATGAAGAAGCCGTAATCAAAGCAAAGGCATCTGATACTCCTGGAAGGACATTGATGAATGCTGCAAAACCAATCAATACGGCAGAAGCAATGATTGCATTCTGAGGAACGTTGTGGCGTGAGAGGGTATCTGCCTTAATAGCTTTCAAGAAACGATTTGGTGAATCATGGGCAATTTGGTACAAGTGACGACCTGTTGAGTAAAGGGTTGAATTCAAGGCTGATGCAGCTGAAGTCAATACAACAAAGTTAATTAAAGCTGCCGCCCACTTAAGACCAACAAGTTCAAATACCGTTACAAATGGTGAATCTGCTGCAGAAAGCTCACGCCAAGGAATAATAGACATGATGGCTAAAAGAGCTCCACCATAGAAAAAGATAATTCGCAAAGGAATTTCCTTAACAGCCTTAGGCAATACTTTTCTTGGATCCTTAGTTTCAGATGTAGTAACACCGATAAATTCAATCATCAAGTATGCAAAGAAAACCATCTGGAAGGCCATGACAAAGTTCATAGCACCATTTGGGAAAAGTGAGAAGTGTTCACTGATATTGGCAAGACTTGCTGAACCATAAGGCGTTTCAAAGCCAGTCAAAACTAGAAAGACACCTGTCGCAATCATGGCAAGAATGGCCACGATTTTGATCATAGCAAACCAAAATTCTACTTCACCAAAGATTTTAACGGCAATCAAGTTCACCAAGCCAAGTATTGTCAGAAATACAACCTGAATCAACCAAGACGGCCAGGATGGAAACCAAAACTGAACATAGTGAGCAATAGCCGTGATCTCAGCCATACCGATAAAGACTACTGAGAGCCAGTAAGACCAGACTGAGAAGTAACCCCAACCCTGACCAAGATAACGGGTAATAAAGTTGATAAAGGTATGTTGCTCCGGATCTTGGTACAACATTTCCCCGATAGCACGCATCATAAGATACATAAAGCCACCCGTAATCATATAGACCAAGACGATTGACGGACCTGTCAAACTAATGGAACGTCCAGCCCCTAGAAACAGTCCCGTTCCAATCGTTCCTGCAATAGCCATAACCTGTACATGGCGATTGGTTAACCCACGTTCCATTTTATTTTTCTTTTTGTGCTTATTTTCTGAATTCATATAGTCTCCTCTAGTTTTGAGAATTAAGAAAAGGAGTGATGGGAAGCGCTTTCCCTATATCTACTCCTTCTTTTCATTCCTATTAAACTGTTTTTTCTACTTTTAAGATTTTAACATCATAGCTTCCTACAGGTGTTTCAATCGTAGCAGTATCACCTGTTTTCTTACCAATCAAGGCTTGCCCAATTGGGCTTTCATTTGATACTTTACCTGCAAAGGCATCTGCACCCGCTGATCCCACGATGATATATACTTCTTCGTCGTCTTCACCAATTTCTTGGATAGTGACTGTTTTCCCGATAGCAACTTCATCTTGAGCAACTGCATCGCTATTGACAATCTCAGCATAACGGATTTTTGTTTCCAAGCTAGAGATTTGTCCTTCAACGAAGGCTTGCTCGTCCTTAGCTGCTTCATACTCACTATTTTCTGACAAGTCACCGTATGAACGCGCAATCTTGATGCGTTCTACAACTTCTGGACGACGAACTAGTTTCAACTCTTCTAATTCTTTTTCGAGTTTTTCCTTTTCTTCAAGGGTCATTGGATATGTTTTTTCTGCCATTTTTCTCAACTTTCTTTTGATTAAATTTATATTTCTTTAGGTAGTAAAGCAAAATTATGTGGTAAACCACATAATTTTACAATGAAGACAAAGTCTTTTAAAAGCTTTCCTTAAATGATTTTGGTCAGTATCGACCTTTTAAAATCTGTGCCTAAATCTAATGATTCTATCACTTCTAGACTCAGGTTCAAAAATTAGGTAGGTTTTTACTTTCGCAATTTCCGAACGCCTAAAACTTGTGAATTTCAGGCGTTTCTAATCATAGCGGAAAGACTGGTAGGACTTGCTTTGATCGTAAAAAAGAGAGTTTTACTTCTACATTCACGAATTTAATAGCAAATCTTGTTCTAAGAGTTAGTTTGAACTACTTGATTGTGTCAATTTACTGTTGACATGCTCTGCAACGTTTCGATCATGTTCTTCTCGTGTGGTTGCAAAGTAAACCTTGCCATCTTGTACGTTGGCTACAAAGTAGAGATAGTCGCTCTTAGTTTGATTGATACTTGCTTCAATTGCATCTAGACTTGGACTGTCTACTGGGCCAGGCATTAAGCCAAGGTTTGTATAAACATTATAAGGTGAATTGATTGTTGTATCAATTGCTGCATCATCTGCCAAGCTAATATTTTGTCCTAGCTTACCTTCTGCATAGAGAATAGCAATGTTACTTTGGAGCGGCATACCAAGGTTCAAACGATTATAGAAAACTCCAGCGATCAGTTTGCGATCGTCAGTTTTCAATCCTTCTTTTTCCACAAGTGATGCAATGGTGAGGAGTTCATTCACTGTCAAGTTCTTTTCTTTGATTGCAGTATAATGCCCTGACAAGTTTTTGTCCATAGCTGCCACCATTTCATCAATCAAGCTTTCAATAGTTGTGTTTTCTTTGATAGCATAAGTTGCTGGGAATAGGTATCCTTCTAAACGATAACGAACACCACTTTCTTTAGTTGGTAGACTTTCGAGAAGGGTTGGGTACTTAGCAACTAATTGAGAGATGAAGGTTTCATCTTGCACTTTTGCCAAGAAGGCATCAGCAGTCAAAGGTTCTTTAAAGTCTCCTTGAAGCTGACCAACTGTTTGTGCGATTTGATCAAGGGTATAACCTTCAGGGATTGTAAGATTTGCAAGTGCAA
Organism: Streptococcus sp.; assembly: GCF_032481935.1. GTDB lineage: Bacteria > Bacillota > Bacilli > Lactobacillales > Streptococcaceae > Streptococcus. The sequence goes on from NZ_JAWERU010000013.1 coordinate 23,582, forward strand.
CTTCTTGAGGTTGAGGCGTTCCACCCTTTTGCAATTCTTTGATGATATCATCTGTACTCATGCTCTTTTGCAAATTATAGTAACCAGATTTTAAATCAGAGTAGTCTTTGTACTTAGCATAAAGGCTAAAGATAAAACCGTGTTTTACCAATCCAGAGTTTTCTAAGGTATCACCAATTTGCTGAAGATTAGCCCCTTCTGGAATCTGAACCGTGACATACTGTTTTGAATTTGCATCAACTGGTTGGAGTGCAGATTCGACATAACGGTAACCGAAGAATCCACCCACACCTAGTAAAATCAATAAAACAAATACTGTTACGAAAAATCCTTTCAAGCGTGATTTTTTCTTTTTCTTGATTGGTTTCACTGATTCTTTACGACTTCTTCTAGGAAGTTCAGTTCTAGTTTCAACTGGAGCAACTGGCTCTTGACTTGGAGTTTCTTTTGCAAGAACTGTTGGTTTCGGTTGAGGTTTAATATTCTTTCTAGCAGGACTTGGTTTAGCCTGATTCGTACGATAAGAAACTGGAATCCTTGTCGAAATAGCATTGAACTCTTTCTCTTCTTCCGCTGGTTGAGCAGGTTCAAGAGGCTTGACGGGTTCAACAGCTTCCGTTGATGGTAGAGGATATGGAGCTACAGCTGGCTCTGAAGCTACAGTTGGCTCTGAAGCTACAACTGGTTCTGAAGCTACAGAAGTTTCAACTGAATCATCTTGTAAAACTGGACGTGGTGGAACTGCTGGAGCATTAGCAAGCAATTCATCCACTAAAGAAACAGAATTGGCCATCAAATCTTCTACAGAAGGTTCTTCCACTGGGTTTTCCGCTTCTGAACTATTACTTAAATTTGAAAACAAATCATCGTTGCTACTTTTAGTATTCGCGATGCCGTCTTCTCTTTTTAATCTTTCTAAATCTCTTAAAATTTGTTCTTTAAAACTTAACTTTTCTTCTTCTCGAGAATTTTCGCTCAAAGGTGTTACCTCCTTGTTGATAATCCATAATATTATATCTTAAAAACTAAAGAAAAGCAACCATAGATGCCTTTCTGATGCCTAATTCGTGTTTTCCCAGACCATGTCATACCATTCTTCACCAGCAAAAGTCGACTTTGATTTTCCTTCATTCACAAAACCATGTTTCTCATAATAGCCAATGAGATAGTCATGGCAGGTTAGATTGATTCCCTCACGCTCATGCTCAAGAGCGAGATCTTTTAAAGCGGTCAATAATTTTCGTCCGACACCTAAAGCTTGAGCTTTCTTAGCAATGGATAGACAAGTCACAGAGATATAGCCACCTTTTTGATGGCTATCATCTTTAATGTCTTCTGTAAAGGACTGGTCTTGTAAATGTCGATGAGGTACTACTGGTCCCTCAATATAGCCTAGTATTTCCCCCTCTTTTTCAGCCACTAAAAAACTGGTCTTAATTTCCTTCAGATGAGCTTCAAAAACAGGACGAGGAATGGCTTCTTCAATTGAAAAATTTTCTAGTTCAATTTCAAAGATACGATCTAAATCTGTCAATCTAGCTTGTCTAATAATCATATTTTCTCCTGATAATAGGGATTCTGCCAACGCATGAGAAAGGCAACTTCACTGCTCCTTTCTCCATCTACGATCCTTTGTTCCACAAATCCATTCATTTCAAAGTAGGCCAGCAACTCATCCTCACAAAGCAGATAAATACCTGGTCTATTTTGCTGACGGGTAACTTCCTTCAAAGCTGCTAGCAACAAGGTTCCAAAGCCTTGCCCCTGAAAATCGGGATCGACAGCTAAATCTTCAAGGATGATTGAGTTCTCACGAATGAATTCCTCATCTCCAATCTCAAGCATCCATTTTCTTAAAGAGGGAATAGGAGGTGTCGTCGCAGTGATATAAGCAATCCCTTGATCATCCAGGCTAGCTAAGAGAAACGTACCCGCATGCTTGCGGATACGTTCTTCTATTATTTCTCTATTCAATACTTCTAGGGAATTTGAAGTACTTTCTTGGATCAAGCAAATCTGATCAATATCTGAATTCTGAGCTTTCCTGATTTTAATTGGAAATTCCATGATCTTCCTTACTGAACATTGCTTGTCAAGTTAGACAAGAGACGTTCGAATGAATATTCATACGTTTGAATGTCGCCAGCTCCCATGAAGACATAGACAGCATTGTCATGGTCTAGGAGTGGAGAAACATTTTCAACTGTGATAACTTGATGTTTCTTGTTGATTTTATTGGCAAGGTCTTCTACTTTGACATCACCATGGTCTACCTCACGAGCAGATCCATAGATTTGTGCTAGGTAAACCGCATCAGCCTGATTCAAGGCTTGGGCAAAATCGTCCAACAAGGCGATTGTACGAGTAAAAGTATGCGGTTGGAAAATTGCCACGATTTCCTTGCTTGGATATTTCTGACGTGCAGCATCAAGAGTCGCTACGATTTCAGTTGGATGGTGGGCAAAGTCATCGATGATAACCGTATCATTGACAATCTTTTCTGTAAAGCGACGTTTCACTCCTCCAAAAGTCTTCAAGTGTTCACGCACCAAATTCAAGTCAAAGCCAGCAGTATAAAGCAAACCAATCACTGCTGTGGCATTCATGATGTTGTGGCGACCGAAAGTTGGAATGTGGAATTGGCCCAACTCTTGACCACGGAAGTGAACGGTAAAGGTTGAACCTGTTGTAGAACGAAGTAAATCGCTGGCTACAAAGTCATTGTTGTCTGCTTCAAAACCGTAATAATAGATTGGGGCATTTGCCGTAATCTTACGCAACTCAGCATCTTCACCGTAAACGAACAAGCCTTTAGTAATTTGTTTGGCATAATCATTGAAGGCGTTGAAGACATCTTCCAAGCTTGTGAAATAGTCAGGGTGGTCAAAATCGATGTTAGTGATGATAGAGTACTCTGGGTGATATGGCATGAAATGGCGCTCATACTCGTCTGATTCAAAGACAAAATACTTGGCATTTTCAGAACCACGACCTGTACCATCTCCGATCAAGTAGCTTGTATCAGTGATGTGTGACAAGACGTGAGAAAGCATCCCAGTTGTTGACGTCTTACCGTGTGCACCAGCAACTCCCATACTGATAAAGTCACGCATAAAGCTACCAAGAAACTCATGATAACGTTTGTAGCTGATACCATTTTGGTCCGCATAAGCAATCTCAACATTGTTATCTGGACGGAAGGCATTACCCGCGATAATTTCTAAATCTCCTTGAAGATTTTTTTCATCAAACGGTAAAATTGTAATCCCTGCTTGTTCTAGTCCACGTTGTGTAAAGTAGTACTTTTCAACGTCAGAACCTTGCACCTTGTGCCCCATTTGATGCAACATCAAAGCCAAGGCACTCATACCTGATCCTTTGATTCCGATAAAATGATAGGTTTTTGCCATTTTCTTCCCCTCTATTCGCTCATTCTAGTCAAGTTGAGCTCTTGGGCCACTTGACGTTCTTGTTCTTTTTGTTTACTTTTTTTGTTATAAATTTGACTTTTCTTTAAAAAGTCATAATTGTTTTTCTTAGAATGACTTGTTTCACCATCTGAAATTGGATGTTCCACTTGAGAAACTGTTTCTGCCAAAATATAGTGAGACTGACCTAATTTCTGACTATATTTCGCAAATTCTCCTGGATTTTCTTTTTGAAAAGGTGCTGTCGGTTGATTTGCTGGACGTACCTGGCTTGGTTTCGTTTGACGTCTCGTATGACTCACATCCTGAGTCAAATATCGTGCCGAGCGCTTCTTTTTCAAATCCGCACGAGCTTCTTCACGCGCTAATTCAGCATAGGATTTTTCTTTTTTCTCAATCGGTTTAACAAGAGGCTTGACTTTCTCTTGCTTTTTTTCTTCAGTGATTGGAGACCATTCTAAGTAGTTTTTATCTTGATAATCACCTTTGATATTACTGATGAAATCAGACTCATCGTAGAGATTCATAACTGGCATTTCTGTCAACATGACTTCATCATCTGCCACTATTGGAAATCGTTTTTGTGTCATATTTATTTCCTTTCAATACTCCATTATAGCGTAATGTCTTGATTTTTCAAGTATAGGCTCATGAAATCCCTAAAATTTCTCGTATTTCAGCTAGACTCAGACTTCCTCGAGACTCTGTTCCATCCAAGATTTCAGAAACAAGATTTTTCTTTTTCTCTTGCAATTCTTGAATCTTTTCTTCAATTGTACCTCGAGTCACAAGGCGATAAACTTCAACAGCCTGCTCTTGCCCCATACGATGGGCTCGACCGATAGCCTGAGATTCAACTGCAGGATTCCACCATAAGTCTACTAGAATGACCGTATCCGCACCAGTGAGATTGAGTCCTACCCCACCAGCTTTTAGAGAAATCAAGAATACATCGCGCTCTCCTCGGTTAAAAGCCTTAGTCATTTCCTGACGTTCTTGAGAAGGAGTTGAGCCCGTAATTTTAAAGGAAGTCAAGCCTAAGTCAGGTAGCTCTTGCTCAATCCGATCCAACATACCTCTAAATTGTGAGAAGATAAGTACACGGTGTCCACCTTCAGCAATCTGAACCAGCAAATCTCGTAAACTATCCAGTTTCCCGCTCTCTCCTTGGTAGTCCTCCATAAAGAGCGCAGGTGTATCACAAATCTGGCGAAGACGCATGAGACCAGTCAAAATTTCGACGCGATTTCGTTGAAATTCCGAATCGCTTACCTGTCCCAGACGCTCCTGCATCTGTTGCAGCTGAGCAAGATAGATAGCTTTTTGTTGATCCTCCAGTTCATTCTTATAGACGACTTCAATCAAGTCAGGTAACTCTGTCAAAACCTCTTCTTTCTTGCGTCTCATGACAAAGGGTTTGATAAATTGAGCCACTCTTTCAGTTGATAGTTTCATAAACTCCTTCTTAGCAGGTAAGAGGCCTGGTAAGACAATCTGAAAAATCGACCAGAGTTCTCCCAGATGGTTTTCAATCGGTGTTCCTGATAGTGCAAAGACAGATGGAACCACAAATCGTCGCAAACTTTGAGCAATCTTCGTTTGTGCATTTTTCATCACTTGAGCTTCATCTAGAAAAAGAAAATCAAAAGATAGGTTTCGATAAATCTCACTGTCCTGACGGAAAGTAGCATAGCTTGTCACATAAATCTGATGATTTTCTGCCAAAATTGATTCTCGATGAGATTTTAAGCCATGCACGACCGCAACATCCAAATCTGGAGCAAACTTTTGAAATTCATCAGCCCAGTTATAGATTAAGCCAGATGGAGCAAGGATTAGGACACTAGTATCTGCTTGAACCTGACTACTTAAAAAGGCGATGGTTTGCAAGGTCTTCCCAAGTCCCATATCGTCTGCTAAAATCCCACCAAAGCCATAATGGTGAAGCATCTGAAGCCACTGAATTCCCTTTTTCTGATAATCCCTGAGATCTGCTTGGATATTCAGCACTTTCATCGGAAAATCTTCTGGATGCGTCAAATCATGGGCCAGATTGCGAAATTCTTCGGTGAAAGAAATTTGATCCTGGTCCTTAAATAGATGAGATAGGGTATAAGCTAGGGATTTACGAGCTCGAAAAGCTCCATCTTGTAGGTCCTCTATCCCTAATTCTTCTAAATCCTGACGGATACGCTTGGTCTGATCATCGAAATAGTAAACCTGATTCGAAGAGCTGATGTAATAATCCTGCTTCTCAACTAGCGCTTTCATCGCTCGATCGATTTCTTCTTGATCTATATCTTGAAAATCAAATTGAATTTCTAATAGGTTTCCCTTGGATGAGATGTGAACTTGAGGCTTCTGAACCTGATAAAGGTCTTGCAAGCTTTCAGAAATCTTTAATTCTCCAAGTGCTGCAAAGGCTGGCAAAACTTCCTGGAAGAAGGCATGGACTGCATCAGCTTTCAAACTTTGACGCCATGAACGAAAATCTGCTTCAAATCCAGCTGATAGAGCTAGTTGAAAAATCTCTTTCTCTAGTTGAATATCGCTAGCAAATGGAAGATTCTCTAGTTCATTACGATTCCTTACTAGGCAAGTTTCATACTGAAACTGCATATCCAAGCGAATAGAGCCATCCTCTTCTCCTTCCATGTAGAAAGAAGGACGGAAAGACTGAATTCGAAGCCCATCAGGAGCCTCTACCTTTCCTACGTTTTTGAACTGGGATAAGGTCGAAGCTAAAAGGTCTCGATCACTGGTATCAAATTGTAAAATCTTTCTACCACTTTTATCGATAGATACTTTTTTTAATTTTTCTATAAGTCTAGCTTGTTCTTTAGACAGAAGATAAAATGTACCTTTAGTAAACAAGACTTGTCCCTTATAAAACGAATTAAGCCCTACCTGTTGAACAATTTCCATCTCAAAATAGTTGGACTTTTCTTCAATTTGAAAGGTAAACAAACCTGCTTGACCATCATAATCTTGAAATACAAAGTGGTGATAATTCGAAATCTGATGGTCAAATTGAAATGCATCTAAGCCCATCAGCAGACTAACACCCTGCTCAAAAAAAGACAGCGGGAAATAAAGATGACGACCTTGATTTTGGAAAAAGAGGGCGTTTTCAGCCTCATCTTCTAGAATTCCTTGAAGGAAATTTAGAACAAATTGACTACTTTCATCAAACTGACGAATATTCAAGGAAGTTTCATATAACTTCCCAATCATATAGGGTTTGCTAGTTTCTAAAACCTTCAGAAAAAGGGGTATATCTCGGATTACATAGAATTTCTGTGTCTGAATAAGACCGACTCTCAAAGTCCAAATAATACGATTAGTCCCTGCTTCAACCTGCCCTTGAGCAGACAACTGATAGATTTCAGAAAGTTTCGGAATTTGAATGGATTCTAAAAACTTTCCTCCAAAAGTAACCTGAGTTTCAACTTCTTCTTTCTTTTCGTGCACATTTTCCAGATTTCCTAAGAGTTCCTGACCAATCGGATCATTTTTCAGGTAATGCTCTAGTGCTGCCAAATGCACACAAAACCCTCTTTTTTGGAAAAAATCACAAGCACAAAAAACCAAATCATCATCCAGGCTATAGCGAATTTCTTCATCTGCTACACGCGCATAGAGACGATGGTCTTTCTCTTTGATAATTTCAATCTGACTAGTTTCGTAGAGTTGAGCTCCCTCCATCCGAAGTTTCCCTGGAATCAATTTAGCCATATGTTCCCCTTTTCTTTATCTCCTAATTATACCACATTTCTTCCTATGAAAATAGCCTTCTAGGGTACTTTTCCCCCAGAAGGCTAGCTTGTTAAAGGTTAGCGAAAGTGGTTAGAATTCGTTGACAAACTTCTTCCAAGACAGATGTCGGCATGGCTACATTGAGGCGGGCATGGAGACTTCCTTCCTCCCCAAAATCCAAACCACGATTGAGGATAACCTTGGATTCATTTCTCAAAAGCTCTTGCAATTTTTCATCAGTCAGGTCATAGGCTGAAAAATCAAGCCAAATGAGATAGGTCCCTTGAGGTTTCATGACCTTGATTTTAGTTTCTTTGCCAAATACATCCACTACATAATTGATGTGTTTCTCAATCAGTTCTTTGAGTTCTGTCAACCAATCTTCACCATATCGATAGGCAGTTTCTGTTGCTAAATATCCCAAACCTGAGATTTCATGTTGATTATTAGCCAGCTGGCGTTTTTGGAAAGCCACTCTCAACTTGGGATTTTCGATAATGGCGTAAGAATTTTTCGTTCCAGCAATGTTAAAGGTCTTGGTCGCACTGCTTAAAATCAGTGAAAATTCTTTAAAATCTTCATTTACCGTGTTGAATGACTGGTGTTTATTTCCAAACAAGGCTAAATCTTGGTGAATCTCATCAGATACCAGCAAGACTCCATGTTTTTGACACAGTTGTCCAATCTTCTCTAAGACTTCCTTCTCCCAAACGCGTCCACCAGGATTATGAGGATTGCAGAGAACGTAGAGCTTCACATCTTCTTCGACAAAGTCTTTTTCTAGTTGGACAAAGTCAATCTCAAAAAGTCCATCTTTTTCTACTAGAGAGTTGGTGATTAGTCTACGATTATTGAGCTTAATGCTCCGAGCAAAAGGAGGATAAACCGGGGTGTTAATGAGCACTGCTTCGCCTTCTTTGGTAAAAGCTTGAATGGCTGTTGAAATGGCTGGTACTACTCCTTCGATAAAGACTAGAGCATCCTTATCAAAACGATAACCATGGTGTTTTTCTTCCCAGTCTTGAACTGCTTCAATCAAACCATCACTAGCATAGGTATAGCCATAAACTAATTGCTCCGCATAGTCATGGACAGTCTGACGAATCTCAGGTAACACTTCAAAGTCCATATCAGCAATCCAGGCTGGTAATACTTGACGGTCAGTCTCTGCTTCTTTCCATTTATAGGTATGATGTCCAAAACGATTGGGCAAGGTCGTAAAATCATATTTTCCCATAGTTTTATCCTTCCAAGGCTTGACGCAAGTCTTCAATCAAATCTCTAGCATCCTCAATACCAATAGACAAGCGCAAGAGGTCATCAGTCAGTCCATAAGAATGACGAACCTCTGCAGGAATGTCTGCATGGGTTTGAGTAGTTGGGTAGGTAATCAAACTTTCAACACCACCTAAACTTTCAGCAAACGAGAATACTTTCAAAGTATTTAAGATATGAGGAATACGCTTCTCATCTGCTACCTTAAAGGAAATCATTCCCCCGCGTCCTGTATACAAAACTTCTTTGACAGCAGGTGATTGTTCTAAAAAGGCTACAATTTCTTGGGCATTAGCAGTTGAGCGCTCCATACGAAGTGACAAGGTCTTCAGACCACGAATCAGTTGATAACTATCAAATGGTGACAATACAGCCCCTGTCGTATTGAGATTGTAAAAGAGTTTTTCGTATAAATCAGCACTATCTGTCACAACTACACCAGCTAGCACATCATTATGTCCCGCAAGGTATTTTGTCGCTGAATGAAGGACGATATCTGCTCCATCTTCAATTGGACGTTGATAGATTGGACTGTAGAAGGTATTGTCCACGACAACTTTAGCACCTTTTGCATGAGCTAATGTTGACAATTTTTCAATATCAAATTCCAACATTAAAGGATTGGTTGGTGTTTCGATATAAAGTACATCCACATCCTTTTCTAGCTCAGCAATTAACTCTTCTTCTGTATTAGCATAGGTAAAATGGAAACGTCCTTCTTGCTCAACTTGATTGAACCAGCGGAAAGAACCACCGTAAAGGTCACGGACTGCCAAAACTTTGCTTCCTACTGGAAAGACACTAAAGGCCAAGACAATCGCAGACATACCTGAACTAGTTGCTAGAGCATAGTGGGCTGATTCAATAGCTGCTAAGACTTCTTCTGCTTTACTACGAGTTGGGTTTTTGGTACGTGTATAGTCAAATCCAGTTGATTGACCGAATTCTGGATGCTGATAAGTCGTTGAAAAGTGGAGGGGAGTTACCAAAGCTCCCGTTGCCTCATCAGACTTGATACCTGCTTGTGCTAAAATTGTGTTAATGTGAAATGATTTGCTCATACTTTACCTCCAAATCTATAGTAACTATTGTACCACTTATTTTGAATCCTTCGTTTTCTTGTTTTCAAGAGCTAGTTATAGTTTCAAACTATATAAAAACGATAGTTCCTTGAGAAGCTATCGTTTTTCCTGTTGAATATACTGGTTATTTAACGTGTTTTGCCAGTTCTTCTTGGGCTTTTTTATTTGATTCTTCTTTTTCTTTCAGCCATTTTTCTTTAGCTTTTTCATACTCAGCAGCCGTTACAGTCTTATCTTGCAACTTGAGGTACTTGTATGATTCGACACCCTTATTTCCAGCTTGTGAGAATGGCGATGAGAATGGAACTGTCTTTCTCAAAGTCGGTGTTCCACCCTGAGAAACGTTTGGAATAGCAAGGGCGCTATCAACGAGCCAAGCTTGAACTTCAGCATATTTTTCATAACGTTTTGCTGGTTCTTGCTCCTTGTTCGCTTCTTCTAGCATTTGAGTGTAAGTATCCAGACCAACTGCCTTAGCCTTGTCATTGACCTCACCTGGTTCTAGACCAATGTTTTGCAACATACCACCGTTATTGACATTTAAGATATCAAGATAACTTGATGGATCCAAGTAGTCCGCACTCCAACCGCCATTATAGATATCAAAGTCTTTTTGAGCTGCAGTTTGAGCTAGGTAGCCAGAATTATCGTAATCGTCTGTTGATAATTGTTGGATATCGATCACCACATTCTCAGCTCCTAGAACAGATTCGATGGATTGTTTCAAAGAGCTTGCTTCAAGTACACCTTTTTTAGCTGATTGGTCAACTGTTACATCCAAGTGGATTGGGAATTGCACACCCTTAGCTTCCAATTCTTTCTTGGCTTCCGCAAATTTAGCCTTAGCCTTGTCAGGATTGTAGTATGGGTCTTGCGCATCTGCAAAGTTGATTCCTTGCCATTCTTGGCCATAGTTGACCATCTTTTCTGAAACAACATCACCAAAGTCTTTTCCGTTGATGCTTACAAATGTAGGAGGTACAACTAGGTTACGAATAATCTTCGTTGCTCCGTCTTCCCCTTGAGATTGAGCTCCATAGGCTGTACGGTTATAAGCATAGTTGAAGGCTTGACGGAAGTTTTTATTCAGAACTGCTTCTTGGGTTGATTTCTTTTCGATATCTGAGGACTTAGAAGTGAAGTTATAAGACTTTCTGTCCAAGTTGAAGTTCAAGTAATAAGAAGTTGCATTTTGCATACTATAGATGATGTTATCCTTGTTCTTCTCTTTAATTCCTTCAAAGCTTGAGCTATTTGGATAGAGACGTGCGTAGCTGTAGACTCCTTCTACAAAGTTACGAGCTAGTGCATCTTGGTCACTACCATCATAATAGGCCAATTTCACATCATCTACAAAGACATTTTTTTCATCCCAGTAGTTGGGATTTTTCTTGAACTCGATAACAGATTTTGAAACAAAGGATTTCATCAAGAAAGGTCCATTGTACAAAATGCTAGAAGGGTCTACCTTACCAAAGTCATCCCCTTTTGATTTCAGGAAGTCTGCATTGACAGGGAAGAGAATGGTTGATGTTGTTTTAGAATTCCAATAAGATTCTGGTCGTGTCAAAGTGTACTGAACTGTTTGGTCGTCAATCGCCTTAACACCGACAGTTGAAAAGTCAGTTGTTTTCCCGTTGATATAGTCATCCAAACCTGCTACAGAATCTTGAACCAGGTACAAAGCTTCGGATTTTTTATCAGCAGCATATTTCAAACCAGTTACAAAATCTTGGGCAGTTACTGGAGCATATTCTTCACCTTCAGAGGTATACCACTTAGCATCTTTACGAAGTTTATAAGTGTATGTCAAACCGTCCTGAGAAACAGTCCAATCTTCTGCCAAGGATGGAACGTAGTTACCGTATTGGTCATTTTCCATCAACCCATCTACCAAATTGGTAACGATGTCATTGGTTGTTGCACGGTTTTCTGCAAGATAGTTCAAACTAGACGGATCGCTAGAATAGACATAGTTGTATGTTTTAGTTGAACTAGCTGAGTTGCTACAAGCCGCCAATAGTAAACCGGCACTTAGGGCAAGGCCTGCTAGCGTCAGATATTTTGCCTTAGACTTTTTCATTTCCAGAACCTCCAAAATTAAATATTTGTATCATTATACAGTTAAAGTTTTTTTTAGTCAAGCGTTTATGTGTTAAAAATTTATATTTTTCTACAATTTTTATTTTTTTCTCTCTTTTTTAAATAAAAAATGAACAATTTAAACTTTTTTCTCTTAAAAGTTCAAACTGTTCATTTTATTTATAAAGCATTATGATAATTTTAATCGTGCTCGTAACTGGTCAGCTTTTGCCTGTCCAATAACCTTATCTAAGAGACGAGTATAGAGACTCATGAATCCGTAGAGCCCACCACCGATTGTTCCGATTAGGGCGACATAGATGAAGCTCCAAAAACGTCCAGTTGGTTGGAAGACAAATCCTATCATCCATTGTAAGAAGCCTACCAAGATAAACATGACAAGAGTTAAAATGCTCACTAGGATGGTTCGTTTTAGGATGATCTTTCGATGAACCCCTGTAATCTGACAGATCTCGCGATACATTAAAACAATTGGAATGATAAGACCGATAGTCGTTGAAATGAGAGGACCATAACTATGAAAAAGCGCTATTGATGGTAATTGTAAAATAATTTTTGCAATTGATCCATAAACAAAATACAAGACTGCCTTGCGGTTACGAAACATAGCTTGAAGCATAGGGGACAAGACCATATACAATCCAAGAATGGTTGACTGTAAAACTGCAAAAATAAACAAGCCCATAGCCAAGCTATCTGGTTTACCGTAAAAGACTGTATAGAGTGGTTCTCCTACCATGACTACTCCAACCGTTGCAGGTAAGAGGAATAGGAAAAGCATGGTGATACTATCTTGAACGAGCCGAGAAGCTGCTGGCAAATCCCCTTTGACATAGTTCTCCGTCAAGAGAGGCAGCCCAACGCTACCAATCGAAACTCCTACCGAAATTAAAATCATGGTGATTTTATTAGGATTGGCAGAGAAATAAGAAAACATGACAACTAAGTCTTCATTACTATAGTTGGTAAACCACTTCATGCTATTGATAAAGGTCATTTGGTCCAAGATTTGGAAGAGCTGAATAGCTGACCCTGTTATGATAAAAGGAATAGCTTCCTTAATCGTATCCATTAACAGATGTTTGCTATCAATCTTATCTCGTGTTTCAAAGACTTTTCGAAGCATTCCTTCTTTATAGAGGAAATAAAGCAAGACAGCAAAGCTAGCTACCATTCCCACAAAGGCCGCAAAGGTAGACTGGGTGACTGCTGCTAGATAGTCTCCCGAACCAAGCTTCATGATGATAAAGGTTGCTAAGAGCATCCAAATAACTCGGATAACTTGCTCAGCAATTTGACTCATGGCATAAGGCTTGAGATTATTCATCCCTTGGAAAAATCCACGGATAACACTCATAGACGGGAAAATCAAGACAGCCCAAGCTAGACTCTGCATAATGGGAATCAAGTCCTTACCGACACCCGAAAGATCTGCCAACCAAGGTGCAAAGAGATATAAGATCAAAGCAAAGACAAGTCCAAGCCCAGTCATAAAGCCTAGGAAACTCCGAATCAAAGCAAAACTATGCTCTTCTTCTTTCATGGTGTTATACTTGGCAACCTGCTTAGCGACCGCCACAGGGATACCTGCTGTCGAAATCAACAAGAACCAAGCATAGATATTGTAACCCATAGTAAAGAGACCATTAGCCTTAGCAGCATAAGTCCCCATCCAGATATACCAAGGGATGATGTAAATGGCCCCAAGCAGGCGACTGATAAAGTTACTAGCCGTTAGCCAGGCAGTTCCGCGTAACATCTGGGCCTGCTGATGATTATTTTCGTTAGACATAACTTCCTCATTCAATTTTAATAACTAGGAAATGTTCCTTATATTCCATTATAAACTTTTCCTTGTTACTTGTAAAATTCAGACTTTCGGTTTACAATAGAAAGTATGATAAAGATTGAAACTATATTAGATATTTTAAAGAAAGATGGTCTCTTCCGTGAGATTATCGACCAAGGACATTACCACTACAACTACAACGATGTTATTTTTGACAGCATCAGTTACGATAGCCGAACAACCAAAGAAAATACTCTATTTTTTGCAAAAGGAGCTGCCTTTAAAAAAGAATATCTATTTTCAGCTATCGCACAAGGGCTTGGTTGGTATGTAGCGGAACAGGATTATGAAGTTGGAATTCCTGTTATTGTTGTTAACAATATCAAGAAGGCCATGAGTTTGATTGCCATGGAATTTTATGGCAACCCTCAGGAGAAACTGAAAATCCTTGCTTTCACTGGCACTAAAGGAAAAACAACAGCTGCTTACTTTGCCTATCATATCTTGTCCCAACGCTACCCAACAGCCCTCTTATCGACAATGAATACAACTTTAGACGGCAAGACTTTCTTCAAATCTTCCTTCTCAACACCTGAAAATATTGATCTCTTTGATATGATGGCTCAAGCGGTTAAAAATGGTAGAACTCATCTAGTAATGGAAGTTTCCAGCCAAGCTTATCTGGTAAATCGAGTGTATGGTTTAACTTTCGACGTGGGAGTTTTTCTCAACATCACACCAGACCATATTGGTCCTATTGAACATCCAACCTTTGAAGACTACTTCTACCACAAGCGTCTCTTGATGAAAAATAGCCGAGCAGTTGTCATTAATAGCGATATGGACCACTTCTCTGTTCTAAAAGAACAAGTTGAGAACCAAGAGCATGACTTCTACGGTAGCCAGTCAAATAACCAGATCGAAAACTCCAAAGCCTTTAGCTTCTCAGCTACTGGTAAATTAGCAGGAGACTATGATATCCAGTTGATTGGACATTTCAACCAAGAAAATGCAGTCGCTGCTGGACTTGCCTGCCTTCGTTTAGGTGCTAGTCTGGAAGACATTAAAAAAGGAATCGCGATAACTCGTGTCCCTGGCCGCATGGAAGTCCTCACTCAGAAAAATGGCGCAAAAGTTTTCATTGACTACGCCCACAATGGTGACAGTCTTAAAAAACTAATCTCAGTGGTTGAAACACATCAGACTGGAAAAATTGCTCTAGTACTTGGCTCAACTGGAAACAAGGGAGAAAGCCGTCGTAAGGACTTTGGACTTCTTCTCAATCAGCACCCTGAAATTCAAGTCTTTCTAACGGCTGATGATCCAAACCACGAAGATCCAATGGCTATTGCAGATGAAATCAGTAGTTATATCAACCATCCTGTAGAAAAGATTGTCGATCGCGAGCAAGCTATCAAGGCTGCTATGTCTGTTACAAGTCAAGAACTGGACGCTGTGATTATCGCTGGTAAAGGAGCAGACTGCTACCAAATCGTCCAAGGCAAGAAGGAAGACTACCCTGGAGATGCAGCCATCGCTGAACGTTATCTATAATAAATTAAAAGAAGGCTAGGAAATTTCCTAGCCTTTATTTTTTTATAAATATGAGTCTTTCTTTGTCAAATTCTACAGCTAACTCGTATTTCCCATCTTCATTTTGAAGGATGTAACCTAATAAGACTAAACTATCAACAAAGATATCACGTCGTTTCTGCATGAGTTGATCTTTTTTGAGGAACTTGAGTAAAAAGGTAGTCATGTACTTGAGGGCATACTCAGGATTGACATCCCCTAAAATTCCGTAGAGCGCCTGCTGTTCTTCCGTCAGTGGATACTGGTGTTTGACCTTATAAAAGTAATTAGACAAGGTCATCTTTTCTCTTGCAAAATCTGTATGCTCTTCTAAGATAGCTGCATTGGTTTGATTGCGCAATTCGGTCTGAAAATCTTTCTCCAGGATTTCTTGATAGATTGGACTATCATCTCTCACAAAGATTTCTTGGTCTAGTTCAAGAGATTCTGTAGATTCTAGAAATGGGAGATTGAGATAATAGCGTTTATTTTCTCTCAAAATCAAACCCGCTTTAATATATTCCTCCAAATACTTGTCAACTGGAACCTCTGGAAACTGAGCCTTGATTTCGCGGAGGATAACATCATCATGCTTATCAAGATAGTTTACCAAATCTCTAAAGAATGGTTGACGCGTCAAGCGAGATGGATTAAAAATCTGAATCATGAAGATTCCTTTCTTTACAAACTAAAAGTGGTGATGTTGCTAATTGACTCGGGTTAGTGCCAGGCTGATTCAGAGGTACAGGGAGTCCTAGTTCTCTATAATATTCACTCCAGAAATCACTGATTTCCTGTGTATCATCCCCAAACTTCATAGGAATGGTCTCAAAAATAGGTAGAATGTCTGCTACAAACTGGGAACAGTAATAACCATCTCCGTCGGGATAAAAAGAGAAATTGTAGGGAGTCCCTAAAAGGCTCTCTGCCAGCTTTTTGACTTCTTTTTGATCCATTTTTGGATAGAGATAAAGGTCATATACTTTCTCAGCTTCAAAGAAATCTTCAGGGGACTGGGCAAGGACACCGCCTTCCGTAATTGCATGATAGACCTGTCCGTCCAAAAAGATGGCCACATGGCTGTAGTTACCAGTAGATTCCTGGATGGCTTGTCCTATATCCGATTCATCTTTCACAAAGATTAAATCACCATTTTCTAACATGATCTCCTCCTAGCAAAAAAGGAGTCGAAACTCCTTTTTAATAATGGTTTTCCCCATCAATCATTAAGCATTAAAGCTTTCTGTCAATTGAGGCACCACTTGTTTCTTACGTGAAACAGCACCTGGAAGGAAGGCATGATTGTTTTCAAGTTTGAATTTGAAAGCTGCTTCTACCTTGTCCATATTGGCACCAAGAGCCAAAATTTCTGAGTTTGAGTTGACGATGTCTGTAATCATCAAGACAAAGTCAGAGTATCCGTTAGCTGCATTTGCGGCTTGGATAGCTGCTTCGATTTCAGCTTGGCGTTCCAATACTTCAGCAATATCAACTGTATTCACTTGAGCCACACGGACATTGTTTCCGTTGAGTTCAAATGTCTTAGCATCAATATCAATCAATTCTTCTGCTGACTTGCTTGCCAAGTTTGTACCAGCCTTGAGCATGGCAAGACCGTATTCTTCCAAGTTCACACCAGCCAATTCGGCCAATTCAGGCGCAATCACCTTATCAGATGGATGAGTTGTTGGAGATTTCAAAAGAAGAGTATCTGAAATCAAACCTGATAGCATCAAACCTGCCAATTCTTTTGGCACTGCTACACCGTGTTCTTTGAACATGCGGTAAACGATAGAAGATGCTGATCCTACTGGCTCCAAACGCATGTAAAGTGGGCTGGCAGTTTCAAAGTTAGCCACACGGTGGTGGTCCACAACACCGTAAACTTCTACTTCAGCAATATCTGAAACTGATTGTTGGAATTCATTGTGGTCTGTTAAGATGACTTGTTCTGCACCTTCTGCTTTAGCTGATGTGATAACGCGCGGTGCTTCCACACCAAAATAGTTCAATACGAAAGCTGTTTCTTCATTTGGAGTTCCAAGAGCCACCGCTTCTGTATCCAAACCATAAGCTTCTTTTGCAAGATAAGCAAAGGCTACTGATGAACCGATAGCATCTGAATCTGGATTTTGGTGACCAAATACTAGAATCTTAGACATGATAATACCTCGTTTCTTTATTCTCTTTATTGTAGCATTTTTTTCAATTTTTGACAAAAGTAAGAGGAGTCAAAGAACTCCCCTCTACTCTTCAAAATGACCGAGTAAATTTTCCTCTTGGTTTTCAGATAAAAATCTTTCCTTTTGCACTCTCTTCTTACGTTTGAGAAGGGCTTCAGCAGACATGGCTTCTTCCTTACTATCGAAACCTTGAACATAGATGAGTTTTACTGGCAACCGAGCTCGTGTGTACTTGGCTCCCTTACCACTATTGTGAACAGCTATTCTTTTTTTGACATCCGTTGTATAACCAGTATAGTAGGAACCATCCCGACACTCAACTACATACATATAAGCTTTATGATCCATAATAGATTTCTTGAATTTCTGGAGTATAGGAACCATCATCATTATGAACAATGAGTGGTGGCAGAACCTTAAAACCACTAGTGGAGCCGTCCTTAATAGCCTCGATCAAAAGCATATTGGCTTCCTTCTCCCGTTTAGGGTAGACAAATTGCAGACGTTTTGGAGCCAAATTGTGTTGTTGAAGCGTTTCTAAAATATCTAACAAACGATCAGGACGGTGAACCATGGCTAAACGCCCATTGGATTTGAGAATACTTTGGGCACTACGGCAGATTTCCTTAAGATTGGTCGTAATTTCATGCCGAGCCAACAAGTAGTGCTCACTCTCGTTCAGATTAGAATTTGGATCTACCTTAAAATAAGGCGGATTACACAAAATCAAATCAACCTTGCTCCCCTGAATGTAGCTAGGCATGTTCTTCAAATCATCGCAAATGACCTGCATCTGCTCTTCCAAGCTATTTAAACGAACTGACCGTTCAGCCATATCAGCGAGACGTTCCTGAATTTCTACAGATAGAATTTTAGCCTTGGTACGACTACTGGCAAAAAGTCCAACAGCTCCATTACCTGCACAAAAATCCACTATCAAGCCATTTTTAGGAAAGCGAGGAAAACGTGACAAAAGTACACTATCCACCGAATAGCTGAAAACCTCTCTATTTTGAATAATCTTGATATCTGTAGAGAAGAGTTGATTGATTCTCTCTCCTGATTTTAATAATTCTTCTACCATAATTCTATTATATCAAACTATATTAACATTTCAAAAAAGAAGGATCAATTAGGAATTTTTCTTATTTAAATTAGAGATAGCTTCCTTGGTCCAGATAGGCATCATGCGAGCCAAAGGAGCAAAGCCGTATTTGACACGGTCACTTGAAAAACGTCTCCGTCTCGGTAACTGATGTTTCTCTTCTTCCAAAGTCCGAATAGAAAGACTTGCTTTCCCTGTATATTCGTCCAAATCGACAACCTGAACTTGAACTTCTTCACCGATTTTCAGTACATCATAGATATTCTCAATAAATCCTGTGCGAATTTCAGAAATATGAATCAAACCTGTGATACCAGTCTCTAGCTCCACAAAGGCTCCATAAGACTGAATCCCTGTAATTCGCCCTGTTAGCTTATCACCTATTTTCATCTTAGTCCTCGATTTCAATCGTTTCGATAACGACATCTTCAACTGGCTTGTCCATTGCACCTGTTTCTACACCTGCAATTGCATCCAGAACTTCATAAGAAGCTTCATCTGCAAGCTGTCCAAAAACTGTGTGACGACGATCAAGGTGAGGAGTTCCACCTTGTTCCGCATAAATTTCCGCAATTGGTTCTGGCCAACCACCACGAGCAATTTCTTTCTTAGAGTATGGCAAGTGTTGATTTTGCACGATAAAGAACTGGCTACCGTTTGTATTTGGTCCAGCATTAGCCATAGAAAGGGCTCCGCGGATATTGTAAAGTTCCTCTGAAAATTCGTCTTCAAATGACTCACCATAGATTGATTCGCCACCCATACCAGTTCCAGTTGGATCTCCACCTTGAATCATAAAGTCTTTAATAATACGGTGGAAAATGACCCCGTCATAGTAACCATCTTTTGACAGAGAGATAAAGTTGGCTACTGTTTTTGGTGCATGTTCAGGGAAAAGCTTAATACGCATATCTCCATGATTTGTTTTAATAGTCGCAATCGGACCTTCTACTGCTTCAATGTCTACTTGTGGAAAATGTAATTCTTTTTCTACCATACCAAATCCTTCTAAGGCATCAAAAATGCCATCTTCTTCTAATGTTTTTGTAATATAATCTGCTTTTTCTTTGATTTCGTCATGAGAAATTCCCATAGCAACACTAATACCTGCATAATCAAAGAGCTCTAAATCGTTGAGTCCGTCCCCAAAAACCATGACGTTCTCAGGTTTAAGACCTAAATGTTCTACAACTTTTGCTACACCAGCTGCTTTTGAACCTGAAATTGGTACAACATCTGACGAATGTTCATGCCAGCGTACCATACGCAAAGTCGATGCTAAACTTTCAGGCAAAGTCAGGTCATCTCCCTTATCTTCAAAAGTCCACATCTGATAGATGTCTTCTTTTTCATAAAAATCTGGATCTACATCTAAGTCGGGATAAATTGGATCAATGGCCTCACTAATCAACTCAGTTCTAGTGGAGAGTTTAGCAGTATGACTACCAACTAAACCATAGTCAATCCCCACTTCCTTAGTCCAAGCAATATAGCTTTCAACCTTATCTTTAGAGATTTTGTTACTATCAATCACATTGCCTTTTTTATCCTCAATATAGGCACCATTCAGAGTAACAAAAAAGTCAGGTTTAAGCTCGCGAATCTCTGGCACGACACCGAAAATCCCACGACCAGTCGCAATCCCAGTCAAAATACCTTTTTCACGTAATTGTTGAAATACTGTTGGAATTGAGGTTGGGATAAAACCAGTCTTTGAGTTTCGCAAAGTATCATCAATATCAAAAAAAACAATCTTTATCTTTTTTGCCTTATATCTTAATTTCGCATCCATCTCATTACCTCCTTCAATTCACTCTTTCCATTATACCATAAAGTAGAGGAATCCCACATCCCCAATAAAATCCTTATCTCTTATCCGAATTCCTTTACTAGATACAAAACCAAATCATCATTATTTTGGCTAGTTGCATTCATTTCCAAGGGTTGATTTCGATACCAGACACCTGTCCCATCTGGAATGTAGCCCCGTCTGATATACAATCTCTGGGCAGGGCCATAGCCTAAGTGCAAGCCTACACCAAGAGTGACCTTACTCGAAACAAACTTGACTCGTTTTTCTGCTTCTTCTAGCAGTTGATTCCCAATCCCTTGATTTCGAAAAGGCTCAAACACATTAAAATCTGATAATTCTGGATAGACTTCTGCAAAAGGACCATGTTTAGCAGAGGGCAAAATGGTAACGTAGCCCACTACAACACCATCAATCTCTGCAACTAAGACTTCTCTCTCCCCACTTTCCTGTTCCAGAAAATATCTAGCCAAAATTTCCTCTCTACCAGGCCAACCTTGATTCATAAATCCATGAGATAAGGATTCAATATCAGACTTAATCATATTTCTAATCGTACAATTCATCTTTGACTTACCCACCTTTACTCTTTCTATTACCATTATAGCACGCCAAGGTCAGAAAAAAACTATCTCGTGAAAAAAGACCCAACCGGGTTTTAATTCGCTTTCCTATTTTCAAGCTCATGAAAAAGAGGGCCACCCGGACCTCAACTCGCTTTCACATTTCTATGCTCGTGAAAAAAGACCCAAACGGGTTTTAATTCGCTTTCTTGTTTTCATGCTCATGAAAAAGAGGTCCACCGGACCTCAACTCGCTTTCACATTTCTATGCTCGTGAAAAAAAGACCCGTCGGGGTCTTAATTCGCTTTCTTGTTTTCATGCTCATGAAAAAGAGGTCCACCCGGACCCCTTTTTTAATCTTCGTTTACGAAAGGCATCAAAGCCATTACGCGAGCGCGTTTGATAGCTTTTGTTACTTTACGTTGGTTTTTAGCTGAAGTTCCTGTTACACGACGAGGAAGGATTTTTCCACGTTCTGAAACGAAACGGCTAAGAAGCTCAGTATCTTTGTAATCAACATATTCAATTTTGTTTGCTGCGATGTAATCAACTTTTTTACGGCGTTTG
>NZ_JAWERU010000014.1:0-34867 GCF_032481935.1 Streptococcus sp.
AAACATTAAATCAGCTATCAAACGCGCTGAATTGAACGTTAAACAAAACGAAAAGAACTCAGCTCAAAAATCAGCTATGCGTACTGCTATCAAAGCTTTTGAAGCAAACCCATCTGAAGAACTTTACCGTGCTGCCAGCTCAGCTATCGATAAAGCAGAAACTAAAGGTTTGATCCACAAAAATAAAGCTAGCCGTGATAAAGCACGTCTTGCAGCTAAACTTGGTTAATCATTAACTGCATACAAAATGAGCTCCTCGGAGCTTTTTTTGTGCACATTTTCTGGAGGTTATTATGAAAATAGCGATCATTGGATATTCTGGATCAGGCAAATCTACTCTGGCTGAAAAACTAGCTAAGCACTACTCTATCCCAAAACTTCATATGGATACTCTCCAATTTCAGCCAGGATGGCAAGATAGTGACCGAGACTGGATGCATAACGAAATGAAAACTTTTCTAGTCAAAAATGAAAACTGGGTTATCGATGGCAACTACTCTTGGTGTTGCTATGAGGAAAGAATGGAGCAAGCTGACCAGATCATCTTTTTAAACTTCTCTGCTTGGAATTGTCTGCTAAGAGCCTCTAAGCGCTATTTAAAATACAGAGGAAAAGTTAGAGAAAGTATGGCTGCGGGATGTCCCGAGCAATTCAACTGGGAATTTATCCGTTGGATTCTCTGGGATGGACGAACTAAAAATGCTAAGGCAAGATACCAACACTTAAACAATACTTACCCAGAAAAGATGCGCATTCTCCATTCTCAAGCAGAGATTGATTGTTTTTTGCGATCTTTAAAAAAGTAAACAATATAGTAGCATTTCATTAAAATCAGCATGTACTGATTGACTAAAAAAGGAAGATTTTCATCCAGAAAATCTTCCTTTTTTCCTTCTATTCAACAATTAAAAATAACTCGAGCAATTTATAAATCAAATATAAGATTCCCGAGAAATGAAGAGAATCGTGTTCATAGTTTCTGAGTTCGTGATACAAAAAACTGAAGGAAGTATAGTCCTACTTCTTTCAGTTTTTTATTGTTTCAATTTAGAAAACACTTCTCCAATCTTACCTTCGATAACTAAATCAGCTTGGCTGTCTTGAGGAGTGCTGGACTTGTTGATAACGACAAGATTTGAACCTGAAAAATAATTGATTAGGCTAGCTGCAGGATAAACGACTAAGGAAGTTCCACCAATGATCAATAAATCTGCTTGCTGAATGGCTCGAGCTGCTCGACTAAATACGTCCATATCTAGTGATTCCTCATAAAGGGTTACATCAGGTTTGACCACTTTACCACAATATAAACAATGAGGAACTGGACCTTCAAGTGCCAAAAAATCATCCAAATCATAAAAGTGATGACAGCCCAAACAGTAATTACGATCTGCACTACCATGCAGTTTCAAAACTTTCTGAGACCCCGCCATTTCATGCAAGCTATCGATATTTTGCGTCACAATCGCCTTTAATTTACCAGTCTTTTCCAAAAATGCTAGATAAATATGTGCTAAATTTGGCTTGGCATCTGGATAGACCAGATACTTTTTGTAGAAGTCAAAAAAATCCTCTGGATAGCGTTCAAACATGGTGCGTGAAACCAGTTGCTCGGCAGTAAAATGGCGCCCCAACTTAAGACTATAAACACCATCAGAACTTCGAAAATCAGGAATATTAGACTCTGTTGAAACCCCTGCACCACCGAAAAAGACAATTCTTTGACTTTTATCTATCAGTTCCTGTAATTGTTCAATCTTATCCATTTCACCCCTCCTTTAGTTTTTGTTCTAAAAAAGTTGAAAACCTTTAGCTTCTGTCAACCAGGCTTTCAACTTTATTTGATTATGATTTAGATATTAAACTGACTAGTCTCGGTTCTTTGACACAATTTGACGTTCTTCAAAGTCCTTATTCTCATCTATTTATAGGATTGAAGCAATGAACATGCTTATCATTTTGAGAACAAGAGTAATCTCATAAATGGAATCTGACTTTAGTCTGCAATCAAGGTCTCTAGACCAACCTTCATCATATCTGTGAAAGTATTTTGACGTTCCTCTGCAGTTGTATCCTCATCGGGATTAACTAAACTATCAGAAATCGTCATGATAGCAAGTGCATCCACATGGTGTTGGGCAGCAAGATAGTACAGCGCCGCTGCTTCCATTTCTACAGCCTTGACTCCCCATTTACCAAGTTCGATATTTTTTTCAAAGTAGTTTGAGTAGAAAACATCTGAAGACAAAACATTTCCGACGTGAGTGGTCATGCCAAGGTCTTTGGCAATATGGTAGGCTTTATCTAGCAAATCAAAGCTAGCGATTTGTGGAAAATCATATTGAGGCCAGTCATTGCGGATGATGTTTGAGTTGGTTGCAGCTGCTTGCGCCAAGACCAATTCACGGACATGAACATCCTCATTCAAAGAACCAGCAGTTCCGACACGGATCAATTTCTTCACACCGTAATCGACAATCAATTCACGCGCATAGATGGAGATTGATGGCATTCCCATCCCTGTTCCCATGACAGATACACGATGGCCCTTGTAAGTCCCAGTGTAACCAAACATGTTACGGACTTCGTTAAAGCAAACAGCATCTTCAAGGAAATTCTCAGCGATAAACTTCGCACGAAGAGGATCCCCAGGAAGAAGAATTTTATCAGCAATTTCACCCTGCTTAGCAGCAATATGGATAGACATAGTTTATGATACAAAGAGCGACCAGAAAGCGACTGAAAATTAGGAATCTGACGAGAAATCCTGATTTCACAGTCAGATTATCTATTTTCCGAGCTTTCCGCTCGTGTTCAAATCTGAACACATGCTCTACCTTTCTTTATTCTAAAAGTGATACGTGGAAAGATACCAAACCCGTCAAAAAGCGAAGGAAAAATAGAAGTTGGGCGCAGTGAGCGCTGCTCGCTAAACCAACTATCTTTTTCCCACTGCTTTTAGGGTGGGTTCAATTCCTTTCTTTTTTAATTTTGATGATTTAGAGGAGAGTAACCCGTATTCAGTTCAGCTAATACGGTTAACCCATCCTTTCTTTTTTAATTGAGTAATTAGAAAAGCTTTCCGCTCGTGTTCAAATCTGAACACATGCTCTACCTTTCTATTATTTTTAATTTGTTAATGAATCCAAAAATGCATAGAGTTTTGCATTCATTTCTTGATAATCATATGCACGAATAGCTTCAGGCTTTTGAGCATAAGTCAAATTCTTGCTTTGTTCTTCCAAAACTTCTTCACCATCCGCAGCAATTAAGAGCTCTACTGCTTCTGGATCAAATTCCAAATGAGCTTGGAAGGCATAGTGTTTAGGACTAAAACGAATAATCTGACGTGGACAACCTTGACTAGTCGCAAGGACGACAGCATCCTTTGTCAAACCTGGCATATCTCCATGCCAGTGGCCGGTATTTAAAGTTTGTCCAAAAACTTTGACATGATTGTCTTTTAATCCAGCTTCAGTTAGCGTTATTGGAAAAACACCAATCTCACGTTCTGGACTATGTTCATACTCTGCGCCATAAGCAACCGATAGGAGTTGAGCACCAAGACAGACACCAACAATATAACGATCTGCCTTCATAGCCTTTTGAATCAGCTCAATCTCTGCCTGAGGATCGTAGTATGGAAAAGTTTCCCGATCTTCATCTGGCGATTGAGGTCCCCCCATCACAATTAAGAAGTCGATTTCATCCACTGTCTCTGGTAAGGCTTCATTCTCATTGACTTTGGTCGTGGTCACTTGATGGCCACGATCCTGCGCCCATTTTAGATAAGCGCCCGGCACTTCAAATGTTTCATGTAAAATAAAGTGAACCTTCATCCTTTCTTCTCCCATCTCTTTCGAATCACGTAAGACAGACCAGCCGCAAGTACAAGCGGAATTGTCAAACTCCAAGTTTGGCCTGTAAATCCAAGGCTCAGGGCAATGGCTGTCAGAGGAGCTTTTAAGGTCGTCCCTAAAAAGACGGTCGCTCCTAGTAACATCCCCTGAGCAGGATCTAGATGAATCCCAACTGCTGTCAAAAGCAAGGTCACTAGGTAACCAGAGCCAATCCCTAAGGCAAATGATGGTGTCAAAGTTCCCCCATAAGCACCATTGCGCAAGAGGAGATAAACCAGAAGCCCCTTCACTGCAAGAACCAGTGGAAGATAAGGAATCGACTGGCTAGACAAGAGGGCTTGCGCTAGTACCTGGCCATTTCCCATAAAGATAGGGAAAAAGGCTACTAGGCTCCCCAGCACTAGAAAGGCTAGAGGAAGAGCCCAAAGAATCGTCCCATCCTTCCGCCGTTTGTGACTAGCCCGCTTGGCGAGGAAAGCAAAGACCAGAGCCAAGGGAGTGACCAAGAAAGCAATCACAATAGCCTGTAAGAAACTGCTAGCCGACCATGAGACTGCGGACAGGTGATAAATAGCCTCCTGACCAACGATGGACTGAGCGACCCAGGTGGTCAGATAAGTGCTGGTCAAAACCAGTAGAAGGTTCTGCCAACTGTAGGCGAGTCCTAAGGTCTCAAAGACGAACAAGCTACTGGCAAAGGGAACTTGATAGACCGCAGCTAAACCAGCTCCAGCACCACAGGCAATCAAGACTTTCCGCTCTTTGAGGGCTAGAGAAAAACCTTTCGCCAAGCGACCAGCTAGAAGAGCCCCGACCTCACGTGGTGCTCCTTCTTTTCCGACCGATGCACCTGCTCCGACAATCGCAACCTGCATCCCTGCATGGAGGTGGTGGGCTAAGAGCGCTGGTAACCTGTCTCCAGCTAAGTCAATTTGCTGGCGAATAGACAGAATATTATAACGCTTTTGCAAGGCATACCAAAAACCAGCTGCCAAGCACCCAGTCACACATAAGACCAAAAATCTACGGAGACCTCCAGCTTCTTGAAATTGCTGGAGTAAATCCGACTCATCTTGGCCAAAAGCCAGCCCTTGCACCCCTTCTAGTAGATAATGACAGGCAATTCCGACCAGACCCGTCCCTATTCCTAATGATAAAGTGGCTAGAAGCACTCTCAGTCCATAGGGCATACTTTGGAGTCGTACTCTCATAGTCTTACAATTCTGCAAGAATCGCTTTCAGCAAGCCTTTAAAGTCCCCTTTGACACGTTCGGTCACTTCTACCACTTCTTCGTGGTTGAGTTCTTCTTGGAAACCAGCAGCAAAGTTGGTAATACATGAAATACCAAGAACCTTCAAGCCAGAGTGTGCTGCCACGATAACTTCAGGAACGGTTGACATTCCGACAGCGTCTGCACCAAGTGTCTTATAAGCACGGATTTCAGCTGGAGTTTCATAAGTTGGACCAGTTACACCGATATAAACACCGTCATCAAGTTTAACACCAAGCTTTTCAGCAACTGCATGAGCTGTAGCACGGTATTCTGGAGTGTAAGCTTTTGACATGTCTGGGAAACGTGGACCGAAGTCATCTAAGTTTTCACCGATTAGAGGGTTTTGGCCTGTCATATTGATGTGGTCAGTGATAGTCATCAAAGTACCAGGACCAAAGCCGATACCTCCAGCAGCGTTGGTTACAATCACACCTTCACAGCCCAAAACTTTCATGACACGAACTGGGAAAGTCACCACCTCTAGTGGGTTCCCTTCATAGAAATGGAAGCGTCCTTGAAGTGCTAAAACCTTACGTCCTGCAAGCTCACCGTACACCAATTTTCCAGCGTGTCCAACAACAGTAGAACGTCCCCAGTTTGGAATCTCCGCATAGTCTACCACAACTGGATTTTCGATTTCTTCAGCAAGTTCTCCAAGTCCTGATCCAAGAATCAAGCCGAACTCTGGTGCTTCTACTCCCTTTTCTTTTAAGAAAGCAGCTGTTTCATTGATTTTTGCTAATAATGTCATTGTCTGTCTCCTTCATAATCTTTTAAAAATTGACCGATTTTGTCAAAGGTTTTTGCATTTCGAATAGTAATATTACGATAGAAAGGCATCTTAAGCAGATACTTGTGATAGGCTGTTTTGCTATAGGTTTCTTCTGAGAATTTGCCCCAGAAGATTCCCAGTTTCCCGAAATGAAGCACTTCATCTACCAGTTCCATACTTTCGACTTTCTCAATGACTTGCTTGGTATCCAGTCCCTCAGTATAAAAGAGAACATCTTTTCGAGCCATTTCTTGGAACCACCATTCCGGAAGAGTTCTAAGCTCCTCTTCGTAATCTTCTTGACTTAACAAGGAAAAATGTTGGATAAATGGATAATGCTTGTTAAAGAAATCCTGTAGCCTCTCAACCAACTGAGTTCTAGGTATACTAGTATCAAAGAAAATATTGCCACTATTGATGTAGGTTTCAACATTTTCCAATCCCAACTCTGTCAATTCTTGACGAAGCTGGTCCATGACCACCTTATGTTTTCCACCGACATTGATCCCTCTAACCAGTAATGCCAAGCGAGTCATCTTAAACCAATTTATCTAAGAAGCTTTCACCAATCATAGACTTATCTACGCCAAAGTTATCCGCGATTGTCGCAGAAATATCAGCAAAATGACCGATTGGTAGGTGTCCATTTCCTTTTAGTGATGGGCTGTAGGCCAAAAGTGGAATGTATTCACGAGTATGGTCTGTACCAGCATAAGTAGGATCATTACCATGGTCTGCAGTAATCATGAGTAAATCATCTTCTCTCATAGCAGCGATAAGCTCTGGCAAACGTTCATCAAACTCATGCAAGCAGTCGCGGTAACCATGTGGATCACGGCGGTGACCGTAAAGGGCATCAAAGTCGACCAAGTTAGTGAATGAGAATCCTTTTTCAAACTCAGCAAGCCCCATTGTTGTCAAAAGCGTATCAATTCCATGGCTATTTGACTTATTGTGGCCCATATCATGGTTCACCCCAGCACCATTAAAGATATCGCTAATCTTACCAACAGAGTATGTATCGATTCCAGCTTCATTCAATTTATCCAAAACAGTTGGTGCAAATGGTGAAACAGCCAAGTCACGACGATTTGCAGTACGTGTAAAGTTTCCTGGCTCCCCAACGTATGGACGGGCAATGATACGTCCTAGAAGAGCCGGACGTTCCAATGTAATCGAACGAGCGTATTCACAGATACGGTACAATTCATCCAAAGGAATGATGTCTTCGTGGGCTGCAATTTGAAGAACTGGGTCAGCTGAAGTATAGATAATCAACTCTCCTGTTTCCATTTGACGTGGTCCAAAATCATCGATAACAGCAGTTCCTGAGTAAGGTTTGTTTGCTTCACGAATTACTTTACGACCTGAAAATTCTTCAATCTTTGTAAGGATTTCTTCTGGGAATCCATTCCAGAAAGTATCGAAAGGCTCGGTAATGTTGAGTCCCATGATTTCCCAGTGACCGGTCATAGTATCTTTACCTAATGATACTTCCTCAAGTTTAGTGTAGTAACCACTAGGATTTGCTTCTGCGGGAACCGTTTTAAGGGCTGTCTCACGCTCAATGTTCCCAAGACCAATCTTAGCCATGTTAGGAACATTCAAACCAACAGATTTTGAAATATGCCCAAGTGTATCAGATGCTCCATCTGGAACCCCTGCATTGACGAAGTTATTAGCATCTGGTGCTGCACCGATTCCTACAGAATCGAGCACTACCAAATGAATACGTTTAAATTTTGACATCGTTTGCCTCCTTTATTTCCCTTTTGTTGAAGTTAAAACCTGAACGCCAGCTTGCCCTGCTACAATCACTTTATCAACCATTTGATTAAATAAACCGTGCTCAACAATACCGACCTGAAGATCCAGTTGATGACCAAAAGCAATCGGATCTTCAATAACACCTAAATCAAGATCAATGATGAAATTTTTCATATCCGTCACAAAGCGTTGGCCATCTTTTTCACGAAAACTTGGCTTATAACCAGCTTTTTCAAAACGACGGAAAACCTGTTCTGCTCCGTATTGGACAACTTCGACAGGTAGTTTGAAAGCGCCAAGCTTCTCAACCATCTTGCTTTCATCTACCACCCAGATATACTGTTTGGTTGGTGTCGCAACTACTTTTTCCATTAGAAGCGCACCACCGCCTCCTTTGATACCATTAAACTGGCGATCTACCTCATCGGCTCCATCAACAGTCACATCAACCTCATCCACCTCATCAATCGACTTAAGTGGGATATTTAATCCTTGTGCCTGTTTTGTTGTTACACTCGAGGTCGTTACGGCTGTAATTTGAAGTCCTTCTTCTTTAATTCTACGTCCGATCTCCTCTACGAAATAATAGGCAGTCGAGCCTGTTCCAAGTCCTACAACCATTCCGTCGGTTACGAACTCAGCAGCCTTGATGCCTGCTATTTTTTTCAGATTTTCCACTTAAACACCTCCAAACAAAAAGCTACTTTTATTATAACATGAATACGCTTTAAATTCATCCTTGCACTAGAAAAACCCGAACATTTTATTTCGGGTTTTTGATTCTTATTTAACCATGTCAGGATCGTAGTCATAAAATCCTGTGTCAAGGAAACGATTTTTTGGATGGAGTTTACGGACTTGCTCATCCAACAAGAAGGCTTGGTCATGCGTAAAACTTCCCTCTTGAATCAAGCTACGGGCTTGGATGAAGAGTTTTGCAATCTCAACAAAATCTTTCCCTGGAGTATAAAGTCCCTCTAGTTTCCAATGAGTGAAACCATGCTCTACCAACTCTGGCAATTTGGTCATCAAATCAAGGTCGTTGTTGGCAAAAATGTGAGTTCCATGATTGTCTTCAAAAATAGAGTAATGGCTATCTGGATCACTAGGCTCTGCTAAGAAGAGGTCGCGTTGACGTGTTTTTTCATCATCAATCTGAGTAAAATTATAGTAATTCTGCAAGAGTGGACGCTTAGAGTGGTGGATAACGCTTGCTCCATAGACCAAAATTTCAGCAGGAATTTCCAAAATTTCAGGCATTTTAAAGAGCTCTGCAGATGGAATTTCACGGGCTAAAACTGCCTCAGAAGCGCCAGCCTTTTGCCCCCAGAAATTGATCTGACGGCTGCTTGTTACCATGGTTGAGGCATCATAGATGGTTTTAAAAGAATAACCATCGCGATTGACAACATAAAAGACACCCGCATCCCCAACTGTAATGTAGTCTGTTTTAATTTCTTCCAAGAAATCAAGGAAGGGCTTGATACGATCCATCATATCCTGATGCATAAGAGCATTGACCGCTACGATCAATTCCTTACCTGCATCATGAACCAGACCAGCGATGGTTCTCAGTTCATCATAAGAAAAAGTCTTTGGTAGGCGAAGTCCAAAATCTTTCTCACCAACATAGATGCGGTCAACTCCCGCCTCTAGTAATTCTTTTACTTGTTCAATGCTTTCAGCAGTTGCTGTAATAATAATCTTTTCCATAAGAAAAATTATACCACATTTCTGAAAAATCAGCTATTCCCTAAAATGATAAATTTACTTATTCTTTTTGTAACCTTACTGTAATAATTTTTTTCTTGAAAAATGGTAAAATGAAAGAGTACTGTTAAGGAGAGAATCATGCCCGTAAGAAAATATCAATCGTATGAGTTTGAAGAAGAGGAAACTCAAACAACGCTATACCAAGACTATGTTCCAGAAACCACTTCCGTTGCTAGTTTGAAGGAAGTTCTTTTCTTTGTAAACATTGCTTGTTTTTGCGTCTTTTTAGCCTTGTTTAGCTTTATCTTTTTAGCCCTCAAGTTTAATACAGTCTTAGCTTTTAGCCTAGCAATTGCCTTGAGTTTAGCGGCATCAAACTTTCAACGTTCAATGATTAAGAAGAAATTTTATTAGATTCAAAAGGTCGGGATTTTTGTCCCGACCTATTTTTTATAGGATAGCTAAAGAGTTGCGACTAGAAAAGCGATAATTGGTCTACCGCTTTCTAAGTCACAGCTTTTTTTATTTATTTTTACGCTTGGATGGTGTTTGAATGGCGATTTTTACTTCAAAAATCGTACCATGTGGTTTGTTATCCTTAACACTGATTGTTCCTTTTAAGGCATCAACAATCTGTTTAGCTAAGGACAAACCTAACCCAAAGCCACCTTTTTGGCGAGTACGAGCTTTGTCAACCCGATAAAAGCGATCAAAAATTTTCTTTTTATCTGCTGCAGAAATACCAATTCCATCATCAGCTACTGACAAATAGAGATTACGCTCCGTCGTAGCAATGACAAAATGGATATTTCCTTCTTCTTCTGTGTACTTGACAGCATTGTCAAACAAGATAGTCATCAGCTGCTTAAGAAGCAGCTTATCTGTTATGATGGTCCGATGGATGCGATTTTCAAAATGAAAAGCACGGTTATTTTCAGACGCAATCATTTCATAGTTGGTAAAGGTTGTGTTAAAGAAATCCGGCTCTACCTCTCCTAACTCCGGTTTAATGCCGTCATCACGACGAGCTAAATTAAGTAGATTAGTCGTTAAAAAGCGCATGTTCCGAACTTCTTCTAGACTGGAGGCAATACTCTCACTTGACTCCATTATGGTTGCCTCAGGTTTTCTGAAAAGAGTTTCTAGACGATTTTGAAGAACAGCCAGTGGAGTTCGTAACTCATGACTGGCATTTTCCACAAAGCTCTGTTGCTTTTGCATACTCTCAAGCAAGGGTTTTACACTAACACGCGCAAGGTAAAGGCTGGCAAGGATGGATAAAATCCAGAAGCTAGCCATGACTACCACGATTAATTGCTCATGATTTTGACTGATTTGCTCTATCTGACTGGTATTCATCAAAACCGCTGCATACTTAATATTGGTCGAGACAGAATCGATATTTATTTCAGATAAAATCACTCGGTAAATCTCATCCTGACCGTAACTATTCTGAACATGAAGTTGTCGAATATGATTCAAATCCTTTTTATTAAAAGTAATCTTGTCAAGACCTAAAAAGCGGTTGCCAGTCACTAATTGATTCAAATTTGAATCTAGCAATATCACTTCTGTATTGGAACTGACCGTTGGTTTTTTATCCGTTGATGGAGGAACGGATTGACTATTGAGATCTTTGACTTCATCTGTTGCTCGATTAACAGCCAACTGGATGACATCTTGAGGATTGCCACTGAGAGACAGAAGCTTCTCATCCACCGACGTGTAGAGACTGGAGTGCATAACCTGCAAGATAATCAAGGTCATAGCAGAGAAAATCAGAGTAAATACTCCAAAGTTACGGATAAAGTAGCTAAAATCTTCTGCATACCAATTCTTTTTAAATTTATTAAACATGTTTTAAAATATACCCAACACTACGCAAGGTTTGGAGGTTTTCAGCAAAGACTGATCCCTTTAATTTCTTACGAACTTTTGATACGTAAACCTCTACGACAGAGATAGTCGTATCACTGTCGAATCCCCACAAACGGTCAAAAATCTGGGTTTTGGGTAAGATTACATTTTGATTTTGGAGGAAATAAACCAAGAGATCAAATTCTTTACCCAATAATTCAACAGCATTCTCATTGACTTTAACCTCATTAGTAGAGAGATTGACAGTCAAATCACCATAGGAAAGGGTATTTTCATTGAATTTGCCAGAACGTTTGAGCAGGGCCTGGATACGCATCTTGAGTTCTTCTAGATAAAATGGTTTTGTTAGATAATCATCTGCCCCAAGCTCAAATCCGTGTCCCTTATCATCGAGACTTTCCTTGGCTGTCATGATCAGAACAGGAGTCGAAATACCTTTTTCGCGCAATTCTTTTAAAACTTGGAACCCATTTTTTTCAGGCAACATCAAGTCCAATAGAATCAAATCATAAACACCACTTTCAGCCTCATAAAGACCTTCTTCTCCATCAAAAACCTGCATGACATCTGCAAAATCATCCAAGAAATCAAATACTGAATTAGACAGGCCTAGGTCATCTTCCACTAATAGAATTTTGATCATCAAAAATTCCTCCTTATTATACCTATTATAGCAAAAATATCTTAAAAAAAACTCAACTTCCCTTGTTTTTCCAAGAGAAAGTTGAGTTTTTGTAATCTATTTAGACTAGAATCTTTTAAGCTTTGCTATATTGAGCTACAACTGCTTCAACTGCTGCTTTTTCACGCTTAATCAATTCAACGCGAGCTGCGATATCCTTAATCCCCATGCGGATGTTACGGCTAAGGGCAAGGTCAGAAAGTTGTGGTTCATAGAAGGCCTTGTATTCTGCCAAGCGTTGCTCTGTTTTAAAGATGTGTGATGGGAAGATGACAAAACTGTCAAAACTCATATCACCACCAAGAGCTGCCTTAATCCAATCCCAGTTTTCACGTGCCCACACCCATACAGTTTCTTGAGTTGCTTGGTGTCCTAAGAATTGGAGATACCATGCTGAAAGATCCTGTGGTTTCACGACAAATTTGTCCTTCCAAGTTGCAAGCAGTGTTTGGATGTTCTCTGGATCTGTCGCATAAGCAAGGGCTGCTGCCAATTGGCGTTTAAAGGCGGCATCTGTCGCATGAGTATAAAGATCGAGATAAGTTGCGACCAATTCCTTAGTCTCATGGTGTTTCATTTCATTGATGAGAACTTGTGAACGAATAGCTGCTGGAAGTCCTGAAAGATTATCCTTGTGGGCTGCGAAAATTCGGCTAGCAACTTGACTGGCTTCCTCGTCATTTGAACGAATCATCATGGAAATTGTCAATTGACGAACCAATTCATCCTCATCAGATTCACCCTCTTTAGCTTCAAAGCCAAGACGGTCATAGTTGTAACGAGCCAGTTTAGCAATAAGGGCTTTAAAGGCTTTTTCTGCCTCTGTTCCTTCATCAATGAAACGTTCAAGGGCTGTAATAACTTGAGAAACGGCAGCAACAACTAGGTAAGATTCTTCTTGTGCCAATTGATCCACTACTGGAAGCAAGTCTGCGTATGAAATGTGCCCAGCTTCAGCTAGCAAACGACGTTCTTGAACGATTTGAAGTTTACTTGTGTTATCAAGTTCTACTAATTCTGAAAGAACAGCATCCAATAAGTCGCCTTGATAGTCTGTAATGTAATGTGCTGTATTTTCTGTGTTAAGACGAAGGGCTCCTTTGTTTTCAGCAAGAAGAGCTGCATAACCTGGAATTTCGATGCTCTCAGTTTCGAGAGTATCTGGCAAGCCTTTCCAGTTACTGTTAAGGGGCACTACCCAAAGACGGTTCTTGTCTTCATGTTCACCGATAAAGAATTGTTTTTGTGAAATCTTCAAAACATCATTTTCAACTGTGGCAGTAAGGACTGGATAACCAGGTTGCTCCAACCAAGAATCCATGAAGGCTGCTACATCACGACCAGATGCTTGTCCGAGGGCGTTCCAAAGGTCACGACCAATGGTATTTCCGTATTGGTGTTTTTCAAAGTAAGCATGCAAACCTTTGGCAAAATCAGCATCTCCTAGCCAACGACGAAGCATGTGCATGAGACGGCTTCCTTTGGCATAAACGATAGCACCATCGAAGAGCGTATTAATTTCATCTGGGTGGCTAACTTCAACGTGGACAGATTGAACACCATCTGTCGCATCACGTTTAAGAGCGGCTGGCACTCCACTTGTTTGGAAGTCTTCAAAGATATTCCAGCTTGGCTCGATAGCATCCACACAGACGTACTCCATCATGTTCGCGAAGCTTTCATTGAGCCAAAGGTCATCCCACCACTTCATAGTCACAAGGTTACCAAACCATTGGTGAGCAAGCTCATGGGCAATGACAAGGGCAACTTGTTGACGGCTGGCAAAGGTAGAGTTTTCATCCACAACCAAGTAAACTTCACGGTAAGTTACCAGACCCCAGTTTTCCATAGCACCTGCTGAGAAGTCAGGAAGGGCGATGTGGAGAGATTGAGGAATTGGGTACTTGACTCCGTAGTAATCTTCGTAAAACTCGATTGAACGAACAGCGATATCCAGTGAGAAATCAAGGTTTGAAAGTGGATGCGCCTTGGTTGAGTATACACCTACCAAAGTACCATTTTTTGTTTTAGCAGTTACCCCTTGCAAATCACCAGCAACGAAAGCTAGCAAGTAAGAAGACATACGCGGAGTTGTCTCAAACTTCCAGATACCAGTCTCTTTACGGTTTTCAACGTCAATCTCTGGCATGTTAGACAAGGCAAGTTCGCCTTCTGCTTGGTCAAATCGAAGAGCTAGGTCAAAGGTTGCTTTAGCTTCTGGTTCGTCCACACATGGGAAGGCTTCGCGGGCAAAGTGACTTTCAAACTGGGTCGACAAAACTTCCTTCTTAACACCATCAACTGTATAGTATGATGGGTAGATTCCTGTCATGTTGTCTGTGATTTTACCTGAAAATACTAGAACCAATTCAACTGAACCAGCTTCTTCAAGTTCGATATGAAGAGCTTCGTTTTCATTATCAACTGTAAATGGACGAGCTTGACCTGCTACTTCAACAGAAGCAATCTCTAGGTCTTTTTGGTGAAGGGAAATACGGTCACTTTTAGCTTGACCAGTAATAGTTACTTTTCCTGAAAACGTCTTAGTCTCACGACTCAAGTCTAAAAATAAATCATAATGTTCAGGAACAAATTTTTCAATATAATGTTCTACTGCTTGCATCATTTTCTCCTATTCTAAATTTCTGAGCAAATGCTCTAGTTCAAACATACCTATTTTATCATATTTTAAGTCAGAAAAAAGCTTTGGACGGTGATTTCCAAAACTTTCTTCCTTCTAGTAGTCTACAGAGGGTAGACCTTGCGAAATTCTTCTAAAACAACCTTGCTGTCAGGAGTAAAAGTCAGCCCAGCCTCCCTCATCCACTCGGTGAAAAAGTCCTCATGAACCTGACGCCAATAGGCTAAAGATTTGTCTCCCTCACCTTCCTTGTAGGCATGGTCGGCTGAAACCTGATGGAAAGGCTGAACGGAAACCTTTGTAATTTCGACGATGCAAACAGCTTGATCCTTACTGTCTAAAATAACATCAAAAGTTCCTTCTTGTGGAAGGGGTTCGTCCTCTACTGCGTAAAGATCGTAAGCTGAGGCAGTTGCCGTTTTTTCGCCTGTAAACACCAGATCCGCTAAAAGGTCTGGATCCACTCCAAAGGCCCAGGCATCTATCTCATCTCCGATAGAGGGGTTGATTTGCTTGTAGGCATTCCACAGTTCTTGAGGTGTCATAGGTTGCTCCTTTGTATTTTTTTACTTTCTTCTTTTACACGTTTGAGATGGTCTGGATGGTCAATTTTTAAATCAAAAATCTCTGGAATAGAACTGTAGTGGATCATGCACTTGATATCCATTTGATTCATTTTTTGTATGAAAAAAGCATTCAGATATCCTGCTACGGCGAAATCTATCTTTTTCATCCTTGCTTTATCCTGCATCTGTCTCAGCATTTCTAACATAATGGGACTTTCCATATCATGCCATTGACTGTTCCTCACAGTCGCAAAAACAAAAGAAGTCAAATCATTCATTCCCACTACAATCTTTGAAATACCCGTTTCCAGTATCCTGTCCAAGTCAAAATAAGCTGATGGTAATTCAATCATTGTTCCAACTTTTCCAGTAAAACCATGCTGGCGCAACACTTTAATAGCTTGTCTTAATTGGTCGGCATCATTGACAAAAGGAAAAATAACAGACAGATTGGGATTGGTTTGATAAACTTCTGTAACAACATGTGCTTCATCATGAAATTCATCCAAACACGCCAGTAAACGCCTAGTTCCTCTATATCCAAATAAGGGGTGGCGTTCATCAAAATACTCTTTAGTCCCGTCTAGACAATTTGCTTCTGCATTTGTTAACTCTGAAAAGCGATACCAGACTTCTTCATCTGGGTACAAATGGCAAATAGTGTCTAGATAATCTTTTACAAATTGCTGACAACTTGGTAACAGGATGTTTTGGTTGAGCTCTCTCAGCAAGTATTCCCCACGAATCATGCCGACGTGGTGCAATAGTTGTGGGTAAACTTTTTCAACAATTCTTTCGCCACTAAGAGCCAGCTGGTTTTTCATAGCCATTCACCTCGTCTTAAAAGATACATTATCACATATCATTATATGACACTTTCCTCTAGTTCAAAAGCTTCATAAGGTTCAGCTAACTCGTATCCTAAAAATTCTGCTACTTTTTTGGAAGCCTCGTTATGAGCATCCCAAAGTGGAAACATATCTCTATTTAAACTCTCTAGAATCATTGCAGCACCAAGTTTTTTAGCAAATCCATTTCCTTGTTTGTCTGGCCTAGTTGCAACTTCCACTTCAACTGCTCCGTGGTAAACTAACCCTGAGGAAATCCCAGCAATCACTTCATTATTTTTAAGAATAACAAAGCCAAATCCACCTTTTAAAGCAAAATCTTGGTAGGACTCAAAATTCCCTTGTAAATCTTGTGACCATTCTTCCTCAGAAAGGCAGTTATAAATACGATTATCAATAGGTACAATATTGTAACCTTCCTCTATATGAGTAACTAGATCATTTAGAAGTTCAACTTGAAAATTTGCCTTATCCTTAAAAGAATAGCGAGTAAAAGAAATTAACCCCTCTTGCCGATGCAGAAAATTTTGCCACTTAGTGTCTTCTGAAATAATAATCTTATAATCTAAACCATATTGCCTAACAAAATCTTCCCAAAATCTGGAAGCCAACTCCCCTGCTAGGTATAGAAAATTCCCAATATCATAAAAGCTCGTTGTCCTATCACTGTTTCGATAAACAGTCCCGATTTGAGATTTAAGACCATAGAGAACCATATATTTCTTCCATGTTTTAAATAGTTCCATTGTCCCTCTATTTTACTTTCCAATTCTTATAGCTTGTCATGTCCAATTCTGAAAATCCTTCTAACTCCGCCTTTACCTTCAATACTAAGGGGGAGGCATTTTCTTGGGTAATCTGTTCAAGAGGAAGCCAAATTGCCTTTGCTGAATCATTGCTTCCGTCAAGAACTTCATGAGGAAGGGATTTTTGAGAGCCTTCTAAATCAAGTACGATATCATAAAAGGCCATGATATGATGTACTGCGAAGTCTTGCCCCTCTTCTTGAACCATCACATCATAAATCCTAGGATTTGAAGAACGGCTAAGAGTATAGCCTGTCTCTTCCAAAACTTCTCTCTTGAGGGTTTCTGTCAGCCCTTCACCTGCTTCCTGACTACCACCAGGTAAATCAAAACGATGTTGATAAGGTCCTCTCGTTTTCTCAATACAGAGTAATTTTCCTTTCTCATAGCAAATGCCATAGACACCAAAGTGATTTTTGATTTCCATATTCCACTCTTTCTAAAAGTCAAAGATTGCTAGCTCACTTTATCCCTTAAAAGGAAAGAGGCTATAGATTTCATGTTCCTTGATATACTTCTTCAGTATCTCCATATTCTCTTCAATTTTTGCCTGAATATCTGTCTCTTCACACGTTGACTCAGCAATAAAGAGGTGAATCTTCAATAAATCTGTCAAGTATAGCAGACGACGTTTCATTTCTGATTCAAGACTTGAAGCTTGCTCGATTTTTGCAAGCTTTTGCTCCAAGCTATCACCATTTAAAAATCTCTGATGAACTCTCCTTCTTATTTTTTGAGTGGATTCCTCCCCTTGTTTTAATGGGGATAAAAGCAGTTTTTTATAGGCAGACAGCTTATTTTCTGCCTCTCTTTCCATATAGGCCAATAAAACCAGAGAGCTATCAACAAAGGTCCAAGTGTTATAATTTCCTTCAAATGGGACTTGTATGACACTCTCCAACAATTTCTTAGCCATTTTCTCTTGACCATCCAGATAAAGTAAATAGGCCAGATGATTCAGCGACTCGAGATAGCTAACTTGGGTTTTCTTATTCTTTTTTAAAATTTTATCTAGATAGAGATGTAGATCTGGATGTTTTTCCATTTGTTCAACTACTTCTGGTAGCTTCATTTGAAATCCTTTCTATTCTTTTTTTAAAAATTTAAAGAGATTTTAGTCAACTAATCCAACTCTGCTCGACTGAACAAGTCTTTCATAGTGTTGATATCATCACAAAACTCTTTAAAGCCAAGAGCAAATCTAGCCAAAGCGTCCACCTTGGAAGAATAGGCGCAAAACATACTTCCTTCAGGATCAAAGTCGATAGCTTCGCTTAATTCAGGCATTTTCTCCTCCAAAAATACCAAAGCTAAAGATGTCCAATCGTAGCCATTTCCTTCAAATCCCTCCTCTTCTCGAGTGTCAAATACTTCCTGTCTGTATTCTCCATCAGGGTAATAAATGAGCGACCCTCGAACATTTTCAGGATCATCATCATATACAAGCAGGTTAAAAGGGGCAATTATTTCATTTATGTTTTTGTAATCCATCATTTCTTAACTCCTTATGAAAACGTTTATTGGTAACGGAACTCCATAAATCTAGGAGAGCTAATCAGAATCAAAAGGCATAAAGCTATCATGCTGATTATAATAATTCAAAGCTTCGACCAAGTCTTGGAGACTTGCATCTGGCTTTTCCTCAAGTGCGACTGCAAGGACATCAATCAACTGCTCTCCATAGTAGACTAGCTGGAGATCTTGCTCCGATGCATCAGCTGGGTAGACATCAGAGTCGTCCACTACATCCGGATAATCTGATACCCAATAAAGGCAATCCAGTTTCAGTTCTCCATCCTCCTTGCCATAGAGGCAAAAATCATCTGATACTAATTGATCTACGCGCACCTGCTCGATTATCTGCTCTAGTGAAAGTTCTTGGTGTTTTCGCATCCCGTCTCCTTTTTAAACTCACTCTTCAACAAAAGAGTTCAAAAATTCCTCAAAAGAAGCCCATTGACCATAGATCTCGGCTTTTTCTTCTAAAACATAGAAATACACCTTGCCATAATCCTCTTCCCTTAGAGAAAGAGCG
This sequence comes from Streptococcus sp., assembly GCF_032481935.1. Classification (GTDB taxonomy): domain Bacteria; phylum Bacillota; class Bacilli; order Lactobacillales; family Streptococcaceae; genus Streptococcus. The sequence goes on from NZ_JAWERU010000014.1 coordinate 18,843, forward strand.
TAAGTGCCAGAACCAGGATCATAGGCGAAATGGAGAAGGCCTGTAGCCCTAAATCCTGCAGGCACAGCCTCATCGTCATACCATGTAAGAGACTTCCTCATTTCCTCAAGTGAATTAAAGGAATTGAAAGGAAAGAGGTGATGTTCATCGTGGACACCACTTACTTGGGGCTGACCACCGTTGTACTTGAGATAAAAGTCCATCATAGCCTCTGGTAATTTCTTCTCAAGAATCTCCTCAAATTGTAAAAGGTCTTCTTTTGAAATCGGTGAATCTTCATCAAGCATCCTAAACATGATTACTCCCTTCAGTTTTCTACAATTCTTCTTTTTGTACCTTATCAATAAAGTCATAGACTGTAGTAGCAACTTTTTTCATTTTTAAAGAACCTAAAGCTCCCAAATCATTTTCATAAATGCAATCATCAGAATTTTTCTTGATAAAGTAAGCCAAATCTCCTTCTTGTCCAATCATAAAGTAATCTGACTCTACTTCCTCAATCTGATATGTCTCATTACGCTCCTGGAGATCCCCTTGAGCATACAAACAGATACCTGTATCTCCAATTTCATAGGGGTCAATCTCTTCCCACTCTGATAAAAACTGATAGTAGAGATTGGGCAAGACAAATCCAAACTCATTTCTTTTCATGGCTCACCTCCACATATTTACAGAATAGCAACTCTGCTACTTCAAAGACCATCCACCATCAATAGTGAGAATTTGCCCCTGCATGGCAGATGCATTCCCACTTGCTAAAAAGAGGCTAATCTCTGCTACTTCTTCTGGTTCTATCCAGCGTTTGATGGGTGTTTCACTAGCTACCCAGTCTGCTAGACCACCTGGTTCAAAGTCTGCTGCGGTCATACCAGTTTTGACTGCACCAGGAGCAATCCCAAAGACCTGGATACCTGCTTCTGCATAGTCCAAAGCTAATTGCTTGGTAAATCCAGCCAAGGCATGTTTAGAAGAGGTATAGGCGTGACCACCACCGCCTGCTAGATTTGAAGCGATGGAGCACATATTGATGATAATCCCATGTTTATGTTCCAGCATGTTTGTCAGATAATAGCGGGTCAACTCTACTGGAGTTACATAGTTTATTTCAAAAATCTCTTGAATTTCTTGGGCTGATTGTTCCAATAAGGGTTTGTAGCCATCCAATACACCTGCCGTATTACAAAGAATATCGACTCGAGGGCACCAATCAAAAATTGGTTCTAAGTCAAGTGTTAAATCACGTTGTAGAAAGTGAAAGTCGCCTTTCAAGGCAGGCTTTTCACCCTGATCCACACCAAAAACTTGATAACCATTTTCTAAAAAGAGTCGAGCTTGAGCCAGACCAATCCCTGAACTAACGCCCGTAACTAAGACACGTTTAGTCATAGACTTCAACCCAATCCGTCGCTAGGACATCACAAGGTGTCGGACTCCACATGGAAAAACCTTCCCCTTCTCCAGATACGTTGATGAGGAAATAGGGTGTCACTTCAAGAGCGACCCCGTTTTGCTCGATAGTGTCAAAAAGTTGGACATAGTTTTCAGCCCCACCCCAGCCAGTACGTACATATTTTTTCTTAGCCTTTAGTCCAGGCAAAATTTCTTCAAATGTCATGTTTTTCTCCTTTGTTATCTATGAATCTTAATTTAATTATAACAAAAAACCGTTTTCCAACGGCTTTTTGACTGTGATTATTCTGATTTATATAACTTGAGAAAACTATCACCATTGCAATCCAGCTTCTCTAATTTCCTTTTTAGAGGCAAACTTTCCATTTGGTCGATGCCATCTTCCATTTCTATCTCTAAAGTAGCCACCTGTATTACTACTTTGTGATTCTTCTTCTGCTGGTGCTGGTGCTTCAGTTTCCTGCTGTGTCTGTTCTTCTTTAGCCTTCTCTTCTGCTTCTTTTTTAGCTTTTTCTTGTGCTTCTTTTTCTTCAGCCTCTTTCTTGGCTTTTTCCTCGGCTGCCTTAAGCTCTGCAGCGCGTTCTTCAGCTGACTTGACCGTATTCTTTGCAGTACCATCTGCATAATTTATTTCAGCATTGGCTGAAACGTTATCCAAGGCGACATGGGTTACGGAATACTTATCAATTTTTTCCTTGCTACTACCTAATTTAATTTCAAGCAAATTTCCATCCTGATCAATTCCTACGTACTGTAAGATAATCTGTCTTGGAATCAATTCATTATCCTTATAGACAGCTGTCACCTTATAGTCAAGGTAATAGTTTGGATGATTTGCAAGCCATGAATCAAGCCCATTTTCATAATAGAGCATGCTACTTTGATTTTTGTCATCCGTTCCAGTAAAGGCACCTGTATTTAACCAAGCTGTCATAGGAACTAGATTGCGGCCTTCATCGTTAAGTCCACTAAATTGATACCCAACTAAATGACCGCGATTCATCAGCCAAGCCTCTTTAGAACCATCTCCGTAGTAAAATTTATAGTTATGCCATCCAACTGGATCAAAGGTTAATTTAGCTTCTCTCTTTTCTTTAGGCTCATCACTATCTTTTAGCTGAATGTGAGCATAAGTTGCACGGGATTTTGAATCAAGTTCCCCGAGTTCTAGCTGTTTTTCATTTTTAAAAGTAAGTAAGCCAGCTTCCTTGTATAACTTTGTATTATCCTGCGTAGTCTGTTCAGTCGTTACAGGTTCAGCTACTTTCGCCTCTTCCTTATGTTTCGAGCAGCCAACAGATGTCAGTAATGAAAGTAAAACAACAGAAGTCAAAACTATTCTTTTCATTTCAAATGCCCCTATTTTATTAAAATGTTTATTATATTGTTATTTTATACAATTTTACCATATATAGTTTGCATTTTCAAACAATTATATAAATATTTTTACAAATATAAAAAGAGCGAGATCCTACCTCGCTCTTTATAAAATATTTCTTTAGTTTCTAAGGCAAATCATTCCCAGCTGCTAGGTAAATCTCATACCATTCTTTTCGTGTTAGAGTCAGGTTACTTGCTTGGCTGACTTCTAGCAAGTGTTTTGGATTTGTTGTCCCTACCACCGCTTGCATCTTAGCTGGGTAGCGTAACACCCAGGCAATAGCAACGGCTGATGGGCTCACACCGTATTTTAAAGCTAGTCGATTTAGAACCTCATTTAGATCATGAAATTGCTCTTTTCCAACAAAATTGCCCTTAAAATAGCCAAACTGCAAGACTGACCAAGCCTGAATGACCATGTCATTTAGTTTGCAGTATTCAAAGACGCTACCATCACGCAAAGCTGCCTTGTCACCTTCCATATTGACATGGAAACCTGATTCAAATCCTGGCGTGAAAGCTGCGCTTAGTTGTAATTGATTGATAGATAAAGGTTGTTTGACCTCTTTCTTCAGTAATTCCATCATCATAGGATTTTGATTGGACACACCGAAGTCTCGAACTTTACCTGATTTGTGTAAGATTTCAAAGGCTTCTGCCACTTGGTCAGCTTCCATCAAAGCATCTGGACGATGGAGAAGCAAGCTATCTAGGTAATCAACCTGCAATCGTTGTAGAATCCCATCAACTGACTCTAAAATATAATCTTTTGAAAAATCAAAATAGGTAAATTCTTCTATGCGAATGCCACACTTAGACTGAATCCACATCTTTTCTCGCAGGTCAGGACGATTGTTTAACACTTGACCTAGTAATTCTTCGCAACGACCTCCACCATAGATATCTGCCAAGTCAAAGGCATTTATTCCGACAGATAGGGCTGTTTCTACCAGATCCTCCACTTCTTTGACCGACTTGTCACTGATTCGCATCATGCCTAGGACAATTTCTGATAGTTCTCTTTTCTCTTGACCAAATGTAATGTATCTCATGGCAAATTCCTCCGTTTTTCTTCATTATAAAGCAGAATGACACTTTTATCAACTGCTATCTCACAAAAGAAAAGAACCAGCTTAAACTGGTCCTTTTAGATCTTAGCCAATCACACTTCCGTTTGGTACAGCTGGATCAACTGTGAGAAGGGTTAATTTGCCATCATGTTCAGCTGAGAGGATCATCCCTTGGCTGACATATTTTTTCATCATCTTACGAGGTTTAAGGTTGGCAACGATTTGGACTTTCTTGCCGACCAATTCTTGTTCGTTTGGATAGAATTTCGCAATACCAGAAAGAATTTGACGGTCTTCACTATCACCAGCATCTAAGCGGAATTGAAGCAATTTATCAGAGCCTTCTACTTTAGAAACTTCTTTGACCTCTGCAACACGGATTTCAACCTTATCGAAGTCTTCAAATTTGATTTCATCCTTGTTGAGTTTGAGTTCAACTTCATCTGGATTCCATTCTTTTTCGACGGCTGGCTTGTTACCTTCCATTTGTTCCTTGATATAGGCGATTTCTTCTTCCATATCCAGACGTGGGAAGATAGGTGTTCCTTTGGCAACTACAGTGACATTTTCAGGGAAATCAGATAAACTCAAATTTTCAAGGCTAGAAACTTCTGCTAGACCAAGTTGAGTCAAGACTGCATGACTGGTTTCCATCATAAATGGCTCAATCAAGTGGGCTACGACACGAAGGCTGGCTGCCAAGTGACTCATAACACTGGCCAATTGGTCACGATGAGCTTCATCCTTAGCCAGTACCCATGGAGCTGTCTCATCGATGTATTTGTTGGTACGTGAGATAAGAGTCCAAACTGCTTCAAGCGCACGTGGATAGTCAACTGCTTCCATGTAGGTATGGTAGTCAGCGATTGATTGTTCTGCCACTTGAGCAAGTGCATTGTCAAAGTCTGTCACACCCTCTACATAGGCAGGGATTTGCCCATCAAAATACTTGTTAATCATTGAAACCGTGCGGTTAAGAAGGTTTCCAAGGTCATTGGCCAATTCATAGTTGATACGGCCTACATAGTCTTCTGGAGTGAAGGTTCCGTCTGAACCAACTGGAAGGCTACGCATGAGGTAGTAACGAAGTGGATCTAGACCATAGCGTTCTACCAGCATTTCAGGGTAGACAACGTTCCCTTTAGACTTAGACATCTTTCCGTCTTTCATGACGAACCAACCATGGGCAATCAAACGGTCAGGTAATTTGATATCCAACATCATAAGAAGGATTGGCCAGTAGATTGAGTGGAAACGAAGAATGTCTTTTCCTACCATGTGGAAGACGGTTCCATTCCAGAACTTATCAAAGTTACCATGCTCATCTTGACCATAACCAAGAGCTGTCGCATAGTTAAGAAGGGCATCGATCCATACATAGACAACGTGTTTTGGATTTGACGGGACAGGTACACCCCAGGTAAAGGTTGTACGAGAAACTGCTAAGTCTTCCAAACCAGGCTCAATGAAGTTACGTAGCATTTCATTAAGACGGCCATCAGGAGTGATGAAGTCAGGATGTGATTTGAAAAATTCGACCAAACGGTCTTGGTATTTGCTGAGGCGAAGGAAGTAAGATTCTTCTGAAACCCATTCCACTTCGTGGCCTGATGGAGCGATACCACCAGTTACATTTCCAGAGTCGTCACGGAAAACTTCCGCAAGTTGACTTTCTGTAAAGAATTCCTCATCTGAAACTGAATACCAACCAGAGTATTCACCCAAGTAAATATCATCTTGAGCAAGCAAGCGTTCAAAAACTTGAGCCACTACTTTTTCATGGTAGTCATCAGTTGTACGGATAAATTTATCGTATGAGATATCCAATAATTTCCAGAGTTCTTTAACTCCAACTGCCATGCCATCAACATAGGCTTGAGGTGTGATGCCAGCTTCTTCTGCTTTTTGTTGAATCTTTTGGCCATGTTCATCAAGACCAGTCAGATAAAAGACATCGTAGCCCATCAGGCGTTTGTAGCGAGCTAGGACATCACAGGCGATAGTCGTGTAGGCAGAACCGATATGAAGTTTACCAGATGGATAGTAAATCGGTGTTGTAATATAAAAATTCTTTTCAGACATAATTTTTCCTTTCCAGGCAAATGAAACCTGTTTTTCTAACACTTCATTATATCATATTTTGATGATTTTCGATAAGGAAATCCATACAAAAACAAGACAGACTGATGTCCATCTTGTTTTTCCTGTTGATTATCTTATTCATAGCGAAGAGCTTCAATCGGATCTAACTTAGAAGCCTTATTGGCTGGTAGAACACCAAATATCATACCGATGCCAGCTGAGACAGCTAAGCTAAAGAGAGCGATTGGGATGGATACTCCAACTTCGATTCCTGCAATCATATTTTGAAGAAGAACTCCTGCAAGCATGGTCACCCCTGCAGCAAGCACCAGACCGATGAATCCACCTAACATGGTCAAAATCATGGATTCAATCAAAAATTGAACCAGAATATTCCCACGTGTTGCTCCTAGCGCTTTACGTAGACCAATCTCACGGGTACGCTCTGTCACTGAAACAAGCATAATGTTCATAACACCAGTACCACCGACAAAAAGGGAAATCCCCGCAATAGCACTAATAATCGTTGTTATGAAGCCAAAGAGTTGTTGAACTTCTTGGAAGGCTGCAGACGCATCTGCAACCTGATATTCCCCTTGTTGAAGACCTGCAATCTCTGTCATTCTTCTTGCCAACTCTGGTCCTAAAGTCTGGGTCAAGCTAGTATCATTGACACGGAAGACAATATTTGAAATCTCATCTGTGTTAAAATTAGCTGCTAAGGAAATATTGGTCGTGATTGGTAGTCCTCCGACTCCAAAGGCTTTGGCTGCCTTGGCTTCCTTACTTGCATAAACACCAATAACACGGTAACTAATTTCGTTTACTTCAATAATCTGATTAAGCGCATCTTTTGCTGAACCAAAAAGGCTATTGGCTAGTTCTTCATCTAGGATAATCACACTTGCGAAATCCTTATAATCTTGCGCTCTAAGGCCACGACCTGCAATGATTTCATTTTCGACCGCATCCATATAGGTGACATTCCCACCCGTCATGTTAGCGTGTTCGACCTTTTTATCCTTATAAGTCAAGGTCACATTGGCTGAGTTGGTCACATAGTAGCTATCCACTCCCTTGAGCTTAGCAGCTTCCTTGACCCATGCTTCTTGAGGTTTTGGTGGTTCAACAAAATTTTCTTCTTGACCACCAGACAAGGTCAATGCAGATTGTCTTTGTGTAAATGAACCGTCCTTACTCTTTGTAGGTGAGAAAAAGACATGGATATCTTTCTGGGACTTGGTCATATTTTTATTGACCTGACGAGACATGGAATCACCTAAGGCCATAATCACGACAACGGAGGATACACCGATGATAATCCCGATCATGGTCAAGAAAGACCGCATCTTGTGGGCCATAATGGATGAAAAGGCAAATTTCAGATTCTGCATCTTAGTTTTCCTCCTTTTCTACGAGACCACTATCAGATGAAATGACGCCATCACGAATGACGATTTGACGTTTGGCATAAGCAGCGATCTCAGGCTCATGCGTAACCATGATAATGGTTTTTCCTTCTTTGTTTAATTCAACTAAGAGTTGCATGATCTGATTTCCAGTTTTAGTATCTAAGGCTCCAGTAGGTTCATCTGCCAAGATAATCGAAGGATTATTGACCAATGCACGCGCAATGGCAACCCTTTGCTTCTGACCACCTGACAACTCCGAAGGTAAATGATGGCTACGCTCGGTCAGTTCAACCTTTTCCAGATACTCTTCTGCTAATTTGCGACGTTTTGAAGCTGAAACTCCAGCATAAATCAAGGGCAATTCTACGTTTTGAAGAGCATTGAGCTTGGACAAGAGAAAGAATTGTTGAAAGACAAAGCCGATTTCTTGATTTCGAACCTTGGCTAATTGTTTTTCACCTAAACCAGCTACTTCTTTTCCATCTAGAAAATACTGACCACTTGTAGGGGTATCTAACATACCGATGGTATTCATGAGGGTGGACTTACCAGAACCTGATGGTCCCATGATTGCTACAAATTCTCCCTCGTGAACTTCTAGATTAATGTTTTTAAGGACTTGAAGTTCTTGATCACCATTGCGATAGCTACGACAGATATTTTTGAGGCTAATTAGTTGCTTCATCAGTCTTCACCTCTTTTCCTTCTTGCAAGGAAGCTGTCGGATTACTGATGACTTTTGCTCCATCTGTCAGACCAGATGTGATTTCTTGATTTTCTGCATCTGCATTGCCCAATCCAACTTCAACTTTTTTGGCCTTTTGATTTTCATCAAGGATCCAAACATAGTTTTTATCTTCTTCCATGACTACGCTGGTGATCGGAACAATCAATGCTTTGCTAGTGCTTTTTACTTCAACACTGACTGTAAAGCCCTGTTTCAAATCACCGATTTCACTAGTTACATCGACTGTATATGGGTATTTAGAACCTGTGTTTGAACCAGCTAAGCTACTGCTTGCTTCACTGTTATTTTTTGGATAATTTGAAATATAGCTAATCTTACCATTCCAAGTTTTATCTGGGTAAACCTTGGAGGTGAAAGTGACTTCTTGACCGACAGAAAGGTTTGCAAGGTTGTACTCAGAAAGCTCTCCCTTAACCTGCAAGTTATCGTTACTTACAATATGCACCAAAACTTGACTATTTCCTGTTGGAGATTTTGAAACGTTCCGATTCACTTCAACAACTGTTCCCTCCACCGTACTCAATACCGTAGCAGCATTCAACTGGGCTTGAGCTTTTTCGAGTTGCGCTTCTGCATCTGCACGCACATCACGAGCGTCGCTGATTTGAGAATCAATAGCAGCTGTGGCAGAACCTGATGACTGAGCTGGCGCTTGGCCAGTTGCTCCTTCTAGACCTGCTTGCGGAAGGCTAGGTGTTGCTGCGGCGGTATTTCGAGACTCATTCAGTTCATTGATATGACGGTTAGCTTTAGCAACAGCACGACTGGCAGCATCATAGGCAGCCTGGGCTTCTGTGCTACTATACTTGACAAGAGCCTGTCCTTCGCTGACCTGATCTCCAACAGAAACCAAGACCTCGTCCAAGTCACCCTTGCTTGCATCATAATAAATGTATTGTTCATTCTGAGCAGTAACACTCCCCGATAGGAGAACTGAAGATGCCACAGCCCCCTCTTTAGCAAGGACAATCTTAGCAGTTTCATCTTTTGCTGCACTTTGGTTTGGTTGTCTTAACAGAAGAACAGCAGCTGCACCCACTACAAGAACTGACGCCACTCCAATAGCAGTAAATAAAGGCCATTTCTTAGCTTTTGACTTTCTTTTCATAGCAATACCCCTTTTATAAATATATATGTTAAGATTATAGCACATATCCTAAAAATGGACAATTTATTTCTCATTATCCAAAAACATTTGCTAAATCTTTTATTGTTGTATTAGTTATATAATACACTTTCTTTTTTATTTTTGCAAGCATTTTCTTAAAATTTTTAAGCGTAGCAGATTTTTGCATTGACTCCCAAAAAAAGATAGAATATGACTAGAAAACAAATAAAGGAGCTTTCTATGAGAGAATATGATATTATTGCTATCGGTGGAGGTAGCGGAGGTATTGCTACCATGAATCGTGCTGGTGAGCATGGTGCTAAAGCGGCAGTTATTGAGGAAAAGAAATTAGGTGGAACCTGTGTCAATATTGGCTGCGTTCCTAAGAAAATCATGTGGTATGGAGCTCAAATCGCAGAGAGCATCCACAAATATGGACCTGACTATGGTTTTACAAGTACTGGCAATGAATTTGATTATGCAAGGCTTCGTAAAAATCGTGAAGCCTATATTGATCGTGCTCGCTCTTCTTATGGTGGAAGCTTTAAGCGTAACGGAGTTGATTTGATTGAAGGACGCGCCGAGTTCGTTGATGCTCATACAGTCAGTGTCAATGGTGAGTTGATTCACGCTAAGCATATCGTGATTGCGACTGGGGCACATCCTCATATTCCTGCCATTCCTGGTGCTGAACTAGGTGGTAGTTCTGATGATGTCTTTGCTTGGGAAGAGTTGCCTGAATCGGTAGCCATTCTAGGTGCTGGTTACATTGCAGTCGAATTGGCTGGCGTGCTCCATACCCTTGGTGTAAAGACTGATCTTTTCGTACGTCGCGAGCGTCCGCTTCGTGGATTTGATAGTTATATTGTTGAGAGTCTAGTTCAAGAAATGGAAAATACTGGATTAAACCTCCACACCCATAAGGTTCCTGCTAAACTTGAAGAAACTGAACAAGGCATTACCATTCATTTCGAAGATGGTAGTACTCATACTGCCAGTCAAGTTATCTGGGCAACTGGCCGCCGTCCAAACGTTGAAGGACTCCAGCTAGAAAAGGCAGGCGTTATCCTCAACGAACGTGGCTTCATCCAAGTAGACGAATACCAAAACACAGTCGTTGATGGTATCTACGCCCTTGGCGATGTGACAGGTGAAAAAGAACTGACTCCTGTTGCTATCAAGGCTGGACGTACCCTATCCGAAAGACTTTTCAATGGAAAAACCAATGCCAAAATGGACTACACTACTATTCCAACGGTTGTCTTTTCACACCCAGCTATTGGAACTGTCGGTCTAACTGAGGAAGAAGCCATTAAAGAGTATGGACAAGAAAACATCAAAGTCTATACTTCAAAATTTGCATCTATGTATTCTGCAGTTACCAGCCACCGACAAGAAGCTCGCTTCAAGCTCGTTACAGCTGGTACGAACGAAAAGGTTGTTGGCCTTCATGGTATCGGCTACGGCGTTGATGAAATGATTCAAGGTTTTGCAGTAGCAATCAAGATGGGCGCTACAAAAGCTGATTTTGACGCTACAGTTGCTATCCATCCAACTGGCTCAGAAGAGTTTGTGACTATGCGTTAATAATTTTAAATGAGATCATCTCGGTCATTCAGATTGAAGAATAAGTCTATTTTGGACCATTTTCTTCAATCTTTTTCTTTTACTAGAGCAAATTAGAGAACTCTTTTCCATCAGGATTCCTAAGGTTTATTCACCATATGGTAGCCAAGCTCCATAAGGGTAATATGTGTTCTGAAAAAAATCCTAGCCGACTTTTTTGTCTAAATCGGCCGTTACAAATTTGTAACCTTTATTTTTAAAACAGGTTGACAATTATGTTTCTTAAAGTATAATAGTTACTATAAATTACAAAAGAGGTTAACTATTATGAAAAAAGCACACATTTACGCTATTCCTGCTATTGGGGCTGCTCTGATTGCAGTATTAGCCCAAATCAGTATCCCAATTGGACCTGTACCATTTACTCTGCAAAACTTTGCTATCGGACTCATCGCTACTGTTTTTCGACCAAGGGAAGCTGTTCTCTCTGTTGGAATCTATCTCTTACTGGGTGCCATTGGTCTTCCTGTCTTTGCTGGTGGAGGAGCTGGTTTCCATGTTTTAGTAGGACCAAGTGCTGGTTATCTTTGGTTTGACCTAGTCTATGCAGGACTTGCATCTTATCTAACACACACAAATAGTGGTGTTGTACGTATTTTCCTAGCCAATCTCTTAGGGGATTCCCTTGTCTTTGTCGGTGGTATTCTCAGTCTCCACTTCCTCGCTGGTATGCCTATTGACAAGGCTCTCGCTGTCGGTGTGCTTCCCTTTATCATTCCTGATCTTGCAAAAATTATTGCCATTAGTTTTATTGGACGACCACTCCTTCAACGTCTTAGTAATCAACCCTACTTTTCACATAAATAAAGAAAGGAGGTCGGGAATTTTCTCCCAACCTCCTTTCGTCTGTTTTTTTATGATTGCTTATTGATTTTTGAAGGCATCGACCATCACTTGAAACTCTTCGTTTGAGAGGGTGATTCCTTTCCCCATCTTAGTGTGGTCTGGACTCCAAGCACGAATGTCAAACTTTGCTGGTGCTCCATTAAAGCTGACACGATTGATTTCCTTGGTCCAACCTTTTTCATTCTCTGAGAGCGTAAGTAAGTGTTCTTCGATTTCAAATGTAAATTCTGCCATTGTATTCTCCTTTTGATTGTCTTCACTTGATTATTCGTAAAATCTTGTAGATTTTTTTAAAATTGTATATAATGGTAAAAAGAAGGGAGGCTCCGATGAAAGATTTATTTAAACACATTCAACAAAAGTTCCAAAGCTTTCTCGACGGGCGAGAAGAACCAGATCATTCCAAAGATGACTCCCTGACTAGTGCCATTAAAGAGGCGCTCCTAAAAAAAACTGCTGTCCACATTATTTTTTCCGATACGAGTTTTACAGGGGATATCATCAAATATGATACGGACCGCCAGCAAATTATCGTTAAAAATTTTGCAAAAAATGTGACCCGCATTATTCGAATCCCAGATATTCAGAAAGTGAGTTTTGTTCCCTCGACTGTCCAAACAGCCCAAAAAAATCGATTTAAGAAAGAGTGAGATGAGTTTACTTCATCTCACTCTTTTCTATTAACGAATTTGTTCAAAATGAAGGTGAACAGCAATGTGTTCTCCGTAACCACTTCTCTCTAAATCCCGTTGCAAACGGTAAGAGATATAGTGTTCAGCGATGGTGATGTAACCTGCACCAAGCAAGCGATGCTCAACCATTGATTGAATCATGCTGATTGTCGCACGCTCCACTTTTGCCTCTTCTAGATCCAAGACAACCTTCTTAGTTACCTGAGCTAGATTTTGACGTAAATCATCTGTCAAAACATAAACTGTTTGAGCAGCTTTGAGAATGGCTTGATAGATTTTATCTGGATCAAAGTCGGCAACTTGTCCATCACGTTTAATGACTTGCATAGGCTTCTCCTTTTAATTTGTATTTTCTTTAATGTCCGCTAACATTTTTGCTTCTTCTGCTGTTAATTCGTAATGTTCCAACAAATCTGGTCTACGCTCATAAGTTTTTTTGAGACTTTCATAGAGACGCCATTGACGAATCTTCTCATGATGCCCACTCATAAGCACTTCTGGAACCACCATGCCACGATAGTCATAAGGACGTGTGTACTGAGGATATTCAAGAAGGCCAGATGAAAAGCTATCATCTTGGTGACTGGTTTCCTTCCCAATTACTTCTGGTATCAAGCGAACCGTCGCATCAATCATGGTCATTGCTGCCAGTTCTCCACCAGTTAGAACATAATCACCAAGAGAAATCTCATCTGTTACCAAGGTCTTAATGCGTTCATCATAGCCCTCGTAGTGACCACAGATAAAGATGAGTTCTTCTTCTTGGGCTAAATCTTCAGCATAGGCTTGATCAAACTGCTTACCAGCAGGATCCAAAAGAATCACGCGCGGATTCTTCTTTTCAATAGCATCAAAGGCATCAAAGATTGGCTGCGCACGTAGCAACATCCCTTGACCACCACCGTAGGGTTCATCATCCACATGACGGGCCTTTTCAGCATATTCACGAAAATTATGATACTGGATGTCAAGAAGTCCCTTTTCACGGGCCTTTCCAACGATAGAATGTTCTAGTGGAGAGAACATCTCTGGAAAGAGGGTTAAAATATCAATCTTCATCGTCTAACCCTTCTAAGAGTTCTACATCCACGCGCTTATTAGGAATATCAACATTAAGGACAACCGGTGGGATATATGGTAAAAGCAGATCGCGTTTTCCCTTACGCTTAACTACCCAGACATCATTGGCACCTGGTTGAAGGATTTCCTTAATAGTTCCAATCAAGTTGTCACCCTCGTAGACCTCTAATCCAATAATCTCGTGATAGTAAAATTCACCCTCATCTAGATCATTAAGGTTTTCTTCCGCAACCTTCAAACTGTGGCCCTTGTATTTTTCGATATCATTGATGTGATACATATCCTTAAATTTGATGATATCAAAGTTTTTATGCTTACGGTGACTTGCGATAGTCACTGTTTTAACAAATTGATCCTTCTCATCAAATAAGGCAAGTTCTGCACCTTTTTTAAAGCGTTCTTCCGAAAAATCCGTCACAGATAAGACTCTCATCTCACCTTGTAAACCTTGTGTATTGACGATTTTTCCAACGTTAAAATAGTTCATTTGATCTCCTGTGTATGTTTCTCCCTTTATTTTATCACGTTCTAGGTATTTTCACAAGTTGGAGAAAAATCAGCTATAATCCCAAAAGTGCTAGTAGTTTCCTCTTTAATGTTAATTTATATTTGAAAGAAGAAATATTTATATTCCCGTTATACATATTACTATAAAATGTATACTCCCCGATTTGACCCTGACTTGTCTTCCATTTCATCCTTAAACTAGGTATATTCTCAGGTAAATTTGTATGAATCAATAGACATGTATAATTCTTTAAATTTTTAACTGTATGCAGTTTATCGTTAACAACTAATCGATTACTTTTTGAATCATAGGCTAAAGAATAAAATTCTACAATTTCAATATCAACTTCCTTTGGATAAAAAATCAAATGGTGATAATGTTTATCATTTTCATCATGTTTAAACTCATAAATATGATGAAATCTTGTATGTAAGGAATCAAATTCGATTGGTTTAATTGCCTGAATTTCAATATTATTGATATATGCTTTATTCTGAAAACTAATTTTTAAAATTACACCGATAAACGTCAAAATCTGTACAATTCGCAATAACCAATCAATATACATTGCCCAATCTATTTTTAGAAAATAATCAGTGTCCATTATTTCTCAAATATCCTTCCAAATCTCGTTCATGGTGATACTTGATGGCAGCTTTTTTATCTTTTTCAAAAATGGTCTTGGTTAGGTCAATATCGTTGATAGCTGCGATTGCAACCGTATAATGAATAATATCAGCAAGTTCTTTAGCAAGTTCCTCATTTGAGTCCTGAACTCCCTCTTTTCGTCCAGAACGTCCATTTAAAACCTCGGCTACTTCACCAACTTCTTCAACTAGTTTTATAAAGAGCCCTTCTTCTTTTCTAGATTGCTGGTAATGTTCTAGCAAATAGTCTTGTAGTTGTCTAACTGTTAAATCCTTCATATCCTACTCCTAGCAAAAAAGCGAGACATCCGTCTCGCTTTTTTATTTTTCATCAATAACGATTCTTACTTTTTTGTCTTCAGTTGGGACAGAGTAGACAATCGTTCTTATCGCAGAGATAGTGCGACCCTTACGACCAATCACACGACCCACATCGCTTTGGTCAAGATCCAAATGATACTCCAAAAATTCTGGTGTATCTTCAATCTTGATAGTTAAGGCATCTGGTTGTGAAATCAAAGGTTTCACAATTGCAATAATGAGATTTTCAATCGTATCCATCTGTCAACCTACTTTAGAATTATTTAGAGAATTTAGAATCGTGGAATTTCTTCAATACGCCTTCTTTTGAAAGGATGTTGCGTACTGTATCTGAAGGTTGAGCTCCATCAGCCAACCATGCAAGAACGCGATCTTCTTTCAAAGTTACTTGGTTTTCAGCAACAAGTGGGTTGTAAGTTCCAACTGTTTCGATGAAACGTCCATCACGTGGTGAACGTGAATCTGCTACGTTAATACGGTAGAAAGGTTTTTTCTTAGAACCCATACGAGTCAAACGGATTTTTACTGCCATTTTTAATATCTCTTTTCTTTTATTTTTTTAGTTCGGTGAAATAGCTGAGCTATTTAGCACATGTTCTATTATAGCAGATTTCTGAGAGGTGTCAAGAAAAAAACTTGACAGACTTTAAAATTTTTAAATTTTTTAGACTAATAGGAATAAATTAGAAAGAAAAAATTAACTTCTACACCTACAAAGCTTATTCTGACAGACTTTATAACAGCCTAATAAAAAAGTAGAGTTTCATACAGTATCTAGATTTTCCAAAAATTCTTTATCATCAAATACTATTAACGAAACTATCCAAACCAAATCCGATGCATCACTTCAAAGAATTCTTTAGTTGTTTGACTAACGAGGTCTTTTATTAAAAAATTTTTTCAAATAATTGTCACCTTGGCACATAAATTCTTGCTTTCTAAATTTAAGTGTGATATATTTATAACATAAATTTAAGTGTGATATATTTATAACACAAAAAGGAGTCTATCATGAAAAAAAGTCAAAAAATGCGTGGCCTCATTGCAATGATTGCCGTAGCTCTCTTTATTGATTTTATTGTTTTATTTGGTTCT
>NZ_JAWERU010000015.1:0-48559 GCF_032481935.1 Streptococcus sp.
GGCAACCCCACCCGTGTGGAAGGTACGCATTGTAAGCTGTGTACCAGGTTCCCCGATAGATTGGGCAGCGATTGTACCAACTGCTTCACCAACTTCAACCGCATCACCAGTCGCCAAGTTGATACCGTAACAGTGACGGCAGACACCATGACGAGTGTTACATGTAAATACGGAGCGGATGGTTACTTCTTCAACACCAGCATTAACAATTTCACGAGCCTTGTCTTCTGTAATCAATTCATTTGGACCAATGATAACTGCACCAGTTTCTGGGTGTTTAACAGTTTTCTTAGTGTAACGACCATTGAGACGTTCTTCAAGAGACTCAATCATCTCTTTACCTTCAGTAATAGAACGGATCAAGAGACCACGGTCTGTTCCACAGTCATCCTCACGGATGATCACGTCTTGGGCAACGTCAACCAAACGACGAGTCAAGTAACCTGAGTCGGCTGTCTTAAGGGCCGTATCGGTCATACCTTTACGAGCACCGTGAGTTGAGAAGAACATTTCCAATACAGACAAACCTTCACGGAAGTTTGAAAGGATTGGCAATTCCATGATACGTCCATTCGGAGCAGCCATCAGACCACGCATACCGGCAAGCTGTGAGAAGTTTGAGATGTTACCACGGGCTCCAGAGTCCATCATCATAACGATTGGGTTCTTAGGATCTTGGTTGGCAATCAAGCGTTTCTCCAATTTTTCACGGGCAGCACGCCATTCAGCTGTTACAGCATTGTAACGTTCGTCGTCTGTGATCATACCACGACGGAATTGTTTAGTGATTTGTTCTACACGTTTGTGTGATTCTTCAATGATTTCAGCCTTGTCTTCAACGACTGGGATATCGGCAATACCCACTGTCAATCCTGCAAGAGTTGAGTGGTGGTATCCGAGGTTCTTCATACGGTCAAGTAGGGCAGAAGTTTCAGTCGTACGGAAACGTTTGAAGATTTCAGCGATGATATTTCCAAGGTTTTTCTTCTTGAATGGAGGGTTAAGTTCAAGTTTGCTGATAGCTTCCTTGATATCTCCACCAAGTGGCAAGAAGTATTTAGCTGGAACGCCTTCTGTCAAGTTGGCATTATTTGGTTCTTGCAAGTAGGGTAGACCTTCTGGCATGATATCGTTGAAGAGAATCTTACCAACAGTTGTAAGCAAGATTTTGTGTTTTTGCTCTTCTGTCCATGGTTTGTTAAGACTGTCTGTTGCGATACCAACACGTGAGTGGAGGTGAACATAGCCATTGCGGTAAGCCATAACAGCTTCGTCACGGTCTTTGAAGACCATTCCTTCACCTTCACGACCAGCTTCTTCCATGGTCAAGTAGTAGTTACCCAAAACCATGTCCTGAGATGGAGTAACAACTGGTTTACCATCTTTCGGGTTCAAGATGTGCTCAGCAGCCAACATCAAGATACGCGCTTCTGCTTGGGCTTCTTCTGAAAGCGGTACGTGGATGGCCATTTGGTCACCGTCAAAGTCGGCATTGTAGGCTTCACAGACAAGTGGGTGCAAGCGAAGGGCTTTACCGTCAATCAAGACAGGTTCAAAGGCTTGGATACCCAAACGGTGAAGGGTCGGTGCGCGGTTCAAAAGCACTGGGTGTTCCTTGATAACTTCTTCGAGGATATCCCAGATGCGTTCGTCTCCACGTTCTACCAAGCGTTTAGCCGCTTTAACGTTTTGCACGATATCGCGCGCAACGATTTCACGCATCACGAATGGTTTAAAGAGCTCGATCGCCATTTCACGTGGCACACCACATTGGTACATCTTAAGAGTTGGACCAACGGCGATAACGGAACGTCCTGAGAAGTCAACACGTTTACCGAGCAAGTTTTGACGGAAGCGTCCTTGTTTACCTTTAAGCATGTGGCTCAATGATTTCAATGGACGGCTACCTGGTCCTGTGATTGGACGACCACGACGACCATTGTCAATCAAAGCGTCGACCGCTTCTTGAAGCATACGCTTCTCATTTTGAACGATGATACCTGGTGCATTCAACTCAAGCAAACGAGCCAAACGGTTGTTACGGTTGATAACACGGCGGTAAAGGTCATTCAAGTCAGATGAGGCAAAACGGCCACCATCCAACTGCAACATTGGACGAAGATCTGGTGGAATAACCGGAAGGATGTTGAGAATCATCCATTCAGGTTTGTTTCCAGACTTGTAAAAGGCATCCAAAACATCCAAACGACGGATAGCTTTGATACGTTTTTGTCCAGTTGCTGTCTTCAATTCTTCTTTAAGCTCAGCAATTTCTTTTTCAAGATCTACTTGTTTCAAGAGGTCTTGGATAGCTTCGGCACCCATTTTAGCAACGAATGATCCGTAGCCATATTCACGCAAGCGCTCACGGTATTCACGCTCTGTCATGATTGATTTGTGCTCAAGTGGTGTATCCTTAGGATCGATCACCACGTAAGCAGCAAAGTAGATTACTTCCTCGAGGGCACGAGGACTCATATCAAGGGTCAAGCCCATACGACTTGGAATTCCCTTGAAATACCAGATATGAGATACAGGAGCTTTCAACTCGATGTGTCCCATACGTTCACGACGAACTTTTGTACGCGTTACTTCAACACCACAACGGTCACAAACAATCCCTCTGTAACGAATGCGTTTGTACTTACCACAAGCACATTCCCAGTCTTTTGTAGGACCAAAGATGACTTCGTCAAATAGTCCTTCACGTTCTGGTTTCAACGTACGGTAATTGATTGTTTCAGGTTTTTTGACTTCTCCATAAGACCATGAACGGACTTTGCTTGGAGAAGCTAGTGTGATTTGCATACTTTTAAAACGATTTACGTCAACCACTATTTCTTCCCTTTCTATTCTAAGTGAGCTACTTATTCTTGTTCAGTAGCTTCTTCTGTTGCTTCCGCTTTTGCACCTTCTTCAGCTTCAAAAGCAGCTTTTGCTTCTTCAGCAGCTTTTTTACGTGCTTTTTCAAGGTCATCTACGTGGATGACATCTTCGTCCATGCCCTCGTCAAGATCACGAAGTTCAACTTCTTGATCATCTTCGTCAAGAACACGCATGTCAAGACCAAGTGATTGCAATTCTTTAACAAGAACTCGGAAGGATTCTGGAACACCTGGTTTTGGAATTGGTTTTCCTTTTGTAATAGCTTCATAGGCTTTCAAACGTCCGTTGATATCGTCAGACTTGTAAGTCAAGATTTCTTGAAGGACATTTGAGGCACCATAGGCTTCAAGCGCCCAAACCTCCATCTCACCGAAACGTTGTCCACCAAACTGAGCCTTACCTCCGAGTGGTTGTTGCGTAACTGTTGAGTATGGTCCGACTGAACGAGCGTGCAATTTATCATCAACCATGTGGTGGAGTTTGATCATGTACATGACACCAACTGATACACGGTTATCAAATGGTTCACCAGTACGTCCATCGTAAAGGATAGTCTTAGCATCGCTATCCATGCCTGCTTCCTTAACAGTTGACCAAAGATCTTCTGAACTTGCTCCATCAAAGACCGGTGTTGCGATGTGGATACCAAGAGTACGAGCTGCCATACCAAGGTGAAGCTCCATAACCTGACCGATATTCATACGTGATGGCACCCCAAGTGGGTTCAACATGATATCGACTGGAGTTCCATCTGGAAGGTAAGGCATATCTTCTACAGGAACGATACGAGAGACAACCCCTTTGTTTCCGTGACGTCCGGCCATCTTGTCTCCGACCTTAATCTTACGTTTTTGAGCGATGTAAACACGAACCAGCATATTAACACCTGATTGTAATTCATCACCATTTGCACGTGTAAAGATCTTAACATCACGAACAACACCATCGGCACCGTGGGGTACGCGAAGTGAAGTATCGCGAACTTCACGAGATTTGTCTCCGAAAATAGCGTGCAAGAGACGTTCTTCAGCTGAAAGGTCTTTTTCACCCTTAGGTGTTACTTTACCTACAAGGATATCCCCTTCTTTAACCTCAGCACCGATACGGATAATACCCATTTCGTCAAGGTCTTTAAGGGCATCTTCACCAACGTTTGGAATTTCACGAGTGATTTCTTCAGGCCCAAGCTTTGTATCGCGTGTTTCTGATTCGTATTCTTCAAGGTGGACAGATGTATAGACATCATCTTTAACCAAGCGTTCGCTCATGATAACGGCATCCTCGAAGTTGTAACCTTCCCATGTCATGTAGGCAACGATTGGGTTTTGTCCAAGCGCCATTTCTCCATTTTCCATAGAAGGTCCGTCAGCAATGAAATCACCTTTTTCAACGATATCGCCAACTTTTACGAGAGTACGTTGGTTGTAGGCAGTACCTGAGTTTGAACGACGGAATTTTTGAATGTGGTAAACATCCAATGAGCCATCTTCACGACGAACTTCTACCTTGTCAGCATCTGCATAGGTAACCTTACCACCATGTTGTGCAATAACTGCAGCTCCTGAATCATGAGCTGCTTGGTATTCCATACCAGTACCCACGTAAGGTGCTTTGGGATCAATCAATGGCACAGCCTGACGTTGCATGTTGGCTCCCATGAGGGCACGGTTGGAGTCATCGTTTTCCAAGAAAGGAATACATGCTGTCGCAACGGCAACTACCTGCTTAGGCGAAACGTCCATATAATCAACACTTGATGCTGGATATTCTTGGTTAACCCCTTGGTGACGTCCCATGACAACTTTTTCAGCAAAAGTGCCATCTGCGTTCAATTTAGAGTTAGCCTGAGCTACTGTGAACTCATCTTCTTCATCGGCTGTCAACCAAACGATTTCGTTGGTTACTTTTCCAGTTGCACGGTCAACCTTACGATATGGTGTTTGAATGAAACCATACTTGTTGAGGTGCCCGTATGAAGACAAGTTGTTGATCAAACCGATGTTTGGCCCTTCAGGTGTTTCAATCGGACACATACGACCATAGTGAGTGTAGTGCACGTCACGCACTTCATATCCAGCGCGGTCACGTGTCAAACCACCAGGTCCTAAGGCAGACAAACGACGTTTGTGTGACAACTCAGAAAGTGGGTTGTGTTGGTCCATGAACTGTGACAATTGAGAAGAACCAAAGAATTCTTTGATTGCTGCAGTTACTGGACGGATATTGATAATTTGTTGTGGTGTTAGTACTTCGTTATCTTGAACAGACATACGTTCACGAACGTTACGTTCCATACGTGAAAGTCCAAGACGCACTTGGTTGGCAAGCAATTCACCAACAGCACGGATACGACGATTTCCAAGGTGGTCGATATCATCCACACGGCCAATACCTTCAGCCAAGTTGAGGAAGTAGCTCATCTCAGCCAAGATATCTGCAGGAGTTACGATGCGAACTTTATCATCTGGATTTGCATTACCGATGATTGTTACAACACGGTCTGGATCAGTTGGTGCAACAACCTTGAATTTTTGAAGAACAACTGGCTCTGTTACTACAGCAGCATCATTTGGAATGTAGACAATCTTGTTCAAGTCGCCATCCAAATGGCTTTCGATACTTTCAATGACGCTACGAGTCATGATTGTACCAGCTTCTACCAAGATTTCTCCAGTTTCAGGATCTACCAATGGCTCAGCAATAGTTTGGTTGAGCAAACGTGTTTTAACATTGAGTTTTTTATTGATCTTGTAACGACCAACTGCAGCCAAGTCATAACGACGTGGGTCAAAGAAACGAGCTACAAGCAAGCTACGTGAGCTTTCAGCAGTCTTAGGCTCACCTGGACGAAGGCGTTCGTAGATTTCCTTCAAAGCTTCGTCTGTACGAGAGTCCATTGGGTTCTTGTGAATATCTTTTTCAACAGTGTTACGAACAAGATCGCTGTCACCAAAGATATCAAAGATTTCATCATCGCCTGAGAAACCAAGCGCACGAACTAAGGTCGTAAATGGAATTTTACGAGTACGGTCGATACGAGTATAGGCGATATCTTTTGAGTCGCTTTCAAGTTCCAACCAAGCTCCACGGTTAGGGATAACAGTTGAACCGTAGCCCACTTTACCATTTTTGTCTACCTTGTCATTAAAATAAACACCTGGAGAACGCACCAACTGTGATACGATGATACGCTCACCACCGTTGATGATGAAAGTCCCCATCTCAGTCATGATTGGGAAATCACCAAAGAAAACTTCCTGTGTCTTAATTTCGCCAGTTTCTTTGTTAATCAAGCGGAAGGTTACAAAGATAGGTGCTGAGTAGCTGGCATCATGGATACGAGCTTCTTCAAGCGTATATTTAGGTTCTTTGATTTCGTAGCCAACAAATTCCAACTCCATTGTGTCTGTGAAGTTTGAAATTGGCAATACATCTTCAAACACTTCCTTCAGACCATGGTCTAGGAAATCTTTGAATGAATCAGTTTGAATTTCAATCAAATTTGGTAAGTCAAGAACTTCTTTGATTCTTGAAAAACTACGACGGGTACGATGTTTCCCGTATTGAACGTCATGTCCTTTCTCCTTTTTAAATAAAGTTCCAAGCTTAGTGATCTAAGCTAGTAATTATCGTTAGAGGGTTCTAAAAACCCTATCAACTTATCCCCCTCGACCAATTTTCAGAATCTTTAAATCTTTGTTACAAA
This sequence comes from Streptococcus sp., assembly GCF_032481935.1. GTDB lineage: Bacteria > Bacillota > Bacilli > Lactobacillales > Streptococcaceae > Streptococcus. The sequence goes on from NZ_JAWERU010000015.1 coordinate 6,593, forward strand.
AATCGAAAAACCTGAAAAAAAGCACAAAAAGAGCAGCTAAATCCGACTTTTTCAGGAGATTTAACTGCTGTGAGCCTTGTCCGGACAATATTTCAGACAAAACCTACGACAAATGATTATTTACATTATACCTGATTTTTTTTGATTTTTCAAGGGTTTTGAACGATTTTTTTGCCTGTAATATTGATAGGTCTTGTTTTCAGAAAAGGATATTTTCATTTTCGCTAATTCATTTCCAAATCAGCCTCTTCGTAAAACTGTGTGACCTTCAACAAAAAATATCTGAATCAATGATCGAATCATTTTTGACCTCTGCCATTCAATGGTAGGAACTTAGCAAGCAAGAACTTCTAGAGACTTTAGGAAATCTATCCGACCTTAAAAAGGATTTCTCAGTCGTATTTGGATAGAAATTCATTCGTTTTTCCAACATGATTTCTTTATTGAAATAAACCTGAATAGCCTGGTCAGCAATGTTCAGTGAGCCAATGGTAAAAATAAATCCTACCAGAAGCATTTTTCATGCTCTCAAAAGAAGCTATCTTTTTGACTTTCAAAACGTTTGAATCAAGCTATTCTGTCCTTTTTATATAAAGTAATCCCCCCTAGTTTTAAAGATTTCTAGCTCTCCACTCTGACTCGGGTCACAATGCCATCCTTGTCAGTCAAGCTAAATTCTGCAGAAGAAAACCAATGAGTTATCGCCTTATTACCTTGAGATTGGGCAAAAACCTTCAACAACTCCTCTTTGTTCTCAACTTCAACCACATAGTAGGCAAGACCCACCATGCCATTCTCACGTCGCGCTAACAAACGACCACCCCATTCATTCACCGCTAGATGATGATGGTAATTCCCCGATGCTATCCAACTGGCATGCGGAATCGTGAATTTATCCTCAAGACCGAGAGACTCTTGGTAGAGCACACTCGCTTCTCGGCTGTTTTTAACAGATAGGTGAACGTGCCCTATGCGAGTGCCACTTGCGATTGCAAAAGGCTCTATGTTTCTTCCTAGTTCGTAGATATCTTGTGCAGAGAGTTCTTCTGTCACACCGATAATTCGTCCGTCCTCACGAATGTCCCAGACTGTCACTGGCTTGTCTCTATAGAGTTCTATGCCATTACCTTCCAGATCTTCAAGATAGATAGCCTCACTATAGCCATGATCAGCTCCACCAACTAATGGGATTTTTAAGTCTAACAAGTGTTTAAAAACATTAGCCAAATCTTCTCGACTTGGCAAAAGAAGGGCCATATGATAAAGACCATAACTTTGCTTAGGATTGCTAATGTCATCTGTCTTAATTAGCCGAACTAGCGGTTTCCCACCGGCACCTAAAAGAATTTCTTTTTCCGATTGAATCAAAATCTCCAACCCAAGCAATTGATGATAAAATGCTGTCTGACTTTCTAAGTCCTTGACATTTAAAGCTACTTCAGCCAAATGAATGCGACTATTATACTCGTAAACCATAGAAAACCTCTCTTTGTTGTAACTATTTTTGTTGCAACTATTATACTCCACTCTCAGCCAATGTCAATCCAAATGCTCAACGTTGATAAAACAAGAAAAATCCTCCCCATGTAGGAAGGATTGTTTGGATTTAATGAGCCAACATTTCTTGGGCAATCTCTTGACCAGATAAATTCTCTGGATAGTAGGTTGGCCAGTTGTCCATCTCTTCAAAGAGGACTTCCTGGCTAGTACCTCCAAAGAAGATATGGAAGTGCCCAGTCTTAACTGGTGCGATATTGTGGTCGCTAAACTGAACATACTTAAATTGTCCAGCATCCGCATCTGTCGCTTCAAAGAGATAACGAACTCCTCGATTCCCTTTCTTATAGGTCAAGATTTTCTTGCCGACATACTTGTATGTATATTTCTTACTTTGGTCACCTTGGATGAATTCCATAGTATTATCCGTGATATTAATCTTAGATACATCAGTTTGATAGCCTTTTTGATAGTAGGCTTTGTATTCATCCTTGGTCATTTTACCAGTCAATTTAGCCTTGTAGTCAAAGACTTGGTCGAGAGTACCATTTTCAAGGAAAGGATAAACAGACTGCCAGTTACCAGCATAGTCACTCAAGGTACGATCCTTGACATCGGCATCTTCAAAGTAACCATTTTGAACGGTTTTAGTTTCCTCTGCTTTTTCTGGCTCAATTTCTGCCCCTGCTTGGTCAGTTGTTTGCTTGAGGGCCTTGAGATTTTTCTCCATGACAGAGATATAGTTTTCTCCAGCTTTCATGTCCTCTTCGGTCAAGCTTTCCAGAGGATTCAGAACGTCTAACTTAACTCCTGTTTCTTTTGAGAGAGTATTAGCTAGGGCTTGTGAGGCATTTTCTTCAAAGTAGATATAAGAAATCTTATTTTTCTTGATGTATTCGGTCAATTCTGCCAAGCGGCTTGCTGAAGGCTCCGCATCTGGGGAAAGACCTGAGATAGAAACTTGATTGAGTCCGTAGTCTAAAGCTAAGTAACGAAAGGCCGCGTGTTGAGTCACAAAACTCTTTTGTTTAGCACTAGAAAGTCCTTCAGTATAGGCCTTATCCAGAGCTTGTAATTTCTCGATATAGGTAGCTGCATTTTGCTCAAAGGTTGCTTTTTTATCAGGATAGTCAGCTGAAAGACTATCACGGATGTGCTCTACAAGTTTGATTGCACGCGCAGGAGACAACCATACATGAGGGTCATACTCGTGATGATGACCTTCTTCGCCATGGTCATGGTCTTCCTCTTCTTCACTTCCTGGAAGAAGCAACATATCTCCAGTAGCCTTGATTGTTTTTACTTTTTTCGCATCTAGTGAATCTAAAAGCTTGGGAACCCATGTTTCCATGTTCTCATTTTCATAAACGAAGGCATCAGCGTCTTGGATTTTAGCAACTGCCTTAGGCGATGGTTCATAATCATGTGGTTCTGTCCCTGCCCCAATCAAGAGCTCGACATTGGCTGTATCTCCTGCTACTTGCTTGGTAAATTCGTAGACAGGATAGAAAGTTGTAACGATATTTAATTTCCCATCTGCTTGTTTTTGATTGGAACAAGCTGCCAAGAAAACTGTCACAAGACTTGCCAAAAGTAGGCCTAGTTTTTTCATTTTCTTCTCCTATTTGATAAAACGTTTGAGTAAGCTGACTAACAAAAAGACAACTACAAAGATAATGGTAATACTTGCACTCGGTGGTGTCTCTGCATAATAGGAAATATAAAGTCCTGCCACCATGCCTAGAAAACCAATAACGCTGGCAAGAATCATCACCGAACTAAAGTTCTTCCCTAAACGCAAAGCGATACTAGCTGGCAAGACCATGATAGTTGATACCAAAAGTGCCCCTGCAGCTGGAATCATAAGAGCAATAGCCACACCCGTCACCATGTTAAAGAGGATAGACATAGTACGCACTGGAAGACCATCTACAAAAGCTGTATCCTCATCAAAAGTTAAGATGTACATAGGTCTTAAAAAGAGGAAGGTCAGGATTAAAACAACCGCTGCAATGACAAAGAGCCCAATTACCTGCTCTTGACTAATAGTCACAATAGAACCAAAGAGGTATTGGTCCAAACTCATCGAGCTAGAGCTCTTACCCTTACTCATAACAATGAGTGAAACCGCAAGACCTGTTGACATGAGGATGGCTGTTCCAATCTCCATAAAGCTCTTGTAAACCGTACGTAGATATTCAAGAAAGACCGCCGCAATCAAGACAATAGCAATAGTCGAGGTGGTCGGAGAAATCCCCAAAACCAAACCAAAGGCAACCCCTGAAAGCGATACGTGACTCAGAGTATCACTCATGAGACTTTGGCGCCGTAAGATGAGGAAGGTCCCAAGGACTGGCGAAAAGAGACTCATAGCGATAACAGCCAAGAAGGCCCGTTGCATAAAATCATAAGAAAATAGATTAAGCATGGTCTACCTCCTGGTCATTTTCATGGACATTGAAACAACGCCATGGCGAATCTTGGTCACGGACAAGGTGGATATTGCGATCTGCGTAATCCTTGACTTCTTCAGGATCGTGAGTAATCATCAAAACAGCCTTGCCATGGTGGTGGGCACTGTGATGCATGAGTTCATAAAATTCATTCTTGGTACCTGCATCCATCCCTGTTGTCGGCTCATCCAAGATAAAGATATCTGGATCTGAAGCAAACATACGTGCAATGACCGCTCTTTGCTTTTGCCCACCAGAGAGAGAACCAATACGTTTATCCCGATGTTCCCACATGCCAACTGAGTTTAAACTAGCCTTAATGTGTTCTTCATCGTGAGCATTCAAACGACGGAACCAGCCCTTTCTTGGGTAGCGACCTGATTTGACAAACTCATAAACAGTACTAGGAAAACCTGCATTAAAACTGGCGATCTGCTGAGGAAGATAGGCGATTCTTAATTTTTTCCCATGAATATTTGTCTTTGAGATGGTTACTTTCCCAATTCGTGGTTGAAGAATTCCAAGGCTAGCCTTGATTAGCGTTGTCTTGGCTGCTCCATTTTCTCCTGTCAGTGTGACAAATTCCCCACTATCAACACTGTAATTGATATGCTCAAGCACAGGTTCCTTGTCATAATAGAAGGACAAATCCTCTACTGTGATGTATCTCATTACTTGATTTCTCCTACTAAAGCAGTTAAAAACCGCTGGATAATTTTTTGTTCGTTTGGTGTAAACTGAGTGGCAACCTGCTCATAAGTCGAGAGGGTATGTTCATGATGATGGTGGTGTTCCTCAGCAATAGGTCGAGCCAAGTCTGTTAATTGATAGAAGACAACGCGAGCATCCTTAGGATCCTTAGACGTTTCTAGCATCCCCTCTTTAACCAGGGATTTGATAGCCTTGGTAACGGCAGCTTGACTGACATTGAGACGACGCGCCAACTCAGAGTTGGTGAGCGACTCCTCTGATAAAAGCATGAGAATATGCTCCTGGGTATTGGTCAAGGCCACATCACTCGTGCAATGGCCAATCAAAATTTCATGCTGATTTTCAGCTTTTAAAATAATCTCGTTTAAAAATTGATCGATATCTTTTGCCAACTGTCTCATGATTTGCTCCTTTCTTAGAACGGAATTTCTATAAATACAAGGTTTTCATACTCTTCAAAAATCAAATTCAAACCACGTCAGCTTCGTCTTGGCGTACTCAAGTACAGCCCGCGTCTCGCTTCCTAGTTTGCTCTTTGAGTTTTATTGAGTATCACACCATTCCTTTACTAGTTAAGTATATCACATCCAAGTAAGGAGTCAAGAAAAAAGATGAAAACACCTGAGATGTTTTCATCCTTTAGAATTATTTTTCTTGTTTGCGGCTAGTCCAGAGGGCTGTCGCTCCAAGAATCATACCCAATAGCATCATGAAAATAGATTGTTCACTACCTGTATTCGGAAGTATTTTTTCTGATACGACTGTCTTATTGACAAATTTATCTGCAACCTTATAATCAACTTTTACAGTAGATGTTTGGGCAGGAGTTGTTCCTTGATTTTTTCCTGATGGAGTTGTTTTTGTTGCTGAGTCCTTCTCAGTTTTAGCTGGAGTGGTCTCTTGAGTTTTTCCTGGCTTAGTTGCATCATTTCCTGAATTAGCCGGAGTTGTTCCCTGAGTTTTTCCTGGTTGAGTAGGAGTTATTGCTGGATCTTTTTCTGGTTTAGCCGGATCTGTTGCTGAATCTTTTCCTGGTTTAGCTGGACCTTGCTCTTCTGGCAGTTTAAATGTTTTTGAATCCACAGAAATCGTGCGTGAATTTGGATTTACCTTTTCATACTGAGTCAAATCAGCTGTTTTGAGATAGTCTTCAAAGGCAGCATCCATTGAAGGACCTTCTTCTCTGGCACCACCAAGCATGGTGTAACCGTCACCACCTGCTGCAAGGAAGTCATTGGTTGCTAGGTAGTAAACTTTTTCCAAATCTAGTTTTTCATAAATACCAGTCGCACGATTCTTAACTTGAATAGCCAAGACACGTTTGCCTGCAGCTAGGTTTGTATCGTAATAGACCTTGGCTCCTGAAATCTGTAAGAATCCACCACTTGGTTCTAGCAATGGTTGACCATTTTCATCCAAGACAGTTTTTCCTGCCTTATCAACCTGCAAAATAGATCCGAGTGATTTTTCAAACATGTCAAAAACTTGCTGACCAGTTACTTGAATTTGTGAGATTGTGTTTCCAAATGGTAAAACCGCAATGACATTTCCTTTTGTAATTGGTTTACCCTTGGCAATCGTTTCACGCAAGCCACCACCATTTGTCACAGCGATATCTGTTGGATGACTAAACCCTGTTTGACCATACTGGTAGAGAGAATCTGCTACGACATTCCCAAGGTTGGTTTCACGGACACGGACATTTTCACGGTCACCGTTCAATTCAACTGGACTATTTGAAACGACTTCTATAGCATTTTCAGCGTCATACTTTTGTTTGATATCCTTGACAAGTTTTTCAATTTTTGGATTAGCTTCTAATTTCTTAGCATCAGCAGCCGCAATGAGTGAAGGATCACCCAATAATTGTCGAGATTTGTAAGTAATTTTACCAACGTTATGGAGATAGCTTCCTGTCTGGTTGTAAGTCACATTGTCACCATAAGTAGTCGATTCTACTGTATGAGAGTGACCATCAATCACTGTAACACGCTTACCTTTCAAAAGAGGATTTTTTGAAAGTGCTTCTGCAAGTGTTGAACCACGCCATTCTACAGGTGTTGTTGTATCGACTCCCAAGTGAGCGAGAACAACATAATGTTTGTAGTCTTTGCCTTCTGCCAATGCTTTAGCTTGAATTTCTTCGATAACCTTGTTAACCTCTGCAATAGGTTCTGTAAAGGTTACGCCTTTAACATTTTTAGGGTGGGTCTTAGTAGCTGTTTCAGGCGTTGTCACACCGATGACGACAAACTCATCACCTGCAACATCCTTGTTCTTATCAACAATTGTTGCTGCTTCAAATAAACGAGCCCCATTCACATAAGTGTTTGAGCTGAGCAATGGGAAGTTCAAAATTTCTTTGTATTTTTTAACTTCATCAAGTCCAAAGTCGAACTCATGATTTCCTACAGCCATAGCATCGTAGCCCATCTCATTTAGGATTTTGGCACGAGCTTCACCCTTTGTAGAGTTTGAAATAGGCAGACCTTGGAAGGCATCACCTGCATCCACTACTAGAGTCGTTTGGTTGCCCTTTTCTCGCTCCTTCTCAATAACTGTCGCGAGCTTGGCATCTCCAATTACTCCTTTTTCTTCTACGATACGACCATGCACGTCATTAGTATGCAAGATAACAGTATCTGCTTCTTCTTTTTGAGTTGCAGCCTCTTCAGCTGGTGTTGCCGGACTTGTAACAACCTCAGGAGTCGCTGCCACTACTGGTGCTTCTGTAGTGCTCACAACTTCTGTAGCTTCTGAAGTACTAGTATTTTCTTCAGCATAAACTTGTCCAGCTAAAAAGGCCGGAGCTAATAGGGCTGTCGATAGGACAGGCAACAAAAAACGTTTATTCATATTGAAATCCCTTTCTCTTCTTTCTTTTACCATTATACGCTATTTAGCATCATTTTAAAACTTTTAACCTTTTTGAAGGTAACCTATCCGACATTTCATAAAAAAAGTCTGAACAAAAAGCTCAAACTCCTTTTCTATATTATTGAAAATCTTTGATGTTACCATCGTAATCCGCCCAATCTTGACTAAAGAAACGATCATTCATTTGGTAATTAAGTTCGGTTGTTGGATTGCTCAAAAAAGGATTTACAACCTTATCAAACGCCAACCAGCCCAACCAACCAATATGAATCGTATCCTTAACAAAGTAGGGATCTCCACCATTTTTTGAAAAATCAGCAATATTAGTGAAACCTTGACTCTCCAACTGGTAACGAATTTTTTCGACAGTGTGTTGATACATTTCTTCACTCAAGCCTGTATAATCCATCCATTTTTTATTGACAGGTTGAAAGACAAAGAGTACATTGACCTTAGATTTTGCAAATTGATCGAGCACTAACTGTAAATCATTGTACTCACTTGACTGGAGAAAGTTGTAATTTTTTTGATACCCTTCCCACTTTTTTAAATCTTTCTTTAGTTGAGTATTGTAAAAGTGGTTATCCATCCCCAAATCATTATTGGTCGTATTTTCTTCTGCATCCTTACGTGCAATATTTTCCAATTCTTCATAAGAAAATTGATCTGGGAGGCTGCTCAAATATTTTTCAATATGATCCTTGTACTTTAATCGACCATGAATGGAGAATTGACCAAAAAGAGCAGCTTGTCTTTCATTGAACTCGGCAGAGAGATTAACCATCGTTTGATCAAAGTCTGACAATTGTTCATTCTTGGCAAGCTTCTCAACAATCCCCTTCATCGGTACTCTTGGATTTTGCTTCAAGAGTCTAGTGGCCGCATATTGAGCAGCCAGATCTCCGGATTGATTTTCCAAAAAGGCCGTCAACTGGTCATTGTTAAAAAAGCTTTGAAAAGTAGGCGCATCGTGCTCCTCTTTTGTAAACCATTGCGGAGAGATTACAAATACCGCTTGTTTGTTTTCAAGCTCAGATGTGATTTGTTGTAGTCCAAAGTACTGACTAAGAGAAGCTGCTCCTGCCTGCCCCATAAAATAAGGACGATAGGGGCGATTATACTTTTCAGCTAATACTCCTGGATGCATGCTATCAAAACGAATCCATTCACTCGAACCCAAAAAGGGTATAAAACGTATATTAGGATCCGTGAGAGCTCTCACTTTTTGACTTCTTTCCTTAAAGCTCTCTGCACTTATCGAAGCGGCAGAGTATTTTTCCTCCATGAGATTATGACTTGGGCTACTTGGATAGAAACAGATAAGAAGGCACACCAACAAGCCCGCTAGAAAGACAGGCCCGAAAATCAGCCACAAGCGTTTAAGCATTCTTTAACTCCGTAATTCCTGCTACGATTTTATTAGCTGTATTCCAGTCATCACGACCAAATTCTGTAACTGGGACACGAATATCAAATCGGTTTTCGATTTCCACGATTAATTCAACTGTCCCCATACTATCCAAGACACCTGCATCAAAAAGATCTTCATCCATCATGTCAGAAACATCTTCCATAAACAATTCATCAATAATTTCAATAACTTCTGATTTGATATCCATTTTTTAATTCCTTTTATTTTTTAAACCATAAATCATTCAAAAATCCAGAGAAGATTAAGAATGAAATCATCACGACATGGAAGGTTATCACCATGCCAAGCAACTGAACCCAGCGATTCTCAGGCAAGGGAGCTTGCCCTGCTTTCTTACGTTCTTTATTGAGCGTTTTTTTCTTTCGAACCCAGGCATCATTAATGACTAAGCCCACTCCATGAAAGAGTCCGTAGGCGATGTAAAACCAAGTTATCCCATGCCAGAACCCCATAAGGAGCATGTTCAAGATATAGGCGACACTTGAGGTCACATTTCGATTCTTAAACAATTTCTTTCTCGTCATCACCATGACCATGCGCATAAAGACAAAGTCACGGAACCAGAAGGATAAACTCATGTGCCAACGATTCCAAAACTCCTTCAAATCTCTTGACAAGAAAGGTTTGTTGAAGTTGATTGGACTACGAATCCCCATCAGATTTGAAATAGCTAGAGCAAACATAGAGTAACCTGCAAAGTCAAAGAAGAGCTCCAAACCAAATGTGTACATGATGGCCACTACATAATAGTTAAAGACGCCTCCTGTTTGTAGAGCTAAATTCTTTAGTGGTGGCAATAAAATCTCGCCTAGAATATGAGCTAGGATAAATTTATACAGAAATCCCCACATGATATACCGAACGGACTCGGCTAGCATATCTAGCAACTCATCGCGCTCTGGTATCGTCTTATAATTTTCATTAAAACGTTTGAAACGATCAATAGGACCACTTGAAAATGTCGGCATAAAGAGAAGAAAACGCAAATACTCCCACATCTTCAAATCCTTAATGACTCCATCTCTGAGTTCGATGATGATTCCCACCGAACGAAATGTCAAATAAGAAATTCCGATAAAACCCAGCAAGGATTGTGTTCCGTTAATGGCTGTTTGCGCCTTTACAAATACGATTGGAAGTAAAGACAACAGACTAACGAGATAGAAAATCCATTTGCCATCTCGAATTTTTCGATACTGCTTGTAAAAAAGAACCAGTACAATTTGCCAAATTAGATAGATTCCTAAGGCAGCTATTTGATTAGTCTTGCCACCCGTCAACATGGTAACGATAAAGAAGAGACTAACCAGTATTTCATACCAAGCAAAGCGTTTTTTGAAAAAAAGACCGATAAAGATTGGCAAGGCAGCAGTAATCACGTACAAAAAGTACTGCGGATTCCCATACGGCTCAATATGAGGCAGCTGTTTCAGGAAATCCATCATCTATTATTCACCTCGTTAATCAATCCTTTGATGTCAATCTTGCCATTTGGAGTTAGTGGCAATTCCTCTCTGTAAAGAAACTTAGATGGCATCATGTAAGACATCATAATATCTTCCAAGTCTTCCTTGATAGCTTTCGTGATATCAATTTCGCGCTCAAATTGTTCTTTGACGCCATCTTTTAAGATAACATAGGCCAAGAGGTTTTGAACCTTGTGGTCTTTGTTGTAACGTGGAACTGCAACAGCGGATTCAACATACTGAGATTTATTCAAGTTTTGAGAAACATCTTCTAGCTCAATGCGGTAACCGTTAAACTTGATCTGGAAGTCCATCCGTCCACCATAGAGAAGGAGACCTTCATCTGTCATAGTTCCCACATCTCCCGTATGATAGGCTGGCAGACCTTCAAATTCGAAGAAGGCTTCTGCTGTTTTCTCTGGATTATTCATATAACCTTTTGAAACGGCTGGTCCAGACACGATGATCTCCCCTTGCTCACCATTTGGCAATTTATTGCCCTCTTCATCGATGATGAAGGTTGGTGAATCAGGTTTGGTGTAGCCAATCGGAAGACGTTTCAAGGTTGCCAACATCTCATCTGTAATAGCGACTGCTGACAAAGCAACTGTTGCTTCCGTTGGACCGTAAGCATTGATGATACGCGCATTTGGGAAACGCTCGCGCAATTTCTGAGCGGTTTTAATGGTCAACTCTTCCCCATCAAAATAAAAATGGGTAATCCCTGGCATCTTTTCAGCATTGAAATCTTCAGACAACATGGCCATATCTGCAAAAGATGGTGTTGAAGTCCAGATAGAAATTGGAAGTGAAAAGATAGTCGCAAAGAGCTGCTTAAAGTCTTGAGTAATGGCTGATGGGAGGGCAAAAAGCGTTCCTCCAAGAGCCAAGGTCGGTGCCCAGTACATGACAGACAAGTCAAAAGAATAGGGTGGTTGCGCCAACATTTGTGGACGATCTGGCGTCGCAAATTCCTTGTCCGTAATCATCCAGTTGGTAAAGCTGAGCAGATTATCATGCGAAATTTGCACCCCTTTTGGTTTTCCAGTTGTCCCTGAAGTAAAGATAATGTAGTAGTTATCATCGCCCTTGACTGGATGCGTGATTTCATAGCTAGTCCCTTGGGCAAAGGCTTCTTGAACCTGAGCTAGATTCATCATCGGTGTAGAAACCTGCTCCAATGGAAATTCTGAAATGGCAATAATCAAACTTGGCTCTGCCACTTCTAAAATAGCTGAAACTCGCTCCAAAGCCGAATGGCTATCAATTGGAATGTAGGCATGACCTGACTTAGTCAGCGCTACAAAAGTTGCCAACATTTCATATTCTTGGCCTCCGAAAACAACCACGGGAGACTTCTCTGGTAAATCCAGTTGATCAATAGCTGCAGCCAAACTATCCGAATCAGACTTCAAATCTCCATAAGTGTGCTCTTGCCCTAAGACATTGTATACTGGAAAGGTAGGTTGAGTTTGGGCGAAATATTCAATCGCTTCAATCATATCTTTTATCGGCTTATTAGACACGATGATTTTTCTCCTTTAAACTAAAATTCATTGTAAATAAAGCTTCCCTGACTTTGTCCTAGGTAACTAAAAAAGTAAAGCAAACCAAGTAGAACAATAAAATACAGGACCGTTTGTCCTAAAAAAACATAGATTGGTTTCTTTTTATCCATAATTAACTTCTTTTTGTAAATTTTCAATAATTTTATGCAAATATACAATTACTATTTTTTCTTGTTCCCATTTTACCACTTTAGTCTCTTCATTTTCAACTGTTTACCATTTTTAGAAAGCACATTTTAGCTTATTTTAAGACAAGTTAAGATATTAATGTTTTGCCTTCAAAAAACAACAAAGTTTGAGATTGGATTCTCAAACTTTGTTACAAATAGCTCTTTTATCTTAGAAAAGTGAGAATACAAGCACGGCCAAGGCTGCACCGATAACAGGTCCCACAACTGGAATCCAAGCATAAGACCAGTCTCCGTCTCCCTTGTTTGAAATTGGAAGGATACTGTGCATGATACGAGGTCCAAGATCACGTGCAGGGTTCAAGGCATAACCTGTTGTCCCACCTAGTGATAGACCGATACCGACAATCAAAGTCCCCACTGCAAAGGTTCCGATTCCTGCTTGAAGGTCATAAAGTCCCAAAGCAAAGATTGTCAATACCAATACAAAGGTGCCAAGGATTTCGCTAATCAAGTTTGATACAGTATCTTTGATGGCTGGTCCAGTACTGAAGGTTGCCAGGATATTGCCTGCATTTTCTTCTGCATCATAATGTGGTTTAAATTGCAACCAAACCAAAATCTGACCGAGCATAGCCCCTGCGAACTGGGCTAGGATATAAGGGAATACTGATGCCCAGGGCAAACCACCTTTTAAAGCCACACCAATGGTCACAGCTGGATTTAAATGAGCTGGACTGAGGGTGCCAGACACAAAGGCCGCGACAGCAACGGCAATTCCCCAACCCATGGTAATGACAATCCATCCTGAATTGTTACTCTTAGTTTTGGGAAGAACCACACCTGCAACAACACCATTTCCTAGGAGAATCAGGATTAAAGTCCCCAAAAATTCTCCAAATAATTCTTTCATCATATCTTTGTCTCCATTTAAAAGAAGGAGAGAGAAAGCAAGGAACGCTTGTCTCCCTCTCTTCTAGTTTTTCTTAATTTTTTAATGCTGCCAAGTCATTTTGAGCAAGAGCTGCTTCGACATCAGCACGGTAAGTTGTTTTCTCTTCTTCTGTCCAGTCATAGAATCGTCCCATTTCATCCAAAACTGGCTCTAAGATGCTGTCCAAGCTATCACGCATGAAAAGCATGTAGTTGGTACGACGAAGGAGGAAGTCAACTGGGCTAAGAGCCAACTCGTTGCGCATTGCATAGTGAAGGGATAAGGTATCTGCCAAGCTGAGTCCTGGTGCTTGTTCTAAACTATGAGCAAGAGCAAAGACCTTCGGTGCATTTGAACCATAGAGATTTGCTAGGTAATGAGCTTCCTTGCTATCCAAACCACGTGACACTCCAAGTTGCGCAAAGGCTTCGATTTCTGAGTCCACATTTGCTGGATTCAATTCTCCACCTGAAACAGGGTAAGTCTTAGAGTTGATGAGTTTAAAGCTACGATCAAATTCTGCTTTGAGGATATCAACCACGCGCTCCATAGCTCCTTCTGCCATCTTACGGTAGTCTGTAATTTTACCACCAGCAAGGGTCAAAAGGCCATTGTCATCACGATCTAAGCTCGAACCACGAGAAACTGCAGATGGATCCAAATGTTTCTCAGAAGTACTACTTTCAAGCTTGCTGACAGCAGATTCAACATCTTCACGCGTTTTTTCTTTCGATAGATAAGCTTCAACAGTCGCAATCAAGTTATTAAAGCTTTCATCACTGATAGTTCCGTTATTTCCGCCATTGTAGTCAGAAGCGCTATTGCCTGCAATCAATGGACGAAGACCTGCCCAGCTGCTTTCGATATCGTCAATAGTGATGTTTGCTTCTGGGAAGCGGTTGTTGACAATGCCAAGCAGATAATCTACATCTTCCTGAGTCACTTTTGGATGTTCCAAATCACCTGTGTAGTCTGTATCCGTTGTACCAAAGTAAGTCTTGTTTTCACGTGGGAGAACAAAGACCATACGGCCATCATCCAAACCTGTATCAAAGTAAACTGGCTGTGAAACCTTGATCTTACTTGAATCCACTACTAGGTGAACTCCCTTAGTTGGACGCATTTGTGAGAATTGGGTTCCCTTATTAGACAAATTACGTACCTTGTCGCTCCAAGGACCTGTTGTGTTGATCACCAGACGAGCCTTGATTTCAAAGACTTGGTCTGTCAACAAATCACGGGCTACGACACCAGTAATCTTGCCACTTTCGTCAAAGAGGAAGCCTTCTGCCTTAACGTGGTTGGCAATGAGGGCACCATCTTGGTTAGCACGTTTGATGTTTTCAATCACGAGACGGGCATCGTTGTTACGGAAGTCAAGGTAAACCCCACCTCCTACCAAACCTTCTTTCTTCAAGTTTGGTTGACGTTCCAAGACTTCTTCCTTACTCAAGACCTTGTTGGCAGCTGGCGTGTTATTAACCCCTGCTAAAAGGTCATACAAATCCATGGCTACTTTGAGACGGAAGAGGCTAAAGGTCGCTCCATCCTCATCGTAAACTGGCAAGAGCATTGGGTCTGGTTTTGGAATGTGTGGAGCAATTTGTTGAACCACTGCACGTTCAGAAACCGTATCTGACACCACTTCTACGTCGAATTGTTTGAGGTAGCGAAGACCTCCGTGAACCAATTTTGTCGAACGGCTTGATGTTCCTTCTGCGAAATCCTGCATTTCAATCAAACCAGTTTCAAGACCACTAGCTGCCGCCTGTAAAGCTACACCAGCCCCTGTGATCCCCCCACCGATAATCAAGAGATCCAAGGTACGTTCCTGCATTTTTTTAATTGATAATTCACGTGTTTTCTTTGAAAATTCCATATCTACACACTTTCTAATTAAGTCGCTTTATTCTTCCAGTATTAGTCGTCGATTTCCGCAAATACTTGAGTTGCTTTCACAGCTTTCTTCCAGCCTTTGTAGAGTTGTTCCTTGCGAGATTCGTTCATGGATGGCTCAAAAAGTTCTCCTGTCTCATTCAAGAGTTTCAACTCATCCAAATCCTTCCAGTAGCCTACTGACAAACCTGCTAGGAAGGCTGCTCCTAGAGCAGTTGTTTCCAAGTTTTTGGCGCGTGCGATGTCGATTCCTAAGATGTCCGCTTGGAACTGCATGAGAAAGTTATTCATAGCTGCACCGCCATCCACCTTCAAGACTTGGATAGCTGTCTGAGCATCCACTTGCATGGTATCGATGATATCACGCACTTGATAAGCGATAGATTGCAAGGTTGCCTTGATAAAATCTTCTTTGCTTGTTCCACGAGTTAAGCCAAAGACAGAACCACGAGCATTTTGGTTCCAGTATGGAGCACCTAAACCTGTAAAGGCTGGAACGACATAAACTTCGTCATTATTGTGAGAGTCACGAGCATATTTTTCAGACTCTGGTGAGTTTTCAACCATGCGAAGTCCGTCACGAAGCCATTGAATGGCACTTCCTGCGATGAAGATAGAACCTTCCAAGGCATAGTAAACCTTGCCGTTAATACCATAACCAATGGTTGTCAAGAGGTTGTTTTCAGACAACTGCATTTCTTCACCAGTATTCATGATGATGAAAGAACCTGTTCCGTAAGTATTTTTGACCATACCAGGCTCAAAAGCCAACTGTCCAAAGAGGGCTGCCTGTTGGTCCCCAGCCATACCTGAGATTGGCACTTCACCGCCGTAGAAATGGAAAGGAGCTGTCTTACCGTAGATTTCAGAGTTAGAACGAACTTCTGGAAGCATAGCCTTCGGAATGTTGAGGATTTCCAAAATCTCATCATCCCATTTGAGTTCTTTAATGTTATAGAGCATGGTACGAGCCGCATTTGAGTAGTCGGTCACGTGAGCCGCACCATCAGTCAATTTCCAAACCAACCAAGTATCGATAGTACCAAAGAGCAACTCACCCTTTTCTGCTCGCTCTTGAGCGCCTTCTACATGGTCCAAGATCCAACGAACCTTGGTCGCAGAGAAGTAAGCATCGATGATCAGACCAGTCTTCTCATGGAATTTCTCTACATAACCTTGTTTTTTTAGTTGTTCAGCCAAAGGCGCTGTCTGGCGAGACTGCCAAACGATGGCATTATAGATAGGAAGACCTGTCTTTTTATCCCAAACAACTGTCGTTTCACGCTGGTTGGTAATCCCGATAGCTTGGATTTGATTTGGCTTGATACCACTTTCGATAAAAGCCCCAGCGATTACTGACTGGACTGAGTTCCAAATTTCATTGGCATTGTGCTCAACCCAACCTGCTTGTGGAAAGATTTGTGTGAATTCTTTTTGACTTGAGCTGACCTTTTCCCCTTTTTTGTTAAAAATAATGGCACGAGAACTGGTAGTTCCTTGGTCAATGGCCATAATGTATTTTTCTTGTGACATGTGCTGTCCTCCTGATAAAGATCTTGAGGTTATTTCCTCTTTACAGTAACTAGTATACAAAATAAAACGCTTTCTTGTTTATCAAGTTTTTTAAAATTTTAAAAAAAATTGATAAGATTGTGAGAATTTCACAAAAAAAGACCTGGATTCCCAAGCCTTTTAAGCAAATAATATCTGACGAATCGCTGCCAAATCTTCCATATCTAAGTCGTTTTTTAAATAATATACTGGAGTCTGGTCTTTTTTATGAATAGGATTATTGGTAACCAGCAAATCGTAGTGCCGACTAGGGTCATAGGCTTCAATAGTAATAAAACGATTGTATTCCAAATAGCGTTTCAAGATAGCAGTCATTCTTGAAAAGACAAGAAAACCCGCTGTTACATCTAGACCAATCCGCATATGATGACCGTCATTTTCTGCCATGTATTCCATCAATTGAAGCAATTCCCAAAGTATTTTTTTATCCAAGTCCGTCCCCTGCTGAAAGGCAGGTAAAGCATGAAAAATCTCCTCTGCTATCTCTTTAAAATCATGTTCCATCAGCAAATAAGGATGACGATTCTCTAACTGGTACTTATAGCGGTCTTGTAAAATATAGCCCTTGAATAGATAGACTTGCCCACAAAATTGACTCAGTTCATAGGTGACATGGTCTTCCGTATAACCGCCTAGCAAGCCCTCTTTCTTCATTTTTTGAATCAGTTGCGTCAACAAATCTGCCAGCCGCCCTCCAAACCCAAGGATATACTCCATGGTATGTAGGGGCAAAATGCGATGAGAAAGAATAAAAGAGAAGAAAATCATCATCTCACCATCCTCAGTTCCCAAAGGAATATGTTGCCCAGCAAAAAAGGACGGTGTCTTTCTCAACAAGCGAAGGTAGAAAATATTGTCAAAATAGCCTCGCATTTTATCTTCTATGACTTGAAATTGACAGGCATTGACACGTAAACGTTGTTGGCTGATATGATTCCACAAAATCAAGTCTAACTTCTGCCCCGAAGACAATTGAGCACCACAGATTTCTTCTAAACTAGCAATCTCCCGCCTTCTCTCAGGCTTTTGCATTTCATTTCCCCAGTCCTTACTCGACCAAACCTTACGTAAAAGACAGAAATAAAAGTAACGAATCTGGTGCTCTGGACCTCGCAAACGTCCGTTTTGGATAGATAAATCAAATTCGGATAAAATCTGATTTAAACCAGATAAGTGGCGCCCAAGCGTGGCCTCACTGACCATCAATTCTTGAACCAGCTGATGGGCTTGAAACTGATGGTGATAGAGCAGATATAGTAAAATCTGGTATTTCACCGCATTGTCTAAAAATAGGCGACGAATATCACGCCCCTTAGTAGTCGCACCGACTGACAAGTTGACCTGCTCTTCCTGTAAATGAATCTGTACATCTAGACCAACTGTTTGCGCTCTTTCATTTGTGAATAAGATGTACTTGGTCACAGTCGCTTTAGAGAAGCCCGTCTCCTCCATCAGTGCTTTTAAGGTCGTTTGTGACTCCTGCAATAAAAAAGAAAGGACTAAAAATTGACCAGCTTCAGCTTTTTCCATCAAGTCTCCTAAATACATTTGTTACCCCTTTCATTTTCTTCTTCAAGCATAGCATAAATTAAAAAAATGCTAAAATAATCTGTTTATCTTTTCGGTTTTTCCCTAGTTTCAAACTCAAATAATCCTCAGAATCAGCAAACACCCCACTCCCCCTTTGGGCATTTTTATGCTAAAATAGTAGCTATGGATAAAATTATTAAAACTATATCAGAAAGCGGAGCCTTTCGTGCTTTTGTCCTTGATAGCACAGAAACCGTCCGCACTGCTCAAGAAAAACATCAAACCCAAGCTAGTTCAACTGTAGCGCTTGGTCGTACACTTATCGCTAGCCAAATTCTTGCTGCCAATGAGAAAGGAAACACCAAGCTGACCGTCAAGGTTCTTGGGACTAGCTCCCTCGGTGCCATTATCACAGTTGCAGATACCAAGGGTAACGTCAAAGGCTACATTCAAAACCCTGGAGTTGACATTAAAAAGACTGCAACTGGTGAAGTCCTAGTCGGGCCTTTTGTCGGAAACGGTCAATTCCTCGTTATCACAGACTATGGTACTGGAAATCCTTATAACTCTATGACTCCCCTCATCTCGGGAGAAATCGGTGAAGATCTAGCTTTCTACCTAACAGAAAGTCAACAGACCCCTTCTGCAGTCGGCCTCAATGTCCTTTTGGATGAAGACGACAAGGTCAAGGTTGCAGGTGGCTTCCTAGTCCAAGTGTTGCCAGGAGCCAAGGAAGAAGAGATTGTTCGCTTTGAAAAACGTATCCAAGAAATGCCAGCTATTTCGACTCTTCTAGAAAGCGATGACCATATCGAAGCCCTTCTCAAGGCTATCTACGGAGACGAACCATACAAACGTCTGTCTGAAGAAGAAATTCGTTTCCAATGTGACTGTAGCAAAGAACGTTTTATGAAGGCTCTTTCTAGTCTTCCAAGCTCAGACTTGCAGGAAATGAAGGACGAAGACCACGGTGCAGAAATTACTTGTCAATTCTGCCAAACTACTTATAATTTCGATGAAAATGACCTGGAGGAACTCATTCGTGACAAATCTTAATACACCTTTTATGATTGGTAATGTTGAGATTCCCAATCGGACCGTTTTAGCACCCATGGCGGGAGTAACCAATTCTGCCTTCCGTACCATTGCAAAAGAGCTTGGAGCTGGACTCGTTGTCATGGAAATGGTCTCTGACAAGGGAATCCAATACAACAACGAAAAAACTCTTCACATGCTTCATATCGATGAAGGCGAAAACCCAGTCTCTATCCAACTTTTTGGTAGCGATGAAGATAGCCTTGCACGCGCAGCAGAATTCATTCAAGAAAACACCAAGACCGATATCGTGGATATCAACATGGGCTGTCCAGTTAACAAAATCGTGAAAAACGAAGCTGGGGCTATGTGGCTCAAGGACCCAGATAAGATTTACTCTATCATTAACAAAGTTCAATCTGTCCTTGATATCCCCCTTACTGTCAAAATGCGTACGGGCTGGTCTGACCCATCCCTAGCAGTTGAGAATGCCCTTGCTGCCGAAGCTGCAGGTGTCTCTGCCCTCGCTATGCATGGTCGTACACGTGAACAGATGTACACTGGGCACGCTGACCTTGAGACTCTTCATAAGGTTGCACAAGCTCTGACCAAGATTCCATTTATCGCTAACGGAGACATCCGTACGGTTCAAGAAGCTAAACAACGCATCGAGGAAGTCGGTGCCGACGCCGTTATGATTGGACGCGCAGCTATGGGAAATCCTTATCTCTTCAATCAAATCAATCATTACTTTGAAACTGGAGAAATCCTGCCTGATTTAACCTTTGAAGACAAGATGAAAATTGCCTATGAGCACTTAAAACGCTTGATTGATCTCAAGGGAGAAAAGATTGCGGTCCGTGAATTCCGTGGCCTCGCTCCTCACTATCTCCGTGGAACATCTGGCGCCGCTAAACTCCGTGGAGCTATCTCACAGGCAAGCACACTTGCAGAAATTGAAGCTCTCTTACAGTTAGAAAAAGCATAAACGTATAAAAATTGGCAAATCTCAAATTGAGATCTGCCGTTTTTTATATATTTTCATCTTGCAAATCTAACTGCTTCACTCTAGCAATATAGTATGCCATAATCAACAACAAATTAAAGCTGACAATCCAAATAGACCATTCATGGAAAAAATGCATAGATACAGCCAAGCTAATGGCCCCCACTACGAAACTACCTACAACAATACCATAGTTCAAGGCTTGTCGACGATATTCTTGAACATCTCCTTCTCCTCTAACGATGCGATACAAAGCAATCAACATTTTTCGGTAATTTCCAGACGTCATAAAAATGACATAAGGATGATCTTCAATCAAACTACCCGTAAATGTTAGCAGCATCATTCCAGTTCCAAAAGCAATAAAAGGAACTTCTAATAGAGGAAAGCGGGAAAAGAAGGGCAGAACAAGGGTCCCGATAAATAAGGGAAGCAGCATCTTAACCCGCCAATAGGCTGTTTTGCGATATTCTTTCATGTGTAAGGCAAAAAGAAAGCCTAGGGAAAAGAATATAATCGAGCAGAATCGCAACATGGTATTGATGACATGTGAGTCGTGCCAATCTGATATCAGTAGGAGAATGTTCCCTGTCTGTGTCGCCACCAAACTATGGTACTGGATGTGACAGAATACATCCAAAGAACCACCGATAAAGCCAAGAAACACTCCCATGAGCCGTGTGTTTTGAGGTAAAATTAATTTATCTGGCATTGATTCATCACTCGTTTCCCTTTGATTTTTTCATTATACCACTTTCTCTGAAAGAAACTAAGTGAAAAACGGTCAGTTCAGGTAGATATGATTAGATATACTCCTAAGTTAGTCTCATCTCTGAAGTTCATTTATGACGTCTTATCAACTTCAAATGCTGTAGGCACTCATCAACTGGACTATTTTTAAACAAATTATTTCTGTACTGAAGTCTATGGTTTAATCAAAGTAACACTTGAAACAGTACCATCTGCACCTGTTGTAATTTGGATGACTTTTCCACCACCTACTTCAGCATTGTATTTTCCATCATCAAGGGTATAAGAATAGCTTTGGATAGAGTAGTTTTCTTTCTTGCCATCAGCAGATTCTACTGTAAATTGACCGCCTGATGAGACAGTGATCGTTTCACCATTCGCACCCTTCCAATTCCCAGCCGCAGCCGAAAAATCTTTGTCTACCATAGTCAAGACACCTTTATAACGTTTATTGTGCTCTGCTTGCTTGTCTTGGAGTTTGCGATCAGTTGCTGGATCATAAGCTGACTGATTCGATTTTGCTTGTGTTCCTTGTTGATTGGATGGGGCTTGAGAAGGGGTTTGCTTAGCAGAAGGTTCTTGATTTTGTTTTGTTTCTGGTGCTGGTGTTGCTTGCGATTGGTTAGCAGTAGTCGTTGACTGATCAGAAGATGATGATTTAGCTTTTTCTGTTGAAGCTGAACTTGAGGACTTCTGAGTCTTGTTCTCTTTACTTGAAGAACTTGCCTTAGAACTAGAAGATGCTTGTGTTGTCTTGCTAGAACTATCACTTGCAGTATTCTCTTTCTTATTGCCACAAGCCCCCAATAGTAATGTTGAAGCGAGTACAGTTGCAGCCATTAATTTGATAGAAGTTTTATTTTTCATTTTATGCTCCTTTGTAACATTTTTGAAATATTAAGAAATGTTTTTGTAACATTATTGTAATATTTGTTTTTAAATCTGTCAACTATTTATCTAAAATTTTTTAGAATTATTTTTTAGTACATTTATTTTCTTACTCCTCCTATATCTTTTATTCGTAAAGAATTAAAAAAACAGGAAAATTTTTCCTATGAGAATACTATATTTTATACGTGTAATCGCTTGCATTTTTTTCTTAAAGGGCTATAATAAAATTGAGATAGGATATTGGAGGTGTAGGTTTATGTCAAAGAAATATTACAAATATCTTCCTTGGTTGATTATTGGTGCTTTCTCTTCTTATGGGATTGCTACTCATTACGCTCAAACAACATTTGATTTGTTCTACTTAACTGCCATTTTCATGATTGTCTATGTAGCTTTATTGTATTTACACGAAACCTATTTAAAATATAAATACAAAGATTTATTCATTTGAATCATGAGCAATTCTAATAAAGATAAACATCCTTAGCAGTCAGATAGCATCAAAAAAGAGGCCGGGAAAAATCCCGACCTCGATTTTTTATGAATAATAAACCTTTGACACGATAGTTGAACTGACTTTTAAGACAAACTTTATTTTCCCTATTCTCAAGCTTCAACCAGCCATCGGATTTGTTGAAACTTCTCAAATCTGAGACTAGGAAACCGAGACTTGATCTATCGATTTCTGTCCCCAAGCCTTTTATTTCAATCGATAGGTTTTTCTTGGTTTCTTTTTAGGCACTCGTTTGAGTCCAACTTCTTCTACATACTCACCGTATTTTACAAGAAAGTTATTGCTGACGATTGGTCGTCCTGGATTGATGAGATTGACTAATTCGGTTCCTTCATAGACAGTGAATTCCTCCTCTAGCAGATAGAGGAAGGTCGGATTCCAGTCAAGACGCCCTTGGATTCGTTTAATAGACTCTTGGATAATGGCATAATGGTCAAAGGCGAAGGCTTGCTCCCCCAGCTCTAGTCCCTCTAGGAAGCACTTACCCGTCTGAAAATCAACATCGACAAAAACCACATCCTTGGCATCATCTCCAGCTTGAACGAGTTCGAGTGCTCGACTAGGTAGATACACCAAGTGGGCGATAGTAACCGTCCAGCCCCGCGGATCACGACCTGGAGTAGATACTGTCATCAACTGTTCGATTTTTTCCAAAGGAAGGTCGAGGTTAACCTCCTCTCTCACTTCACGCTGACAAGCATGCCTTGCATCTTCGCTCTTATCCATAAAACCACCGACCAAAGCCAAACAGTTTTGATAAGGATGGGCCTTGCGACGAATTAGCAAGAGTTTGATTTTCCCTTCCACAAAGCAATAAGCTACCATATCCACCGTCACGCTCGGTTTTTCATACTGAGGAAGATCCTGTTTGCAGTACCAGTCTAAAAATTCCTTCTCAGTCGCATGAATCTCAAAATATTCTCTCTCTGTCATTCCAGCCGGGATTATCGTTTCAGTCATCTTATCCCTCCTTGACAGCTTTTGTCCATTGATACCAACCGACTAAACTATTGATGGTATAAACCCAGTACATACCTTGGATATGGATATTTTCACCCCACCAGAGGTAAATACTAAAGAGATTGGTAGCAATCCAGAAAATCCATTGCTCACGGTAAAGACGTGTCATCAAGAGCTGACCAACACCATTGGTTGCATCGGTAACACTGTCACGGAAAGGACGAGCGCTATGGATACTTTGGTAGGCAAAGCCCATGCCAATCCAGATGATGACTGTCAAAGCCAAATATTTGATCCAATCAATCAGGCCAAGTTTCTTAGCTTCAAAGTGGGATTCTTCTGGTTTTCCTTGCTCATTGATCCGATTAGACAACCAAGTATAGAGACCAATAGGCTGCATGACAAAGAAATAAACTGTTGTCAAAACTTCACCGTAGAAAGTAGCATTCATAGCTAGGACCAAATAGATTGCAGAGTTAATAGTACCAAAAAGGTAGTTACTAGCTCGACCTTCAGCAACTAAGATAACGCAGACAATCCCTGTCCAAGAAGCCAAGAGACCAACCCAGTCATGACTTTCCGTGTTTTGTGTAAACTCCAGAATAAGAGGGACACTTGATAAAGCAATCAAATAGAGCCACTGGAAAAGACTGCGTCCCACAAAGAGGTCTTTCCAAAGCAAACGCATAACTCCTGCAAAACCAATTTTACGAGCTTCTGCGTGAACATTTTTAAAGTTTTCAATAAATCGTGTGATTTTTTCAGTTATTTTTTTCATTTTCTTCTCCTAATCTGCTTGGTAAATGGCATCAATAGCCACTTTTGCTGCTTCATAATTTCCTAGATAGTCATCAGCTAGATAAACATGAGGGATATTGGCTAGATATTGCTCCCTCATCATATCCAAATGCTGAGAAAAACTGTGACGGATATGGTCTTCTGCCATAGTCATGTCGCGAAAACCATCATTGACATAAGAGCCAATAGGTTGCACAAAGAGGATTAAATCCCACTTTTCCTTGGCTAATATGGAAACAAAGAGATTGTCAAAGGTCTCTCCGGACAAGTCCTCCTGCTCTTCGCTTTCCATGTAGTAATCGTAGTAGCCCTTGGTTACCAATGAGTTGGTGTCTGCAATGACCAGGCCTCGATTGGCATTGCTATCGATTAACTTGGAAGTTTGGTCATATTGGCCCAAAAGAAGGTAATAATAATCTTTTGGGGTAAGCTCATCATCTCTGACATTATTTTTTATCTGATACTCACGAGCATACTCCAGACTGACTGGCGCATCATAAAAACGAGCTAAATCCTTGGCTAGAGTTGTTTTACCATTACTAGCACTTCCCATAATCAATACTTTCTTTGTAAACTGACGGCGGAAAGGTTGAGCGATATATTTCCAATATTTGCTTGGATTTTCTCGAATCATGGTAGCCGAAATTCCAAATTTTCTTTCCTGTAGAACAGTCTCGAAACCACGTTCTGACAATTCTTGTTGGTATTCGGACTCTCCTACAAAAAAGATTAGTTCCTCACCAGTCTGGTCATAGGAAATGGCCTGCAACATCTGATCCAACCACTCCTGCCAGCCCATTGGATAGCGTGGAATATTGGTTTCGTCAAGTTCACAAACAGAGGTCAACTCATCATCTCGAAATGCTTCACGAATATAGCGAAACCTCTTTTGTAGTGTAAGTCCAACCTGTTCACCACGATCTCCCTTATAACCTGAAACTACCACCCATACAGCATCGCATTGTCGTTTTGCTCTTTGGATTAAATCAATATGCCCCTGATGCAAGGGAGCAAAGGTTCCAAAAACCACTGCTATCTGTTTTTTCATGTCTTTTCAACTTTTTTATAACTTTTTATATTTTATATCATACTCTATCTTGTTCTGTTTGTCAATGCTTTTTTATTATTTTTTATAAAAACATTGCTGCATGATAAGATTTTTTTACTTGATATGCAAAACCTGATCAGTAGCATTCTGTTTTGAAATCCTTAAAATAAATGCAAAATCCAAATCCTTATTTGAGTAACAACTTTTCAAAAAAGAGGTTGAAACAATCTGTTCCAACCTCACATTTTTAAACAATCTCAAATTTTAATTGACCAGCTTTGACACCAATCTTCAGAGTCTTGCCAGCTTCTAATTCACCTTTAAGGAGAAGTTCTGCTAGTTTGTCTTCTACTTCTGTTTGCAAAGTTCTGCGTAGTGGACGAGCCCCCATCTCTGGATCATAGCCTTGCTGAGCTAGAAGTTTAAGGGCAGATGCTTGGAGTTTCAAGTCAATTCCTTTTTCTGCAAGACTAGCAATCAATGGTTTGACCATAATCTTAACTACTTCTTGCATATCTTGACTTGACAAGCTATGGAAGACTACCTTCTCATCAATACGGTTAATAAACTCTGGACGATAAGCCTTTTTCAGCTCCTCAAACATCCGTTTTTCCATATTTTCTTGATCAAAACGAATATCCTTAGCTCCAAAACCAACTGTCTTGTCATCACGAAGGGCTGTCGCACCAAGGTTTGACGTCATGATGATAATGGTATTAGAGAAGTCAACCTTGCGACCTTTACTGTCCGTCAAGACACCATCATCCAAAACCTGTAAGAGCACATTAAAGATGTCTGGGTGCGCCTTTTCTACCTCATCAAAGAGAAGTACTGAGTACGGTTTATTGCGAACCTTCTCGGTCAACTCTCCACCTTCTTCGTAACCCACATAACCTGGAGGAGCTCCGTTGAGACGGCTGGCCGCGAATTTCTCCATATACTCACTCATATCAAAGCGGATAAGGGCTGATTCGTCATCAAAGAGGACTTCTGCCAAGGCCTTGGCCAATTCGGTCTTACCGACACCTGTTGGTCCTAGGAACATAAAGGAACCAATCGGACGCTTATGACTGCGAATACCTGATTGATTACGGCGAATAGCACGACTGATACTAGATACAGCCTGTTCCTGTCCGATCACACGTTTATGCAGTTCAGCTTCAAGGTTGAGATACTTCTTGGCATCCGTTTGTGTCAATTTTTGAACAGGAATTCCTGATAAGCGACTCAAGGTGGTCAAAATATCAGATTCTTCTACTACATCTTTATAAATAGGTACTTCCTGTTCTTTTGCAATGAGTTGAGCTGCTTGCTTCCATTTCCCATCCACCAAGGCCTTATCAGCTAGTGTTAAACCTGACTCTTCTTGTTTAGCGTGTTTCGATTTATTTTGCACTGTTGCTGCCGCTTCATCCAAAAGGTCAATCGCTGAGTCTGGCAAGTGACGGCTTGTCAAATAACGATGTGCCATTTTGACAGCTGTTTCGACTGCATCGTCTGTAATTTGGACATGGTGGTGTTTCTCATAAGTTGCTTTCAAGCCCTGCAAAATAGCCATACTATCTGCTAAACTTGGCTCCTCAATCATCACCTTTGCAAAGCGACGAGAAAGGGCTGCGTCTTTTTCGATATGTTTTTGGTATTCTTCCTGAGTAGTCGCACCGACAGTTCTCAGAGTTCCACGTGCCAAGGCAGGTTTCAGGATATTGGCCGCATCCAAGGTCGAATCAATCCCACTTCCTGAGCCCATAATGGTATGAAGCTCATCGATAAAGAGGATGACCTTGCCATCTTCCTCAATATCTTTGATGATATTGTTCATACGTTCTTCAAAATCACCACGGAAACGAGTTCCCGCAACCACATTCATCAAATCAAGCTCTAGAACTCGCATTTTAGCCATCTCAGTTGGTACATCTCCGTTGGCAATACGTTGCGCAAGACCAAGTGCCAACGCTGTTTTACCCACACCTGCATCTCCAACTAAAACTGGATTGTTTTTAGTTTTACGGCTCAAGATTTGAATCATACGAGAGATTTCTTGGTCACGCCCGATGACTGGTTCCAATTTCCCTGAGCGAGCTTGCTCTGTAAGATCATGCGTATAATCTTCCAAACCTCCACTTGGTGTCTGAGGCATACCCATCATATTAGCCATAGAATTTTGCTTGTCCGCTACCGTCCGATGGCGTTGACGAAGGGCCTTTAAATCATCTCTAGTCCAACCAGCACGCGCTTCAAGACTACGACGAAGTCCAGCAATCTTGACTTGGTCCTTCTGGTCTTCATAAGAAAATCCCGCTTTTTCTAGAATACGAGTAGCCAAGGCATTGCCATCATGTAAGATAGCATAAAGCACGTGCTCTGTTCCTAATACCTTGGCATGAACGACAGAAGCAACGTGCTCTGCTTCCAACAACAATACCTTCAAACGGTGTGAAAAAGGCAACTCCTGATAATTTTCCTTATCGCTATACTTTGTTTCAGTCAGCTCTACAGCAACTTCCTCCAGACGATCAATCTCATAGGGAAATTCATTCAAAGTTGCCCCTGCCACACTATAACTATGATTGGCCATAGCAATCAATAGGTGCCAAGACTCTAGGTATTCTGCCCCAAAATGACTTGCGACCAGAAAGGCACTGTCTATACATTCTTTCAATGCTTTTGAATATTTCATTTAGTTCTATTTTCCTTTTCTATCTACCTCTTGTAATAACTGTCGGAGCATATTGGCACGGATAAGATTGGCATCCTCACCTAGAACCCGGTCTGTCGCCATCGCTAGTAATAGATTCATCTCCTGACGAGTCACTAAATCCTGTTCAAACAAGAGTCTTAAAACATCTTCAAAGATAACTAGGCTGACTTCTTCGCCCACCGAATACAGTAAATCGCGGAGCATATCATGATGGTTGGAGAATTCAATCCGACCAATGCGAATATAACCGCCTCCTCCTCGCTTACTTTCAACTAAATAGCCTCTGCTTTCAGTAAATCGAGTCTTAATCACATAGTTGATCTGGCTAGGCACGACTTGAAAGGTATCCGCCAATTGGCTTCGTTGCAATTCAACCATACCCGACTGCTCCAAAATCGCCTTGATATAGGCCTCTATATGGTCTGATGTATTTTTAAATCTCATAGAACGCCACCTCTTTCTTTGAACCTTGACTATCTTTGACTATTATACCGAATTTTTCGATTTTTTAAAAGAAAAAGGGGCTGGTAATGAAGAATCCTCACCAACTCCCTATCTTTCTACTTATCTAAGCCTAATTCTGCCAAGATTTGACGTTTGTAGGCAATCTTTTGGACTTCCTTGTCCTCGTCTTCAGACCAATCTAGTTGAATTTCAGCAACAATCTGCCCAGGGCGATTTTTCAAGATATAGATACGGTCGCTAAGGTTAAGGGCTTCCTCTATACTATGCGTAATGATGAGTGTCGTCAGGCCTAGCTGTTTATGAATATCCAAATACCAGGCATGGAGTTCCATTTTGGTCATCTCATCCAAGGCACTAAAGGCCTCATCTAAAAGAAAGAGCTTGTGCCCAAAAAGGTAAGTGCGGAGTAAGGCCACACGCTGGCGCATCCCACCACTAAGCTCATGAGGATACTTATCCCGTACAGCCGTCAACTGAAAGGTAGCAAGGATTTCGTCTGCACGGGCAATGGCTTCCTCCTTATCGACCTTTTGAATCAAGAGGGGCAGGATGATATTGCCAAGAACGGTCTTGTGTTCCAAAAGTAGATCCTTTTGTAGCATATAGCTCACGCGCCCCTTGGGATTTTCCTCACCGTCAAGAATGATTCGCCCAGACTGGACTTCTAAAATCCCTGCAATCAGGTTAAAGAGTGTGGTCTTTCCTACACCACTGGGGCCTAGGATAGAGACAACTTCACCTGAAGTCACCTGTAGGTTAATATCCTCTAAGATCTTTTCATCATCGTAGGCATAGCTTACGTGTTCTAGTCTAATTTCTGTCATTATTTTACAAATTCATTAGTGAAACCTTTGTCAGTCAAGTCTTCCTTGAGGATTCCATTTTCCTTATCCCATTTGTAGAAGGCATTCCAACGATCAGCATCAAATTGTCCCCATTTGTCCTTGTCGCTTGCGTATTCTTTTGACAAGTATTTCTGAGATTCGATGACAAAGTCACGTTTATCCTTGAGCTCAGGTGCATTCTTGATGAGGATATCTGCAGCTTCTTCTGGGTGCTCCATAGCGTATTGGTAGCCTTTTTTGATGGCTTGGATGACTTTGCGAGCTTCTTCTTTGTTGTCTTTCAGATAATCGTTGTTTGCAATGATAACTGGTGAGTAGTAGTCAAACTCCTTGACATAATCTTTCAAGTACATGAAGTTAGCGTCCACACCTTGAGATTTGGCAAGAATTCCATCCCAACCATAATAAATCCAGGCAGCATCAAAAACGCCATTGGCAATCGGTGTGATTGAGTTTGAGTCGTTGTTTGGTACTTTTTCGACCTTCTCAAAGTCTCCACCCTGAGATTCTACCAAGGTTTTCAGCATAGCAAGCTCAGTTGGGTCATTCCAAGTTCCGTATTTCTTACCAACCAAGTCTTTTGGACTGTTGATATTGTCAGACTTACGAGAGATGATCCCTGATGTATTATGTTCTACAATCGCTGCAACAGCGGTAATTCCCGCTCCTTTTTCCAGTTTCTTAGCCATGTAGTCTTGGAAATACACTGCAAATGGTGCCTTACCATTGATAACCAAGTCAGAAGAACTTTCTTCTGGTGGTAATTTCAAGTCCACATCCACTCCAGCTTCCTTGAAATAGCCTTTTTCCTTGGCAACATAAAGCCCTGTGTGGTTGGTATTTGGCGTCCAGTCTAGGATAAAATCAATCTTCTTGAGTTCTGCTTCTTTGTTATCCTTAGACGCAGTTCCTTGGCCACAGGCTACAAGTACAACAGCTACAAGGGCTGTTACAATCGTTAAAAACACTTTCCATGTTTTCTTCATTCTTATTTCCTCTTTTCTTTTTCTCAAACGCTCTATTTTAAGCACGTTTCCATTTAATCACATATTTTTCACTAATATCAACCAACTTCATACCCAAAAGGCTGATCAGCGATACCAGAATAATAATGGCAAACATGGTATCATACTGAAACAGTTTTTTAGACTGAATCATGTAGACACCTAGTCCTTCAAAGCCTCCCAACCACTCAGATACCACTGTTGTGATAAAGGCGTAGGAGACACTCACCCTCAGTCCTGCATAAAAGTAGGGCAGGCTGACAGGGATTTTAAAATGCCACAGGATTTGCCAAGGATTGGCTCGCATCAGACTAAACAAGGTCAGCATATCCTTGTCACAATGCCTAAAACCATCTAAAATACTGACGATGATAGGGAAGGTCGTCGTCAAGATAATCAAGACAATCTTGGGCAAGATTCCATAACCCAACCATAAAACTAGGATAGGGGCTATGGCAATGGTTGGTATGGTCTGGACAACTACCATCATAGGATAAATCAAGTCATTGAGCCAGCCCAAACTATCCATAAGGACTGCCATGATACAGGCTATCAAGACACCCAAGACCAAACCGAGTATAGCTACTCTCAAGGTTGCCCAGCTGTGGTACCAGAGAAATTCTCTGTCACGAACAAAAGACTGGAGGATTTCAAGTGGTGTTGGTAAGATAAACTTTGGTAGGAGTTTTAACAAACCCGCTAACTGCCAAAGAGATAAGACACCCAAAAATCCTAGCAGACTAATATGCCGTCTCATGATACTTTTCAAGTTTCTCATCGATGCTTAAAATCTCTCCTATATTTATTTTCACATTGGCAAAAACATTGTCTGCTCCTTGACCTGCCACTTCTAGCGCTTCTTTGAGAATGCGCATAAGCTCATCAAAGTCCCCCTCCAAGACCGTTTCAAATGGTGTCACCACCATGGTCACTTCTTGAGCTTGCAGATAAGCAATGACCTTATCAATTACAGCTATGCGGTCAATCCCTTGTGACAGGGGTAAGATTTGTAAAGCAATGCTTGCTTTCATAAAAACCTCCTTCTAAGTTACAGTTCTTCTTTGTAAAAAAAGAAAAACCTCTTTCATATATGAAAAAGGTGCAAAATTAGGCCAAGTATTCGTTCCCTACGCTGGCATTACCCAGATCAGGTGCGGTCGAAGTTTAACACTTCCTCTCAGACTGTACACAGACTCCCATATATTATATGGACATATGATAACGCAAAATAAACAAGATGTCAAGGAAACTGCTTACAGAAAAAGAGACGGCAAACCTTCTCTTTCTCTAATTATACAGATGAACTAGCTCTTTCAATTAAAGCATAGGGGCGAATAACTGAGCTACTTCTTTGATTAATGTTTGATACCAAGTAGGCTTGATTGTTCCAGGAAAAATTTCTTGCGATACTTCAAAAATCTCTTCAAAGTCCTTACGAATATCTGCAATCGATGGTGTTTCGTACAATAAAACTGCATTTTCATAGTGGTGAACTAAGCTGCGATAATCAAGATTTATGGTTCCAACAATCGCAAATCGATCATCAACAATCATTTGCTTACTATGGATAAAACCAGGAGTATACTCGTAGATACGTACACCAGCAGACAAAAGATCAGGATAAGACCCTCGAGTTACTAACTGGATGAGCTTTTTATCTGGGATAAATGGAGTTATAATTCTCACATCTACGCCTCGCATAGCCGCATTT
The DNA here is from genome assembly GCF_032481935.1 of Streptococcus sp. GTDB lineage: Bacteria > Bacillota > Bacilli > Lactobacillales > Streptococcaceae > Streptococcus. Next base: position 38,385 of record NZ_JAWERU010000015.1, read on the forward strand.
TTGATATCCTCTGTCAAATCATAATCAATAATGAGATAAGGCGTGGTGATGTAGACAAAATCTTCCGCTTGATTAATCAAATTTTGATAGACGATTTTACCCACCTTCATCTGGTAGATTGGTTTTGGCCCACTACCATATGGAATACATAAACCGCCACCTAGTCGTGTCTGATTTTCCAAATGATACTGATCAAAATCACTGATTTCTCCATGGTTGATATACCAGTTCATGAGAAATAGTCTGGTAAAGGCCTGAGTCGCCGGACCATCGATACGAATCCCACTATCTTTCCAGTGTCCAAAACGTTCAATCTGATTGATGTATTCGTCTGCAAGATTAATCCCGCCAGTATAGGCAATCTGCCCATCAATGACCAAAATCTTACGGTGGTCACGGTTGTTATAGGCCACTGTCATACGAGGAATCACCTTATTAAACTTATGAGCATCAATCCCTTTAGAACGCAAATGAACAGTATAATCCCCAGGCAAGGTCACCATACAACCAATATCATCGTAGAGCATCTTGACCTCGACTCCCTGAGCAGCTTTTTCTTCAAGAATTTCAAGCATACTATCCCACATCAAACCTTCGTCGACAATGTAGTATTCTAGAAAAATAAATTTTTCAGCCCTCTTCAGATCCTCCAGCATCTGTTGCCACATTTCTTCTCCATTAGCAAAGAATTGTGAGTCTGTATGGTCATAAACCTCTGCATTACTATCCATATGTAGCAAGGCATTGATAATACCGTAGGCAGATTTATCAGTTTCTTGTAGGATCTGATGAAGACTATGCTCTCGCTTTTCATGAGATGCAATAGAACGAAGTTCCTGCAGTTGTTTGAATTCCTTTTTTGATAACCGACGCTCACCAAACATGATATAAAGCAAGGGACCAAAAACAGGGACAAAAGTAACAATCAACCACGTCACCTTGCTTTCAGGAGACATGGAACGATTGACAATGGCTAAAACAGTCGCCACGCTGACAAGAAATACAAGAGTAACCCAAACAAATGGAGCAATCTGGCTCATGTAAAGAATAATTCCGAAAACAAGAAATAATTCTATCAGGATAATCGCAATACTAAAGCCATACTTGGACATCAATAATCGAAATTTTCTTATCCCCATATCTCCCTCTCAATTTCTAAGTATACTCCCTAATATACCATCTGAAAACGCTTATTCCCCTCTAGTATACTTAGTTTCGTAAAAGTTATCAAGTATTTTCTGTTTAGGCCGATACTTCTACCTATAAAATCAATCTAAAAAGCAGGCAACTTACACGTGCCTGCTCTTATATTACAATTTTAATGCCAACATATTGACCGTCATACCAGCTGCAGTTCCCATCAAGAAGATGGTATCTCCTTCTTTTACATAGCCATGATCGAGTGCATAGGCTAAACCAAAAGGTACCGCAACTGAAACCATATTCCCATACTCACTGACAATATTGAGATACTTGTCTTTACTAACTCCTAGTTTATCCATAACAAGTGGTAATGCTCGACTAGCTTGGTGTGGAATAATATAGTCTACAGCATCTTTAGAAATACCAGATTTCTCTTGGAATTCTTGGAACATTTCTGGAATGACACGAGCAGAAAGCAAGAGGATTTTCTTCCCTTTCATATCAAACATGAAATTGGTCTTCGTTTCTTCCGAGTACTCTTTTGGTTGGTAAGAAGTCAGACCTCCACGGATTTCAGTATCGTGGACTCCCTCCGACCAAGTGCGTTGAAGGCTTGCTATCACTCCCTTATCCTTGTCACTTGCTTGGAAAATAAATGCTGCCGCCCCATCACCAAAGAGTTCATAACTTTCTTTTTGCTTTGGATTGAGCCCCAAGCTACCGACTTCACTGGAAACAATTAAGACACGACGATATTCTCCTGCTTCAATCAAATGTGACATCGTTGATAGAGCTGAAATAAAACTTGTACAAGTCGTATTGATATCCATGGCTGGAATAGATAGTCCTTTTGCCACGCGCTCATGAATCAAAGCAGCTGTACACGGAATAGGTTGAACACCAACCGCACTAGCTGATACAAGGCAATCAATATCTTTAATACTTAAGTTTGCATTTTCAAGCGCAGCTTGGATAGCTACTTCTGCCAAATCTAGCTGTGTTTCTTCATTTTCTACAACACGGTAACGCGTTTGGTCTTTAAATTGCACTGTGTTTTTTGGGAGGCAAACTCCATAGCCTGCAATTTCTACATGTCTTTTTACTTCTGTCATAATCTTTTGTCCTTTCATAAACGTTGGATACGTTTGAGCTTACGACTTGTATCCCAGTGATAATCTGAAAATCGAATTTCAGGTACTTTAAACTCTTTCTGTTGAGCTAAGAGTCTGAATTGCTCTGTGATTGCTGTTTCTACTTGCTCATCCCTTCGACTCAGACAAACTTCTACTAACTTTTCAGAATGCTGTTTAACTTGGTAATCTCCGACATTTTCCACAAAGAGAATGCAACGCCTGATAAAGTCAGGATAAATCCTTACCTGACCTCCATCCAGTCCTTCAAAGTAGAAGATGTCATCAGAACGTCCTTCGACCTTGTCAATCCTTGTATAATGAGATCCACATGGACAGGGCTCAGGATTTTCAACCAAGATATCGTTGAGCTGGTAGCGATAGACGGGCTGACTACTCCGCTTAAAGTCAGTAATGACTGGATAAAATCGTCGGTCATCCAGGTAGTTCTTTTCCACAAAGATGATATCTTCATTGAGATGAAGATTGCCAGCTGAGCAAGTACAAGCTAGAAAACCTTCTGTTGCTTGATAGACCTGGTCAATAACTGGTAGTGCAAAAGCCGCAGAAATCCGTTCTCTGTCAGTATCTTCCAAGATTTCAGCCACCGAAACGATTTTTTGTGGACGAATCCTTAATTCTCCTATCTTTAGGCGCTTACCCAATTCAATCAACATCGAAGCAGGCGCCACCACGATGGTCGGTTGATAATTGTTGAGGCGCTCGATATGCTCATCTGTATTCTTGAAAATATCAAAGTATTCTAAACGTATAAGTGCCGTATTGATGGTCTGATACAATTCATTATCCGCTCTGAGGAAAAAGGCTATACGGTGTCCAAAAAGGTGACCTTTGGGCAACATCTTTGCCAAGATAGCCGCTGCCCACATACTTCGTTCTTTTTCAGTTGTGATAAAAAGTCCTCGGTGTCCAGATGTTCCCGAAGACAGCCCAACAGCTATTTCTCCTTTGAGTTCTGTAAAATTTCGAGTCTTTTCACTTTCGATGGCCAAAGCTAAGGCCTCATCTCTATCCACTCCTTGAGTATTAAGTTCATTGAAATGCGTCATCATAAAAGCTTTATCCATATGGTCAAAGTCGTGAGGCACACCATTTTTAAAATAAGGTGATTCACGTTTTAGAAATTCCATATAGGCATCTAGTTGCTTTTTCTGATAGCTTTCTAAGGCTTCTCGAGACTTAAAATTATGAAGCCAACGAGTCTGGATAAAAGTTTTAAGAAAGGTTATTTTTTTCATACAAAATCCGCTCAATCCTTTCTACAGGGTCATGGCTGACAAGCGCTTCTATACCATCATTTAACATCTCTTCCAGCAACTCTGTTCCTTTGATATAGTCAGCCTTGCTATCTTGAACCAAGGAAGGAATCAGATGCATCTGTTTCGTATAGGGTAAGAGGTCAATTCCCCAACAAAGATCCGCTGCGATAAAGAGATGATAATCTGGAATAAAGAGGCAGGCTTGGCCCTTAGCATGCCCATCAATAGAAGCTACCAGGATACTTCCGTCTCCAAACAAATCATAGGTAGGACGGTAAGAGAAGTTGGAGTTTTGCTGATCTGTCTTGATGACTGTCAATCTTTCCTCGAAGTCACTCGGCAAAAATTCTTTAAAAATTAAATCTTTTAGTTTTGGTTTCTTGTAAACATCGTACACTTCCTGGGTTAGGATAAAGCTTGCGTTCGGAAAGAAACTAGCCCCTCCTAAATGATCTGGATGTAGATGAGACAGCAGGACATAATTAATTTCTTCTGGTTTAATTCCTTTAGCCTTCAGCAAATGCGAAATCTGATCCTGCTCTGTCATTTGAACGGGCGTCCCCAAGCGATATAAAGCATATCTTAGTTTTGTCTTAATATCGTAGTGATAGCCAGTATCATAAAGTACATAGCCCTTATCCCTATGTTTGATTAAAAAGACGCCTGCTGGGAAAGTCATCTTTCTATTCTTGACACCTTTAAAGAGCAAACCGGCATAACTCGTACAACATCCCGCTGGGAAATACTCAATGCTTTCGATAATCTTGGACATATTGTTCAATCCCTTCTGAAATACTAATTTTCGGACGATACCCCAATTCCCTCTGAGCCTTGCTAATATCTAGAGTTTGACTATAACGAAGTAGATAATAGGTATATCGTGTTAAAGGTGGCTCCCCTTTAAAGTGCAAGGTCTTGTATAGAAATTCTAAACTACTTGCAATTCCTGATAAGAGAGATGCTGGAATTTTTCTATATTTGATTGGATAACCCAGACCTATCAAACTTTCCTCTAGCAAATCTCTAAAAGCCCTCGGCTCACCATTAGTAATGTTAAAAACCTCACCTTTGGCTTCTGGAGCTTCTAAGGCTAACCGAATTGCCAGAGCAACATTTTCCACACAAGTCATGTCCATGAGCTGACGCCCATCCCCAATCAAAGGAATGCCAATTTTTTGACTAAGATTGATCACCCGTGGCAAGATGTTAGTATCTCCAATCCCAAACAGTCCCCGAGGCCTCAAGATAACACTAGGAACATCTGGATAATCCTTAAAGAGTCTCTCCGAAGCCAATTTGCTACGGATATAATTATTGAGATTATTTCCCTCTGGAGCATCACTTTCTTTGATCCCTAGTTGATCTTTTGGAGCAGCATAGATGCTTGGTGAGGAAACATAGACTAAACGCTGAATACCTGTTTGGCGACATGCCTCGAGAACATATTTGGTTCCTAAAACATTGGCCTGATAAAAATCTTCCCAGGGACCCCAAACTGTTGACAGAGCTCCCGCATGAACGACCATATCCATCCCCTTGCAAGCTTCTACTACATCCTCAGCTTTGGTCAGATCTCCCTGAAAAAAACTAACCGAAGAATTCTCTAAAGAGCGACCAACCTGACTATTTCTACCAAAGGCTCTTACTTGATAACCATGTTCTACTAGTTCTTCTACTACATATTTACCCAAGAAACCAGTGGCTCCTGTAACTAATACTTTTTTCATCATTCTTTCTCCTTATCTGCTAACAGACGGTGGATTTCGCTTTCCAAAATTTCTGTTGGATGATAGGATTGTGCAGCCTGGCGTAAAATTTCTAATTCTGACCAATCTTCTTTAGCAATTAATTTCTCAAAGGCTAAACCAATCGCTCTCGTATCCTCTTTATTAGCAGTCAGTGCAACACCCGCTTCCACACCACGAACGGCATAATCAAATTGGTCGTAGTCATGAGGCAAAATCAAAGCTGGTTTACCATAAATGATACACTGATAAAAAATCCCAGCTCCACCATGATGAATCACATAATCCATCTGAGGAATGTATTCTTTGTAAGGAAGATAAGAAACAAGGGACAGATTCTCCATCAGATTCTCACACTGAAAAGGTTCTCCACCAACTCCACGAGTCACAAAAAAGTGAAAATCAGGATGCGCTTTGGCTAGTTGCTTCGCTTGAAAGATTAGATTATCTTTGGCCCATGCCAGTTGTGTCCCACAAGTTACCAAAACCTTTTTTCGATTAGGGAAAACCGACAAATCTAATGGATAATCCTCTCCAGCCTCAACAGAAGCACCAGAGGGCCCTACCCATTTATAGTGTTTTGGGAATCCTTTTTTTAACTCTACTTCTTTCATCCCTATACCAAGGATTGAATATGGAGAATAAATAGTCTCTTGGTCCAGCTGATTATAGAGTCTAAAATTATATCTCTTTAAACGATCACGCAATAAAAAAGATACAATACGTTTAACTAAACGGGTTGCTTTTCTCCCGACATATTGTATTGAAGCTTCCCAGCCATTCTTAGGACTCCCCATTCCACCGATTAGACATGGCGGGCCATCAGTAGTCTCTAAAACAAATTGTGTAGCCATGGTAGTTATCCAAGGAATACCAAGTTGATTAGCTACAAGACCACCAGATAAGGTTATAAAATCAGCAATAACAATATCTGGACGATTCTTTTGCCACTCTTTCATTAATTGATCAGAAACTACGTTAATTAAATCAATACTTTCAGAAAGTTGATGATAGGCCGATAAAATTCCTAATTGCTCAGAGTTATTTGCTGCTTTTTCGAACTCCTCAACGTGGCCTTCTAGTATAGTAACTACATTAAAACCTGCAGCCTCAGCAACAGTTTTTTTCTGGGGGCCTGTAAATAAACGTATCTCATACTGAGGATTGTCTAATAGAGGTAGTAATAAATTCATAGTTGGATACAAATGTCCACTCAAAGGAACAATCACAACATCGATTTTGATTTTCTTCATAATCCTAGCATATCAAATTTTCCAAAAAAGAACTATCACGAGGATAGTTCTTCTTTAATATTATTGGCTTTAAATCATAGGAATAGTATTTGATTTCCTCATACATTATTTGAATAATCGGGAGGAATTCAGTAATGTAAGAATCTTAAATTTACTATCCCACAAAAGCTCTAAAATAGGTTTGCTTAGAACAATTCCTTATAGAAAGCAATGGTTTCTTCCAAAGTTGGCATGAATGGATTACCTGGCGCACAAGCATCAATCAAGGCATTCTTAGAAAGGTATTCAAAGTCAAAGTCTTTTTCTTCGATACCAAGTTCTGTAAGTTTCTTAGGAATACCGACAGTTTCAGAAAGTTTTTCAATTTCAGAAATAGCATAAGCAGCACATTCTTCGTCTGATTTTCCTTCAATTTGCATTCCCAAGGCCTTAGCAACATTACGGAAGGCTACAGGTACACGTTTAGCATTTTCACGCTCAACGACTGGCAAAAGCATAGCACAGCAAACACCATGAGGTAAGTTATAGACTGCACCCAATTGGTGAGCCATTGAGTGAACATAGCCGAGTCCAGCATTGTTAAAGCTCATCCCGCCAAGGAAGATAGCATTAACCATACCTTCACGAGCTTCGATGTCATGTCCATTTTCTACTGCACGTGGAAGATATTCTTTGATTAGCTCGATAGCTCCGATAGAGAGTTTCTTAGTCACATCATAAGCACCTGGTGTTACCAAAGCTTCAACGGCGTGAGTAAGAGCATCCATACCAGTAGCCGCAGTCAAAGCTTGAGGTTTTGAAACCATCAATTCAGGGTCATTAACAGAGATAAGGGCAAGACTGTTTTTATCCACCATTACCATTTTAACCTTACGTTCTTCATCAGTGATCACGTAGTTAATGGTAATTTCTGCTGATGTACCTGCAGTAGTATTGATAGCGACAACTGGAAGACCTTTTTGAGCAGACTTATGCAAACCTTCATAATCCTGTGGTTTACCACCATTCGTCGCGATTACAGAAATACAGCTAGCTGCATCCTGTGGAGAGCCACCACCGACCGAGATAATAAAGTCACAGTTGTGCTCTTTCAAAGCAGCAACCCCATCCATAACATTTTTACAACTAGGGTTCGGTTCAACATCACTAAAGATAACGTAAGCAATTCCTTCATCATCTAAAGGTTTTAAAATTTTTGGCAAGATATCACTTGATTCAATAAATTTATCTGTTACCAAAAGAGCCTTACTATAACCCAACTCCTTAACATAAGGCCCAACTTCATTTACCACACCTTTACCAATAAGGTTAACTGCTGGAACGTAAAATGTTGCCATATTTTATCCTCCTTGCGCTTTTCACGCTATATATTTAGATTAATTATATAATATGTTTTCTGTATTTTCAAATATTTGTGATTTTTTTAACAAATAGGATCTTTAAAAAATTTTTAACAAAATTTCATAAGGAAAAGATAATCAGACAAATTTGAGATGGACTATTTTATTCGGCTCTATAATTTCTGTAGTGGGTAAAACCACCATAGGAATTATGGAGCCTATTTTGTTGTAGAAAAAAAGTCCCACAAGACCTATAATGAAAAGTGACCAAACCATCATTAGAAAGAATCTTATGGAACAATTAAATTTCATCACAAACTTACTCGGAATTAAAGACAAGAACATCATAATCTTGGATTATATTGATGCTGGAACGCATAATGAAGTCATCGCTAAGCTAAATTATCCTGCTCCTAAGTGTCAGCACTGCCTAGGGCAAATGACTAAATATGACTTCCAGAAAGAATCTAAAATCCCCTATCTAGAGTGTGCAGGCTATAAGACACTCATTCGATTGAGAAAACGCCGTTTCCGTTGTAAACTCTGCGGGAAAATAGCTTTCGCAGAGACTTCCTTAGTCAAAAAGAATCACCTAATCGCGACCATCGTCAACCAGAAAATCACTCAAAAATTAATCGAGAAAGTCCCTATGACGGCTATCGCAGAAAGTCTATCTGTCTCTACTTCGACAGTCATTCGTAAATTGAAAGAATTCAAATTCAAGACAGATTTATCTTTCCTTCCAACTCACATGTCTTGGGATGAATACAGCTTCAAGAAAGGTAAGATGAGTTTCATTGCACAGGATTTTGATTCCAGAAAGATTGTAGCTATCCTGGATGGGCGAACTCAAGTGACTATTCGCAATCATTTCCTTCGTTATTCTAGACAGGTGAGAAGTCGCGTGAAAGTCATTACCATGGATATGTTTAGCCCCTACTATGATATTGCCAGAAAACTTTTTCCTAATGCTAAAATCGTTCTCGACCGCTTTCACATTGTCCAACATCTCAATCGAGCTATGAAACGTCTTCGCATCCAAGTCATGAATCATTTTGATCGTAAATCGCACGAATATAAGGCACTAAAACGTTGCTGGAAACTCATTCAACAGGATAGCCGCAAACTCAGCGATAAACGATTTTATCGTCCGACTTTTCGCTCACACTTGACCAATAATGAGATTCTCGAAAAAATCCTTGCATACTCTCAAGAACTTAGAGAACACTATGACCTCTATCAACTATTACTGTTTCATTTCCAAGAGAAACAAAGAGACCATTTCTTTGAACTGATTGAAGAAACGATTTCTTGTGTAAATCCTATTTTTCAAACTGTTTTTAAGACCTTTTTGAAAGACAAGGACAAAATCATGAACTCACTGGAACTGCCCTACTCAAACGCGAAACTAGAGGCTACTAATAACCTCATTAAGGTCATCGAGCGCAATGCTTTTGGCTTCAGGAACTTTGAAAACTTTAAAACTAGAATCCTCATTGCTTTGAACATAAAAAAGGAGAGAACCAAGTTGGTCCTCTCCAGGTTATAACTTTTCATCAACCCACTACAGTTGACAAAGAGGCACAAATAAAAAAGAACAACTAGTGTTCTTACTCAAGTAATATTTATCGGGAAGACAGGATTCGAACCTGCGACACCTTGGTCCCAAACCAAGTACTCTACCAAGCTGAGCTACTTCCCGAGTTAAATAGAAAAAATGCACCCTAGAGGAGTCGAACCTCTAACCGCCTGATTCGTAGTCAGGTACTCTATCCAGTTGAGCTAAGGGTGCTCATTATATGCCGAGGACCGTCTGCCAGTTCCGCCACCCCGGCCTCTCTAAGCGAACGACGGGATTCGAACCCGCGACCCCCACCTTGGCAAGGTGGTGTTCTACCACTGAACTACGTTCGCATCGACCTCTTGGTTATATTAAAAAAATGCCGGCTACATGACTTGAACACGCGACCCTCTGATTACAAATCAGATGCTCTACCAACTGAGCTAAGCCGGCTTATTTCTATTATGCGGGTTAAGGGACTTGAACCCCCACGCCGTTAAGCGCCAGATCCTAAATCTGGTGCGTCTGCCAATTCCGCCAAACCCGCAATGATGACCCGTACTGGGCTCGAACCAGTGACCCATTGATTAAAAGTCAATTGCTCTACCAACTGAGCTAACGAGTCTAAAATAACTTCCGTTATCTTAAACGGTCCCGACGGGAATCGAACCCGCGATCTTCGCCGTGACAGGGCGACGTGATAACCGCTACACTACGGGACCT
>NZ_JAWERU010000016.1:0-55837 GCF_032481935.1 Streptococcus sp.
TCAGTAATCAAATCCATATCCTCAAATCTGTCGAATGCATACATCAATGTCTTTGAACCCTCATACGGATAACGCAATTCTGAGTCTGCAAGAAGTTTGTCCGATGTCGGCGTCCTCTTTAAAAATAGTTCATTATCGCAAATGTCACCTATCAGCTTACCGTTAAAATATATAAGGTAGCCGCCCATCATGGATCTTATGACAATATCACCTGCTGCAGAAAAAATCTCACGAACAAATTCATTAAATTCATTCACTATGATTACCTCCTTCAAAATCAAATATTCCTTACTTTATGGCAAACTCTTTCCCTATTTATCCTCAAAATTTCAGCAATCCATTTTCATCAAATTGAAAATTCGGTCCCCATGAAACTTCCCAATAGTATCCATCTAAATCCGAAAAATATGCGTGATATCCACCCCAAAAAACTTCCTATGGCTCTTTTACAATTTTTCCACCTGCTTTTCTTACTAATGCAATTACAGTCTCTACATCTTCTTTATGTTCAACATTGTAGGCTAATGTAATTCCTGAAAATCCATTCCCTTTTGGTGGATTATTTTCATCAATATCTTTTGCTAATTGTTCCAAAGGAAATAGTTCAAACTTTGTTCCCGGAGTATCAAAAAAGCATACTGATGGATTATTTTCTCTGCAATCAGTCTTATATCCTAAACCATCTCTATAAAACTTTATTGACCTTTCCATATCTTTCACACCTAAACAAACGTTACCTCGTATGAATTCTTATTTGTCATACAATCAATTTACTTGCTAGCTTGTAAACTTGTTGAATCTCTTTACTATTAATATCCCAACTATCAAGTTCTTCTTTGATAAACTCTGGAAATTTTTTGCTAATATCCCTCAAAGCATTACCAACTGATTTTCTAACATATTCACTAGAATCTTCTTTTAATGCTGCAATTCGTCTGATAGCTTCATATGGATTTTCTTTAAAATATGGTCTACTTGTCCATATTCTCAAGCCTTCTGTAACAGCTCTTCGGACATTTGGATTATTATTTTTTAGCCAGTCGTCAATAATCGGAAGGGATTTTTCATAACCTGTTTGCTTACAAAATTCATCAAATGCTTTTGCTAATACTTCTTGTACTCTCCAATTGTCATCCTTTGAAACCTCATCCCTCATAAAGATCAAAATTTCTTCATACGATGACAAATGGCCAAAGAGAAATACACTATACATTCTAACTTGATATACATTGGATTTAAAGGCTAAAAATGCTAATTCTTTGGTATACGCATTATCGTTTGATTGATAGTCAGCAAGAGCTCTTTTTTCTTCTTCTTTAAATCCATTTTCTATTAAAGAGAATTCTTTTTCCAAACTTAAAACATATTCTTTCATGTAACTTCGGTTCCTCATAGAATTTTAATTAGTTTTCGATTTTTGGTTCAAGTTTATTTAAATAATTTTTTATCTCATGAACTAATCTTTTCTTTGAAAATAAATCCATTCTACCACCTGAAACCATTCCACCAAAGAAAACAGGAATTTTCCTATCCCCGAAAACTGTAAATGTCTTTATATCACTATCACACAACCATTGAGAAACTTGTGAATTATTTATGTATACAAATTTTATACTTTTACCAGCTTCTATAAGAGACTCAATGTGAAGTTCCAACATTTCTTTGCAGTATTGAGGGTAAGATATTGATTTTTTAAGTGGAAGTTTTTTAGAATTTGTTTCATGATAGTAGAACATATCTCCAATATAGATTGATACTTTCCTATTTTGATGGTATAAATACTCTTCATGTATCACATCTAAAAATTTTTTGTTCTTAGAATATTCTATAGAATGTTCTATTTCTTTACTTAAAATGTCCCATGATTTATTACACCAATGCCATTTAGCACCATTATCAAAGATATCATTCATTAGTTCATAAATAGGTTTATAGTATTTATTATAAACATATTTACTTTTACTGCTATCTCTCAAACTATACAGAAATGTCCTGTTATTTTTCTCATTGTTTGCATCATCCTCATTTCCTGCAGGATTTAGACCAATAACTAAAACACAATCTTTTTCAGATGTTGAATTATCAAATTCAAAGCCTATAACCCCAAGTCTTGGATCTTTCCCTTTTACATCTAAAGCCTCTATTGTTTTTTCTATAAACTCATTATTTTCTAGACTAGTTGTCATAATTAAAACTCCTTTATTTACAATTGCCTTTATAAAACATAAGAAAAATAAAGTTACCAGTAGTACCTTTTCTCACTTAGATATTGTTCTTTTTGTTCTCTAGAATTTTCATGATTTCTAATTCCTAGTAAATCGTCTGTTGAAGAAACTATTGGGTCAATCCAGTCAGCTTTGGATCTAATCCAATCAATTTCCTCTTTACTAAGTTTCCCTGCTATCTCCAATTTATCAGCCATCAATCTTAAATCATTTGCTGTTTGAAAATCTTCTAGCATATTCAGAAGAGACATTGTCCGCTTCTTCTCTTCTTCGATTCTATTTTGTAATTTTCTTTTTCGCTCCTGCTCCTCTTCGTATTGTCTTGCTCTCTCTTCACGTTCAAGTCGTAAGTTCTTAACTTTATAATACTCTTGGTAAATTAAAACGATTATTTCTGGGATTGATTGTTCAAGTGTGAATTCTTTAGTATCTTTAATGTATTTACCATCTATTATCTTAAATCGAAATTTTCCATTTGGAATATAGTCATACTTCTTTATTCTTGGTTTAAAAGCATACCCCTTAAACTTTACGCTATCATTGTACTCTGCTAGTTCTTTAGCTTCTTCTTTTGTTAATTCATGACTTACTTTGTCTGTTGATTCTATAACTTCAAAACGAACAATATCCTTTTCAATTTGAATATCCCAATTTGAAGTTACATTATCACCGATTTTTTCAATAACAGTAACTAGTGAATCTAAAAAGCGATATAAACGTGGAAGAGAATTTAATGAAATACTTTTTACAAATTTAGGTTCTTTTAAATCATTATATCTGTGCCTAGAATCAAAGTAAGGATAAGAAGCTGCTTTTTCCCTCTTATTCCACTCTGTAATTTTATCTCTTAGATTAGCTACGGATTTATGTAATCTCTTATTTGGAGCCTGGTTTAGGTTTAAAACGGCTTCAATAATAAGCTCTATTTTATCGTCCTCTAAAAATGATAATGAACTTCTTATACTAGTTGTATCAAGTTTAACAGTATCTTCTTTTTTATCTTCCGTACTATCTTCTTTATGTTTAGCAGCTTTAATTCTACTGTTCTTTAAACTTTTTCTATCAATATGAACCTCATTTATGTCATTTTGTGGTAATGGAACGATAAGTTCACTTAAGTCTTGTCCAGTATTCTTACGATACCAATAACTACCCTTTGGAATTGGGATTTCAAATTCTTTACATTTCTTGAGTAAGTCAGAATAACTTAAATCATATTTCAATGAAACTTGTTTCGCACTTATCTCCCAGATTTCTTCATAGAGTTCTTCTCTAGAAAAGGTCTTTATCATCTTCATTTGAAACACCTTTACCCTTATACTTTACATCACTGTTTTTATATTTACCAAGCGAAAACGCAAATTCAAAAACTTCTAATTCTTCACTTCTGCATTTTCGCTTAATATAAAAAGTAAATCTTGTTTTAAACCGTTAAATTCCTCTATAATTTTATCTAAACTGGCTTCTATATTTTCAACACGGATCTCTGATAGTTTACCGTGATTGTATGAAATCATTCTTTCGGCGATAATATGATAGGACCAACTCTCAGTGAAACGTCTATCTCTTTCTTCGTTATGAATAGCAAAACCAATTGGAAGAAGATTGTTTCTAAGACCTATCGCAACTGCTTGTGAACTTATACCTAAATAATCACCAGCAATTTTTAATGTGATTTTATTTAATTTTCTAATATCTTCGTCGGTATATTTCGCCATGTTAATACTCCTTTGTTATAATTCAAAATGCAATATCATCTATGTAAAAATATCTTAATACGATGCTATCTAGTCGCTTTCCCTAATAATAAAATTAATATGTAGCATACCATACTCTAAAAGCCAATTATCTAAAATCTATTCAATGAAAAATTATTATTAAGATTTAGAGTTACTATCTTTTCAAAGTAAATCCATTTATAAATTCCAGATACAGAAGTAAATAGTTATTTATTATCTAAGTCAAAACCAATCTGCCAAAATCCCATATCAAGTATTTTCATTTGAGGATATAGCATATCAGCAACAATAAAACTTTTTTGGACTGAATCAAATTGTTCTATATTTTTCTCATAAAAATCTACTAGTTGTAAAATAGATTTAATATTATAGGTACCAATTGCAATCTTTTGTGATCTTACCCCAGAAACAAAATATATATCATATGCTGGAACACAACCGAGTGTGCCCATCAGTATCTTTGTGATTAGTATATCTGATAAGTTGTTTTTGAGAGCTGAACCTCTCACTTCACGCCTGATTCCATCATAATAATTAGCAATAAATTCATTAATTTCCTTTAGCAATTTTTGGTTAGTTTCATTTTTAAAATCTTTACATTCTATTCCCGCTAGAGAATCATATTTATTGCTTAAGATTTCTCTTACTACAGGTATATGTACTCTATAATCCTTTTGTAATAAGAATGAAGAACCTCGATACATCCCCCAACTTGCTAAATAAAATGCAAGTTGTAAACTCAGGTAATCAAGATTCACATCATTCTCTTTACGAGCTGTCATAAAATGTGAATAACAATGCTCCCATGAACGATATCTATCATGTTCATCAGTTTTTAAATCGTTATAAAATTCAGTTGATGATTTAATAATCATATCGATTGTTTTCATACTTTCAACTTTCCTAATCAACTTTCAAATATATAGCGTTTTCATTGTTTTATTAATCTATTATATCATTATTTGAAATAAAAAACTGCAACTTACTCGTTGCAGTTACACACAGAATTACTTTTGTTTCTTTTAAAAACTTATATTTTCATTTTGAGGCATAGTAAAAACATCATTTTTTTCAAAATAAGGTTTTACCATTTCTTTCCATCTAGCCTTGTTAAATTTGATTGATTTTAAAGGAGATAGGCCATAATTTCCCAATGCATAATCAGCTGTCGCTTTCTTAACTTCCGAGACCTGCTTATCAGAGTCAGTCTGTTCTTTTGAAAGAGCGATGCTTGTTTCCACTGCTGTTTTTGTAGCCAGATTGACTTCCATATCTGTGGTAACTTGAACAGCTTCATGCTTAGCTACTTGGGATACTTTATCTAATTCCTCGTGTAGAACGGTAAAGGGCAATTCGCCACTTGCCTGACCACTTAATTTTGCTTAGTTTATGTGTTCAGCACTATCAGCTGGCTTTGCTTGTGTAAGATTGGTAGCAGAATTTTCAGTTCTCACAACCTCATCTGCACGAACAAGTTGTCCACCTAGACCAACAACTGAGATCATCAGTGTTCCAATCGCCACTGAACAAAATCAAGAGACTTGAATATAAAAAACGGGAGAACTGACGCATCAGTCCTCCCAGACATAAACAAGTATGTCACATTCCAATATAGCTATGTTTCTACAATTATTTTAACTATCTAAAAAATCTTTCAAAATTTCAAAAACTTCATTCCGAGTCAATAAAATATCATCATTTTGAGGAATAGTTGATATCACAGACTCAAGTTCTATCACAAAACGGTGCATATCTGCTTTCACCGTGTCACTAGAGGTTATATTTGATAGCTTTTCACCCCCTACTAATAAAGCTGTTAATCGAGTAATGTCGTTCAAATGTTTTTTAATGGATTTACTTAAACCTTGAGTACCTGTGGCAGAGAGTTCTTTCATATCCAACCAAGCTTTAGCCTTGAAAATAATTAAACCACGATTACTCAACACCGAGTATCCCTGAATGGATTCTTTTTCATTCACCAATATATTATAATAATCCTTATCCAATAATAAGGCCGACAAACTAGCATCTTCATCAAAATGTAAGGGTGTTTCTCTCCCCTCCTTCTTTAATGGGTATTCTGGTAAAATGCTAAATAGTTCAATCATAGAAGGAAACTCAGGTTTATTTGTTGTAAATCGAAATAGCTGTGCTTTTTCATCCTTCTGATTTCCTTGATATTCTCCCAATTCTAAAAAGTGATTCAAGGTATCATAAAATTCCTTATTTTTTAATTCATCAATGATTACCATATCATAATCTTTTGTTGTCCGACTTTTAAATCCTTGCGAGTCCAATACAATAGAGGTTGCAGTCCCTCCAATCAAAACATAATAGTCTTGAAAATTCGCAAACATTTCTTGAAAAATAGCTTTCGTATTAGCTGGCATCATCTTCTCCTAGATACTGTAATATATTACTTTTTAGTACTTCAATCTCTTCCTCCACACGTGGATCATCATCATCTTTTAAGGTCAAATAAAGAGAAATAGGATCTACAAACTGTCTATCTTGATTTTCTTTAAAATCGTTCCAAAATTCAGATACAAAAGGGCGATATCGCCATATTTCTAATACCTTGCCTTCTAAAACATGCTGAGATAATGGCAAGGATAATTTATTGAATTGTCTCTGTGATATGACATAGCTACTATTTTCATCCGATTCAGCTAAAAAAGTCAAATAGGATAAAGCATAAGTACCACCGTATAGAAGCCTAGAAGCAGATTTTATATTCTCTAGATCTACATTGGGCAATAAGAGCCGTTTTTTGATTGGATTAAATAAATAGGATTCTGATTTTAAGAATAATTCTTTTTTTGATGCTGTATAGGTGTAAAGTTTATTTGGCTTATTTAACCAATCTAAAGTTTTAAAAGTCCTCAAGCACCTATAAATCGTTGAGTTTGGAAGTCCAGTTACCTGTGAAAGCATATCAACATCTACTTCTTTTTGACCTTTTGTCAATAAAAAGGCAATCCAAGTTAATTGTTCACTAGGTGTTAATTCTTTAGATGCTACAACATCATCATTAGCATTCAATACTAATCCCAATGGAGGAAAAAAGAGATTTCCCTTGAAATCTGCAAAAGGAACTCTAGCTTGAAGGAGTTGTTTTTTTTCAATGTCAGATAGCTTTGAAAAAACCAAAACAACGTCCATGCTAGCTTTTTCACCCATATTACGAGCTTGAGTAACAAATGAGTCTAAACTTCCTCTTCTCTTTTCTTTAATCAATAAAAATGACTCCTTATGAAACTTCATTTGAGCATATTGAAATCTTTTTTCAAAACTAATTGGTAAAGTTAAAGCTATTTTTTCAACACTTACATTAATATAAAACGATTGAAAAATAGAAATTATCTTTTTAACATTCATTGTTTTCCCTTTTTATCATTTTTTATGTATTTTATCATTTTAAATGATAAAATGCAAGTTTTTTGATAATAAAAAGTGACTTACAAAAGATAAAAAAAGCGAGAACACTTATCAAAATGTTCTCGCTGTATTCATTTATTACTGACGTATCTATTTTTTGTCTACGCAGTCGACATTCAAACAGACGTTCACATCAATGTATTTTTTTGCACCTTTTTTATGTCAAAATCACTCTTTTCAATAAAGACAAAATGCTTGAAAAAGTGCTTAAAATCAAGAATTTTCACCCTTTTAGTCGTTGTAGTAACACTACACACTCCACATGCTGTATCTGTGGAACTCAAAAGGTTTGGGGAACCTTTTGAGGATTAGCTGCGTTTCACTAACAAACTCACACATTCAGCGTTTCGGACTTACCGTACAGTTTCGTCGTAATCTCCTCACTCTACGACAGCTATACCATGGGCGGAAATCTGCTTCTACTTTGCTGATGTCTCAGCTGGTACAAGCAGTGATACTGCCTCAACATGTGATGCTAGTAACTACATATACTATGAAACAAAATGAAGTTTGTCAGAATTAGGAATGTACTTTTAAACGAAATACATTAAAATTTTATATTTTTAGATGGAAATGATGCTTTAGAAATAGATATCATATCGTGAGCTGCTATTTTTTCTCCAGCATCAATTATTGAAATCAACAGTGCAGTACTATCAATATCGGTATTCTGGAGTGGAAGTTCAATTGCGACTAAAGTTTCATCTAATTGATTGGGTTCATATTCAATTTCTTCAATATCGGCACTTGTATAAACGTAGTTATCACCACTTATTAATAAAAATCCCCACTACTTGAAATCACTTTATAGAAATGTTCCGAAAACTCATCTGCTATGCTCGATTCAACTTTCCCTCAATGAAAAATAGAAAAGTTTGAATTTTGTAAACGTGAATACAATGCGAACTCTAAAGTTGAACAACAGTTAAGAAATGAACAATAAAATCTATGGTTTGAAATCCAATTGCTTGATTGTTATGGTTCAGAAAATGTTTAAAGTCCAAATAGGAGTACCAATAACCTTTCTAGCTATTATATTTTAATAGAGTTTATTTCGTTTATTTGTAATCTTATTTTAACAGGTCAAAAATAAAAAATCAATATGTAGCACTATATCTAGTCACTGAAAGATACATAGACACTACATATTGATTTTTAGCGTTTTTGATATTTTGGGAAAGCTTTTTAACAGTAATTCTGGTAAATAATTATATTCTCAAACCTAGGAATTTTTAATCTAAATTGCTTCTACCTCTTCCCAGTCGACGATTCTTTAACGTATGCCAGGCTTCCCTCATATTAGTAACTTCTTCTTTACTTATCTTAAGTTTATTAATAAGTACTTCTGAATCCACCATATCCAATAACATTTCTATATTATCATTACCATTTATACGTATATGATTGTCAATTTTATCGAAAAGTTTATCAACTTCTTCTTCACTCAAAATATCATTTTCAAAAATATTAGGTAATTGTATATTTGAAACCTCACTAGGTAAGATTTCTAACACACCTCCACCATAGCTCCTACCTTCTAATTCTGAAAATAGCAATCCCACAGTAGTGTAGTACGCAACTATTAATCGCTTTTTATGTTGAGGATTTTTTAATCGAACTCTATGCATAGTATCTGTACTCACAGCGTCGACTTCCGAAGTATTTAGCATAACCTTTGGAAATTGGTAATTTCTTCTTAAAAAGAAAATATCTGGACTCCAAACAGAAGGAACTTTGTACCACTCTTCTCGAATTCTAGTCTTATATGAGGTATTATGCTTATTTTCTTCCCCCAACTTTATGTACTTATTTAATCCATCATTAAAGTCTCTAGATTCAAAAGGAGATAAGTCCAGTAAATATGTCCTAGCACCCTTTAGTATATTTTCATTCCAATCTTCTGGTAAAAATTGAACTCCATTAATGTTGACACTTCGTGCAATTAAAGGTCTACAGTACTTTTCTAGATTGTATTTCTTTACCGTTTCATCATCCAAACAAAAATACTTATTGTTGCCTGTTGTAATTCCCACCTCACATTTAGCAATTTGTGAGAACTTCAAAAATTTATTGCTGCTCTTAATTTTTTTAACTATATCAATCTGTGAATTATTAAGAAAGAATTTGGTCCATTTACTTGAACCAAGGTCTGCACCAATAAATTCAATTTCCTCGAGGATGTTCACATCTAGTGACTCGGCATTATTAAATGGTACAATTTTTATAAGGTTTTGCTGATCACCAGCGATTTTTTCACCTAGTAATAAAACAACCTCTTGTTCAATATCATCAAAAACTAAATTCTCAAAAGTAACAATTGTACACCTATTTAACTCCCTAACAAGATATCGTCTTAAATCTTGTGAATATTTCACCTGTAATAACTCTGCTGGTATTACGATACCAATCCTACTAGAATCATCCATGCAACTTATACATGCTACTGTAAAGGATACCCAAGCATTTATAAGTTTGTTTGGTTTCATTGAATTGTTTATTAAAATCTCACTTTGTTCTGCTCGTTGTTCTTCTGTTAAATATTGGTACCTTATATAGGGAGGATTGCCAAGAATACCTTGAAATTTCAATTTATCTAAACCATTCTTATACGCATAGTAAAAATCATCGTTTACAACTACCCTTTTGGGTTCTATATTATCAGTCAGGTCACCAAAAGACTTCCAATCAGGAAAATGTATGAAATCATTTTTTGCTGACGCTTCCTTCGAAGTGTCTTCATCAATTTCAACCGCAATAATATTACTCTCACTTACTTTGTCAAACTTTATTGCACTTGAAAGAAACACTCCTTCACCTACACTAGGTTCTAAGATATTTTTTATCTCACCTTCTTGGGCCAAAACCCATTCCGTTACAAAATCAGAAATCAGATTTGGTGTAAAATATCTTCCATTTAATTTCTCTATTGAAGCATCTTGTTTTAATAGCAAATTAGATCACTCCTCCTAGCCAATTTAATTAGAATTCGCAGTATTACTTACGTGTTTTGATATTAGCATAACTTCTAGGTAAGTTCAACTACTAAATTGAATTATAGTACCATACTAAATAAAAATTTATCAAATAGTATTATATCAAAAAAATAAGCTCATTCCGTAATAGAGAGCTTATAGTTTAAAATTTTTGAAAACAAACAATTCTTATTTGTCTATAACTACATGTTAAATATTAATTAGTTCCATCGTCGTCTTTAATTTCAATCAAATATTCACCAACTTTGTCCTCTACCCTATAAAGGAACATGGTTTTTCCAAGAAGATTTGGATTTTTGATGATACTACCTGCTTCACCCCAACTCAGACTAACATTCGGTTGACTTTGTTTATAACTAGTAGTGTCAGTTCTTTCATCATATTTTAAGGTAAGTGTATAAGAACCGAATTCGATTCCTTCAATTAAAATATGAAATTTTGCATCTGCAAATTGAAAATACGACTTCTTAGATGGATGTGTAGACCATTTCAAATTACTAAAGACCTCATCATAAAAATAACTTTGCTGATCTATATTATACTCACCCCTCTTCATCAACATAGAACCTGTAGGATTTGTTCCTGGTTTAGATGGAATAGATAAATCTCGTTCGTTTAATGGTTTCGACTTCCAAACCTCTTTAACCGTCCCAAGTAGTGAATCTGTCGCAATTGTAAACTTCCTTTCCTCAGCTAATGAGTCTGTAACTTGTACCTTTTTATTAGAAGTTTTAGCTGAATGCTTTCTTGTTGGTTGTAATTTCATCAATTTAATTGTATCGGTTGATATAGAACTTTTTCCGACACTGGTTTTAATTTTATGCTTAGTCTCATCCACTACTCTACCATCTAAGAGAAAATTATTGATGCTACTTACATCAGAAATTAACAGAACATTATCACTGTTATTATTATTCTCTACTAAGTTTTCATGATTACTAATAAAATCACTATAAAATTTGAAATCTTCTTCATTGTTCAGGTCAAGCTCAAGGTAGACATTACTTTCTATATTACGATAGAAGCCACCCGGCGTAAAATTTGAACTTCCAAAAACAGCATATGCTAGATTATTTTCTTCATCTACTACCAATAATGATTTAGCATGAAAAATTGTCATTGCAGATCCAGTATCAACTACATACAGTTTAACACCAGTAGTTTGCAATGCTTCTAAACCTTGAAAAGAGGTGGTACCATTCCTAACTCCAATCACTGCTGAAAAATTCTCTTCATTTTTCAATAGCTCTTCCAATTCAAGAACACTTTCTTTTCTCAAAAAAGCAGAATAATAAAAAGCTTTTGAGTGAGTTTTTTTAAGAATATCTTTTACAATGTCTTCAAAACTCCCTTCATCAATTCGTTGTAATGAGTATTTAGCTATAGCCATAATTAAAATTCCTTTCGATTTAATATCTTTAAATAAATTATATCAAAGTCTGTAGTTTTATACAAGAAAAAACTACAGGTTTTTCTTGTTTGTTGCTGAAAAAACGTTGATTTTTGTTATTTGTATGTATTTTTTTCTACAGAGATATGTCTTTATTTTGAAGTTTATGAAATAAATCCATATTAGATTATAAAGAACTACAAATGATTATTGAAAATATTTCACTATACTGATAAAATTTTATTAAGTTATAACTAAACAAGGAGGCTATATGTTGTCTAAAGAAAGATTTAAACAACGAAGAACTGATAAAAACCTATCTCAAACGTCTGTCGCAAACTATTTGAATGTTACTAGGACAGCCTACCATCACTAGTATAATAAAGTCCATCAACGAAATCATCTTTTTCGTCATCTGAAACATTGAAAATCATTTTGACAATCTGCTCTTTAAGACAATTAAGACGTCTCACTAATCTGCGTGCATCAGTATCTAGAGTCGGTTGAAGTTCAAGCTCCTTTTCAATCTTCAATAAGATTGCCTTAAGAAGTAACATAAATGTCGTTGTTTTTTGCTGGCCATCAATCAAGGTTACTTCATGTCTTCTACAGATTCTTGAGCGATGAAAACAGCACCGAAGAAATAATTGTCTTGGGATCTATCATCGAAATTTTCCATATGAAGATTAATATCTTCAATGAGTTGTTCACATTGTGATACTTGCCAAGCATAGGATCTCTGATAGGTAGGAATATAAAATTCTGATTTTTCAAAATAAGATTTTATTGTTTGTAAAGCCGTTTTAATATTGTTTCTAATTCAGTTTCTCCAATAATTTTTTCTTATGAAATTATATCACGAAACGCTAACATTTAAACTCTAAGTATATTCGAACTATCTAACGATTTAATAGCATTTTAACGATTACATTTTTTTAACAATGACATGTTGGACCATTATAACTTGAAATCTATCTACATCCCTAAATAAAATCCTTGAAAGATTAAAATTTCAAGGATTTTATTGAATTAAATTGCATCATTTAACTTCTACTTATCTCCCTGGATCAAACCTTGCTTGAGTTTCATTAATAGGGGATACGTTTATTCCCATTAATGCCTAGTCTATGGTAACAACTCCGTACCCCCTAGGGTTTATGGAAATAGATTGACAGCCTATCAAACTATCACATCAAGACACTCAACTTGTATTCTCACTCTGATACTTCCCCACCTCAATACAAAAAGCCTTGCAATCAAGGTTTTTGATTATCCCTTTCGTTACAAGGTTTTTACGCTTTTACAAGCAAAGCTACACACTCGACGTGGTGCGTCTGCGGAAATAAATCAACCGGCTGTACTTTCTTCAATTCATAGCCCAACTCTTGGTAGAGTTTGATATCTCGAGCCATGGTGGCGACATTACAAGAGATATAGGCGATACGATCAGCGCCTGTTTGGGCACTTGCTTTGATAAAGCTTTCGGTCAAGCCCTTGCGTGGTGGGTCGACTAGGATAGCAGTTGGTTGGATGCCTTCCTTGAGCCAATTCTTCATGGCATTTTCAGCAGTGTCACAGACATAGTGGGCATTACTGATATTGTTTAAGACAGCATTCTTTTTGCTATTCTCTACTGCTTCTGGGATAACCTCTACGCCATAGACTTCCTTGACATGCTTAGCGACAGATAAGCCAATAGTCCCAATCCCTGAGTAGGCATCAATCACTACATCATCTGCTCTTAACTCCGCAAAGTCAATGGCTGTTTGATAAAGTTTCTCCGCCATTTCGGTATTGACCTGATAAAAGGCTGGACCAGAGATTTGGAAATCATTTCCCAACATTTGATCAGTAATGTAATCTTGACCATAAAGCGTACGCCATTCTTTCCCGAAAATCGCATTGGTATTCTGGTCATTGATGTTCTGCATGATAGATACAATTTCTGGAAATTGCTTGATTAGTTGTTCAATCACCTGTTCAACTCTGAAAACTTTAGGACGAGTTGTCACAAATATAACCATGATTTGATCTGAATAATGTCCACGACGGACAACAAGGTTACGAATCAAGCCAGATTGCTCCTTCTCATCATAAGGCTTCAGGTCATATCGACGGAGTAAATCACGTAGGGCTATAATAACTTGGTCAATGACTGGATCCTGAATGTAAAAATCTTCCAATGGCATAAGGTCATGAGAATTCTTACGGAAGAAACCAGTTTCTAGAACACCATTAACACGACGAACAGGTACCTGAGCCTTGTTGCGATACTTGATAGGATTTTCCATACCAAGAGTATCAGAAACCTCTACATCCCTGATTCCAGCAATTTTATAGAGGCTGTCTTTCACTTGCTTGGTTTTGAACTTGAGTTGCTCTGGATAAGCTAGATGTCCCAAGTCAGCAATCCCTGAACGCAGGTAAGCCAAATCTAAGTCTTGATTACGGTAAGGAGATTGTGTAAGGTATTCCTCAACCTTACCAAAGCCAATCTTCTTGTTGACTTTAAGGACACGCATAAGGATCTTCTCAGTCGGTAGAGCATTCTCAACAAAAAAGACCAAGCCATCTACCTTGGCAACACCTGCTCCTTCATGTGTCAAATCGACAATCTCTACTTCTACAATATCATTTTTCTTTAACATATGTTTCACTTTCTATCAACCGACAAAAAAAAGACGGCAACTGTTCTGTTACCATCTATTATACCATGAATTAGCCTAAGCACCAAAACTCTTGAAAAAGTTTACAATTGCTTGCCAAATAGCACTGAGGATATTCCCACCGTCTTGAATAGCTTTATTAGCATCAAAGTTAAGGTCGATATTGCTAAAACTATCTCCTGCTTGCGCAACGATACTTTGTTTCAGATCTTTTAGAGTCTTTGTGAAATCTTCGTTATTGAGAATATCACTCTTGGAAAGATTGAAGGCAAAGTTGATGATGACATTGATCTGGTTTCCTGTTATAACCTGATCCAGCTTATAATTTTTCAATGTATCTTCAACAATCTTACGAACATCATCTTCAGTAAGCTCACCATTGGACTCTTTAGCTTTAGCTATAGCAGATTTGATATCGGCAAGGGCTACATTAAGTTTATTGGCATCATAGCCTGATTTGTCCTTGTTTTCATCGTTGATGTCTGACAAAGCTTTTAGTTCTTCCTGAGCTAGGTCTTTATTTTCTTGAGGAAGTTGAACACCATTAGCTTCTAATGAATAGTAGATACCAGCTAGGGCACTTTCACCTGTTACAGGGATTGGTGCAGCTACGGTGATGCGCGCGTGCTCAACACCCAAGGTAACGGCCGCATTACGGTACATGTCTTGGGTCACTTTAGTGATATTTTCAGGGGTTTCAATCTTCACTTCAAGTGGAGATTTTTCACCTAATTTTTGAATTTTTGCAGACGAATAGAGCTGGAGACTAGAGTCATTGGCGACGTTCATAATCTTTGAGTAGACATCTGGCGTCATAGTCTTCAGTTCTTTGGTATCTGTAGAGGCGTTATAGCCGAGTTTTTTTAATGTTTGATTTTTTTGATCTTCTGTTAGTGAAGAACCTAAGACATACTCAGGTTGAACATAAGTTTCATCAATTACTTTTTGAACATCAGTGGCTGCTTGAGCACTTTGCAAAGTTGCAACTGCTAAAAGAACTGCAGCACTAGTCAGAAAGAATTTCTTTCGCATGAGACGTTCCTCCTTTTCCTATCTAGGATAGTAGATTAGCCTTAAAGAAAGCTTATAAAAGCACCTAGAATTTTCTAAGTGCTTAAACTAAATTAAAAAATTTAATAATATAGAGATTTAGTTGAACCTGTCTAGAGTAATAATAGTTTCCACCATCCACATAAAGTTCTCCACCTTGAAAGATGGAAATTGGATTGATGTAGCGGTAGGTTTTTCCAGTTGTATTTCCTAATGTCGGCGCAACGGTATCTCTTGAGTATTTCTTGGCTAGGGCAAGGGTATTTTCTTTCCCGTTTTGGGCGATAAAATCAATATAAGCAGGCCCAAAGTTATAGGCCTGTACAGCAGTCCAAACATCTACACCCTTTTCTTGAGCTAAATAAAGATTCTCTGTCAAGGTTTGAATTCCCTGCCGAATACTACTCCTATTGTCAGAAATCGTATTTGTAGTTCCGCTGGCAGACTCACTTGACTGCATCACGTCACTTTCTTTACCTTTGGTTTCGGTATAAATCATGGCCAGGACTAGTTCTTCATTTGCTGGTGTATCTTGCTCACTTAAAACCTCTCGTACCAAGGATTGATAGGTCATGACCTGCTTCACATCCCGATACATATGAAAAAGTTTATAGCCAGTAAATAAGATAAGAACAAGCACCAAGACCCTTCTTATAAATTTAAACATTATTTGCTTTGTATATCCTCGATGTTTTTGATTAAGATAGAGTAGGTACCATTGTCATTTTGGATAAATTCGACCGACTCAGCATCTTGATAAATATTATTGGGTACAATTAATTCAATCCCATTTGACAGAGAAAGTTTTTGGTTTTCAAATTTCTTTAATTGACGACTGGCATCGATTTCATCAAATTGAACTGGCTCTGGCACTGCTTTCTTGACTTGGTCAATAAAGCTAAGACGTGCAGTGAGATTATTGTCAAAAAGGTCATTTGCCAATTTTTCTGGAGACAATTCATTGCTTTCTTCAAGATTGTTAAAAATAGCAGACTTGACCTTAGATTGAAATTGAAAATCATCTGTATTAAATGTTTCAGCAATTCTCTGAGCTGTTTTTTCCAGTTCCTTGATTGACTTTTTAGGTGAAATCTTTGGTTGAGCCTGTATCAGATTCTCAGAAAAATAGTTCAAAAAAGTCCCGTTATACTTGATTCGTTTCTCAATCAGGTGATATTTTCGGCTTTGAAGATTGACCACCAAGGCCTCATCTGCGCCTGTACCAAATCCAGGAAGATTGTTTTGAGTCAGCTTGATTGGATTGTCAACTTCTCCACCGAGGTGGGTCAAGGTCTCACGCAAGGCAATACGTAGAAAAGCAAAATGCTCTACTCCTTCTTTAGAAAACTGCACAAAAATCAAGTCATTGGTCTTGAGATTTTCAGAAATGCTGAATTCCTCTTTCCAGAGATTTGCTAGTGTTACTGAAGTCTCCAATAAATCGTCTGTGATGTGATTGAAGAAGGGATTTTCTTCTTCGAAAATCCCAGTCTTGGCTTCATCTGAATACACACGTTCAATTTTCTTACGTAGGTATTCCTCGATTTTTGGAGTGATATTGAGAAATTTATCCGCTAGAAACAACTCTGTGTCATCAGGGCTGAACTGATGGATAATGGCTTTCTTAATATAAATGTCCATAATAGTATTAGTCCTCATACAATGGGAAGGCATCTGTTAAGGCTTTGACTTCGCTTCTCACTTCTTCTAAGACAGCTTCATTTTCTGCATTTTTAAGGGCTTTAATGATAAGCTCAGCCACTTTACGACTTTCTTCTTCACCAAAACCACGTGCAGTTGTTGCTGCTGCTCCGATACGAATACCACTTGTCTTAAATGGTGACAAAGTTTCGTATGGAATTGAGTTTTTATTTAGGGTAATATTGACCTCATCTAGCAAGTTTTGAGCAACTTTTCCGTTTTCTACAACCTTAGTTACATCAACTAGAAAGAGGTGATTTTCAGTACCACCAGAGACAATACGAAAATCAGGGTCTTGCAAGAAGACTTCTGCCATAGCCTTGCTGTTCTTAATAACATTTGCTGCATATTCCTTGAAGGCTGGGTCCAATACCTCTTTGAAGGCAACAGCCTTAGCAGCAACAACATGCTCTAATGGCCCACCTTGGATACCTGGGAAAATAGCAGAATTAATCTTCTTAGCAAGGTCTTCGTCATTAGTCAAAATCAAACCACCACGTGGTCCACGAAGGCTTTTGTGGGTCGTTGTTGTTGTAATATGTGCATAAGGGACTGGACTTGGATGAAGACCTGCAGCAACCAAACCAGCAATGTGCGCCATATCGACCATAAGTTTAGCACCAACAGCATCTGCAATTTCACGGAATTTTGAGAAGTCAATAATTTGAGAATAAGCTGAAGCTCCTGCTACGATTAATTTTGGTTTTACTTCTTGAGCTTGTTTCAAGATAGCGTCAAAGTCCAAGAGTTCAGTCTCAGGATCAACACTATAAGAAACAAAGTTGTAGGTTTGACCAGAGAAGCTTACAGGAGCTCCGTGGGTCAAGTGACCACCTGCTGCCAAATCCATTCCCATGACCGTATCACCTGGCTCAATCAAAGCCATGTAAGCCGCACAGTTGGCTTGACTTCCTGAGTGAGGTTGGACATTGGCAAACTTGGCACCAAAGATTTCCTTTGCACGTTCAATAGCTAGACTTTCAACGATATCTACTACATCAGTACCACCGTAATAACGACGTCCTGGGTAACCTTCGGCGTATTTATTGGTCAAGATAGACCCTTGAGCCGCCATAACTGCTTTAGAAACGACATTTTCAGAGGCGATTAGCTCAATATTGTTTTGTTGGCGTTCTTCTTCTTTGGCAATAGCATTCCAAAGATCCGCGTCATAGGCTTTAAAATCATCTTTGTCAAAAATCATAGGTCTTCTCCTTTATAGTATGACAGGTCTTTTAGTTTGTTTTTACAACAAGAATATAAAATCCAAACTAAAAAATGCGAATAAACCGTTTCTGCACTTTATCGCAAGTATAACCAACTTTTTCGTAAAATGCATGGGCCCCCAGACGATGGTCTGCAGAATTTAAGCGAATAAAGTTATAGCCTCGTTTTTTTGCTTCTTGTTCCAATCCTTGGAGCAAAGTTTTTCCGATCCCCTGACCCTGTGTTTGAGGCAAAACAGCTAAAGCTAGGATATTAAAACCTGGTTTTGAATAAAGGGATTCATAAACCTCGGCATGAACATAACCAAGTAAGTCATGGCTGGTCGAATCCTCGAAACCCAGTAGGTAGTGATGAGAGTCCTGAGATAACTTAGCTAGTTGACTAGCCGTTTCCTCTAAACTAAACGAATAACCTAAAGCTTCTTTGTTAATCTCACAAATAGCTGCAACATCTCTTGTTTTCAAATCACGTAGCATATTATACCTCCTCAAAAGGAATTGTCGGTATCTTGGCAAGGATATCCTCTCGAGTAATCGCTCCTTGACGTAGAATCTTTACCTTGTCACCAGATAAGTCTAAAATAGTCGAATCCTGACCTGTTAAAAATGCATCGTCTTCAAGTCCCAAGACCTCTTGGTCAAAATCATGAAGAATCTTGTGAAAATTTACTCCACTTGATTGACCTGAGATATTGGCGGAAGGTCCGATTAAGGGACCAAATTTACGAATCAACTCCAGAGTTACTGGATGACTCGGCATGCGAAATCCAACAGTCGTCAAGTCTGAATTGACCCAGTAAGGAACCTTGTCATTAGCTTCTAAGATAATGGTCAAAGGGCCTGGTAAAAAACTTTCAACCAGTTTTTGGAGATAAGCTGGCTGATTCTTAGAAAAGTTCAAGATATCAGCTAGACTAGCGACATTGAGATTGAGTGCTTTGTCTCTTGGACGACGTTTAAGTTGATAGACATGATCAACTGCTTTTTCGTCTAGCGCCTTGGCAAAAAGACCATAAACTGTTTCTGTCGGCAGAACAACTGCTCCACCTTTTTCAAGCTCTTTCTTAATTTTCTCCATCATCAATGACAACCATCCTATCTTGGCCAAATTGATCTTTGAGGGTTCGCACTCTTTTTTCAGGAAGATTTTCCTTAAAAAGAGTAGGAACACTAAAACCTTGCTTGTAGCCAATTTCAAGGTAAATCTTACCACCATCTTTGAGATAGTCTTTTGCATTTTCCGCAATTTTGCGGTAGATTGCAAGACCGTCCTCATCTGCAAAGAGTGCCAGATGAGGTTCTGAATGTAAAACATTCAAACCAACTTCTGACTCATCTCTACGAGAGATATAGGGTGGATTGGAAACAATTATATCATATTTTGAAGAAATTTCAGAGAAACAATCAGATTTTTTTAAAAATATATTAAGATTTTGAATTTTAGCGTTTTTGCTAGCCAAATCGAGAGCATCTTGGGAGATATCGCTAGCTGTGATTGTCCAATCTGGTCTATTTTTAGCTAGAGCAAGGGAGATAGCACCGCTTCCTGTTCCGATATCCAGAACTTTGAGATTTTCCTCTGGATTCTCAGCTAGGATGAGATCCACCAACTCTTCTGTCTCTGGGCGAGGAATCAAGACCCTCTCATCAACCTTTAACTGCATCCCAAAAAATTCAGCATGACCGATAATGTACTGGGCAGGTATATGTGCTACTAATTTCTTGTAGATATCCTCCACAAACTCTTTTTCTTCCTCTGTTACTTCTTGCTGGAGGGCAAAGACAAAGTCTGTAAAAGATAGATTTTTCAGGCTACGATAGACAAAGGAGAGGCTTTCTGCTTCCTCTCCTTGTGCTATCAATTTTTCCTCAAAATCTTTAAACATTTGAGCTAATTTCATTATTTGTTTAATTCTTCTAATTTTTGAGTTTGGTCGTAAAGAACCAAGGCATCCACAACTTCATCTAGTTTACCAGACAAAATAGTATCAAGTTTTTGAAGGGTTAAGCCGATACGGTGGTCTGTCACACGGTTTTGTGGGAAATTATAAGTACGGATACGTTCTGAACGGTCACCAGTACCGATAGTAGACTTACGCTCTGCGTCCTGCTCGTCTTGGGCAATCTGTGCAAAGTGGTCAGCAACACGCGCACGGATAATCTTCATAGCCTTCTCACGGTTTTTCTGCTGGGTACGTTCTTCCTGCATCTCAACCTTGATATTGGTTGGCAAGTGAACGATACGAACGGCAGTCGCAACCTTGTTGACGTTCTGTCCACCAGCACCAGAAGCGTGGTAGATATCCACACGAAGGTCTTTTGGATCAATATCGTACTCTACTTCTTCCACTTCAGGCATGACAAGAACAGTTGCAGTCGATGTATGAACACGACCCTGACTTTCTGTCACAGGGACACGTTGCACACGGTGGGCACCTGATTCGTACTTAAGCTTAGAGTATACAGACTGACCAGAAACCATAGCAACCACTTCTTTAAAACCACCGACACCGTTCATTGAAGCTTCCATAACTTCAAAGCGCCAGCCTTGAGCTTCAGCATATTTTTGGTACATGGTTAGCAAATCACCAGCAAAGAGGGCAGCTTCATCTCCACCAGCAGCTCCACGGATTTCAAGGATGATATTTTTGTCATCGTTTGGATCTTTAGGGAGGAGCAAAATCTTTAGTTTTTCTTCATACTCTTCTTTTTCAGCCTTAGCGTCTTTCAATTCTTGCTTAGCCATTTCTTCCAAGTCCGCATCTCCGCCTGATTCTTTAATCATCTCTTCGGCATCAATGATATTTTGAAGGACTTGTTTGTATTCGCGGTAGGCTGTTACGGTGTCACGTGTCCCAGCTTCTTCTTTGGATAATTCCATGAAACGCTTGGTATCAGAGACCACATCAGGGTCGCTCAGCAATTCTCCCAACTCTTCATAACGGTCTTCTACAGCTTGTAGTTGATCATAGATATTCATTCTTTCTCCTTATTTCTCAATTGTTAAATCGTATATGGCTACTACTTCGTTCTCAAATATTTCCCCAGTTTCTTTAAATCCATAACTGAGGTAACAAGATCTTGCATGTTCATTTTCTGGTTCATAAGACAACCAAAGTTTATTGGATAAACCCGCTGGCGCTGTCCGAACATAGTCTGGCACCTTATCCATAATTGGTTTAAAATATCCTTGATCTTGAAAATGCTTATCAATCATGAAACGAAATAGTAAATAATTTCCATTACTAATTCCGATTTTTTTATCATATGCTAACATCACAAAACCTATGATTGCATCATTATCGTAAACTGCCAATGGAACTACAAAATCTCCATTTTTTGTGTAGACATATGCTTCAGCTAAACTAATTGCGTTAGTAGCAATAAATTGTTTTTGATATTCCTTAACATCCAAATTCAGAACATCAAAATAATTTTCCATTGTAACATCTCTTAGTTCAATTGTCATAGTCTTGTTCCTTTTTGGATGTTATCAGTGGTGCAAAATAATGTTTACGGCAAACCGAGATATAGGTTTCATTGCCACCTATCTGGATCTGCTCACCATCATAGACTGGCAATCCGTCCTGCGTACGCAAGACCATGGTCGCTTTTTTCTTGCAATACTGGCAAATGGTCTTGATTTCGTCAATCTTATCTGCTAAGAGCAGAAGATATTTTGAACCTTCGAATAATTCATTACGAAAATCATTTTTTAAACCAAATGCCATAACAGGTATATCTAACTCATCCACAACACGAGCTAGGTCGTAAACATGGTGACGCTTTAAAAACTGGGCTTCATCAACAAGTACACAGTAAGGCTTTTCAGGTAAATCTCGGATAAATCCAAAGATATCCGTTGTTTCCTCAATAGCAACTGCTGGTCTTTTCATCCCAATTCGACTTGAAACATAGCCAACACCGTCACGCGTATCCAGAGCCGAAGTCATAATCACAACTCCCTTTCCTTGCTCCTCATAGTTATAGGCTACCTTAAGAATCTCAATCGTCTTGCCTGAGTTCATGGTCCCATAACGATAATACAACTGTGCCATGCTTCTATTTCACGTCCATTTCTAAATTTTTGCTACATTCTAGTATACCATATTTTCTCAAAGCTTTAAACGGCAAATTGTGGTAAAATAGAAGAAATCAAATAACTAGTGGAGGACGCAATTATGCCATTTGTACGCATCGATTTATTTGAAGGACGCACGTTAGAGCAAAAGAAAGCCCTAGCTAAGGAAGTAACGGAAGCTGTGGTTCGCAACACTGGTGCACCTCAATCTGCTGTTCATGTCATTATCAACGATATGCCTGAAGGAACCTATTTCCCACAAGGCGAAATGCGCACTAAGTAAAGCTTAAGCAATCTGCTTAGGCTTTTCTTTATAAGTGCCATTCGTTGAATAAAATACTATATTTTGTTACAATTTTAAGAGATATTAGTCAATACAAACAAATAAACTATAAAGGAATTGAAATGATTACACGGGAATTTGATACCATTGCAGCAATCTCCACTCCACTAGGTGAAGGTGCTATTGGGATTGTTCGTTTAAGCGGAACGGATAGTTTTGCCATTGCGCAGAAAATCTTTAAAGGCAAGGACTTGAGCAAGGTTGCTAGCCACACTCTTAACTACGGCCACATTGTTGATCCTCAGTCAGGCAAGGTCATGGACGAGGTTATGGTTGGGGCAATGAAGTCTCCAAAGACCTTTACTCGTGAGGATATCATCGAGATTAACACCCACGGTGGAATCGCAGTAACCAATGAAATTCTCCAACTGGCTATCCGTGAAGGTGCTCGTATGGCAGAGCCTGGTGAGTTTACTAAGCGTGCCTTCCTTAACGGTCGTGTGGATTTGACGCAAGCCGAAGCTGTTATGGATATCATCCGTGCTAAGACTGATAAGGCCATGAATATTGCAGTTAAACAACTAGACGGTTCTTTATCTGACCTCATTAACAATACGCGCCAGGAAATTCTCAATACACTAGCACAAGTAGAGGTTAATATCGACTATCCTGAGTACGACGATGTTGAAGAAGCCACTACTGCTGTTGTCCGTGAAAAGACCTTGGAGTTTGAACAATTACTAACCAATCTCCTTAGAACAGCTCGTCGCGGTAAAATCCTACGTGAAGGGATTTCAACAGCTATCATTGGTCGTCCCAACGTTGGAAAATCTAGCCTACTCAACAACCTCCTACGTGAAGACAAGGCCATTGTTACTGATATTGCAGGGACTACTCGAGATGTCATCGAAGAATACGTCAACATCAACGGTGTTCCACTGAAGTTGATTGATACTGCAGGTATCCGTGAAACAGATGATATCGTCGAGCAAATCGGTGTCGAGCGCTCCAAAAAAGCTCTCAAGGAAGCTGATTTGGTTTTACTTGTCTTAAACGCCAGCGAACCTCTAACTGCCCAAGACCGACAACTTCTTGAAATCAGCCAAGATACCAACCGTATCATCCTACTGAACAAAACTGACCTACCTGAGGCTATTGAAACTCAGGAACTTCCTGAAGATGTCATCCGTATTTCGGTCCTCAAAAATCAAAACATTGATAAGATTGAAGAACGGATTAACAACCTCTTCTTTGAAAATGCTGGCTTGGTCGAACAAGATGCTACTTACTTGTCCAATGCTCGCCACATTTCCTTGATTGAAAAGGCTGTTGAAAGCTTACAAGCTGTTAACGAAGGTCTTGAACTGGGAATGCCAGTTGATTTGCTTCAGGTTGATTTGACACGTACTTGGGAAATTCTTGGGGAAATCACTGGTGATGCTGCTCCAGATGAGCTCATTACACAGTTGTTCAGCCAATTTTGTTTGGGTAAATAAGAAAAAACTAGGTCAAAAAATGCTAGTCACCTAAAAAGAGGTTGGGACAAAACGATCCCGACCTCACTTTTTATTATAAATCATAATTTGACGCGGTAGCTGATTGAACTTTTTGTTCGTCTTTTAGACTCCAAAAAGCTCCTAATCATCCTCGCGGGGCTGGGACTACGAAATCAAGACTTTGTCTATTGATTTCTGTCCCACCGCCTTTTCTTTCACCTTCTAAGTTATATCCTACCTTAGCAGAAATCTGAAACAAACCTTATACTCAATGAAAATCAAAGAGCAAACTAGGAAACTAGCCGCAGGCTGTACTTGAGTACGGCAAGGCGACGTTGACGCAGTTTGAATTTGATTTTCGAAGAGTATTACCAGTTCTTTTCTATTTTCACTTAGTCTTTAGGTAATTTGCCAGCTTTTTCAAGCATTTTTTTGATTAAATAAGGCATCTTGACATTTTCACGACCTTTTTTCTCAATTAATTTTTTGACAAATTCTGGCATTTGTAAGTCTTGTGATTCATCTAAAATATTCTTAGTTTCATCCGAAGGGACTAATTCATCAAAGGTCTCTTCTTCTGGGAGGAATTCTCTAAATTCCTTATGTTCGTTAGCTCGGATAATATTGACCAAGGCATCAATCAAACGAGAATCTGTATTTGGCATTGGTGGACGATGGTAGTTCACCTCCAATTCCTGACACAAGTCATGACATTCCACATCGTTGTCAAACAAGACTTCAATGTGCTCACTGATAAAACTAATAGGCACAAAAATATAATGGTCTGGATGTTCTGTCTGTTCTCTGAGATACTCCAAAACATCTGGCTTAATCCAAGGAATACCAATATCACTTTCGCTCTGCCAAGTGTTGGTATATTGCTCTGGTTTCAAGCCTAATTTTTCAGCAATTAGTTTGCTATTTTCGAAAATCTGGTCGATATAGGGATCACCAAAATCCAAGGCAAAAATGGGCACACTGTGGGCAGAAAAGATGACTTTAAAGCTATCCTGTTTCACCTTTTCTTTTAAAATCCTAGCAATTTCATCTGTCCAATAGTTTAAGAGGGCTTCTTCTTGATACCAGTCCTTAATAACTAAAAACTGAATTTGTTTGCTTTCCAAAAACTTTTCATAACCCATGACAGAGTAAAAGGAATAGTGTGGCTCCAAAATCAAGCAAATACACTTTTCAATTCCATCTGCTTCCATTTGCCGAATCACATCTGGAATAAAAGGGGTTGAAAATTTATTGGCAAAATAGACACTATATTCTTTTCCCAATCTAGCATCTACCAAGGCAACTTCTTCACGGGTAATTTTTTGTAGTGGAGTTCCTCCAATTCGAACATAATTATCATAAAGTGTTTGAATCTCGTGATCTTGAGGTCGAACTCCACGACGAATGTTGGTAAAAAAGTCGGCTACTCCTTCAAAGGTAATCTCTTCTGGAGAACCAAATGTCATCATTAAAATCGCTTTTTTCATCTCTGCATCCTTGTGATATTTTTATCTTTTTTATTGTATCACTAAAACAGCCATAAGTAAACGCTAACATAAGAATGTTACTCCCTTCTGACTTTTGTTTTTCTCTTCTTTCTATGATACAATGGTTTTAAAAGAAGGAAAAAAGGAGTTACGATGAAATATCCAACATTGTTGGAGCGTTTTTTGACTTATGTCAAAGTCAATACACGTTCTGATGAACATTCAACTACTACACCAAGTACCCAAAGTCAAGTAGACTTCGCAACCAATGTCCTCATCCCTGAGATGAAACGTGTCGGTTTGCAAAATGTCTATTATTTGCCAAACGGTTTTGCTATAGGTACTCTTCCAGCTAACGATCCTAGTTTGACTCGTAAGATCGGCTTTATCTCCCACATGGATACAGCTGATTTTAATGCTGAAGGTGTTAACCCGCAAGTTATTGAAAATTATGATGGTGGCGTTATCGAGCTTGGGAACTCTGGTTTCAAACTAGATCCAGCGGATTTCAAGAGCTTAGAGAAATATCCTGGCCAAACCTTGATCACTACTGATGGAACTACTTTGCTCGGGGCTGATGACAAATCTGGTATCGCTGAAATCATGACAGCTATCGAATACTTGACTGCTCATCCTGAGATTAAACACTGTGAAATCCGTGTCGGCTTTGGTCCTGATGAAGAAATCGGTGTTGGTGCCAATAAATTTGATGCAGAGGATTTTGATGTTGACTTTGCCTACACTGTAGACGGCGGGCCTCTCGGTGAACTTCAGT
This sequence comes from Streptococcus sp., assembly GCF_032481935.1. Classification (GTDB taxonomy): domain Bacteria; phylum Bacillota; class Bacilli; order Lactobacillales; family Streptococcaceae; genus Streptococcus. The sequence goes on from NZ_JAWERU010000016.1 coordinate 26,551, forward strand.
ATGAAACATTCTCAGCTGCAGGTGCCGAACTTCACTTCCAAGGTCGTAATGTTCACCCAGGAACAGCTAAGGGGCAAATGGTCAATGCTCTACAGTTAGCAATCGACTTCCACAATCAACTTCCAGCTGGTGACCGACCAGAATTAACAGATGGTTACCAAGGTTTCTACCATCTCATGGATGTAACAGGAACTGTTGAGGAAGCGCGTGCTAGTTACATCATTCGTGACTTTGAAAAAGAAAACTTCGAAGCACGAAAAGCTGCTATGAAAGCTATTGCTGACAAAATGAATCAAGAACTTGGTAGCGATCGTGTAGCCTTGACTTTGACAGACCAATATTACAACATGAAGGAAGTCATTGAAAAGGATATGACTCCAATCACCATCGCTAAAGCAGTCATGGAAAGTCTTGATATTGCACCAATTATCGAGCCTATCCGTGGAGGAACAGACGGTTCTAAAATTTCCTTTATGGGAATTCCTACACCAAATATCTTCGCAGGTGGTGAAAATATGCACGGACGTTTTGAATACGTTAGTCTACAAACAATGGAACGTGCTGTTGATACAATCATCGGAATTGTAGCTTATAAAGACTAAAGAGATCGGGAAAAAATTCCCGACCTCTTTTTTTATCAGCATCCTACTTTTGACACGATAGTTGTCTGATTTTTTTATTATTCTGCTACTTTTTCTCTTGTTTCTGGAGATGTAGTTGCAGGAGTTAAGGTTGACTCAGCTTGTTTATCATTTGTTTCTTTATTGGCTGTTTCAGTGCTAGCTTCAGCTGGCTTGACTTTGGATTGAAATTCCTGGTTTAATGAGACAATTTCTTGAGCAAGAGCTAGAAGAGCTTGCTTGTCTTTGCTTGCAGCTGACAATTTATCAAACAAGGCATCTACTTTTTCAAAGTCCGCATCAGAACCATTATTCACTTCCAAATAAGTATGAAGGGCAATGACACCATTATAAAGTTTTTGGTAAAGAACTAAAACCTCTGGGTCTTGGTTGGCATTCTCACGTTCAGTCTGAATGGTTTGTGAAATACGCTTCAGAAGGTCTTGGACTTGAGTGTTTAGTTCATCAAGGTCTGCGTCCTCTTTATCTAGAGCAGCTTTCAGATTTTTCACTTCATCAGCAAGTGAAGCTTTAACTCCCTCTTCTTTGACTTGAGCCACTAATTCTTCAGCTTTTGTTAAAAGTTCTTCTACTTGACCTTTTCGAACATGATTACTTTGTTCCTCAGGCTTAATATCATCATACAAACCTTTCAAAAATTCATAGACTGCCGTTTTAGCACTGTGACCATCCACTTTTTCAGTATCTAAAATCGTTTCAGAAGGCTTATGAGCAACAGCTTCATTCTTCACTGCTTCTTCTACCTCTAATTTTGTTTGATAGATTTCAGGGAAGAGTTTGTTCAAGTCAGTCGCCTTAAGGAAGGATTGTGACTGATAAAGGGTCCAAGTTAAGTTGGCAACCTTATTTCTAAGAGTGTCATTTAAACGACCATCTGACAGATGTTGATAGAAATACTTAATGTACTCTACTGTTGTAACTCCAGTACGATCATTAAAGTCTTGAAGAGCTTCTAGTTTAGCTTCGACAGCATCTAAACCAGCCTCATCTTGAGCCAATTTATTTTCTTGGAGTTGAGCCAAGAGATCCTTTTTAGGGAGTCCATAAGCATCTGTGTCTAAGGTATTAATCTTATCTACTAAAGCTTGATATTTCTTGTCTAATGGACTGATTTCTGTTGGTTTTACACTAGAGTCAACGTGGATATACTGCTTGTCAAAGAGATCTAAAGCAGCCAGATAACCAGCTGTTGAGTTGGTTGAGAGCTTCTTCATATTTTCAGAGAATTGTCCCAAGGCAAGCTCAATTTGTCTTTGCAGACTTGGTTTATCTTTATAAAGTTCGCGACTCTCTGCCAAGAGTTGATCAATCTTATACTGGACTGCTTTTTCATCAAAAGCACCAGGTTGGTAAGTTGACTGTAATGCAGGAATTTTGTTTTTCAAAGCCACTTCATAGCCTTTAGTTTGTACTTTGATGTAGTGATTATGATCACCGTGAGGAATGACGAAGCTACCATTTTCAACCTGCAAACTATAAGGAGAAACGCCATCACGAAGAGCGGTTGTATAGAGTTCGTTTAGGAAATCAAGTTCTGGGTCCCCAGTTACTAGTGGAATACGAACGTGTTCCTTACGAACTGCATAAGGGTGAATGTGAGTTGGGTCATAAGCCTGGTCTGGATTTCCAAATACAAAGAATCCATTTGAAATTCGGATAGCTTCAAGCGGAACACCATAGGTTTTAGAGATATAAGCTATCTTTTCTTCATCGCTGGCATCTCGAGAGAAACTTTCTACAGTCTTGGCAAGAGGTTTAACAGGTTCTGCCTGATGGTGACCATGCAGATGCTCTTGCGCTGCCTTAATCTGCTCTTTAGTTAAATCTTTTTTAAAGAAATAGTGGGCATGATCTCCATGTGAAACCACAAAACCTTGCTCATCCTCACTAATCACTCGCTCAGCTACAAATCCATGATCATGTTCATCTTCATGATGCTCGTGTTTCACTTCATTCTCTTTATGAGTGTTTTGATTATCTTTTGGAACTGCTGTTCGGCCATGACCATGCAGATGCTCTTGAGCTGCCTTTATCTGCTCTGCTGACAAATCTTTTTTAAAGAAATAGTGGGCATGATCTCCATGTGAAACCACAAAACCTTGCTCATCCTCACTAATCACTCGCTCAGCTGCAAAGCCATGATCATGTTCATCTTCATGATGCTCGTGCTTCGCTTGGTCCTCTTTAGGAGTGTTAGGATTATCTTTTGGAACTTCTGTTCGGCCATGACCATGCAAATGCTCTTGCGCTGCCTTTATCTGCTCTGCTGACAAATCTTTTTTGAAGAAATAGTGAGCATGGTCCCCATGTGAAACTACAAAACCTTGCTCATCTTCTCTAATCACACGCTCAGCGGCAAAGCCATGATCATGTTCATCCTCATGATGGTTCTTATGACTTACATTTTCATGATCACGCTGAACTGTTGGTTTATTTTGATTTTCTAACGGCTTTGTTAGTGTTAGGGCACCGCCAAGTGGTATCAAACGAGCAATTCTTTTCTCCAAAGCAGACATACTACTATAAGGAATGAAATGGTAGTGATTGCCGTGTGGAATCGCAACTCCTGATGGTGTTCGACTGGTAATTTTAGCTGGGTCAAATACCAAACCATCAGATTCTTGATAGCGTTGACTAACTGGTAAAGCATATAACTGAGCAAGAAGACTTTGGAGACTATCCTCTGGATCTACTGGGATGCTTGTTGCTGGGCTATCGGCTTGAGAACTTGGTGTAACACTTGGATTTGGTTTATAATCCGTCAAACTTGGTTGACTTCCTCTTCCAGCTAGATAGGCTTGAGCTGCTGCTAATTCACTTGAAGATAGGGCACTCTTTGGAACGTAGTGATAATGCCCACCGTGAGGAACGATATAAGCATCCCCTGTATCTTCAATAATATCTGCAGCATTAAAGACATAACCATCATCCGTTGTATATCGGCCTTGTGCTCTGGCAGCAAGAACTTCCTCACTTGCACTACCACTATCTGATGTGTGTTCTTGTTTTTGCTGCTCGATTTGTTCTTTGGTGCGAATATTATCAGCGTGACTCGCATCTTTTAGATAGACATAGTATTTACCGTCCACTTTGATGATATAGCCACCTTTAATCTCATTGACAATATCTTGATCACGCAACTGATAGTTCGGATCTTTCATGACCAGTTCTTCGCTAAAGATAGCATCATAAGGCACCTTTCCATTATAGTAATGGAAATGATCGCCGTGGGAAGTCACATAACCTTGATCAGTGATCTTGGTAACAATCTGTTCAGCTTCTATTCCTTCCTTCTTGCTAACTTGATCTGGTGTCAGAGATTCATTCTTCTTAGCTTCAGATCCTTTACCGTCAACATAGGATACACGATTATCATCTTTTTTCTCAGGTGCTTGATGTTGATTCAAAGCATAAACGCAGACACTTAAAGCAAGGACCACTGCAGATCCTGCTAGATATTTTTTATTAATCTTCATAATCTCCTCATTTCAATTCTTCAGCTAAGATAGCCATATTTTCTTCTAGGTTTTCTAAGTAGGACTTGTCATTTTGTGGGTCTGCCTCTAAAGGATTTAGGGTTTTCAGATTCACACCTGTTGATTTGACAAGTGTATCAGCTACCTTTGATGAAGCATTACTCTCTGTAAAGATGGTTTTGACCTTATAAGTTTTTACAAATTCCTGGATCTCAGTCAATTGTCTTGGGCTTGGTTCTTGATCAGGAGATATTCCCGCAATTCCAAGTTGATTGAGCCCAAATCGTTTAGCTAAATAAGAAAAAGCTGTGTGTTGGGTTACAAAAGTTTTTTGATTAGCTTTTTCAAAGATGGGTTGGTATTTCTTGGTTAAGTCTTGAGCTTTGGTACTAAAGTTCTGTGCATTTTTCTGATATGTATCCTTGTTGGCACTGTCCAATTCTGATAACTTATCAGCAATAATCTGCGCTTCTTCTGCAACCTTTTCAGGGTCAAGCCAAGTGTGAGGATCGTACAAGGTCTTCTCATCAATCCCATCTCCTGCCTGCATATCTTCTAAGCCAGGCACGCGCTCTAAAGTCATACCTTCTGATGCTTCTAAAACCTTCACCTTAGATTTTTGCAGACTTGGGTCTAAACTTCCTGCCCATGACTCCAAGGTATGGGAATGATAAACAAAAACATCGGCATCATAGATAGCTGCAATATCATTTGCAGAAGGTTCAAAAGAATGGATACCAGAACTAGACTGAATCATCCGAACATCATTTAGATCACCTGAAACCTCTTTGACCATAGCATAGACAGGATAAAAACTGGTCACAATCTTCATTCCCTTATTTTCAACACTCTTGTCTTGACTGGTCTTTTGTCCACAAGCTCCTAAAACGAGGGCAAAGAAGGCCAGCATGAGCCATAGGATAGTTCTTTTTTTCATAACAACTCCTTAACTAGTATTTAACCATTTAATTAACTAGTAAACATTTTACTCTTAAAAATTTAAAATGTCAATATTTTTTATACATTTTCATGAAAAAAGTGAGAACTAGATTTCATTATCAGTTCTCACTAGTCATTTTTATCATTTGACTTTTAATTGTTTTAGTTTGCTTTAGGTTTACTATTTTTTAGTAAGGCTATGAGATTTTCAGCTTGAGCCATAATACCATTGTTATCCATAGTACCTAGTGTTAGATTATTACGTAAACCAGCCAAGGTTTCGCTAGCATTGGATTTCACTCCTGCATCTGTCACATTCTTTAATAACTCCTCTGCTTCTTGTAGTTTAGCTTCTATCTTTTCAGTATCAACCTGTGGTTCTTTCTCTGGAGATTCTTCTGGTTCATCAGCTGGTTCATCGGCTGGTTTAGTATCCTCTGGCTTTTCCGTTTGCGGTTTCTCCTCAAGAGTTTTTTCATCTTCAGTTTTTTCTGTCTGAGGTTTCTCCTCATTTGGTTTTTCATTATTTGGTTTTTCATTATTCGAATGGTCATGTTGTCCATTTTGATTTCTTAGAACATGGTCACTTGCATTTCCCCAACCACTATCCGAATGCGGACGCTCGCTTGGATGCTCGACATAGTACTTCACAGTCGCAAAAAGATCTTCAAGCGCATATCCCTTAGGAGCTTCGTAAAGCCCTTCATCAAACCATTCAAACTTGATATTATGGTAATGATCAAAGTGAGGGATAATCAAGTTACCATTTTTGACATCAACTGCATACTGTAGATTATACGGCATGCGATCTAGCGGTACCTTCTTCTCAGCTTTTACCCTATTATAGATAGCTTCTGCCCCTTTTGCTTCCGATTTTGTTGAGTTCTGATTATCTGTCGAAGGAGGCGTCAATCTCTTCTCTTTGGCATAAGCCTGAGCAGTTGCCCTCTCAGCTTCGGACAAACTATCCTTACTAATCCAGTGACTATGCCCCATATGTGGTGTTACATAGGCATCCCCCTCATCACTGATAATATCATGCACATCAAAGATGTAGCCATCCGATGTTGTGTACTTATCTGCTAGCTGAGCTACACGAACTTCATCGGCACTATACTCGATTTGTGAGTTTGGCTTACCAAGACGTTCTGGATGACTAATCGGTGCAATAAATTTAAGCAAATCATCTACAAAGGCTACCTTGTTTACATGTTCATCATTTAATCTTTCTAGCAATTGATCTAAAATCTGGAAGTCAGATAGCCGTCCCTTATTTTCAAGTAAGTTCCTATGCGTTTGCTCCAACAAACTATAAGCCTTATCATAGAATTCCTGATCCCTAGGAGCTATTGTGCTTTTCTTCTCCGCTAAGGTATGAGATGGTGTAGCCACCTTATTTAGTTTTTTCTCAAAAGCTATAAGATTCTCTTTAGCCAAATCTTTAGCTAGAACATAACGACTAACGCCCTTATCCTCGATAATATATCCGTCTCCAACTTTTCTAACAACCTGGTTGACATCAAGTTCAGTCGGTTTATTTTCCACTGGTGCTTGAGATTTGGTAGTAGGAGCTGGCTTCAGAGGAGTAACACTTGGCAAGACACTGCCATTTTGCCCTTTTAACGGAATCATTCTTGCAATCTTCTGCTCTAAATCAGACATTTGGGAATAAGGGATAAAGTGATAATGGTCTCCGTGAGGCACTGCGACACCATTTGCAGTACGTTTGATGATTTGAGCAGGATCAAAGACTAATCCATCAGATTCCACATGACGTTCTGATAAAGGTTTGGCATACAATTCACTTAAAAGTGTTGAAATGTCTTCCCCTTGATTTTGATGATAAGTTGGGGTGACAGTCAGGTTTGGAGTCTCTGTCAAACTTGGTTGGGCTGGAGCCGGATTTGGATTGTTACTACTTGGTTTACTTGAGCTTGTAGCAGAATGTGAGCCCTGCTTCCCATTCCAATAAGCTTGGGCTGCAGCCAATTCTCCTGCTGACAAATCACTCTTAGGGATATAGTGGAAATGATTGCCGTGCGGTACAACAAAAGCGTCTCCTGTATCTTCAATCACATCTGTCGGACTAAAGACATACCCATCATCCGTTGTATAGGCTCCTCCAGTTCCTCGATTCGGTGCCGGCGTATTGAGATCAAATTTTGGTTTAATGGTTGAACTTGGTTTATCTGTACTGCTTGGTTTCGGATTGTCAGAATGACTTTGAACTGGCTGACCTCCAATTGGAAGATTTCGAGCCAATTTTTCTTCCAAAGCAGACATTTGCGAATAAGGAATGAAATGGAAATGATCCCCGTGAGGAACTGCCACACCATTTGCAGTACGTTTTGTAATCTGTGCTGGGTCAAATACTAATCCATCAGACTCCACATGACGTTGGCTAAGTGGCAAAGCGTACAATTCTTGAAGAAGACTAGCTAAATCCTCACTTTGACTTTCAGAATCTGTTGCAGGATTTTGAGGTATCTCAGATTGACTCGTTCTCACACTAGATCTTGTTTCTCCCCTGCTAGAACGATATTCAACCGTACTTAATTGGCCACCTTTTCCAGATAAGAAGGCTTGGGCTGCAGCGAGTTCACTAGCCGATAAGTCACTCTTAGGAATATAATGGAAGTGATTGCCATGTGGAACGATGTAAGCATCGCCAGTATCCTCAATAATATCACTTGCATTAAAAACATAGCCGTCATCCGTAGTATAACGTCCCTGAGCCCTTGCTAGGGTAACTTCATTGCTAACTTTTGTTCCACTACCATGTCCGTGTTCTTGCTTCTGACGATTGATCTCATCCTTACTACGAATATTTTCTGTATGGGATGCATCTTTGAGGTATACATAATAGCGACCATCAACCTTAATGACATAACCACCCTTGACTTCGTTGACAATATCCTCATTTCGAAGTTGATAATTCGGATCTTTCATCAGAAGTTCTTCACTAATGATAGCATCATAAGGAACCTTGCCATTATAGTAATGATAATGGTCTCCATGTGAAGTTACGTAGCCTTGATCGGTAATCTTAACGACAATCTGTTCTGCATTAATACCTTCTCGCTGACTAACCTCATCTGGCGTCAGATTTTCAGTCTTAGCACTAGCCTGATTCCCTTCTATATAAGACACACGATTAGACTCTTTGCTAGTCTGTAACGCTTGGTAACGCCCCAATTCATAACTGGAAAGGCTTAATGCTAAAAGAGCTACCGAACCAAGAACATATTTTTTATTGATTTTCATCTAAACACACTTTCTATTTTCATTTATTCGTTAAAGAAGAACTATACTTTTCCTCAAGAACATCCTTAACCGGTTAAATATCGATTTAGAAAAATAACTCACTTTTAAAACTCCTCCTATTTTCTATATTTCAAACAAGATTTGAGCGAGTGAGTTACCTCTTTATGTGCTTAACCAGTTATTTAACTAGTTAATAGTTTACTCCTATCACATAAATCTGTCAAGAATTTTTTTGACTTTCAGGTAAAATCTAGATAAAAAGGATTTAGTCATGCTCTATGCAAAACTAAATCCCATATTATGTATATCAGTAATACTAAGCTATTTTTATTCTTTGATTAGCTTATTCAATAATCTGCGTCTCAGCTAGTTTTTTATACCAATGTGCAGATTTCTTAGGATAACGTTCTTGTGTATCGAAATCAACATAGAAAAGTCCGTAACGTTTTTCATAACCATTAGACCATGAGAAGACGTCCATGAGTGACCAGATGAAGTATCCTTTGACGTTTGCACCATCTGCAATCGCATCAGACAATACTTCCAAGTGTTGTTTCACATAATCAATACGGCCATCATCGTAAACAGTGTTGTCCACAAATTCATCTTTGTATCCAAGTCCGTTTTCAGTGATGTAGATCTTCTTGTAGTTTGGATAATCTTTCTTAACACGCATGATTTGATCATACAAACCTTGAGGGTAGATGATCCAGTCCCAGTCAGTACGAGGTACATAGTCAGGCGCTACTCTACGACCAACACCTTTGATTTGGTATTTAGAGCTTCCTTTCTCCCCTTTACCATTATGGATGATTTCTGTTTCACCATCAAAGGCTTCCATCCAGTCACTCATGTAGTAGTTAATTCCAAGGAAGTCGTTCAAATCTTTAGCTGCTTCAAGTGCTGCAAAGTCTTCATAACGAAGGTCCAAGCTACCACCATTTACTGATAAGATGTGGTTTACACCTTCCATTGTTGCATCTGAATAGTGTCCAAGGTATGTAGCATCCAAGATAAATTTGTTGTGGATGATATCTTCCAACTCAGCAGCACGAACGTCTGCAGGATTTTTAGGAGCCAATGGATACTTGGTTGGAAGGGCATGAACAACCCCGATTTCACCTTTGTAGCCTTTGTCTTTATACAATTTTACAGCACGAGCATGAGAAACCATCATATTGTGGTGGGATTGGAAAACTTTGGCAAGGTCATACTGGATACCTGGAGGAAATTTCCCAACCAAATACTGACCATCTCCAATAGGGCCGATTTCATTAAAGGTTGTCCAGTAGTTGACTTCTGGGAATTCTTCAAAACAGAAGGCAGCATAATCTACAAAGTGTTCGATGTTTTCACGATTTAAGAAGTCTCCATTTGAGTGAAGAGCTTCTGGTGTGTCGAAGTGATGAAGGGTTACAAAAGGTTCTACATGGCGTTTATGACATTCTGCAAATAAGTTATGATAGAATTCTACCCCTTTCGGATTTACTTCACCATAACCAGTTGGGAAAATACGTGACCAAGCAATAGAAATACGAATACCATTTACACCATATTCCTCAGCTAATTTTAAGTCTACTGGATATTTATGGTAGAAATCACTCGCTGGTTCAGCTGTGTACCAATAGTTATCTGCTAGGTATTTGTCCCAGGCAACAGGACCTTTACCATCTGTATGCGTAGCTCCTTCTGCTTGATAAGCTGCTGTTGCGCCACCGAAAATAAAATCTTTTGGAAGTGTTTTTGTCATTTTTTCACCTATTTCTTGATTGGATAAAATGAAAAGCGAGCGGAGAGGAGTTAGTGAGGTACCCTTCTCCATCTCACTTCAATCAACAGTATTTATTATTATTGAAATTGTTCTTGAACAAATGCAAGAGCACCTTTACCATCACGAGTCAACTTGATGTATTGAGCTCCTTCAGTCTTAGCCAATTTGATTCCAAGTTTATCTGTTTCAGCCTTCATGTCCTCATAGTTTGAAGCTACTTGAGGAGCAAGAATAACAAGGTCAAATTCTGGCAACATTTCACGGTGAGCACCATAGCCACCAGCTGCAGCTTTAACTGGCACCTTGTACTCAGCTGCTGCTTTGTTCAAGGCGTTGGCAAGAAGACCACTTGTTCCTCCACCCGCACAAAGAACGAGCACGTTTGTTTCTTCAGTAATTGTATTTTGTGCTGATTCTACTCCAGCTTTTTCAAGGATAGCATCAGCTTTAGCAGTATTGAAGTTTGCGGCTACTTTTTCTTTTAATTCATCGTTGGCTTTACCAGAACGTTCTTCTTCAAGAATTTGTTCGTCATAAACCTTGAGGAATGGATAGTAGATTGCAATATCCACTACGATTAACAATGCTGCAAGAGCAAATGACAAGAACTGGAAGTTGGTACCAAGAACAATACCTAGAGGTCCAGGCGTAGTCCATGGAAGGTTGGCAGTAAATGAGTTCATGCCGAGAGTTTCGATAAAGAACTTAAAGATCCATACGTTTGCAATTGGTGCAAAGATAAATGGAATAAAGAAGATTGGGTTCAAAACAAGTGGTGCACCAAACAAGATTGGTTCATTTACACCGAAGAATGTAGGAACTACTGAAGCACGTCCAATAGCACGGTTACGCTTAGACTTACACAACCACATAAACATGAATGGAACTACAAGAGTTGCTCCTGTACCACCCATAGTGACGATAAACATTTGTGTACCAGATGTAAGGATCTTATCAGCGTGCATACCTTGTTGAAGAAGGTTCAAGTTGACTTCGGCATTTGCATAAGTAATCGCTGCAATCGCAGGTTCAACGATAGATGGACCGTGAATACCGACAAACCAGAAGAAGGCAAAAGCACCAAAGATAATAGTAATACCAAGATAACCGTCTGCTGCTGAGAAAAGAGGTGCAAAGAACTTACCGATTGATTCTGCAACGCTTGCACCAACAAATTGACGAGCGAGCAAATCAAGAGCATAAAGAGAAACAACTGAAAGCGTAAACGGAATAACGTCTTTAAAGACTTGTGAGATATTCGGTGGAACTTCGTCAGGCATGCGAATAGTAACGTTGTTCTTCACACAAACCTTATAGATAGCTACAGTTACAAAAGCTGCCAGGAAGGCTGAAAGCAACCCTTTTGTTCCAAGGAAACCAGTTGCAAAGCCACCCTCGATTGGGTCAGCTGCTAACATCAGCAAACCAACAATAGCCGCCAATAGCGTTGACATATAGTTGATTTGGTTGGTTTTCTCCATACTACGATTGACGGAGTCTGTTAAAGATTTAGCAGTGGTACCAGCTACCAAGACTGCTAGAATCCCCATAGAGTAGCTGTAAGGTTTCATCAAAAGTGCTACTACTTCATCAGACCATTTAAAGCCCCAAGAGTTTGGAACAAAAGCAATCAAGATAAAAATACTTGAGAAGAGAATGACAGGCATTCCAGCGATAAATCCATCTCGAATAGCACGAAGATAGATATTTCGAGATAGTTTTTCAAAGAAAGGCTTCCCTTTCTCGATATAGGCAATTAACTTATTCATTATTTAGCTCCTCTTTTATAAAGTTCAATTAAATGATGCACCAAATCTTTTAGCAAGATTGTTGTCATCAGGTGATCTTGTCCGTGCATCATTGTGATGCTGTATGGAATTTCTTCCCCTGCAGCTTCTTGAGCAAGCATAGATGTTTGCGCTTTGTGAGCTTCCGCAATGCAACCTGCTGCTTCTTCAACAAGAGCTTCTGCTTTAGCAAAATCGCTAGCTTCAGCAGCCTTCAAGGCTTCTAATAATTTTGAACGAGCATCACCTGCATAGGCAACGATTTCAAAACCTAACAATGTTACTTCTTCTCTATTCATGATAGAATTCTCCTTATAAATTTTTTAGTAAAGCGTTATGACAATAAACGTTGGATGTGTAGAACAAGATAAACTCGTTCACTCTTGTAGAGGTCAAGACCAGTTTCCTGAGCAATGACCTCATAAATTTTGCTACCAATCTCGAATGCTTCTGGATAGGTATTCTTTATATGTTCTTCCATATCGAGCAAGGATTGATTATCATCGCGACTACGATCCAGATAATCCAAGAAATAATTTAGATGAATCATAAAGCGGTCGTAGAAATTATTATTTTCAGGTGTTCGCTGGATTTTATAACTCTTCAAAACGCTTTCGACCCTCTTTAAAATTTCCTTTCTCTTATCAATCGACTCAACAACTTCGACTTCACTCTCACCTTCGGCATTGATGAAATGATAAGCGATACGAATGATTTCGTCTTCAGGAAAATTTTCTGTCAGTTTTTGACGATAAATTTCAAAAGCTTCTTGTGCAATTTGAAAAGCGATAGGATATTTGGCAGAAATGTCAGGCAAGTTACTATCCTTATAGCGTCCTTGGCTAATAGCCTGATAAGAACAATAGATATGGTCTGTCAGAGTGACGTATAGATACTCTTGGACAGGATATTGATATTTTTTAGAAAGATTATCAATAATCTCATAAGTGACCGTAATAAAATCAAGCGGTACATCCTTTAGAAGAGCCATAAAGTTTTCTCGCGACTCTTCTGTTTTCATCCGAAAAACTTTTTCAACCTGATCCTCAGAAATCAAATCTCCTTTCTTCTTACCGAACGAAATACCCTTACCAATTACGATCAACTCCTCTCCCTTGCTATTCCGCACGAGAGAAACATTGTTATTCATTGGATTTAATATCCGATACATGGCAACCTCCTTGCCCTATTATTTAAGTTTTGTGAGCATAAAAAATGACCACAAATGAACTCAAAAAATATACATCTGAGTCATCTGTGATCATGCCTAATATTACTTAGTAACACTCACTTTTTATTAACTTGTGACTTAAGTATAGCACAAGATTTTTATTTTGTAAACCTTTACATACAACTTTTTTTAAAAGTTTTTTAGCTAGGTTTTAGGACATAAAAGGGGGGAAATTTAGACACGTTCGGTCCATGAAGTTGCTGTTGTTTGAAGTACTTTATTGAGTTCATCAATGTTTTCAAAACCAGTTGTACGAAGCCATTCGCGAGCTGCTGCTTCACCTTCTTTGATATAAGGTTCAACTGAACCCGCCCAAGTAGCACGACCACAAAGTACACCGTTGAAACGAGCACCTGAATCATGAGCAAATTGCAATGTTTCTTGGAATAATTTAGCTGATACACCTGCACTCAAGTAGATGTATGGCAAGTTAGTAGCTTCGTCTTGAGCTTTGAAGAATGCTGCTGCTTCTTCACGGCTGTAAACGACTTCTCCATCACCAAATCCTTCAACATATTTCACGTTTACTGGAACTTCAACTTTCAATACGTCGATGTTGAAACGTGGATCTGAGAATACTTTCATAGCTTCGATAACTTTACGAGGTTTTACTTTCGCATATTCTACAGAACCTGCATCAGCAATCTTTTCATCGTAAGCCAAGATTTCCAAGAAGAAAGGAATATCTTCGGCAACACATTCAGAACCAACACGTTCGATGTAAGCTTGTTTTTGTTGGTTCAATTCATCTGAACTATCTACATCGTAGTAAAGCAAGAATTTAACTGCATCTGCACCTTGTTCTTTGATACGTTTTGCAGACCAAACATCTAAACAGTCAGGCAAACGTTTTGTACTTGAAGTATCATATCCTGTTTTTTCATATGCAAGAAGAAGACCAGCTTCTTTATCCAAAGCTTTTGTTGCAGGAAGTCCGTATTCAGGGTCAAGAAGCATAGATGAAGCGTATTTTGTCAATTCATCCGCTACCAAGACTTTAAGTTCTTCCATTTGAGCTACTGTTGGCTCTTCTGTTTGGTATTGAGCCATAAGGCGTTTCAAAGCACCACGTTGGTCAAAAGCAAGAGCTGAGATGATACCATTCTCATTAGAGAGTTTTTGCATACAAGCACGTTTATTTTCTGTTAAAACCATTTTATACCTCTTTCACTACTAGTTGGTCATATAGGCCTTGATAGTTTGCCATATTGACATGACCAGTCATTTTTTCTTGAGCATTTAGCATACCAAGGACATTCGCCTTAGTCAGTAATTCTTGATCCGTTTCTTTATGGAAAAGACCTGAAGCAATACCTGCCACTGTAGAATCGCCAGAACCGACTGGATTTACTACTTGAATTCTTGGAATATCTACTTTGTAGAAAGTGTTACCGTGTTTAGCGAATGCTCCGTTAGCACCTAAGGAAACGATAATCCACTCGATTCCATCAAATAGTGGTTCTTGAAGGACTTCTTTTAATTCATCCAAGTCTTTAGAAATTTCTCTTCCTAAAAGTTGAGATAATTCTTCATTATTTGGTTTGATGACTGTTGGTTTATGTGGAGACTCAAGAACTGCCTGAAGTGCAGCGCCTGAACAGTCCAATACAACAGGTTTACCAGCTTGGTTAGCAAGTTCAACCAGACTAGCATAATAATCCACTGGAAGTCCTGCTGGTAGACTACCTGAAATGGCCACTACCTCTACAGTCTCTAAAAGTTCTTTGAAATGAGCCAAGAAATCTTGACCTTCTTTTTCTTGAACTTCAGGACCTTTTTCTAGGATTTCTGTTTGGTTTTCTCCATGTAGAATTGCGATACAGTTACGGGTTTCACCTTGAATAGAGAAGAAACGTTTGCTTACATTATTATCAATATTTTCTACTAAAAAATCACCAAGTTTACCACCGACAAGTCCTGTTGCGACTACAGAGTCACCAAATTCTGATAAGACCCGAGTAACGTTAAGACCTTTACCACCAGCAGTTTTCGTAACATCTACAACACGGTTGACAGTGTCAATTTTCAATTCATCCAAAGGATAGGAAATATCAATGGATGGGTTCATTGTGACTGTTAAAATCATAAGTCACCTCTTAGTCGTGGTATTCACCACGATCCCATTTTTCAAGGAACTCTGTAAAGAAGTTGGAATCCGTTTGATGATCGTTATGAGTTTCAACGTGTTGGATTTTAGCGATCAATTTTTTGTTTTCTTCAGATGGTTTGTATTCAGCATTGATGAAAGCTTCAATGATATCACACATGAGCAACTCACCAGTGATTTTACCACCAAATCCGATAACATTGGCATTCAATTGTTCTTTAGCGTAAAGAGCTGTTGTCATATCACGAACCAAAGCAGAACGAACACCTGGAACCTTGTTAACAGCGTTATTGATACCTACACCAGTACCACAGATACATACACCAAGATCAGCTTGGCCACTAACTACTGCTTCACCAACTTTTTTACCAAAGATTGGGTAGTGTGTACGAGCGTGATCATAAGTACCAAAGTCGATGACTTCATGTCCTTTTGATTTCAAAAATTCTGAAACCGCCATTTTTTCATTTGTTACGATGTGGTCACATCCAATTGCAATTCTCATTAGTTATTCCCTCCGATTAATTATATAAATCTAATATCATTTATCCTTACTCAAGAAAAATCAAGATTAGCTTAGGAAGCGAGCTGCGAGCATAACTGAGGTTAGCTAAAGTGAGCTGACGACAGATTATCTTGATTTTTGAAGAGTATTAACACATTTTGTTCAACATGTCGACCCTGATTTGGTGACGACCGCCGTCATACTTACCATTTACAAAGCCTTTAGCGATGTTCTTAGCCAATTCGTCACCAACAAGTTGAGCACCCATAGTAATCATACGTGAGTTGTTATGACCACGAGTCATATAAGCTGAACGTTCGTCAGATACTTCTGCAGCAACCATTCCTTTGATTTTAGTTGCAACCATAAATGGACCTGCACCATAAGCATCAATGACAATACCAAGGTTTTGTTCTTCTTTTTTAACTTCTTCAGCAACTGCAAGAGTTACATCAACGAAGTCTTGACCTTCAGCTGTAACATCCACAACGTGGAAGTTTTCTTTTTCCAAGAAATCTTTAACGACTTCTTTCAATCTCAAACCTGCAGCATCTGCACCAATAACAATAGACATATTGTATACTCCTTTTTTATAATAGACCAGTAAAAATTTTTTGGTTCTGGAAAGAAAATGACCATCACCAAATAGTTACTAGTAGTTTTGTTGACTATTTTACATTAAGAATGATTCATCTAATCACTCTTAAAAACTTCTCCTAAGAGAAATTGGAAGAATAATTTGTTAAAACAAACACAAATTGTTCTTTCTAAACATAATATACTACTATTGTTTAAAAAAGTCAACAGTTTATGTTTGTTTTTGTTTATTTTTTAGAAAATTTCTATATCAAAACCAATTTGATCACTTTGAGCTGGATTTAAGATTCGAACATTTTTCTTATCTTCTAGATGATCGCCCTCTTCGACTGAAGTTGACAAACCTGACCAAGGTTCCAGAGCAAGGAAGGGACCTTTATTAAGCGTTGACCAAACGATGAGGTTTGGAAACTCTTTAAAGTCTAGTTTTAATCCCTTATCATGCTTACGTGACCGTAAGGAAACAGAGCGAGAGGCTAACTCATCTAAAGTCACAGCATCATAGCTAAAGAAATCATAGTTTAGATCCAATTCTTTTTGCTCTTTTAACCAGCTACTTCTATCTTGAAAATCTAACATCCCTGTTTCTGGGAATGGTTTTGGAACTGTACAAGTTTCAGCTTTTTCAAACTCAAGATAGTAGTCTTCATAAGCTTCATCATCAAATAAAGGACAATTAAAGCCTGGATGTCCACCAATAAAGTAAGGCATTTTCTTATCTGTTTCCTTATTGGTAACTTTATACTGTGTACGAATAGTCATTCCAGTAACAGTATAAGTTATTTCTAGGCGAAAATGATAGGGATAGTTCTCATACATTTCTTGGTCATCTTCGATAGCAAAAGTGACAGAATTCTCTGTTTGTTCTACTAATTCAAATTCTTTTTTTCGAACCAAACCATGACGTGGAATTTTACCTTTTACTTGACTACCATCTTCTTGATGATATAAGACAGTATCATTTCTAACGGATCCACAAATTGGAAATAAAACAGGTGCTTGTCCACTCCAGTAAGTTGGATCTCCCTGCCACAAATACTCAATTCCATCTTTGTCTTTTATTGAAGAAAGTGCACCACCAAAAGTTTGAAACTGCACACTTAACTGTTCTGTTTTTAATTCAATCATTAGAATTACCTTCATTTATTTAGGCTTAAAAAAACTAGGCTGTCGACTCCAGATTTGGAAACTGACAACCTAGTTTTTACAATTTACATTTTTAGGAGCGAATTATTTTGCGTTTGCTGCGTATTCTTCATTACGTTTGATCATTTGTTTTCTGTACCATGCAAAGATACCAACGTAGAATACTAGGAATACTAATGCGCCAAGGATAGCTTTGATATCACCAGTTGTAGCGTTACCAATTGCCCAACCAAATAGTTTTTCGATTGGTCCTTCAAGAGTTGAGTGAGTAATTAATTGAGTTTGGCTTACACCTTCTGGGAAGGCACCTACACCTTTAGCAAGTTCTGTTGCAAATGGTGCGATAAGTGTACCTGAAAGAAGGAAGAGTGGCAACAAGAGTGTTCCGAAGATAATCATACGGAGCAATTTACCACGAGTAACTACCAAGAGAGCTGGAGTCACACCCATTGCGATGATACCAGCAAGTGGCAAGATACCATTTCCGACATTTGAAAGAAGCACTGCTTCAACCAACATGATTGGTGCAAGTACGTTGGCACAAGCCCAGATTTCAGCACGACCAGCGATAAATGGCCAGTCAAGACCAATGTTGAATTTACGTCCTTGAAGACGTTTAGTAGCAACGTTTGTAATACCTTGTGAAAGTGGTTCTACGGCTGCGATAAACCATGAACCGATCAATGAGAAGAGCTCCAAGCAGACACCGGCAGTCAAACCAAGTGACAACCAACCTTTAATAACAAGTTCCCATTTATCAGCACCTTCAACACCAGGAACTGGATGTGGAGTTCCCATCAAACCGATAACGATACCAAGGATGAAACCGATGAAGAATTTAGATCCCCAGAAACCGATTCGTTTATTCAATTTAGCAGCATCAAAGTCGTATTTATCAAGACCTGGGAAGAGTTTATCAAAAATCTTATCCAAAACCATGATAACTGGGTTCATCATGTAGTTCATGTGAGTTGAAGTCATTGGTGATGAACTTGGTGCGTTAAGAAGGTCATCAAATGTTGGTTTCATCAAGTCAGAGTTGATGATTTTAAGAACCCCAACAAGAACAACTGCTGCAGTCGCGATGAAGAGTGAAACTCCTTGGCTAACTCCATTGTTGTCAGCGTACCATTTGATCAAAAGACCTGTGATAGACAAGTGCCAGATATCAAAGATATCGACGTCAAGTGTATCAGTTTTCTTCATTGCAAGCATGACAATGTTGACGATCAACATCACAAGCAAGAAGTAAAGTGTCCAAGCTGAACCCCAAGTGATTGTAGCAAGTGGTGCCCAACCAACGTCGGTAATATTCAATTGAATACCAGTGTTTTCAACGAATTTTGCAAGTGATGCTGAGAAAGCACCATTTAACATACCGATGATAGCACCGATACCAGTAAGAGCGATGGCAAGTTTGATACCACCTTCAAGCGCTTTGGAGAATTTCACTCCAAAAAGTAGAGCCAATACTGTCAAAATGATCAGCATGATGATTGGTCCACCCATCTCCAAGATAGGTTTGAAGACCTTATTGGCTAGGTCGATAATGATATCCATAATTTTCCTCCCTTTATTTTTATGGAATATTTACAAATTAATAATTAGCTTAGACCATGTTCTTTGATAGCTGCTTCAATATTGTCATAAACTGGAGCACTCATAGCTGGAATACGGAACAAGATTGGTCCTGCTTCAACAACTGGGATACCTGGTTCAAAACCTAAATCAGTAGCAGCGATTGGTGTGAAGATATCATAACCTTTAATCAAGTCTTCATTGACATCTTTTACCATAACGGCATCACATTGAACATCGTACCCACGGTTAGAAAGTTCTTCTTCAAGAGCACTTTTAATTTGGTGGCTTGAGTTAACACCTGCACCACAAGCAGCAAGAATTTTAATCATTTGGATTTCCTCCGTTTTTATATAAAAATTATTAACAAATTAAGCAGTCGCTTCTGAGATATATTGGAACAAAGCTTCAGGTTCCGTAATCTTAGACAGCGCTTCAAGATGACCATTGCCTGTAAAGAAGTCCATCAACTGTGCAAGTATATTTGTTTGACTTGAACTTGAATTGTTGATGATAAAGAAGAGTAATGATACTTCTACTTCCTTATCAGGTGCAATCATATTGTGGAACGTTACTGGTTTTTCCAGACGAACCACGACAACATTTTCAGTTAGATTATGAATTGTATCAGTATGAGGGATAGCTACGTTAGGCAAGTCCTTCCCTAAAAACTCCATATCCAAACCAGTTGGGAATGATTTTTCACGTTCAATCAAGGCCGATCGATAGGTATCCGTAACAACTTTCTTTTCTTCCAATAGGGTTGCAACTTGATCGAAAAGTTGCTCTTGATTATCTGCTTCTAAGCAAAAGACTAAGTCTTTGTCAAAGAAATGATCTAATCCCATGACCTTCTCCCTTCATATTTAACTTTTATGGTACAAGTATAACACTATATGAAACCGTTGTCAATGTCTTTTGTTGTATTTTGTTTGATTTTTATTTTTTTTGTTTACGAATTAAACATTTAATGATTTCAAACATATTTTTATAATTTTCTTAATAAGTATAATAAAAAAAAACAGGAATGACTCCTGTTTTCACGATATTAACTCTTTTTATTGGTCCAACTTTCTTCCACCATTGGAAGGAGATTTTTTAATACCTCTGGAACACCTTCCAGAGAAACATATCTAAACTTCCCATCATCTGATTTAAATACCCAGATAATTAGATATTTACCATTCTTAGCAATACAGTTTACTACATAGGCCTCATAGCCTCCGATAGTTGATTTTGACCCCCATACCTTGGAAAAGTCTTGACTTTTCTGTTTAGATTCATAAATGCTAGTTGAAATTTGAACAGTTTCAAGCGCTGCATATTCACTTTCACTAATACCAAACTGCTCTGGTTTAAAGGTATTGAGAGTTACAATATTGACATCCGTCCCATCACAATACTGAATGTCATCTCCACCTTCAATTTCTTTGAAATGAACCCATGATTTAGGAATTTTCACATATCCATAATCATCAGATCCAACTATTTGAGTTTCTTCCGTCTGCTTTTGCGATGAACTAGGCTCTTGACTTGAAACTTCTTGAACACTAGAAGAGGCTTCTGTCTTTACTTCATTTGTCTTCTCTGAATTGCTACAAGCAATTAGACTAAGACTACAAAGTAAAAGTGTAGATAAAGTTATTATTTTTTTCATGATAACTCTCCTTTCACTTCTATTTTAAAGTATGAAGGGAAAAGTGTCAAAAAATTACTGTATTTTGGCACTTTACAAAAGTAACCGTGTGATTCAAATCAAAGAAAAAGATTGAAGAAAATTGTCCGAAATGGACTTTTCTTCAATCTAAATCAACTGATCGATTTCTTAAAATCAATGCTATTCTCACATAGCGACTATTCTTCATCCATACTCAAGACACTGAGGAAAGCTTCTTGTGGTACTTCTACAGAACCGATAGCTTTCATACGTTTCTTACCAGCTTTTTGTTTTTCAAGGAGTTTACGTTTACGAGAAACGTCACCACCATAACACTTGGCAAGAACGTTCTTACGAAGGGCTTTAATATCTGTACGAGCCACAATCTTATGTCCAATAGCTGCCTGAATCGGTACCTCAAACTGTTGACGAGGAATGATTTTCTTGAGCTTATCAACGATGAGTTTCCCACGTTCGTAGGCAAAGTCCTTGTGAACAATAAAGCTAAGAGCATCCACCTTATCACCATTAAGAAGGATATCCATTTTCACCAGCTTAGATGGACGATACTCTGACAACTCGTAGTCAAAACTTGCATAACCACGTGTTGAAGATTTGAGCTTATCAAAGAAGTCAAAGACAATCTCAGCTAGTGGGATTTGATAGATAACATTAACACGATTGTCATCGATATAATCCATGGTCACAAAGTCACCACGTTTGCGCTGAGCTAATTCCATTACTGCTCCGACGAATTCTTGCGGTACCATGATTTGCGCCTTAACATAAGGTTCTTCGATAGTTGCAATCTTTGTAGGATCAGGAAACTCGGATGGGTTAGACACATCCATAGACTCACCATCAGTCTGATTAACCTTGTAGATAACAGACGGAGCTGTCATGATGAGGTCGATGTTAAACTCACGTTCCAAACGTTCCTGAATAACATCCATATGAAGAAGTCCAAGGAAACCACAACGGAAACCAAATCCAAGAGCCTGGGATGTTTCTGGTTCAAACTGCAAGCTAGCATCATTCAGTTGCAATTTTTCAAGAGCTTCACGAAGATCGTTGTATTTATTTGACTCGATTGGATAGAGACCTGCGAAAACCATTGGATTCATCTGCTTGTATCCTGAAAGTGGTTCAGTCGCTGGATTTGTCGCCAAGGTTACTGTATCACCGACACGTGTGTCCTGAACAGTCTTGATAGAAGCCGCGATATAACCAACGTCACCCGTTGCTAGGAAGTCACGCCCAACTGCTTTAGGAGTGAAAATTCCGACTTCAGTTACATCGAAGGTCTTACCATTGCTCATGAGCTGAATCTTATCACCAGGTTTGACTACTCCATCCATGACACGAACTTGGAGGATAACTCCACGATAGGCATCGTATACTGAGTCGAAAATCAAGGCTTTCAATGGTGCTGACACGTCACCAGTTGGGGCTGGAACTTTTTCGACAATTTGCTCGAGAATTTCTTCGATACCGATACCCGCCTTGGCTGAAGCCAATACTGCTTCGCTAGCGTCTAGACCAATGACATCTTCGATTTCTGTACGCACGCGCTCTGGATCTGCTGCTGGTAGGTCAATCTTATTGATAACTGGAAGGATTTCCAAATCATTATCCAAGGCAAGATAGACGTTTGCCAGTGTTTGAGCCTCAATCCCTTGGGCAGCATCAACGACCAAAATAGCACCTTCACAGGCAGCTAGGGAACGTGATACCTCATAAGTGAAGTCCACGTGTCCAGGTGTGTCAATCAAGTGGAAGATATAAGTCTCACCATCCTTAGCCGTATAATTAAGCTCGATAGCATTAAGCTTGATAGTAATTCCACGTTCACGTTCAAGGTCCATACTATCTAATAGTTGGGCCTGCATTTCACGACTGGAAACTGTCTCTGTCTTTTCCAAAATACGGTCTGCTAGTGTTGACTTTCCATGGTCAATATGGGCGATAATAGAGAAGTTACGAATCTTCTCCTGTCGTTTTTTCAATTCTTCTAAGTTCATCATTCTCTTCCTTTCAGGGTATCTATTAATTATAAATTGTTTTTAACATTTTGACAAGACCATACCCTGTTAGGAGTACTAATCTTCAGCAACAAAGCCGTCATTTTCAATGAAGTAATGTTCTGTCATACCTTGGTCGGTAAAGACAATACCGTGAAGGACACCACCGTAAACAGCTCCTCCATCCATTCCAATCTTACCGTCTTCTGTCATCCAAAGTTCAGATGTACCAGGTTTTTGATCCAACAAACCATAGACTGGTGTATGTCCAAAGACAATGGTTTTTCCAGTATGATTGGCTGCTTCGTGGAATGGTTTTCTGAGCCATACCTTCTTATAATCGGTAGTATCATGCCAATCATCCAAAGTCAAATCAATACCGGCATGAACAAAGATATACTTATCTGTTTCAATCACAAAAGGCATCTGACGGATAAAATCCACTAAGTCGGCTGCTTCCGTTTCAACACGCTTAGCATCTGCTACTCCATCTACTGGTGCATCTAGTGGACGGCCTAAAATGGAATTAATGGTTGTATCCCCACCATTACGACGATAGTGGTCATAGCTTTCTTCAGGATTATCCAACCAAGTTAAAAACATATACTCGTGGTTCCCTGATAAGCAGATAGCTCCTTGGTTATCTACTAAATCCTTGACCATTTCAAGAACACGGCGGCTATCTTCTCCTCTATCAATCAAATCTCCAAGAAAAAGTAATTGAGTCTTGCCATCCCATGTTTTAAGTAAGTCTTCTAACATTCCAGCTTTTCCGTGGACATCACCAATTACATAATAGTCTGTCATTTATTTCTCCTTACTTTGCAATAATTCTCGCGCTTGACTAAGTGCTGCTTCAGTTACATTTTCACCTGCCAACATCTTAGCGACTTCTTCAATCCTTTCTTCAACTGTTAGCAAGCGAACTGTTGAAACAGTCGAATGTTCATTGCTAATCTTTTCGATGAAGAACTGATAATCTGCAATCGCAATAACTTGCGGAAGGTGAGAAATAGCTAATACTTGACCGTGCTGTCCAATTTTATGAATCTTTTGTGCAATGGCTTGAGCTACACGACCTGAAACTCCCGTATCCACCTCATCAAAGACGATACTGGTCTTGCCTTCCTTACGAGAAAAAGCGGACTTGATAGCTAACATCAAACGAGACAACTCTCCACCAGAAGCTACTTTTACTAATGGTTTAAAATCTTCTCCAGGGTTGGTTGAAATGTAAAATTCAACACTCTCATTACCTTCGCGACTGAATTTTCCTTGACTAAAACGAACTTGAAATTGTGCTTTCTCCATGTATAGGTCTTGCAATTCTTGCTTGATTTCAGCTTCTAAGTTCTGCGCTATTTTATGGCGAGCTTGAGCAACTTGACCTGCTAGATCCACAAGATTTTTTTCAAGTTTCTTGAGTTCGATTTCCATATCTTCAGAAGATAGATTATTTCCTGTTAGAAGATTGTATTCGTCTGTAATCTTGGCAAAGTATTCAAGGACATCATCCACACTACCACCATACTTACGGGTAATGGTGTGAATTAAATCTAGTCGGCTTTCAACCTGCATCAGACGATTCCCATCAAAATCTAAACCATCAATAATGGATTCCAAGCGCTTGGTGATATCTTCTAGAACATAATAGGATTCAGAAAGGGAGTTTGAAATCTCACGATACTCTGGATCGAACTCTTCAAGACTTTCCATATCATTCATGGCCGAACGAACATTTGCAAGGCTTGAAAATTCTTCATTATCAAGCATACCATAAGCATTTGTTAAAGTATCGGCGATATGTTTATGATTAAGAAGTTTGTCTCTTTCTTGATTAAGGGCAATATCTTCACCCGCTTTCAAATTAGCTGCTTCAATCTCAGCCATCTGAAATTCCAACATTTCAATTCGAGCCTTGTGTTCCTGCTGATTTTTTTTGATGTCAAGCACTTGCTTGCGCATACGGCGGTAGTTATCAAAGCTCATCTGATAGGCTTCTTTTAATTCAAAGAAAGAGGCATCCCCAAACTCATCCAACATCTGGATATGTCGATGTGGGCGCATTAACTCCTCTTGGTCATGTTGACCATGGATATCAACTAGCTGTTGACCAATCGTCCTTAATACTGAAAGATTAACCATCTGTCCATTGACACGACTGATGCTCCGACCGTTTTGTAAAATTTCGCGACGAATAATGATTTCATCACTTAATTCTAATCCTTGTTCATCAAAAATTTCTTCTAGTGCGCGATTACTTTCAATTGAAAAAAGACCTTCAATTTCCGCTTTTGGAGCGCCATGACGAATGACTTCTGTTGTAGCTCTGGCTCCTAACATCATATTCATAGCGTCAATAATGATTGATTTACCCGCACCTGTTTCACCAGTTAAAACAGTCATCCCTTGTTCAAAGTTCAAAGAAATTGATTCGATGATAGCAAAATTTTTAATCGAAATTTCCAGTAACATATAATCCTACCAATTTTTAACTTGCTCAAAAATATCCTTGGCTGTTTCTTCACTTCTCAATACCATCAAGATGGAATTATCATCAGCAATACAGCTAAAAATTTGGTCAGAAAAAACAGTCGTCAACTGACTCTTGACGAAAATAGTATTCCCTGGAATGACTTGCAAATTGATCATATGCCCCATGCGCTCAGCATGAATAATATTATTTTCTGCCAACTGCAAGCTTCTAACGATTGATTTTGGTAATTCATAGATGTAAGTATTGTCTTTCAATGGAATTTTTACAATACCTAATTCTTTAATATCTCGGGAGACTGTTGCTTGAGTAGCAGAGATACCCGCTTCTCTCAAGTGTTCAACGATTTCTTCCTGGGTGCCGATTTGATAATCTGTAACAAATCTTCTAATCTTCTCAAGTCTCTCTTTTTTATTCATCTTTAAACTCTCTATGTGCTCTCTCTACAACTTTTTCTATTTTAGAAGTAACCTGATTGATTGCGTGATCTTCTTTTCGCAAATAGGCCAAAAACTCGATATTCCCATGACCACCTTGAATAGGAGAATAGTCCAATCCTAAGACTGAAAATCCTTCATCAACTGCCATTTTAGTAACTGATTCTAAAACATTTTGGTGAACTTTGGCATCTCTGATAATTCCATTTTTACCAATCTGTTCTCGACCAGCCTCAAATTGAGGCTTAACTAAAGCTACAACCTGACCTTGATCAGCTAAAACTCGGTGCAAAGCTGGCAAAATAAGGCCTAAGGAAATAAAACTGACATCGATACTTGCGAAACTTGGTTCCTGTTCAAAGTCGGTCTTTGTAGCATAACGGAAATTAAACTGCTCCATACTGACAACACGAGGGTCTTGACGTAATTTCCATGCCAGTTGGTTAGTACCAACATCAACTGCAAAAACTTGTTTAGCACCATTTTGCAACATGACATCCGTAAAACCTCCAGTTGAAGCTCCGATATCAATGGTCGTTTGTCCCTCAACTGATAGACCAAAAATATCTAGCGCCTTCTCAAGTTTCAAGCCACCACGACTGACATACTTAAGTTTCTCACCCTTGAGTTTCAACTCTGTATCATCAGGAATTTTTTCTCCTGGTTTATCAAATCGTTCGCCATTTAAAACAGCGACTACCAAACCTGCCATAACACCTCGTTTGGCTTGTTCTCTCGTTTCAAATAAACCTTGTTTGTAAGCTAGTACATCTACTCTTTCCTTAGCCATTGATTCTCAAACTTTCTACTATTTTCAAAATTGGTTCCTTATCAAAGCTCACGACTTGGCTAATTTCTTCTAGTTTCGCAGTAGCTTGATCCAAGGTTTGATTGCAAAATGCTATCGCCTGATCTAATCCCAACAATGCAGGATAGGTTGACTTCTCGGCTTGCAAATCTTTCTGGGGTGTTTTTCCAATTTCCTCAAAGCTAGCGGTAACATCAAGCACATCATCTCTCACTTGGAAAGCCAGGCCAATCAACTCGCCAACTGTTTTAAGCTGCTTCTGAAGATTTTCATCCAATTCAGCAATGATACCAGCCGCTTGGAAAGGAAAAGCTAAAAGTTTACCCGTTTTATTAGCATGGATAGTCTGAAGTTCCTCTAAATTCAAGTGTTTTCCTTCGCCTTCCATATCTAACACTTGACCAGCTACCATTCCCATACTTCCAGAAGCAAGGGATAAATTAGATATTAAATCTACCTTGGTTTGACTAGACAAATCAGTTTGAGCAATTAAAGCATAGGGATCCAAAAAAAGCGCATCCCCTGCTAAAATAGCTAGAGCTTCACCATACACCTTATGATTGGTCAAACGTCCTCGGCGATAATCATCATTATCCATAGCAGGTAGATCATCATGGATCAAACTTCCTGTATGAATCATTTCTAGTGCCGCTGCAACTTGAGCATGTTCCTGAGTAATAGGCACTTGCAAGGAGTCCAAAACTTCTAAAAGCAAATAAGGACGAATCCTTTTTCCACCTGCATGTATGGAATAAAGAACAGCTTCTCTTAAACTGGACGCAAATTGTTGGTTGCCATAAAAGTCTTCAAGAGCTGACTCGACCAAAGCTAGTTTTTCCTGCTTGTTCATACCAGTTCACTTTCTGTTCCATCTTCTTGCATCACCTTGACCAAGGTCTTTTCAGCCTTATCAAGTGTTGCCTGCAATTCTTTGGACAAGAGCATTCCTTTTTGAAAAGCTGAAATAGCATCTTCCAAAGCAATTTCACCATTTTCTAAGCTTTGAACAATAGTCTCAAGCTCTGCTAGATTTTCCTCAAATTTCTTTTGTTTTGACATCTCTTACCTCTAATTCTACTTGACCGTCCCGCATCAACAGTGATACTTGGTCATTTTCTTTCAAATCTTTCACCGAAGCGACGACTACTTCGCCTTTCTTGACGATAGCATAACCCCTTGCTACGATTCGACTAGTATCTAGCATAAGGAGAGCTTCTGATAGGCGTTTTACTTCTGCTACTTTTGCATCATAGGTCACAGCCATCTGGCTACGCAGAAGTTTCTTTAATTGCTGGATATGATCCTGATAACGCTGGATTTTAATAATTGGTGATAATTGTTCCAAACGGTGGACTTGTTCTTGCACCTTTTGTTGATTTTGAACCAATTCAGCATTCAGTCCTTGCTTCAGCCGCAGCTGTAACTGATCTAAGCGTTGTAGATAGCCGTCATATAAACGCTCTGGTTGTCTGAAGATGACCGATTGACAGAGGATTCTCAAAGCTTCTTGTTTCTTTGACAAACTATACTTAACTGCTGTAGTCATGCGTTTTTCTTGATTCTGAAGATAGGTCAAAAGATCTAACTTAGTTACTGGTGTAGCGAGTTCAGCAGCAGCTGTCGGCGTTGCCGCTCTCTTGTCAGCAACAAAATCAGCCAAGGTGACATCTGTTTCATGACCTACACTCGAAATAATCGGTAAACGAGATTCAAAAATTGCTCGAACTACAATTTCTTCGTTAAAGGCCCAAAGATCTTCAATGGAACCTCCCCCACGGCCGATAATCAGTACATCTAAGTCATCGCGTTCATTGGCTCGAGTTATATTACGAGCAATTTCCTCTGCAGCACCCTCACCTTGAACTTTAGTAGGATATAAGACAATTTCCACACCAGGGAAACGTCTACTGACTGTAGTGATGATATCTTGGATAACAGCACCACTTCGACTGGTCGCCACACCTATTTTTTTTGAAAATTGTGGTAAAGATTGTTTAAATCGCTCTTGAAACAAACCTTCTTCTGCCAGTTTCTTCTTAAGTTGTTCAAATTGGATAGCCAAGGCACCAACACCATCTGGTTCAGCTTTTTCAATGATAATCGAATAACTTCCACTTGGCTCATAGACTTGGACACGACCAACCACATTGATCTTCATCCCTTCTTCCAAATCAAATCCCAAACGTTGGTAGACCCCCGACCAAATTGTCGCCTGAATAACCGCTCGGTCATCTTTAAGAGAAAAATACTGATGCGTTGGACGCTTGCGGAAGTTAGAGACTTGACCAGTTAAATAGACCCGTTCCAAGTAGGGGTCTTTATCGAATTTCATTTTTAAATACTTAGTCAAAGTTGTAACCGATAAATACTTTTCCATCTCTACCTCCTTCTTTTCTCTAGCTTTTCCTGGGTATTATTATACCAAAAATATGCTTAAAAATCTTTAATTTCCACCTAGAATAGTGAAAATACAGGGAATTTATGTGCGAAATTATTTCTTAATATTTTTGCCCCCTGAACAGAAAAAAAGCCCTTCGGATAAAATCCGAGGGGCTTAAATCTTGTTTAATCAAGAGCCGAACTTTTGAGTTTCAAGGTTCGGGATAAAATAGTTCACTGAACTATTTTATTTCTTAAGGTTGTAGAATGATTTCAATCCACGGTATTCAGCTACTTCACCAAGTTGATCTTCGATACGAAGCAATTGGTTGTATTTAGCGATACGGTCAGTACGTGAAAGTGAACCAGTCTTGATTTGTCCTGCGTTAGTTGCAACTGCGATGTCAGCGATTGTTGAATCTTCAGTTTCACCTGAACGGTGTGATACA
>NZ_JAWERU010000017.1:0-29959 GCF_032481935.1 Streptococcus sp.
TGCTGTCCTTACTTGGGAAATCAACCACCTTAACGAACACATCAAACAACACAAAAAAGACCACGCTACTTACCGTGGATTGATGAAGAAAATCGGTCGCCGTCGTAACTTGCTTGCATACTTGCGTAAAAACGACGTTAACCGTTACCGTGAGTTGATCAACTCTCTTGGACTTCGTCGCTAATCTGCTTTATTTTCCACTTACATTGCGTTGTCACCTTACCTCGATATACTCAAGTATAATCTTCGGTTACGGTTCCTAGCACTATAAGGTAAAATAAACCAGTTATGTCTCCCTTCGGGGAGATTTTTTTGTTTCACTAAAATTTTTGTACAATCTTCGGCTTGCCGCCTAGTCTACCAACGTTTTATCCAGCAAGAATCATGATGCTAAGGGCGTTAAAAATCCGTATGAAAATAGGGAAAGGACACAGTGTTCGATGAACACAAGGAGTTTCATCTTTTCCCCTAGGATTTTAGCCCGAGCTCAAATGAGTTCTCTGACTTCAGAGGGCTTTTTGTTTTTGCCAAGTGCTAATGCCGTGTTCAATTGAGCATATCTTGAACATAAGGCTACTCGATTGAGTAGTCTTTTTTTATTTTCGTCACCTTACCTCGATATACTCAAGTATAATCTTCGGTTACGGTTCCTAGCACTGTAAGGTAAAATAAACCAGATCTTCTCCCTTCGGGGAGATTTTTTAGTTGCATTAGGATTTTAGCCTGAGCTCAATCAGCTCTCTAATTTCAACAGTCTTTTTATCTGTATCTTTCTAGCCTTGTTCCTGCCTTGGAAATGTGGTATACTATTTATGAAAATTGTCTAAATTTTTAATTTTATTAAGGGAGGGTTTCATGATTTCCAAATCTTCTGGAAGCCATCAAAACCTGCGATATGTTTTTCTCCTATCTCTGTTGCTCGGAGCTTTGGGAGTCTCTCTATTTTTAGCTGTTTCTATGGGGTCTGTTCAGATTAGCTTGAGTGATACTTATAGAATTATTTTAAGTAAGATGGGGGCCCCTTTGGATATAGGAGACCTTTCGAAGTCTACACTTGCTATTGTTTGGAATATGAGATTACCACGGGTTTTTCTTGGTTTGATAGTTGGTGCAGGCCTTTCCATGTGTGGTAGCGTCATGCAGTCAACAGTCAATAATCCAATCGCAGAACCTTATGTTTTAGGAATTTCAGCTGGGGCAACCTTTGGTGCGACTTTGAGCATCATTCTCGGATTTAAGATCATGATTGGTCTTGGCTCTTTCATTGGAGCGCTTGTGGCAACAGTTGCAGTCCTTCTGATTGCTTCCATGCAAGGTAGAATGACAACTTCAAGCCTGATTTTATCAGGGACAGTTGTGAATGCACTATTTTTGGCTTTTTCAAACTTTATTATCTCAATTGGCGCTAATGCTGATAGTGTCATGACCATCAAGTTTTGGACCATGGGTTCTTTAGCGGGAACTTCCTGGGCTCACTTAACCTTGCCAACTATAATCGTGGGAATTGCTTTTTTATTTTTCTCTACTCAATATCGTGTTTTTAATGCCATGATGATGGGTGATGAGGCGGCTTTGACCTTAGGGATTCCCCTACGTTTTTACTGGTATCTCTATGTGACGATTGTGGCTATAATGACAGCAATCTTGGTATCGACCTGTGGGATTATTGGTTTTGTCGGTCTGATTACACCTCATTTGGCACGAAGCTTGGTTGGTACTAATTACAGAAGGCTTTTTCCGATAGCAACCTTGCTCGGCGCCCTCTTTGTTATCTGGGCAGATGTTCTTGCTCGTGTCTTGATTCAAAATGCTGAGCTGCCGATTGGGATTTTTACAGCTCTAGTAGGTGCCCCTTTCTTTATCTACATGGTTGGAAATAGACGAGGGGAGGTGAAGGTCTGATATGGACTTAATGTGCCAGGATATTCACTTTGGAATCGGAGAGAAAAAAATTCTCAAAGGAGTGTCGCTCAAACTGGAGGGCAAGCAATTTCATACAATTTTGGGACCCAATGGAAGTGGGAAAACTAGCCTACTGAAACTTCTCTATCGTCAGGAAAAGCCTGATCAAGGCTTGATTTCTCTAGATGGAAAACCCTTGGAACAAATGAGCATCAAGGAAACGGCAAAGCAGATGGCAGTCGTCACGCAGTTTAATCAGTTACAATTTGATTGTAAGGTTGAGGAAATCGTCATGCTGGGCAGAACACCCCATCTCTCTTTCTTACAAAAGGAAAAAGAAAAAGACTTTGCCTTGGTTGAGGATGCTCTGATCAAGGTAGATATGTTCGAAAAGAGAAATCGACTCTACTCTTCTTTGTCAGGAGGAGAGAAGCAACGGGTTTTATTGGCACGTGCCTTGGCACAAGAACCGACACTCTTGCTCTTGGATGAACCAACCAATCATTTAGATATCAAGTACCAGCTAGACTTGTTAACCATTGTCAAACATCTCAATATCAATGTACTAGCAGTCCTACACGATATTCAGCTGGCTTGTCGTTATTCAGACTATCTCTATCTGATGAAAGAAGGAGAAATTGTTTACCAAGGGACTCCAAGAGAGACCATCACTCCTGAGTCTTTGCAGGCTGTATATGGTGTCCAAAGTAGGGTTACTTGGACGGAAGACCAGCAAGCCATGATTCACTATTTATAAAAAATGAAAAGGAAAACAAACATGAAAAAATCACTCAGTATTTTGCTCCTAACAGTAGCTACCTTAACTTTAGCAGCTTGTGGCAATAGTTCAACAGAAAAAGCTACCACACAATCAAGCGCAGAGACAAGTCAAAAATCTACTACAGAAACCAACTATCCTGTAACCATCAAAACTTATGATGCCAAAGGAAATGAAGTCGAACAAGTTTTTGAAAAGGCACCTGAAAAGGTCATCACCAACAATCTTTCAACAACTGAAATCCTACTTGAACTCGGTTTGAAGGATAAAATTGCCGGTATGCTTAATCCTGATAATGCAGTAACTGGTAAATACAAGGATGCCATTGAAGCCATCCCTCATATTGGGGATAAAAAATCAGTCTCACAAGAAACGGTTCTTTCTTATGAACCAGACGCCTTGATGGGACGCAACATGATGTTTTCTGAAAAGTCAATGGGGACTATCAGTGCTTGGAATGAAAATAAAATCCCTGTTTATACGCAAAAAGCCTCACTTTCAAATATCCAACAGGATTTGGGAAATATCGTAGAAGATGTGAAGAATCTTGGTACCATTTTCAATGTCCAAGACAAGGCAAACCAATACGCAGAGCAATTGCAAGCTAAAATCGATGCGGTTAAAAAAGCCAATCCAGAAACACAGGGTGAAAAGAAAAAAGCTTTGATTATGGTTGCTTATAACGACGAAACCTTTGGTGCCTACAAGTCAGCCCTTCAAGAAAGTTTGCTCAACCAACTTGGTTACACAAATGTCGCAACAGGAACATCTGGTTTGACTTTAGAAAATCTAGTATCAATGGATCCAGAGTTGATTATCTATGTAACCAGCGACCGCAATCAAAAATTGGATGAAAAAGCAGTGGATTTGATGAAGGCAAATGCTGTTTTGGAAAATGTACCAGCAATCAAGAATCAAAAAATCATGACCATCTCTTACGATGAGTTGATGGACTACGGTCCAGCAGTGATTGATTCCCTTGAAAAAATCAATGACTTTATCAAGAAATAAGGAGTTTAACTGGGAAGGGATTCGTGTTAAAGTCAGTCTTCCTTCAAACTATGACTCTAAACAAGCCTACCCAGTTGTGCTCTTAAACGATGGGGAACTAGATTATTTGTCAGACCTGTCCCAATCTGTGATTTTGGTGGGTTTGATCCCAGAAAATCGTCTGGATGACTTTACACCTTGGAAAGCTAGTGCGTTGAAAGAAGGGGCGCCAGATTTCGGTGGGAAGGGAGACGACTACCATCAGAAGCTCTTTCAAGGAATTCTAACAACTCTGAAAAAGGATTACTTGATTGATGAAAGTAGGATTGCTTATGGTGGCTATTCACTGGGCGGTCTTGCAGCTGTTTATAGTCTCTATAGTAGTCATCTTCCTGTGACCTGTATCTTTTCTATCTGTGGTTCTTTCTGGTATCCAGAATTTATAGACTTTTGCAGGGAACATACTTTGATGCAGAGCCAAAGCCTTATTTATCTGCAAAATGGTCAGACAGAAGGTTCCAATCATTCCAACCGTCTGTCTAAGGCTCCTCTTTTTGCAAGGGAACTTCATGATCTGATTTCAGAAGC
This sequence comes from Streptococcus sp., assembly GCF_032481935.1. Taxonomy (GTDB): domain Bacteria; phylum Bacillota; class Bacilli; order Lactobacillales; family Streptococcaceae; genus Streptococcus. The sequence goes on from NZ_JAWERU010000017.1 coordinate 4,259, forward strand.
AGTTCCCTCAACATATTCCACCTTTGATGCATATGGGCATCATGAAGCTCTCGACCAACGCTATCAACAGTTTTGTGATTGGCTAATGAAAGAATGGGATCTTAAATAAAAAAGCGATACTCTCTGTTTATGATGGACAGAGAGTATTTTTCTTGTCTTTATTTGTCTATATTTTGAAATTTTCGTGGGTTAATCTAAATTGAAAGTTTAACTGAAATGCATCAAAATGTGGTATAATGAGTAGATAGATAGAATCGAGGATATTATGTCATTTACGAAATTTAAGTTTAAAAAATATATAGAAGAAGCTTTGGAGGAGTTGAAGTTTACGACTCCTACCGAGGTGCAGGATAAGTTGATTCCTATTGTCTTGGCTGGTCGAGACTTGGTTGGTGAATCAAAAACAGGTTCAGGGAAGACTCATACTTTCTTGCTTCCAATTTTCCAACAGTTGGATGAAGAGAGCGACAGTGTACAGGCAGTTATCACAGCTCCTAGTCGTGAGTTAGCAACTCAGATTTACCAAGCGGCTCGCCAGATTGCAGCACATTCAGAAGTTGAAATTCGTGTTGCCAACTATGTGGGTGGGACAGACAAGGCGCGTCAGATTGAAAAACTGGCAAGCAACCAGCCCCATATTGTTATCGGAACACCAGGTCGTATCTATGATTTGGTAAAATCGGGTGATTTGGCTATCCACAAGGCTAAGACCTTTGTAGTCGATGAAGCTGATATGACCTTGGATATGGGATTCTTGGAAACAGTTGATAAGATTGCAGGTAGCCTTCCCAAGGACTTGCAGTTTATGGTCTTTTCAGCAACTATTCCGCAAAAACTGCAACCATTCTTGAAAAAATACTTGTCTAATCCAGTTATGGAAAAAATCAAGACCAAAACAGTTATCTCAGATACCATTGATAACTGGTTGATTTCGACTAAAGGTCGTGATAAGAATGCCCAGATTTATGAATTGACTCAAGTCATGCAGCCATATCTCGCCATGATTTTTGTCAATACAAAAACTCGTGCGGATGAATTGCATACCTACCTAACAGCCCAAGGCTTGAAGGTTGCTAAGATTCATGGGGATATTGCTCCTCGTGAACGCAAACGGATCATGAATCAGGTCAAAAATCTTGATTTTGAGTATATCGTGGCAACTGACCTGGCAGCGCGTGGGATTGACATCGAAGGTGTCAGTCACGTTATTAATGATGCTATTCCACAAGACTTGTCCTTCTTTGTCCACCGTGTTGGACGAACTGGACGTAATGGTTTACCAGGAACAGCCATTACACTTTACCAGCCTAGTGATGACTCAGATATTCGTGAGTTAGAGAAATTAGGAATTAAGTTTGTGCCTAAGATGGTCAAAGACGGAGAATTCCAAGATACTTATGACCGTGACCGCCGTGCTAATCGTGAGAAGAAACAGGAAAAACTGGACATCGAAATGATTGGCTTGGTTAAAAAGAAAAAGAAAAAAGTCAAACCAGGTTATAAGAAAAAAATCCAGTGGGCCGTCGATGAAAAACGCCGTAAAACCAAGAGAGCAGAAGGTCGTGCTCGCGGACGTGCAGAGCGAAAAGCCAAACGCCAGACATTTTAAGAATAAGACAGTAGAACCAAGTCGGTTTTACTGTTTTTTTTATAGTTCAACACCAGGATTGTCAGAATTCATTAGTATATAATATTGGGAAAATGATAATTTAATCTGAACATTCTTTTAATTTTCTGAAGTTTATAATAAACTTAAATTAAAAGTAGATTGTAGGAAAAGATAAATGAAAGATTTTAAAGATTTTATTGCTGGGATTGGTGAAATAAATGTTATTGCTTATTTGATATATGTGTGTACCGGTCTCTCTCCTCTCTTTCATATATTGATAATCGGTTCAGAATTGAGTACTGGAAAAATAGTTTTAACCATCTTAGGTATACTTTACGTTATCTTTTTAACGATTGCTAGAATCTATCGAAAGTTTTCTACTAAGAATCATCATGAAATATTAAAATCCCATCAGAAATTTGAACTGCACCCCAAAAGTTAGACAGAAAAAATCTAACTTTTGGGGTGTTTTATTATGAAATTGAATTATGAAGATAAAGTTCAGATTTATGAACTAAGAAAGCAAGGACAAAGCTTCAAAAAGCTTTCGAAAAGATTTGGTGTGGATATTTCTGGTCTAAAATACATGATGAAATTAATTGACCGTTATGGCATAGATATCGTCAAGAAAGGGATGAATCGTTATTATTCTCCAGAACTAAAACAACAAACGAATTAAAGTCAAACTAAAAGGACTTAGCCCTGTGCAATACAGAACTAAATCCTTTCAATAATTATTTGTTCAATTTTTGGGGGTCAGTACAGCTTTCTTTTTTGTATAAAATATGTGCTTTCTATGACTAGGCAATTTTCTTAATCGAAAAATTACGAAATAGAAAGAGAGATTTCAAATCCATGCATCCATTCGGATTTTACTACGATGTCGATTTTTAAAGCATCTGCTAATTGTTTGACAAGATAGAGACCCATGCCTGTTGATTTTTTCCTTGTCTCTCCTGAATCACCTGTAAATCCTTTTTCAAAGATATGAGGGAGGTCGCAAGCTTTAACTCCACACCCATTATCACAAATAATCAGGGTTTTGCGCCCCTTGTCACTTGACATAGAAATCTTGAGTTCTGGTTTGTCAGAGCTATATTTAAGGGCGTTGGCTAGTATTTGAGACAGGATAAATCCAAAACTGCGTTGATCGGTGTAGCAGATTCCTTGTATGTTCTCTAACTTAATCGTAAAATTCTTTTCTTTGAGCAAGGGATCAAAGTTCTCCAAAAGATCTTGGATACACTCTTCTAGGTCAAGGTCTTCAAATAGAAAATCATTTTTCTCACTTTTCACCCTGTAGTAGAATAAGATCTGTGATACATTTCCTTGGATTTGATTTTTCACATAGTCCAATTTAAAAGCAGTATCCTCAGGTAGTTGGTCACTTTGATTGTCTAAAAGGAGGGAAAGAAGCGATAAAGGAAGTTTAATCTCATGCGCCCATTTTTCAACATAGTCCTCGTACTCGGCTAGTAATGAGTTGAGTTTTCCTATTTGAGCCTGCTTTTGATAAAGTGTATCTGCTATTTTTCCAATGCTTTCTTTCTCTGAGGCACTTGATAAATTCAATAATTCAAGCTCAGTATCGATCTTAGGATTGGCTATGAAGGATTTATAGGCAGCGGCTTTTTTTCTTTCTTTTCTTATAAGTAAGAAAGATAGGATGAAAAAAAGCAGGACGGTGGCTAAAATATAGAGAAGGATGAGAGCTTGAAACATTCTCACATCTGAAAGCCAAAGCAGGACAGCTGTAAATAGATCAAATGCTAAGAGAACAAGTAACCAAGGCAGATAACTAGCTAGATATTTTAGATTATGTTTCATCTGGACTTACCTCTTCTAGCTTGTAACCAATACCTCTGACGGACTTGACTTTAAGGGCAATGCCAACCTGTTTCATCACCTTTTTCAGCCTTGCAATGTTTACTTGTAGAGCATTTTCATCGATGAACTCAGTTGTATTCCACAGTTTCATGCTTAGTTCTTCTTTTGTGACGACAGAATCAGTTGCCACTAATAATGTTTCTAACAATTTCCCTTGATTTTGAGGGAGTAAAATCGAATGTCCGTTGATATAAAGAGTATAGGTATTTCTATCCAGCAGGAAATTATCTTTTTCAAGCAAATTTTGTCTACCTTCATAGCGTTTCAAGATGTTTTCTATACGAGCCAAGAATCTTTCTTTCTTGAAAGGTTTTGTTAAGTACTCGTCAGCCCCTAATTTTAGGGCGTAAATCTCATCTTTTAGTTGTTCACGGGAGGTGAGAACCAATATGGGCACAGAGCGTTTGGACTTGAGATTTTTACAAATTTGAAAACCTGTTTCTCCTGGTAAATTCAAATCCAGTATGATTAAATCCGTATCGTATTGCAATACTTGCTGGCTTGTATCTTTGAAGTCAGTCAACTTATCAACTTGATAACCCGCTTTCTCTAACAAAATGACAATTTCATCTCGAATCAAGGCTTCGTCTTCAATAACCAGAATATGCTTCATATCGGCTCCTCCTTTTCCTATTTTATTCTACCTTATTCATCTCTTTTGGGTTCCATTAATGACAACAAGTACTTGTTGCTATTTTTCTTTACAATTCTTATATAGATGACTTCAAATCCAGCTAACAGTAGTATTATCACCATGGCTGTGATAAATTTCTGCCCCATGGCCATTCTTGCACTGGCTGGTACTATTCCTGTGAGGAGGGAGCTCACTCCGAAGCTACTACTGATAAGTGCAAGAGCTATTGGTAGACCAAAATACCAATTGATTTGTTTTTCTGAAGATTTACAAAGAGTTTCGTAGTTTGCTCCAAGATGGATTAAGGTCTGGTATCGTCTGTAGGATTGTCTTTGTCCCATCAAAAACTGAACGCCGATAATTGTATTTGCGACAACAAGGAAGATGATAGCCAGATAGATGGTGATATAGCTGGCAGAGATAATGTAAAATAATTGTCTTCCCATATTTTGTATATAGCTTTCATAACCAAGAGAGGTTTGATTTAGCTTTTCATTGGTATCTGAGATAGCTCTCATCAGGCCTTTTTCCTTGACTAGTTCAGGAGCTAAGATACCGCTGACATAGTTCGAGTAGCGACCGTCTGTATAGTTCATAAAGACTTCATCTGGGACTATGAGAGCGACAGAGAGGGTTATCTCACGATCCGTTACGATTGGCAAAGACTCCACCTCGCCAATCAATTTTACATCATTTCCCATGACTTTGATTTGAGGATTTGTTTTCAGAACAGAGTTGACGAGACTTTCATCTGGGAGAAAATCTTTCCCCATATACAAGTAGGCTTCCTTGTTTGTTAATTCTAGAGGAGGGAGACTGGCAGCCTTTCTAAGCTCATTGTATTCAGAGAGTGGCAAAAGGTGGCAACTTATATACTTCTGGAAATTATGGACTAAGACTTCCTTGTTTTTACTTTCTTTTTGCTCTTTCAATACCTTGATGAACTGTTCAAAGGACACGGACTCGAGTTCTTTTGGTTTGCCTACTTTAATTTGCAGAATCTTTGAAAACTGTGATTCTAGTCCAGCAGCTTCAAGCTCTTTTTTTACTGTACTTACATCAAGATTTTCATCTGTATCCTGCTTGCTATCTCTAAATGTATAATCAAATACGTGGGTTTGATTGCCTGAATTGCCACTTGCAATGGCCACACCTGCTCCAAAGAGGCACAAGGCAGAGAAGATTAAGAGGGAGCAGATGGCCAGTATAGTTGAGCGCTGGATAACTAATTCCTGAATCTGTCTAAAATTATAGGCATGAAGTTTTCGATTGTTTCCAAGCTTGACCAAAAAGTCTATAAATAAACGCATACCAAAGAAGAGGAGGATAGTTCCTAGAGTCCCCAAGAAAACAGTGATGCCCATGGTTATGACACTCTCCCAAGCTCGTCCACTCATACCCATGTAATAGGCTGTTCCTAGAAGCAAAATTCCGAGGACAGAAGCAAGAAGGTACACCCCCTTGGGGAGTAGTTTCTTCATTCCAGAGGGTGAATAGGTAAGCAGGTTTCCGATTTCCATATTGGCCGTCTTTGCACTTAAAAGGACAAAAACAGCTAATTTTACGGCTAGGAAGCCGATGACTGTATAGAGTAGAGCTGTGGTAGATAGAGAAAATTGATGTTCAATAATCCCTAGTCCCACAATTTTAGCGGTTATTAGGCTGATTAGTTCTGAAATCAAGATAGAAATTGGAAGGCCTATTCCAAGGGCAAGGACACTGTTTCTCAAATCCTCGAGTAGGAGCAGCAAGAACAGTTTGCTTCTTCGCATCCCTAGCGTTAGATAGACACCAAATTCATGTTTTCTCCTTTCCATCTGCATACTGCTTGCGAAGTAGACTAGAAAAAAGAGAATAAAGAGGGTTGCTACATAAAGAATGGGAATCATGCTAAAGAGTTTATTTACAGCGTCACTCTCTATTTGTTTGAGAAAGATCATCACATCTTGATGGGTCAAAGAAAGGATGATGTAAAAGGAGATAATAGAAAGAACCATGGAACTGAAATACAAGCCATTATTCTTTCGATCCCTCTTGCTATTTCTTGAGACTAATTTAGAAAACATTGCCATCACCTCCAGCCAGTGCAGACATGACCTTTAGTATTCTGTGGTAGAAGTCTTCTTGACTTTCTCTTGGATAATCGCGACGAATTTCATGGAATAGTTTTCCGTCTTGGATAAACAAGATGCGGTTGCAAAAGCTGGCAGCGACTGAATCGTGGGTCACCATGAGAATGGTGGTTTCTTCCACTTGATTCATTTCGGATAATTTTTGCATCAAAATGGTCGCATTTTTTGAATCCAAAGCTCCTGTGGGCTCATCTGCAAATACAATCTTAGGGTCTAAAATCAAGGCACGCGCAGCAGCTACCCTTTGCCGTTGACCACCTGATAATTGAGATGGGAACTTATCCAGAAGTTCAGAAATATCTAGATATTGGGAAAGCAATTCTAACCGAACCTTGCTTTCGTTGGCATCGACCTTGTGCAAAGATAAGGGGAGTAAAATATTTTCTTTGGCTGTCAGATTGTCCAAAAGCTCAAAATTTTGAAAGAGGTAACCAATTTCCTTGCCACGATAATCAGCTAACTGACTACCTTTTAACTGACCTAAATCTTTTTCTTGCATTTGAATGGAGCCGTCAGTTGGTTTGATGATAGTAGCGAGACAGTTAAGAAGGGTTGTTTTCCCAGAACCACTGCTCCCCATAATCCCTAAGAACTCACCTTTGACAACTTGAAAAGATATACCGTTCAAGGCTTTGGTGATATTCGGCTCTTTTCCATAATACTTTTTTAATGATTCTACTCGTAAAATTGTTTCCATGTGAAACACCTCCATCTTTTGTTACTTTCATTATAATATGAATCAGAGTAGAATAACACTTACGGATGATGTAAGAAATCTTTATCATTAGGTTATTGGAGCTATACTTACTATATTATAGCATGGTTTCAAGGATTTAAAAAGAGGAGTTGAGAGTCGAGAAATTTTCCTAATATTGAAATTATAAAAAATAATACCACTGTAGTCCATGCTCCAGCAGTATTATTTTTTATTTTATAGGAAACTTTACTCCCACTCAACGGTTGCAGGTGGTTTACTTGTAATATCGTAGACGATGCGGTTAACGTGGTCAACTTCATTTACGATACGAACTGAGATTTTTTGAAGAACTTCCCATGGAATCTTAGCGAAGTCAGCTGTCATTCCGTCGATAGAAGTGATGGCACGGATAGCGATAGTATAGTCGTAAGTACGGCCATCTCCCATAACACCTACGGAACGAACGCCAGTGTTAACAGTGAAGTATTGCCAGATATCGCGGTCAAGACCAGCTTTAGCGATTTCTTCACGAAGGATAGCGTCTGATTCACGAACAGTTTCAAGTTTTTCTTCAGTGATTTCACCCATAACACGGATAGCAAGACCTGGTCCTGGGAATGGTTGGCGCCACACGATGTGGTCTGGCATACCAAGTTCAGTACCAAGGGCACGAACCTCATCCTTGTAAAGAGTGTTGAGTGGTTCGATGAGTTCAAACTGCATGTCTTCTGGAAGTCCACCAACGTTGTGGTGAGATTTAATAGTTTGAGCAGTATCAGTACCTGACTCGATAACGTCTGTATAAAGAGTTCCTTGCGCAAGGAATTTCACATCTTTTAGTTTGCTTGCTTCGTCATCAAAGACATAGACAAACTCGTTACCGATAATCTTACGTTTTTGTTCAGGATCAGATACACCAGCAAGTTTATCCAAGAAACGTTTAGCAGCATCTGCTTTTACGATATTCAAACCAAACTTACCACCAAGCATATCCATAACTTGGTCAGCTTCTCCTTTACGAAGAAGACCGTGGTCTACAAAGATACAGATTAGTTGATCTCCGATGGCTTTTTGGAGAAGAACCCCAACAACAGAAGAGTCAACACCACCAGAAAGTCCGAGGAGAACACGTTTGTCTCCAACTTTTTCACGGATTTGCTTGATTTGCATCTCGATGAAGTTATCCATCGTCCAATCGCCTTTGGCACCACAGATGTTCAAAGCGAAGTTACGAAGGATATCATAACCGTGAACTGAGTGACGAACCTCTGGGTGGAATTGGATACCGTAGATGTGTTTTTCTGGATTTTCAATAGCTGCATAAGGACAGTCAGCTGAAGTACCAGTACGGACAAAATCAGCAGGAATCTCAGTTACAGCATCACCGTGGCTCATCAAGACAAGCTGCTCATTTGGAGTACCAGCAAATAGTGGAGACTCAGTATGAGTCAATGTTGATTGACCATACTCACGGTTACCAGCATCGCCTGCAGGAACAACCTTACCACCAAGCTTGTGAGTAATTAGCTGCATACCGTAGCAGATACCTAAAATAGGAATACCAAGTTCAAAAATCTCTGGATCAATATCAAATGATCCTTCTTCGTAAACAGAGTTTGGACCACCTGAAAGTACAATCCCGATAGGATTGATAGCACGGACTTCGTCAGCCGAAATCTTGTGACTTTTTAGTTCTGAAAAGACACCAATCTCACGGATACGACGTGAGATAAGTTGGTTATACTGGCTACCATAGTCCAGTACGATGATCTTTTCGACATCTTGCAAATCAGTTGAAATGTTGCTCATCTTTTCCCTTTCTTAAAAGAAATATCTTCTTGAATATTCTATCATAAATGACCCAGAATTACCAACCAAACAAGCGCAGTTTGACTTTTCCCCATGAGATAGGGTACAATGGAAAAAATAAAGAAAAGAAGTGAGCAAGCATGTTACCAGCTTATATGAAAATTCACGACCAAATCAAAAAAGGTATTGATGAGGGAAGTTGGAAAATTGGGGAGAGACTCCCAAGCGAGAGAGACTTAGCTGAGGAATTTGAGGTTAGCCGTATGACCCTTCGTCAAGCCATCTCCCTTTTGGTCGAGGAAGGAGTTTTGGAGCGTCGTGTGGGTAGCGGGACCTTTGTTTCTAGTACTCGTGTTCAGGAAAAAATGCGTGGAACGACTAGTTTTACGGAAATTGTGAAGGCTCAGGGGAAAACTCCATCGAGTCATCTGATTTCCTATCGTCGGACTATTCCTAATGAGCAAGAAGTTGAAAAATTAGGGATCAAGGCCACTGAAAATATTATTCGGATGGAACGTGTTCGTTATGCAGATCAAGTTCCGGTAGTCTACGAGGTGGCTTCTATACCTGAGAAATTTATCAAGAATTTCAAGAAAGAAGAAGTAACCAAGCACTTCTTTCAAACCTTACAGAAACATGGTTATCGGATTGGGAAATCTCACCAGACTATTTATGCTCGCTTAGCCAAGGAAAAGATTGCTCATTATCTGGAAGTAGAAAAGGGGCATGCTATTTTAGGACTGACTCAGGTTTCTTACTTTGATGACGGTACAGCTTTTGAGTATGTAAAGAGCCAATACGTCGGAGAACGTTTTGAGTTTTATCTAGAAAATAATTAGTTTTTAAGAAATCTCTTGAAGTTGGAAATCCTATCCACTTTAAGAGTTTTTATTTGGTTGAGATTAGAAAACATTTTCCAATTAAGAAAAATAGTAATCATACGAGTATTTTTTAAAGATTCGTGTTATAATAGTTAGGTTATATGGTCCCGATAAGGTGGTAGTGAAGGTCGTTTATCGATTCTCTACCAGTACTTTGTAACTCTATAACGAATATTTTTTAAGGGGGGACATTTTTATGTCAGAACGTAAATTATTCACGTCTGAATCTGTATCTGAGGGGCATCCAGATAAGATTGCAGACCAAATTTCAGATGCTATCTTGGATGCTATTTTAGAGCAAGATCCAGAGGCGCACGTTGCTGCTGAAACAGCTGTTTATACTGGTTCAGTACATGTTTTCGGTGAAATTTCAACCAATGCTTATGTCGATATTAACCGAGTGGTTCGTGATACGATTGCAGAGATTGGCTATACCAACACTGAGTATGGATTCTCAGCTGAGACCGTAGGAGTTCACCCATCATTGGTAGAACAATCTCCTGATATCGCCCAAGGTGTTAATGAAGCCTTGGAAGTTCGTGGAAATGCTGATCAAGATCCACTTGACTTGATTGGAGCTGGAGACCAAGGTCTCATGTTTGGTTTTGCGGTTAATGAAACTGAAGAACTCATGCCATTGCCAATCTCACTCAGCCATAAGTTGGTTCGTCGTTTAGCAGAGCTTCGTAAGTCTGGTGAAATTAGTTATCTTCGTCCAGATGCTAAATCTCAAGTTACTGTTGAATATGATGAAAATGACCAGCCAGTGCGCGTGGATACAGTCGTTATTTCAACTCAACACGATCCAGAAGTGAGCAATGAACAAATTCATGAAGATGTGATTAACAAGGTTATCAAAGAAGTCATTCCAGCTTCTTATCTTGATGATGAGACTAAATTCTTCATCAATCCAACTGGTCGTTTCGTTATCGGAGGACCTCAAGGAGACTCAGGTTTGACTGGTCGTAAGATCATCGTGGATACTTATGGCGGATACTCACGCCACGGTGGTGGTGCCTTCTCTGGTAAGGATGCGACTAAGGTTGACCGTTCAGCTTCTTATGCAGCTCGCTACATTGCAAAAAACATCGTTGCAGCAGGTCTTGCTAAGAAAGCAGAAGTGCAATTGGCTTATGCCATTGGTGTAGCTCAACCTGTATCTGTTCGTATCGATACTTTTGGTACTGGAACAGTAGCTGAAAGCAAGCTTGAAAAAGCAGCACGTCAAATCTTTGACCTTCGTCCAGCAGGAATCATCCAAATGCTTGATCTCAAACGTCCAATCTACCGTCAAACAGCGGCTTATGGACACATGGGACGTACAGATATCGATCTTCCATGGGAACGCTTGGACAAGGTTGATGCCTTGAAAGAAGCAGTTAAATAAAGTAAAAAGGAGTTGATTTCAACTCCTTTTTTAGTTATTTATTGATAGTCTTTAAAAAAGCCCAGTTCCCAATGGACTTAGTCCCGTACTCTAACTCCATAAAATCTAGCAATACATAATCATTCTTTTTATAGAATGGAACATTTTTTTCTGTACTGGTAATGAGCCCTAAGCGCTTGCAACCCTTGGATTTGACATAAGGCTCAACTTCGTCTCTAAGAAAAGCACTGCCCACTCCTTGTCCTTTAACAGATGGATTGACCGCAAGGAGCATCAAATACCAGTCAAAGCTATTAGATTTTTTCAAATGTTCTTCGGAACGGTCTACTAAATCAAGATACTTCAAAAAATTTCGTGGGCTAATGTAGCGAAACAGTTTTATGACACCATTTAGCAAGTAAGATAGGACAGAAAAATCATTTTGTTGTAATAAGGCGACAGCTAGGATTTCTCCGTCTTGTTCAGCTACTAAACAGGTTTCTTCTTTGATATAGAGGCGAGTAAGGAGACTTTCTAATAGTTCTAAAAAAGCAGGATAGTTTTCAGGTTTCTTGAGATCATCTATGATTAGAGTTAAAAATGGATAATCAAAGAAGCTATCGGCTATTACTTTTCCAATTTTTTGGTATTCGTCTAGCCTGGCTTTTCTGTATACTATGTTCTCCATTTATGAGCTCCTTTTTTAATGTTAGTAAATTATAATAGTGAAATTAATTGTTTTGATGATCAAGTACCGAGTTTTTACAAAAATATTGCCAAATTTAGTCAGTTGAAGGATTGTTAGAAAACTCTTTCTGTAACACTGAATCTGATTCTAGAATATCGGATTAGACAGACAAAGAACACTCTAAAAAGTTAGAATTTTTAGAGTGTTGTCCAAATATAGCTAAGTTTTATTTTGTTGGGATTGAGATTTCAATCAATTTTTCAGAGTAGAGGGTCTTGATATTAGCTTCATCGATATTTTGCTTTTCGATCTTGCGATTCAAGAAAAATTCTTGGATTTTTTCTATTTCTTGTTCGCGGATAGCACGATGTTTATTGGAAATGAGGATTTCATAATGAAGCGGTGCCTGAGTAAAGATAACATCAGTATTGCCTGCAGAGTAGACTTCTACGAGTGTAGCGTCGGTACTCTCCAGTTGGCTTTTAACAAGGTTTGAGTGAGAATTAGTAGTGTTGATGAGCTTCATAGGCTTTCCTCCTGTGTTTCTATTTCTATTATAGCACTTTTTGGAAAAATTGGAAAAGTTAATTTAAACTTGATGCTGTTTTTTCCAAGCTTCAATTGCCCATTTATGACTGCCACGTTTTAAGTTAGCAATGGCTTCATCGATTGGGAACCAAGCTAGGTGATTGAAGTCCTCCAAAGGTTTTTGGATTTCTTGATAAGAAGTAGCTTCGTAGAGATAGGCTGGATTGTAGTAGTAAGTATCACGATGGCTGGAATAGAAATACTCATCTGCTTGTCCATAATAAGTGCCAATCTCAGCTGTAAAACCTAATTCTTCAATCAGTTCTCGTTTGAGAGCTTCAAAATGATCTTCACCTGCTTCAATCTCGCCACCAGGCAAGAACCATGCACCATTTGGAGCTTGAACGAGGATAATCTTTTCATGTGCTGAGTCAGGAATGACTGCATAAACACCATATCTAGTTTTGTAGGTTACACCCTCTTTTTTTTCTCCAAAGGTTGGATTTGTCATAAATTTCTCCTTTATGTGTGCGCTTTCTTTCTATCATATTAAAGAATGCTCTTACTGTCAAGTAAGAACATTCTTTTAGTATGTGGAATTAGTCATTTGAGTCAACTGTTTCCAATTTATTTTTTGATTTAATCATGATTTTACCATTGCTAGTCATGACGGCTTTGAGGTTTTTCTCGCTTGGATTTTCAAGGTAATAGTCCGTGATTGCATCTTCGATATAGTCTTGGATGGTACGACGGAGCGGACGAGCTCCCATTTTTGGATCGTAACCAAGGTCTACAAGTTTTTCTTTAACCTTATCTGTTACATCTAAATGGATATTATTGCTTGAGAGACGTTGATTGACATCATCTAACATGAGGTCAACGATTTGAAGGAGGTTTTCCTTGCTGAGAGCCTTGAATTCGATAATACCATCAAAGCGGTTCATGAATTCTGGGCTAAAGAAGTTGCCTAATTCTCCAAGAACAGAGTTAGTACGGCCTTCTCTAGCAGCACCAAATCCAACACTAGCTTCTGCCTTACCTGTACCTGCATTTGAGGTCATGATAATGATGGCGTCTTTAAAGCTAACAGTACGACCTTGACCATCCGTTAAACGACCATCGTCCAAGACTTGAAGGAACATATGCATAACATCTGGATGGGCTTTTTCAACTTCATCCAAGAGGATCAGTGAGTAGGGGTTACGGCGGACTTTTTCAGTCAATTGACCTGCTTCATCATAACCTACGTATCCTGGAGGGGCACCAACGAGTTTAGCCACGCTGTGTTTTTCCATGTATTCACTCATGTCAAAGCGAATCATGCTGTCAGCAGAACCAAAGAGTTCGATAGCAAGCTGTTTAGAAAGTTCTGTTTTACCGACACCGGTAGGACCAACAAAAAGGAAGCTACCGATTGGACGGTTTGGAGTACCGAGTCCAACACGGTTACGACGGATAGCCTTAGCGATCTTATCAACTGCATCATCTTGACCAATAACATGAGCCTTGAGGTCATCTGCTAGGTTGATCAGTTGAGATTGTTCTTTTTCTTTCAAATCACCAACTGGAATATTAGTCTTTTGTTCGATGATGTGTTCAATCGTCTTTTCGCTGATGATTGGGGTATCCTGATCCGTTACCTTTGTTTTTTGCATTTCCTTGTATTTGGCAATCTGGTCACGGAAGTAGGCTGCTTTTTCAAAATCTTCATCGCGGGTTGCTTGTGCCTTGAGATTCTCTGCTTCGATTAAGCGTTGGTCAATGATCTTAGGATCTACAAAATTCAAGGTTAAGTTCATTTTTGAACCAGCTTCATCTAGAAGGTCAATGGCCTTGTCTGGCAAGAAACGATCTTGGATGTAGCGGTTAGAAAGGGTAGCGGCCGCTTCGATAGCCCCGTCAGTATAGTGAACATGATGGTAATCTTCGTATTTCTTTTGGATACCTTTCAGGATAATGATGGTTTCTTCAACAGTTGGTTCATCAACTTTGACAGGTTGCATACGACGTTCAAGGGCAGCATCTTTTTCGATGATGCGATATTCATTGAGGGTAGTAGCACCAACTAGTTGGAGTTCGCCACGAGCAAGAGCTGGTTTTAGGATATTTCCTGCATCCATATTCCCTTCTCCAGCAGAACCAGCACCGACAATTTCATGAATTTCGTCAATGAAGAGAATAACATCCTCGCGCTCACGAATTTCTTCCATGAGTTTTTGCATGCGCTCTTCAAACTGACCACGGATACCTGTACCTTGGACTAAACTAACGACATCTAGGCGAATGACTTCTTTCCCTTGAAGCTTATGGGGAACATCACCGTCAACAATTTTCTGAGCTAAACCTTCGACAACAGCTGTCTTACCAACACCGGGCTCACCGATGAGGACAGGGTTGTTTTTTGTTCTGCGGTTGAGGATTTCAATGACACGGATAATCTCTTCGTCACGGCCAATTACAGGGTCAATATTTCCACGACGGGCAATCTCAGTGACATTGATACCATATTCATCCAAGAGTCCTTTTTCCTGGATTGGTGGTGGGGTTTGGGCAGGACCACGATTTTGGGAACCATAGCCACCATTTCCACCGTATCCACCCCCTGACTGAGTTGGGGGGATATTGTTGTTATTAGAAGAAGGTCTAAAGTTGTTGAGATCGTTAAAGAAGTCTCCAAAGGGATCAAAATCACGGTTGTTTAAATCTGTAATGCCCTTGAATAAGCTATTGTTAGGATCTGTTTTGATAATTTTGTAGCAATTTTGACAAAGGTCGATTTGCTTTTGTTGCCCATTGAGATTGGTATAAAGATGAATCGTTGAGTCATTGATTTTACAGTTTTGACAGAGCATACCGCCACCTCATTTCTTTCTTAGTCTTGACTAAATCTAAAAGGTCAAAAATAGTCAAACAAGTATATAATTTAATTATATCATGATTATTGGGCAATTCAAGTAAAAAGATTGGATACTAGCACTATAAATAGAAGAGCGCTAATCGTGAGAAAATCTTGATAGCAAGAAAAAAATCCTATTTGTCATACAAAAAGGATTCTCGTTAGTGAAAGGCGGTGGGACAGAAATCGATAGACAAAGTTTCGATTTCGTAGTCCCAGCCCCGCGAAGATGATTAGGAGTTTTGGGAGTCTAAAAGACGAACGAAAAGTCCAATCAGCTACCGCGTCAAAGTTTGATTGCTAATAAAAAGTGAGGTCGGGTCTTTTGTCCCAACCTCTGTATATCTATTATTAGTATAGAAGTTCGTAAATTTCCATCGCAATCAAGTCGATGCTGTCAAAAGTATATGTTTCACGAGCTTCAACATCACGAAGTGTAAAGATTGGGCCATTTTCTTCATCATGATTAAAAGCAACTTCAGCTACAACAACTCCCTCGCGCTCAAAGTTACGTTTTAAGTTACCACCATCTTTTGTCATTGCTTCTAGGCGGTTGATGATTCTAACCAAATGTGATTCCATTTTGATTCTCCTCCATTTCTTATCGTTACTATTTTACCATAAAGAGTATCCACTTGACTAGAAAAAACTAAGATTTCTCGCTATTTCTGTTTTCTTTGAAATTTTATTGAAAATAAAAGGAAAAAGATTGCATTTTTATTCAAAATATGTTATACTCATACAAGTTTTAAGTTAGAAATTAGAAAGTAGTGGATTTATGAATTTTTCTTTTTTACCTAAATATCTGCCATATTTTAACTATGGTGCTCTTGTAACAGTCTTGATCTCTGTTTTGGTTGTCTTTTTTGGGACAATTTTAGGGGTAGTCTTGGCTTTTGCTCAACGTTCTAAAATGAAGCCCATAGCTTGGCTTGCCAATGTTTATATTTGGATTTTCCGTGGAACACCTATGATGGTACAGATCATGATTGCTTTTGCTCTTATGCATATCAATGCTCCGACTATTCAAATTGGAGTTTTGGGAGTTGATTTTTCACGTTTGATTCCAGGGATTATCATTATCTCTATGAATAGTGGTGCCTATGTATCAGAAACAGTTCGTGCTGGTATCAATGCAGTACCTAAAGGACAATTAGAGGCGGCTTACTCTCTAGGGATTCGTCCTAAAAATGCCATGCGCTATGTCATCTTGCCACAGGCCATCAAGAATATCTTGCCAGCCTTGGGGAATGAGTTTATTACCATTATCAAGGATAGTTCACTCTTGTCAGCAATCGGTGTCATGGAATTGTGGAATGGAGCTACTACGGTGTCAACAACCACCTACTTGCCTTTAACTCCACTCTTATTTGCAGCCTTTTACTACTTGATTATGACCTCTATCTTGACACTAGCCTTGAAAGCTTTTGAAAATCGTATGGGACAAGGAGAGAAAAAATAATGACTGAAACGCTTATAAAAATTGAGAACCTTCATAAAAACTTTGGGAAGAATGAAGTTTTAAAAGGGATTGATCTTGAAATCAAAAAAGGGGAAGTTGTGGTGATTATCGGACCGTCTGGTAGCGGTAAGTCAACCCTCCTTCGCTCTATGAATCTCCTCGAAGAAGCGACAAAAGGAAAGGTTATCTTTGAAGGAGTAGACATTACAGATAAGAAAAACGACCTCTTTGCCATGCGTGAAAAGATGGGAATGGTATTCCAACAGTTCAATCTCTTCCCCAATATGACAGTGAAGGATAACATCACGCTTTCTCCTATCAAGACCAAAGGGGAAAGTAAGGAAGTTGCTGAGAAGAGAGCGCATGAGCTCTTGGAAAAGGTTGGTTTACCAGATAAGGCAGATGCTTATCCACAAAGTTTGTCTGGAGGTCAGCAACAACGTATCGCTATTGCTCGTGGTCTTGCCATGGAACCAGATGTCCTACTTTTTGATGAACCGACTTCTGCCCTAGACCCAGAAATGGTAGGGGAAGTACTAGCGGTTATGCAAGAACTTGCTAAGTCAGGAATGACTATGGTCATCGTAACGCATGAGATGGGTTTTGCGCGTGAAGTGGCAGACCGCGTCATCTTTATGGCTGACGGTGTTGTTGTCGAAGATGGAACTCCAGAGCAAGTCTTTGAACAAACCCAAGAACAAAGAACCAAAGATTTCTTGAGTAAGGTTTT
Source organism: Streptococcus sp. (assembly GCF_032481935.1). GTDB lineage: Bacteria > Bacillota > Bacilli > Lactobacillales > Streptococcaceae > Streptococcus. Next base: position 21,578 of record NZ_JAWERU010000017.1, read on the forward strand.
GTAAGAATATCATGAAAAGCTCCAAGTGGGCTTTTTCTTATAGTTTCAGACTATAAGGTCTCTTAGGTAAGAAGTGTTAGAGGGACAAGTGTTTTTTTGATATAATAGAAGATATTTGTTAGAAAAGAGAAAACACATGACACAGATTATTGATGGCAAGGCTTTAGCAGCCAAGCTACAAGGACAATTGGCTGAAAAGACTGCGAAATTGAAGGAAGAGACAGGTTTGGTGCCTGGTTTGGTGGTTATTTTGGTTGGGGAAAATCCAGCCAGTCAGGTTTACGTTCGTAACAAGGAACGTTCAGCGATAGCTGCAGGTTTCCAAAGTGAAGTCGTGCGAGTTCCGGAGACCATTACCCAAGAGGAATTGTTGGACTTGATTGCCAAATACAATCACGATCCAGCTTGGCATGGTATTTTGGTGCAGTTACCCTTACCAAAACACATCGATGAAGAAGCTGTCTTATTGGCTATTGATCCAGAAAAGGACGTGGATGGTTTTCATCCGCTCAACATGGGGCGCCTTTGGTCTGGTCATCCAGTTATGATCCCTTCAACTCCAGCTGGTATTATGGAAATGTTTCATGAGTATGGGATTGAACTAGAAGGTAAGAATGCGGTTGTTATTGGTCGTTCTAATATTGTCGGTAAACCAATGGCCCAGTTGTTATTAGCTAAGAATGCAACTGTAACCTTAACCCACTCACGAACACATAATCTTGCCAAGCTAGCTTCTAAGGCCGATATTCTTGTCGTAGCAATCGGTCGTGCTAAGTTTGTGACTGCTGACTTTGTCAAACCTGGGGCTGTTGTTATTGATGTGGGGATGAACCGAGATGAAAATGGCAAGCTCTGTGGCGATGTTGACTATGATGCTGTTGCGCCAATCACTAGCCATATCACACCTGTACCTGGTGGAGTTGGACCTATGACCATTACTATGTTGATGGAGCAGACTTATCAGGCTGCATTGCGTAGTTTGGTTAGATAATACAAGCATTGATTTTATATAGTGAAGAAACAAGTTCTAAAAAATGAACTTGTTTTTTTCTTGCACTTCTTTTAATAAAATTACAGTAAAACTTCTACAAATTATTGAAAAAACTCTACTATTTTGATATATTAAAAGCATCAATATTTATATGGATAAAATAAGTAAGCGTCTAGAGGGAGGTTTATTTTTTGGAGTAAAATGTAATCGCTTACTAGAACATTGGAAAGGAACAATAATGGATAAGAGATTTTTTGAAAGACGGTGTCATTATAGTATTCGTAAATTTGCCATTGGTGCGGCTTCAGTTATGATTGGAGCTAGTATATTTGGTCTTCAGGTGGCTCAAGCAGCTGAAACCGAAACAGCAAGTCCCAGTGAGGAAACGATTCATCAAGTTCAACCTTTAGATAAGCTTCCAGATGATATTGCTGCAGCTATTGCAAAAGCTGAGCAAAATGGCCCACAAGATTCCGCTACTGAAAAAGAAAATGATACTGTTGAATCCGCAAAACCAATAACTGAAGAAAAGGTGACTGAGGCAACAAGTCCTAAGGAAGAAAAGGAAGCGGAAGTAGTCAGCCCTAAAGAAGACAAAGTTGAAAAAACTGAAGAACCTGCTGCTGAAGCAAATGGGAAAGAGTCTACAGTCTCAGAAGCAAGTGCTGAAAAGCCAGTAGTTCGAGAAGAACATACTGATACACCTAATCAAAATAAACCTGTAACGGATGATAAAAGCAAGGAAGAAAAAGCTTCTGCAAGTGAATCACCTCAAGCTACAAAAGAGAAGGAAAAAGAAAATCAGCTCCTTGAAGAAAGAAAACAAAATTTCAATAAAGACTGGTATTTTAAACTAAACGCTCAAGGTGACTTTTCTAAGAAAGATGTGGATGTTCATGACTGGTCTAAGTTGAACCTTCCTCATGACTGGAGTATCTATTTTGATTTTGACCACAAGTCTCCTGCTCGAAATGAAGGTGGTCAATTAAACGGGGGTACTGCCTGGTATCGCAAGACCTTCACGGTTGACGAAAGTGCTAAAGACAAGGATGTTCGGATCAACTTTGATGGTGTCTACATGGACTCTAAGGTCTATGTAAATGGTAAATTTGTAGGTCATTATCCAAGTGGTTACAATCATTTTTCATACGATATTACTGAATTTTTAAATAAAGATGGTAGTGAAAATACCATTGCTGTCCAAGTTACCAATAAGCAACCAAGTAGTCGTTGGTACTCAGGAAGTGGTATCTATCGCGATGTTACTTTGAGCTATCGTGACAAGGTGCAGGTAGCTGAAAATGGAAATCATATCACAACTCCAAAACTAGCTGAACAAAAAGATGGCAACGTTGAAACACAAATCCAAAGCAAGATTAAAAACACTGCCAAGACTTTAGCCAAGGTATTTGTGGAGCAACAAATTTTTACTAAGGAAGGTAAGGCTGTTTCAGATTTGGTTCGTTCTGTAACTAAGAGTCTAGCAGGAAATGAGACAGCTGACTTTAAGCAAACGATTTTGGTTAATAAGCCAACCCTCTGGACAACCAAAAGCTACCATCCTCAGCTCTATGTTCTGAAAACCAAGGTTTATAAAGAAGGTCAGCTAGTTGATGTTACAGAAGATACTTTTGGTTATCGTTATTTCAACTGGACAGCTAAGGAGGGATTCTCTCTTAACGGTGAGAGAATGAAATTCCATGGAGTTAGTATCCACCATGACAACGGTGCCTTGGGGGCAGAAGAAAATTATAAGGCAACCTATCGTAAATTAAAACTCCTGAAAGATATGGGAGTTAACTCTATCCGTACAACCCACAATCCAGCAAGTCCACAGTTGCTCGACGCTGCAGCAAATCTAGGACTTTTGGTCCAAGAAGAAGCCTTTGATACTTGGTATCGTGGTAAGAAAACGTATGACTATGGACGTTTCTTTGACCAAGATGCAACTCACCCAGAAGCCAAGAAGGGTGAGAAGTGGTCTGATTTTGACCTCAGAACCATGGTCGAACGTGATAAAAATAATCCATCTATCGTTATGTGGTCACTCGGTAATGAAGTTGATGAAGCAGATGGTGGCGAGCGTTCACTAGAAACAGCCAAGCGTTTGAAAGCCATCATCAAAGCAATCGATACAGAACGCTATGTGACCATGGGGGAAAACAAATTCAGTCGTAGATCAAGCGGCTTGTTCTTAGAATTAGCAGCAATCATGGATGCTGTTGGTATGAACTATGGGGAACGGAATTATGATGCGGTTCGTAAGGAACATCCAGATTGGTTGATTTATGGTTCTGAAACCTCTTCAGCGACTCGAACTCGAGATTCTTATTTTGATCCTGCTCATTTACTCTGGCACGACAATCGCCCAAATCGTCATTATGAACAGTCAGACTATGGTAATGACCGTGTAGCCTGGGGTAGAACAGCTACTGAATCTTGGACTTTTGACCGTGATCGTGCTGGCTATGCAGGTCAGTTCATCTGGACTGGTTTCGACTATATCGGTGAACCAACACCATGGCATAACCAAGATAATACACCAGTAAAAAGCTCTTATTTTGGTATCATTGATACGGCAGGCTTGCCTAAGAATGATTTCTATCTCTACCGTAGTGAATGGTATAGTGCCAAAGAAAAACCAACTGTTCGCATCATGCCTCACTGGAATTGGACTGAAGAAACGCTCAAGGAACGTAATATGCTGGTCAATGGTAAAGTTCCAGTTCGGACCTTCTCAAATGCTGCTAGTGTAGAATTGTTCTTGAACAATGAGTCCCTCGGTAAGAAAGAATTTGTTAAGAAAACAACTGAAGATGGTCGCCCTTATCACGAGGGAGCTAAACCAAGTGAATTGTATCTTGAGTGGTTGGTGGACTATAAACCAGGTACCTTAACAGCTATTGCTCGCGATGAAAATGGTAAAGAGATTGCGCGTGATAGTGTGACAACAGCAGGGGAGCCAGCCAGAGTTCGTCTCACCAAGGAAGAGCATGTCATCACTGCAGATGGTAAGGATTTGTCTTATATCCATTATGAAATCGTTGATGAAGACGGTAATGTTGTGCCAACTGCTAATAATCTTGTTCATTTCAATCTTCATGGCCAAGGCCAAATCGTCGGTGTGGACAATGGAGAACAAGCTAGCCGTGAACGCTACAAAGCTCAGAAAGATGGCACATGGCAGAGAAAAGCCTTCAATGGTAAAGGTGTTGTCATCGTTAAATCGACTGAAAAAGAAGGTAAATTTACCCTTTATGCGGATTCTGCAGGCTTGGCTTCAGATCAGGCAACAGTCACAACCGTTTCAGGCAAGAAAGAAAATCGCCATTTTGTCGCTTTTGCCCCTGTGAAAGCAAGAACTGATGTCAGCGAAAATCCTAAATTGCCAGAGACTGTGACAGCTATTTATAGCGATGGTAGTGTCGAAGAAAAAGCTGTGACTTGGGACATCCCAGAAGATCTCCTTTCAAGTGCTGGTGAGAAAAAAGTCCTTGGTAGTGTGGAAGGACTCGAAGCCAAGGCTGAAGCCCTTGTCAAGGTAGTTGCGCTTGATAAGTGGTTGCCAAAAGTAGCAACTGTCCCAGTTGGTACAGCTGTTGAAAATTTGGACAAGACTGTTACGGCTGTTTTATCAGATGGTAACTTGGTTGATGCGGATGTCGTTTCTTGGACCTTGAAAGATCCATCTGCCTTGACAAAAGAAGGTGGACGTACTGAAGCAACTGGTAAATTGGAAGGCAATGACTACGAGGTGACAGCAACCTTTATCGCAAGTGATAAGGAAACAGAAAATACTGTTACAGGTCTCACGGTTGGAGATAAGACTCTTGAAAACTTTGAGCCTGGAAAGACCTACTACCGAGTATCCCTTCCTTATACTGCAAAAATCCCAAGTGTTGGAGCACAGACAACAGGCTATCAGGTAACAGTTCAACAAGCCTCAGCTGCCAATGATTATCAGGCTTCTGTATTCTTGAGTGACCAAAAGGGCGATTTAGTTCAAACTTACTTGATTCAATTTGTGAAAGAAGCGCCTGCCTTGACACGCTTGGAAGTAAGCGTTGAAGGAAAAGAGACTGCAACAGAAGACCAAGTTCTCCCTTATCATGTCATTGGGCACTACGAAGATGGTTCACAAACTGAATTTTCAGCGTCAGATATCCATTTGGAAGCTAAGTCAGCTGATGGTGGACATCTTGAGGTGAATGGTCAGAACTTGCTTCTTTACAAGAAAGGTAGTGTAACCCTCACTCCTAGTATTGACAATCAAACTGATAAGACTCAATCTGTAGCCACTGAACTTGTGATAAAAGAAAATACAGTAGACAAGAAAATTGTCAAACTTCATCCAGTAACTATCTCTACAGATATCAATCAGCAACCGAATTTACCTAGTCAAGTTGGAGCAGATTTTGATAAGGGCTTGCCTCGTAAGGTAACTGTAACTTGGGACAAGGTAGATGCAAAAGATCTGAGCTACTATCATAGCTTTACCCTTAAAGGTCATGTAGAAGGCACAGACATTGAAGCTCTTGCCAATGTTACTGTTGAAGGTTTGCAGGTTGCAGAAGAAATCAGTTTAACACTACCTAAGGGTGAAAGTGTTCAATTACCAGCTAGCGTCCGTGCTTATCATTCAAATGGAACAACTGTCTATAAAGATGTCGTTTGGGATAAGGTGCCAGCTAACTTTAGTCAGACTGAAGGTATCTATGAAATCAAGGGTCAATTAGTGGGTAGCCATCTGACTACCAAGGCTCATGTTCGTGTTTCCAGTCAGGTTGTTGCGGGAAATAATATCTCGAAACAATGGACGGGTTCCCAATTGCCAGCAGCTATCGTGTCCAATACGGGTGGTGATGATTCGGCAAGTACTTTGAACGACTTGACAGTTTCAAGAGCCAGTACAGATGTTAAGAATCGATGGACTACATGGCAAACAGGTACTGATAATGACTGGGCATCTATCTTGTTTGGTAACTCTGGTGATTTGACCAAGCGCTTTGTCGACAATCTATCAGTTGATTTCTATACAGACGGGGCAATCGGACTTCCAAAAGAATATATTATTGAGTACTATGTCGGTCAAGAAGTTCCAGATCTTCCAAATGATGTCAATAATGCTCAGCGTGATACCAACCATCCATTCAACAATGCTACCAACTGGAAAGAAGTTGAACATCTCAAAGCTCCAGGACAATTATCTGCAGGTCAAACAAACCACTTTACATTTGATAAGGTTGAAACTTATGCTGTTCGTATGCGTATGAAGAAAGCAGATGGAACTGCTGGTGTCGGTTTGACAGAAATCACTATTTTAGGAAGTAAGGTTCCAAGTGCTACCAGCTCAGAAATTTCTATCCAAGTAGATGGCAAGAAGCTTGCGCATTTCAATCCGTCTAAGACAGATTATTATATTCCTCAAGCAAGCAAGGAAATCACTGCAACAGCCAGCAACAATGGTGTGGTGACAGTTGTTCCTGCAACAAGTGAAAAAGGTGCGACACGCCTTATCTTGAAAGCTGAGGATGGAACTGTTCTAAAAGAATATCGTATCTTCCGTGATGACGAAAAAGAGTCAACACAACCAGTAGCTGCGGAAAATAGTGCCCAGACCTTGAATGTTGGCGATCAACTTCAATTGCCTGCAGAGGTAACAGCCTACTATCCATCACAGACTGGCTGGGTTAAGGCTAACCTTGCTGTCCAATGGGATGCTGTGCCAGAACATGCGACTGCCCAAGAAGGTAGCTTTGAAGTTCTTGGTCATGTTCTAGGAACAGACTTAACAACCAAGATGCAAGTAACAGTTGTTACAAAAGGTAATCAAGTCATTTCAGAAAATGCAAATAATAATGAGACTGGTTCTAAAGCTTTTGCGTCTACTACAAATGACACACAAGCAGCTTCTCGGGATAAAATTTTCTATATCAACGATGGGCACTTTAACGAGGATGGACGTTGGACTAACTGGTCTCGTACTCCGAAGGACCAAGAAACATCTGTGGGAATTCTCTTTAAGAAGAATGGTCAGATTACACCTCAATCTGTTGGAAAAGTAGCCATTCAATTCTTTAAAGACAGTGGAACAGACGCACCAGCAAAAATGGTACTGGAAAGATATGTTGGTCCTGCCTATACAGAACCAAGCACCATTTCTCGTTATGAAGAAAATGCGGATCATCCATTTAACAAGGCAGAAAACTGGCAAGAAATTCCTTATAAGGCATCTGGAGAAATCGTGGCTGGTAAGCCAATCGAATTTACCTTTGATCCAATTGAGACATCAGCCATTCGAGCACGTATGACTCGTAAATCTACAACTAATGGTCTAGCAATGGTCGAGTTTAGTGCTTACTCTCCTGCTAAAGCAAGAGATGAGGAAACTCCTTCAGTATCCATTTCGGTTGCTGGAAAAGCATTAGAAAACTTTGATCCTGAGGTTTCAGATTATACAGTGAGCTTAAATGGCACTAAACCACAGGTGACTGCTCAAGCAAGTGGTCACGGTGTGACAACGGTTGTTGAGTCTAGTCAGGATAACCTTCCTACTCTTGTCCGTCTCCTTTCTAAGGATGGTAGTCTTGTCAAGGAATATCGCATTCATTTCAAACCTAGTCACCGTATAGTTCCTGAAGAAGGCGACCAAAGTCCTGTTCTCGAACGACCAAGTCTAGAAGTTATCAAGACCGAAATTCCATTTAAGGAAATTATTCGTGAAAACAATGACTTAGCGCAAGATGAACGTCGTGTAATCTCAGAAGGTAAGAAGGGTGAAAGAGTTGATTATGTTGAGGTTCTAGGATCTAACCGTACCACTGTTCATACAGATACGACAGAGGCGCAAGATCGAGTTGTTGAAGTCAAGGTAAAACCAGTCATTACTACAAGTAAGGGTGATGAGCCAGCACCAGTAGTAGAAGTCCCAGAATTTGAAGGTGGTGTCAATGCAGTAGAAGCGGCTAAGAATGAATTGCCAGAATACACAGATGCAATCGGCACAGTAGGCGACGAGCCAGCACCAGTAGTAGAAGTCCCAGAATTTGAGGGCGGCGTCAATGCAGTAGAAGCAGCTAAAAACGAGTTACCAGAATACACAGATGTAATCGGCACAGCAGGCGACGAGCCAGCACCAGTAGTAGAAATCCCAGAATTCAAGGGTGGTGTCAATGCAGTAGAGGCAGCTAAGAATGAAGTCCCAGAATTTACAGGTGGCGTCAATGCGCTAGAAGCCGCTAAGAATGAATTACCAGAATACACAGGAACAGTGGCTACAGCTGGAAATGAGCCTGCACCAAGTCTTGTTAAACCAGCCGAAGAGGTTCGAATTTTGACTGATAAGGAAACTGGAGTTCTGGTAGCAGGGCTAACTACAGAGTTATCTAAAG
>NZ_JAWERU010000018.1:0-29544 GCF_032481935.1 Streptococcus sp.
AGTCGCTTTTCATTATAGATCTTATGGGACTTTTTTTCTACACAAAATAGGCTCCATAATATCTATAGGGGATTTACCCACTACAAATATTATAGAGCCGAAAAAAGCAACGGCATCGTTGCTTTTTTGTTTACATCTATCCACCCTGAGGGAATCGAACCCCCATCTCAAGAACCGGAATCTTACGTGATATCCATTACACTAAGGGTGGAAACTTTAATTATTATATCAAAAAAGAGAGCTGAACTCAAGTTTTTTCTAAACTCAGCAAAAGGAGAAGTAAAAAAGGATTCAGTATGAACCGAATCCTCTAGACGATCATTTTTTCTCAAGAAGAGCTTTGATTTCTTGAAGAACTTCTAACTCAGTTGGACCAGAAGGTGCCTCTTCAGCGACTTCTTCTTTTTTACGAAGATTTTGAGCTTTTTCCATTGCTTTAATCACAAAGAATAGAACAGTACCAACAACTAGGAAGTTGATAATAGCACTCAAGAATTTACCATATGTAACACCATTCCAGGCAAGCTCAGCGATGTTTTGTACTTTCGCAGCTTCCAAGGCTGGGTTCAATAGGAGTGGAGTGATGATATCATTAACAAATGAAGTAACGATAGCACCAAAAGCAGAAGCGATGATCACACCGACAGCAAGGTCTACAACGTTACCGCGGAGCAAAAATTCTTTAAGATCTTTTAACATTTTCTTTTTCCTTTCATAATTTACATCCTAAATTATAACTTAAGCATCTGTTGAATGCAAGTAATATGCTCAGTGTTTTCTAAAAACAAAAACTTTACTGAAGATGTAATTGAGAACTATGATAGTTATTTGTGCAAAAATAGTCTCAATTGTATTGATAGTATTGAGATTATCACCTACAAATTGACCGATAATATGAGGGTAACTAGTCACAAAAATAAAGGTCAGAAGTAAGTCTAATAGGAAAGTTATGAATCTTGCAGTCGTAAATTTTATCAGACGCTTGAACCAATGTTTTCGTTTCTGTTTAAAAACAATGGTATCATTTGTGAAAAAAGCAAAGAGAATTCCAGCTATATTTCCCAGAGCAGTCGCCCATAATTCTTGTTGGAAAAAGTAAAAAATAGTGATACGAACAATGATAGAAACAAGAGTGGTTGCAACCCCGAAAAATAAGTAGGAGAGGATTTCATTATCGAAAAATGTTTTTATGTATCTTTTCATAAAAACAGTATAGCATAAAGGACATAAATGTGCTATACTTGAAAGGTTGACTTGTTCAACCCTTGGTGCTTAGCTTCTTTCACCAAGCATATTATACGCGGGTTAATCGCTAAAGGAGAATAATAGATGAAAAAACTTACTGTCCGTGATTTGGCAGATATTGCCATTGTCGCAGCAATTTATGTGGTTTTGACAATCACACCACCCCTTAATGCTATCAGTTACGGTGCTTATCAGTTCCGTATTTCTGAAATGATGAATTTCCTTGCCTTTTACAATCCTAAGTACATTATCGGTGTTACTCTTGGATGTATGATTGCAAATTTCTTCAGTTTTGGAATCATCGATGTCGCAGTTGGTGGAGGCTCTACGCTTGTCTTCCTAAGTTTAGGCGTATGGTTGTTTAGCAAATATAAAAAAGACTATCTTTTTAATGGATTGATTCGAAAAGATCATTTCTTCTTTTCAATTCTTTTTTCGATTTCAATGATCACCATTGCTGCTGAATTGAACATCGTAGCAGAAGCACCTTTCTTCTTAACTTGGTTTACAACTGCTATCGGAGAATTCGCTTCACTCATTGTTGGTGCTATTCTTATCGGAAAAATCGGTAAACGTCTTGATTTGACTAGATAAAGATATCACATGAAATATTATTGAAAATGGCTGAACTTTGTTCAGTTTTTTTCTTTATCCATGAACCTAGAAGCTCAACAAAAGTGGTATAATAAAGAAAAAAGGGATTATTTTAATATGTATGGTTATCGTATTTCAGTTTTTGAAGTCCTTTGGAAAAATCAGGTCATTAGATTTTTGTTAATTTTTTTAGCACTATTTTATTTCTATCTTTTTTTCCAAAGAGTTAAGACATCTTTAAAAAGTGGTGGGAGTATGTTGGATCCTTTTCATATTGCAAAGGGAAGATTATACATTCACACGATTATTCTTTTTAGAAAAAGGATTGTTCCTCTAGCTGAAATTAGACAGATTGATATTGATTACGTTCGAGGGAGAAGAATGAATGGGGACAGGTATCATCTGTATTTTACAAGGAAAGATGGAAAATCTTTTACTTTTCATTTTGGGAAAAGCAAAAGAAACGAGGAGTTAGTGAAAAATCTTGCCAATGTGGCCAAGAAGTGCCATATTAAAATCTATTATTATTATTAAGAGTCGATTGCTAAAATTGGATTGTTGTCACTTGTGACAGTTGTCAAAGCTAGGAGAGTAGCTAATATGAATCAACTACAAGTAATAAGAGAAAATAAACAACTAAGAATTTTATTGATGCAAGAATGCGATATTCTCTTTTATGACCAGTTGAAAGAGGTTGAATTTTCTCAGAACAATGAAGTTTATTCTCTTTCGCCCATAGCCTTTGCTAAAGACGGCAGTGGGGGAGAATATGTAATTCTTGAGGATCAGAGTATAGGTTTTATAGGGAGTGAAGGCCAAGTTGGCCGGGTAGCAGAAAGCCTTGATGAATTGCTTACTTTCTTACTTCATGCTGGTTCTATCTCAGACTTTTCTTGTCGGTTAGTCTACCAAAACAAGGATTTGTTGTCAAAATTCTGTCAGGGATTTATTAACAAAGCACGAGAAAACTACCAGTCAAAAGGTGAATTGTGGGATAAAGTGAGAGCTGGACTTGCACAAGAGTTGGGACTTAAATTTCAGCCAGAGAAATTGCAAGAGTTAGCCTTCAATTTTTATCAATCAGCGATAAGAACTCCACTATTTACTTGTAAATATGGTCATGGTGAGAATGAATATGTCTGCGATTCTGTTTTGTCAGATATTGTCGGCTTATGTGTTTCAGAGCTGGTAGGGTTAACTGCAGAAGAAATTGAAGCTTTTGCTAGCACTAAAAACAATCAAATGTAGAGGACAAAAATTGATTTCCACTTAAAATATTTTATGTTATAATATTAACAATGATATTTTAAGGAGTTTATATGAGTTCGTCAGAATTTATTTCAAAGATTGATTATTATTGCCATAAGAAAGAGAGTTTATTTGACCAAAGTAAGTTTAAATATGCCATTCGCTCGATGTTTGCAGGTGCTTTCTTAACCTTTAGTACAGCCGCTGGGGCCATAGGTGCTGATCTACTCAATAGCATCGTTCCAAGTGCTGGATATTTCCTATTTCCCTTTGTATTTGCTTGGGGACTTGCCTATATCGTTTTCTTGAATGCCGAGTTGGTTACCTCAAATATGATGTACTTGACAGCTGGAACATTTTTGAAGAAGATTGATTGGAAAAAAGCTTTTATCATTTTACTTTATTGTGCCTTTTTCAACTTAGTTGGCGCTCTGTTAGCAGGTTGGTGCTTTGCTAATTCATCGGCTTTTTCACACCTGACACACGACAGTTATCTTCCAAAGATTGTAGCCAAGAAGTTGGCACGACCTAGTGAGTTGGTCTTGTTGGAAGGGATTTTGGCAAATATGTTCGTAAATATTGCCATTCTGTCTTCAATTTTGATTAAGGATAGCAATGCCAAACTCTGGATTATCTTGTCAGCTATTTCTATGTTTGTTTTCTTATCTAACGAGCATATTGCAGCCAATTTTTCGTCTTTTAGTATTATTAAATTTAGTATTGTAGCTGATCAGATTGCAAACTTTGATATTCCAAATATCCTCCGTCATTGGAGTGTTACCTTCATTGCTAACTTGATAGGTGGAGGATTCCTGATAGGTTTACCATACGCTTATCTTAATAAAAATGAAGAGACTTATGTTGATTAGCACTTAGCTCTTACTAAATAAAATGAAAATCAATAATAGAGGAGGTCGGGACTAAAAATCCAGACCTCGATTTTTTTGTCCAAAGAACCTTTTGATAAAAACGTTATTTTCACTGTCTATAAATTCAAACAAATTATTAGTGCATGTGCTTTAGCTGAAAACTAAAGAGACTCTTTTGTAAATTCAATATAGAACAAAATAAAAACATATATTAAATATATAGAGTAGAGAATTTGAAAATAAAGAGTTGAAAACATTAAATATGCTGATACAAAGCCAATGGAAACGATTGTAAAAATATTATAAATAGAAGAAGAAAGCCTTCCCATAATTTCGATTTTATGTTATAATATTCACAAATAAAAGTTTTAGGAGTTTATATGGTTTCTTCAGAATTTATCTCAAAAATTGAGTTTGCTTGTAAAAAGAAAGAAAGTCTTTATTCAAATAGTAAATTCAAGTATGCTATCCGTTCAATGTTTGCAGGTGCATTCCTCACCTTCAGTACAGCAGCTGGTGCTGTTGGAGCAGACTTGATTAATAAGATTGCTCCTGGTAGCGGACGCTTCCTTTTCCCCTTTGTTTTCGCTTGGGGATTGGCTTACATTGTCTTTTTGAATGCTGAATTAGTAACATCTAACATGATGTTCTTGACAGCTGGTAGCTTTTTGAAAAAAATTAGCTGGAGAAAAACAGCTGAAATTCTTTTATATTGTACTTTCTTTAACTTGGTCGGTGCTCTTATAGCAGGTTGGGGATTTGCCCATTCAGCAGCTTATGCTAATCTAACACACGATAGCTTTATTTCTGGAGTCGTGGAGATGAAGTTGGGCCGTTCAAATGAACTAGTTTTACTTGAAGCAATTTTGGCTAATGTCTTTGTAAACATCGCGATTCTTTCATTTGTTTTAGTCAAAGATGGTGGAGCTAAACTTTGGTTGGTTCTTTCAGCCATTTACATGTTTGTATTCTTAACAAATGAACACATCGCCGCAAACTTTGCATCATTTGCCATCGTGAAATTCAGTGTTGCCGCTGATTCAATCGCAAACTTCGGAATTGGAAATATTCTTCGTCACTGGGGTGTAACCTTTATTGGTAACTTTATTGGTGGTGGTCTACTGATGGGATTACCTTACGCCTTCTTAAATAAAAACGAAGATACATACGTAGATTAAAAGTTGGATTCATTCCAACTTTTTCTTTTTGTTTATCCATGCTATAATGAATGTAGAATAGATAAATATAGAGGAATAACATGAACGAGATTAAATGTCCCAATTGTGGCGAAGTATTTACAGTCAATGAAAGCCAATATGCAGAATTGATTTCTCAAGTTCGAACTGTAGAGTTTGATAAGGAATTGCATGAGCGAATCAAGCAAGAATTGACATTAGTAGAACAAAAAGCCTTAAATGAACAACAGGCAAAACTGGCTCAAAAGGATCAAGAAATTGCCCAGCTTCAAAGTCAAATTAACAACTTTGGTACAGAAAAAGAATTGGCTAAGAAAGAGGTAGAGCAAAGTGCTAGTCAAAGCTTGCTAGAGAAAGAAAAAGAAGTCCAAGCTCTCGAAAATCAATTGGCTACCTTGCGCTTGGAGCATGAAAATCAACTACAAAAAACTCTTTCTGATCTTGAAAAAGAACGCGATCAGGTCAAAAATCAGCTCCTCTTACAAGAAAAAGAAAACGAACTTTCTCTTGCTTCTGTTAAACAAAACTACGAAGCCCAGCTCAAGGCAGCTAGCGAGCAGGTTGAATTTTACAAGAATTTCAAGGCGCAACAATCAACCAAGGCAATCGGTGAAAGTTTGGAACACTATGCGGAGAGTGAATTCAACAAGGTTCGAAGCTTTGCCTTTCCAAATGCCTACTTTGAAAAAGACAACAAGGTTTCAGCACGTGGTTCTAAGGGCGATTTTATCTTCCGTGATTTTGATGAAAATGGACTAGAATTCATTTCCATCATGTTTGAGATGAAAAATGAAGCTGATGGGACAGAGAAGAAACATAAGAATGCGGATTTTTATAAGGAATTGGACAAGGATCGTCGTGAGAAGAACTGTGAGTATGCTGTTTTGGTAAGTATGCTTGAGGCTGATAACGACTACTTCAATACAGGGATTGTCGATGTCAGCCACGAGTATGAAAAGATGTATGTCATTCGTCCTCAATTCTTTATTCAATTGATTGGACTTTTGCGAAATGCTGCCCTTAACTCTCTTAAATACAAGCAAGAACTAGCACTAATCCGTGAGCAAAATATAGACATCACTCACTTTGAGGAAGATTTGGATGCCTTTAAAGTAGCTTTCGCTAAAAACTATAATTCTGCTTCGACCAACTTCGGCAAGGCTATTGACGAAATCGACAAGGCTATCAAACGGATGGAAGAAGTTAAGAAATTCCTGACAACTTCTGAAAATCAACTTCGTCTAGCTAACAATAAGCTGGAAGACGTTTCAGTAAAAAAACTAACTCGAAAAAATCCAACCATGAAAGCGAAGTTCGAAGCATTGAAGGGGGAGTAGAAAGCAACACATGAACGGAATTATCAATTTAAAAAAAGAAGCAGGCATGACCTCGCATGATGCAGTATTTAAACTACGTAAGATTTTAGGAACTAAGAAAATCGGTCACGGTGGGACGCTAGATCCTGATGTGGTGGGCGTTTTGCCGATTGCCGTTGGTAAGGCGACTCGCATGGTCGAGTTTATGCAGGACGAAGGCAAGATTTACGAGGGTGAAATTACTCTGGGCTATTCTACGACTACCGAGGATTCTAGTGGTGAGGTAGTTTCAGAGACACCAGTTTTGTCACCTTTGAATGAGAACCTTGTCGATGAAGCAATTGCTAGTCTGACAGGTCCTATCACTCAGATTCCACCTATGTACTCTGCTGTCAAGGTCAATGGTCGCAAACTTTATGAGTATGCGCGTGCTGGTCAGGAAGTGGAGCGTCCAGAACGTCAGGTGACTATTTATAGCTTTGAGCGGACAAGTCCGATTTCTTATGAGAGCGAACTTGCACGATTTACTTTTCGTGTAAAATGCAGTAAGGGAACCTATATTCGTACCTTGTCGGTTGACTTAGGAGAAAAACTTGGCTATGCTGCTCATATGTCTTATTTAACACGAACAAGTGCAGCTGGGTTACAGTTAGATGATGCTTTGACCTTGAGTGAAATTGAGGAAAAGGTACAAGCTGGTGAATTAGACTTTCTTCATCCCTTAGAGATTGGGACAGGTGACTTGGTCAAGGTATATTTGACTCCAGACCAGGCAGTAGAAGTGCGTTTTGGTCGCTTTATTGAATTGGAACAAACCGAGAAGGAATTGGCTGGTTTTGAAGGTGAAAAATTACTAGCCATTTTAGAGAAACGTGACCAACTCTATAAGCCTAGAAAGGTTTTCAATTGATTAGGGCTGGTGGTAAAATCGCAAACTGATTTTTAGTTTTAAAAAATGCTAAAAGACAGTTCAGTTTAGACCCGAAAAAGTTATGAAAAAGGGTTGAAAACACGGTGATATTTGACAGTTTTGCTTGCTTATGATAATATTTAAATAAAGAAAAGCTAGAAAACTTTCAGAGGATATTATGAGTATTGAGATGACTGTTAGTGAGATTGCTGAGGTCTTGGGCTTGTCCCGCCAAGCAATCAATAACCGTGTCAAGGAATTACCTGAAGAAGATACGACTAAAAATGATAAAGGAGTCACTGTGGTAACTCGCAGTGGCTTGATTAAGCTTGAAGAAATCTACAAAAAAACCATTTTTGAAGATGAACCTGTTAGTGATGATGTGAAGCAACGTGAGTTAATGGAGATTCTTGTTGATGAAAAGAATGCTGAAATCATCCGTCTTTATGAACAATTAAAGGCCAAAGACAAACAGTTGGCTGAAAAAGATGAACAGATGCGTGTCAAAGACCGTCAAATTGCAGAAAAAGATAAGCAATTGGATCAACAACAA
Source organism: Streptococcus sp. (assembly GCF_032481935.1). GTDB lineage: Bacteria > Bacillota > Bacilli > Lactobacillales > Streptococcaceae > Streptococcus. The sequence goes on from NZ_JAWERU010000018.1 coordinate 7,932, forward strand.
CAGTTAACCCTACAAGCCATGAAGGATCAAGAAAACCTTCAGTTGGAGTTGGATCAGGCTAAGCAAGAAGTACAAGCAACGAAGAAAGGCTTCTTTGCTCGCTTATTTGGAGGATAAGAAAAAACTGCTTGGTTTCTAGGTATAACCAAGTAGTTTCTTTTTACAAATACAGTAAGGAATGGATAAGATGGAAAAATTAAGAGATTACATTTCATTTGATTTGGAATTTAATGAACACCAAGACAAAACTCACTTGATTCAGGTATCTGCAGTCCGTTTTAAGAATGGTGAAGAAATTGGAGCTTTTGATTCTTATGTCCATACGGATGTGCCTTTGAAAAGTTTTATCAATGGTTTAACGGGTATCACGTCTGAAACCTTGAAAGATGCACCGATGGTGGAGGAAGTTCTTAAGAATTTTCAAGACTTTGTGGGTGAGTTACCCCTTGTTGGTTATAATGCAGCCAAAAGTGATTTACCGATTTTGTTGGAGCATGGTTTAGATTATAGTCGTCAATATCTAGTCGATCTCTATGATGAAGCTTTTGAACGACGGAGTTCGGATCTTCATGGCATTGCAAATCTCAAGTTACAGACTGTTGCTGAATTTCTAGGATTCAAGGGTCAATCTCATAATAGTTTAGAGGATGCGCGAATGACTGCGCGTGTTTATGAAGCTTTTCTAGAATCTGATGAAAGCAGAGTTTTACTGGACTCCAAGAGTAGTCTAAACTCTAATCCTTTCGGTGGTTTAGATTTATCACAGCTGTTTGATTAGGAGGTTTTATGAAACCTGAAAAACCTAAAAAATTGGGTTTTAAAAAGATTTACTTGAATCTGGATAAAATCCTCTTTCTATTCTTTCTAATCTTCATGCTGGTAGACTATATTTGGTTGCCATTGAACTCATTGATAGCAGGCTTTTTACTCAGTCAGACGGGCTATTTGTTTATTTCCTATAACAATGTTTTTGAAATTTTAAAACATGCGCCTTTAGTCAGCTTTGGTTTTTTAATCTTAATAGCAATTAACCTTTTAGTAGCCTATTTTCAACTAAGTCTCCTCTTTATTGGAGCTCGACACCTTCTCTATCATGAGAAACGAACCTTGATTGAATATAGTCGCAAGGTATTTCGTGAAAGTATAGCCTTCATGAAACGTCTGACTGTTTCCAAGGCCTTGTTTATCTTCGTTTATATTGCTATGATTTTTCCGTTTATCAGGAAGATTTTTAAAATTTATTATTTTAATAAAATAGTGATACCTGAGTTTATTCAGACCTACATGGAAGACAAATACTGGATGTGGTGGATTGGTATTATCATCTTGTCAATCCTCTTCCTATGCGTTTCTGTTAAGTTGGTTTTTGTTCTACCAAAAATCTTTTTTGAAAAGATGACGGTTAAGGAAGCAGTGGTTTACAGTTTAGAAAAAACCAGAAATCATTTTTGGTTTTACGCTTGGCATCTCTTTCTCATTGTTGTCAAAACGAATCTTTTCTTTTACTTACCTTTAATTCCTCTATTGTTGATTCAGTCTTTAGCAGATGGTCTCACACACCGAGAATCATTGATTCTAGCTATTTCAAACTATATTTTGATTAAAAATATCCACTATATGTCTTTAACCTACTTCTTGGTTAAGTTTACCTCCTTTTTAACTGGTGAGGAGTTGGATATTATGCCAAGACGGAAAAAGGACCATATTATGAGATGGGGTGTAATGGGGTGCGCAAGTATTTTCTTTGCGATTGAAGGCTATATTTATCTCGAAGCACCCGTAGTCAATCCTCCACTTGTCATCTCTCATAGAGGAGTTTCTAATGGGAATGGTGTCCAAAATACAGTTGAATCCTTAGAAAAAACAGCTCAGTTAAAACCAGATTTAGTCGAGATGGATGTGCAGGAAACCAAGGATGGTCAGTTTGTCATGATGCATGATGCTAATCTAAAAAGTTTAGCGGGATTAAATGTAACACCACAAGACCTAACTTTAGATGAATTGAAGCAATTAGATATTTATGAAAATGGTTATCAGACTAAAATATCTAGCTTTGATGATTATATAAATCGTGCCAATGACCTTCATCAGAAATTGCTGATCGAAATAAAAACAAGTCGAAAAGATAGTGCTCAGATGATGGATCATTTTCTAGATCAATATGGAGCAAAAATTAAAGTCTATGGGCATCAGATGCAATCTTTGGATTACCGTGTCATTGAAAAAGTTACCCAGTATGATAAGGAAATTCCAGCCTATTTCATTCTGCCCTATAATTCCGTTTTTCCAAGAACAAATGCTACAGGTTATACCATGGAATACTCTACCTTAGATGAATATTTTGTAACCAAGCTTTGGAATACAAAACAAAAACTCTATGTATGGACAATCAATGGTTCGGAATCTTTTGATAAGTCCCTACGTTTAGGAGTTGATGGTATGATAACAGATGATTTGGAAAGAATTAAAGAAGAGCTTGAGACCGCTCAGGAAGATCCTGAATATGCGGACTTGCTTCTCAAGAAAGCAACAGAAATATTTACTTTCTAGGTAAAACAAAAGAGGCTGGGACAAAAGTCCTAGCCTCTCAATTGTCTTTGGATTGTCGAGCAAGACGCAGTGGTTGAGTGGGCTCTACTACGCTGATTTTATCAGCTTTTACAGCCCTACTCAACTGTGCGGAGGTGGGACGACGAAATCGAATTCTAACGAATTACCGATTTCTGTCCCACTCTCTTTTCATGCTATTAGAATGGTAATTTACCAGCAAAAGCCCCTAGTTTCTTTTTAGTTGCTTCATCAATTTGTTCAAGAGCAGCATTGACTGCTTGAACAGTCATATCTGATAGAGTTTCAATATCTTCTGGGTCAACAACTGCTGGATTGAAATCAATTTTTGTAACTTTCTTGTCCCCTGTTAGTGTAGCAGTTACAAGGTTTTGGGCAGAAGTTCCAACGAATTCTGTAGCAGCAAGTTCAGCCTGACTTTGCTCCATTTGTTTTTGAAGTTTTTGAGCTTGACGCATCATGTTTTGCATATTCATCATGGTGGTAAATAGCTTCCTTTTCTTTTATTTTCCCTATTATTTTAACAATTTTAACTAGAAAAGTCTATTCTAATTTTAAAGGAGTTAACATTAAATTTTCTGACAATTTATTAAATAATTAGAAAAACTATGATATAATTTATTAAAAAAATGGAATTCCCATGATTTAATAGGAGCGTTATATGAAAAAACTTGGTTTTATCCTTTTATCTTCGGCATTGTTGTTATCTGCTTGTGCAGTTCGTTTTGAACAATCGTCAACTACAAGTAATTCCTCTCAGGTTACAAAATTGTCAGAAGACAATCAAAAACTTTTGGATAAGGCGACTAGTGACTACAAAACCTTTGTAGAAGAACAGATTGATAAACTATTGACGGATACAGAAGGTTTTGTTCAACTTTTGAAGGATGGTAAGTTAGAAGAAGCTAAAAAGGCATACCCTTTAATCCGTATGTCCTATGAACGTTCAGAGCCGATTGCAGAGAGCTTCGGAGAATCTGATGTGAAGATTGATTTTCGATTAGCAGACTACTTAGATGAAAACAAGACCGAAGAAGGTTGGTCTGGTTTCCACCGTATCGAGCGCATTCTTTGGGAAGAAAACACAACCAAAGGAACTGAGTCTTATGGTGACCAACTGGTAAATGATATCAAGGAATTGAAGGCTAAGATTGCGACTGTAGATGTTGATTACAAGATTATGCTAACTGGGGCTGTCGATCTTCTAAATGAAGTAGCGACAAGTAAGATTACTGGAGAAGAGGAGATTTACTCTCATACTGATTTGTATGATTTTCGTGCCAATATCCAAGGTGCTGAGAAGATTTTCCAACTCTTTAAACCTTTGCTTGAAAAATCAGATGCAGCCTTGGTGAAAGAGCTAGAGGAAGATTTCAAATCTGTCAATAGTTTGTTAGACAAACACATGACAGACAAGGAACATTATAAGCTCTATACAGACTTAACGAAAGAAGACACTAAAGAATTGTCTGAAGCAGTGACAAAACTTGGTGAACCATTATCACAAATGGGTAAATTTCTTGGTGGAGAATAAGTAATATGACAAACAAGGGCGAAAAATTTTTTGAACAAAAAATGGACCGTCGAGAATTTCTAAAAAAGCAGGTATTGGAGGTGCTGGTCTCGCACTTGGTCTCTCCGGTGCTTCTGCTTTTTTCGCACCTAAGCTTGATGGTCAGGAGAAAATCTCGTACGGGGATGAAAAGATAGCCTTCTATGGCAAACACCAAGCTGGCATTACAACTGTCATGCAGAAAAACATTTATTTTGTGGTTTTAGATTTGCATACAACCGACAAAGAGAAAATCATCCAGTTATTTAAAGATTGGACGGATTATAGTGCCAAACTTGTAGAAGGAGAATTGGTTAAAAAAGATGGTAACAATAGCCTCTTGCCTCCAAGTGATACTGGAGAAACAGTTGGGCTTAATCCTCATCGTTTGACCCTGACTTTTGGAGTTTCGGCTAGTTTCCTAGAAAAAATGAAACTAGAGAACAAACGTCCAAAACTTTTTAGAGATTTACCTGCTTTTCCAAAGGAACAGTTACGAGAAAAGTACACGGGTGGAGATATCGTCATTCAAGCTTGTGCAGATGACGAGCAAGTTGCCTTTCATGCCGTTCGCAACCTTATCCGAAAAGGAAGAAATGCAGAGACACTTCGTTGGAGCCAATCTGGTTTTGCAGCTATCGGTAATCGTATGGAAACTCCTCGGAATCTCTTTGGTTTTAAAGACGGGACTGCTAATGTTACCACTGAGAAAGAATTTGATCAGGTTGTGTGGGCTGACAGTAAGGATTGGATGGAAAACGGTTCCTACATGGCCGTTCGTCGCATCCAGATGTTCCTAGATACTTGGGATCGAACCAATCTCGAGGAACAAGAAAATACCTTTGGTCGTTATAAAGAAAGTGGCGCTCCCTTTGGCAAGAAGAACGAATTTGATGAGGTTGATTTAAGCCTTCTTCCTGACGATTCTCATGTACGCTTAGCAAAAGAAGTGGATAAACCTCTCCTGCGTCGATCCTATTCTTATTCTGATGGCATAGATGAAAAGACTGGTCAGTTTGACACTGGTTTGCTCTTTATTTCTTTTCAAAAGGATCCGGACAGCTTTGTTAAAGTTCAGACCAATCTAGGTGCTACGGATAAAATGAATGAATACGTTACCCATATAGGTAGTGGCCTTTTTGCTTGCTTTGGTGGTGTAGAGAAGGGAGGTTACATTGGGCAGAAATTATTGGAATCCTAAAAGTATCATCCTCATCTTTGCTTGTTTCTTGCTGTTGATTTTTCCGGTAGGAGCCAAGGAAAATTTGAGTCCCTACTTTGTGAAAATAACTGATGCAACTAAAGCTGTTAAAGAAGGTAAACAAGATCAGGCAAGAAAACTAATCGATGAAATGACCAAAGACTTCGAGAAAGTCAAGAATTCTGACTCTGAAGCAGGACGTCAAGTTCAAGAAAAGTTAGCCTTAACTGGTGATATTACTGAAGACCAGCTAACTCAGATTTCTTTAACCCTTTTGACATTTGAGAAAGAGCAAAATCCAGTCGACCTTGATGCAGAAAAAGAGAAACTTGTTTCACGATTAGAACCTCGTTTTGAAGCCTTAGACAAGGCAATCGCTTCTCAAGATCTGGAAGCAGTAAGAGAAGCCTATAAAAAAATGAATTCAACCTGGACCATCAATGAAGCAGTGGTTCGCGACCATAGTACAGCTCATTATGGGCAAGTGGAAACAGCTATTTCCTTCTTGCGTAGTAGCATTGAGACTGAACCAACGAACTTTGATACTATTCAGGCATCCTTTGATGATTTGAAAACAGCCATTTCTAACTTTATTGAAGGTACAGAAGTTGCGACGACATCTTCGAATCTGACCCTAAAGGATGGAATTGATCTTTTAAAAAAGGCCTTGGCTCAATATCAAGCTGGTCAAGATAGCGAAGCAGCTGCAACCATGAAGGAGTTTATTACTATTTGGCCCACCATCGAGGGTTCTGTAAGTACAACCAATCCTTCGCTTTATACCAAGGTTGAAAGTGAAAGTCCTGTCATCATGGTTAAGGGGAAGGAAAGTGAATATCAAGAAAAGCTTTCTAGCTTGATTGCAGAGCTATCTCAAATTGATACTAGCACTTCCTATAATGCATTTGACGCCATGCTCATCTTGCTCCGAGAAGGTGTAGAAGCCCTCTTGATTGTTATGGCGCTTGTGACAACTTTGAAAGCTGCTAAGATGAGAAAGGGCCTCAAGTGGGTCTATGGTGGTGCATTTGCGGGAATAGTGGCCAGTCTTTTGATTGCCTATATCCTACAGATTGCCTTTCCAGCAGTCACCTCAGGAACTAACCGTGAAATCATCGAAGGTGCAGTCGGAATTTTTGCGGTTATCATGATGATTTTAATCGGTATTTGGCTTCATAGCAAATCTTCTGTTAAAAAATGGAATACTTTTATGGCATCACAAATGCAAACTGTCACGAAAACAGGTTCTTTCCTTTCTATGTTTGCTTTAAGTTTTCTAGCCGTATTCCGTGAAGGTGCTGAGACGATTTTATTCTATGTGGGGATTCTGCCAAGGATTTCTAGTTTTGATTTTGTCCTAGGAATTTCTCTAGCCCTCTCAGTTTTAGTCGTGATTGCCCTTGTGATGAACAAGGCTAGTCAATTTTTCCTGCCTCATAAGGTTTTCTTTATCCTGACTTGGATGATTTATGCCTTAGCCTTTAAGATGACGGGAGTCAGTATCCATGCCTTACAGTTGACAAATATGATTCCAAACCATCTGATCTCAGAAATACCAAGTATTGATATATTGGGAATTTACCCTAGTTGGGAAGGGTTAGCAGGTCAGATTCTCTTTATCCTCATAGTTTTTCTAATTACCATTAGACAGGGTGAAAAATGATGAATCAAAAGGAATTGACAATTATTGAACATTTGGTAGAATTTAGAAAGAGATTGCTAGCAGTAGTTGTTTGTTTCTTTCTAGTATTTTGCGTCTCACTATTATTTGCTGATCAGGTTTATCAATTTATCACACAAGGCTTTAGTCAGAAGTTGATCGTCTTAGGACCGAATGATATTTTATGGATTTATCTCCGTTTAGCAAGTTTGATGGCCTTTAGCCTTACCTTGCCCTTTACCGTTTATCAAGTCTGGAGTTTCGTCCGACCAGCCCTTAAAACTGAAGAAGCAGGGGCGATTTTTGCTTATATCCCTGCAACTTTCCTTTGTTTTATCTTGGGATTAGCCTTTGGGTTTTATTTTGTGACACCAGCTTTACTTCAGGTCTTGTTGGGATTAGGTGAAAACTTATTTGAAACGCAGTTAACTGCACAAAATTATCTAGCTTTTGTCTTTCAAACAACTCTACCACTAGCATTTATCTTTGAATTGCCAGTTATCATTGCTTTTTTAACCTCAATTGATTTAATTGGGCCTGGACTACTCGTTGCTTATAGACGTTATGCTTATTTCATCTTGTTAGTATTGGCTGTTATATTGACACCGGCTGATTTTATTAGTGATTTAGCGATGACTCTTCCCTTAATCCTTTTGTATGAGATTAGTATCGCTATTAGTAAATGGATTTTTAAGAGAAAAAGGAAAGGAGAAAAAGATGGGAATCTTACGTGACATCGGTGCACCAGGCTTGATCGTCATTGTCCTTGGCGCACTGTTGATTTTTGGACCAAAACGCTTACCAGAGTTAGGCGAGTCAGTAGGAAAAATGCTTGCCGAGTTTAAGAAAGCTGTTAAGGGCATCGGCGAGCAAGAAGAAAAATAAACTGAATCTTGTTGAATAGAGTTGAGAAATGTTAGTTTGGAGTTATCTCTTGCAAATATTCTCAACTCTTTTTATTTGGTTTAAGGTTTCTTTAAGTTTTCTATACTATTCTGAAGAACTCTATATTAATAGGATCGATTAGATCTTGATAGGAGAAATGAGATAATAATTTGCTTTTTTTAAAAGAAAGTGCACTAGGAAGAAATAATGTTCAGATTATGGTTTTAAAAGAGCGTTTTCTAGGCATAAAGTCTTTGTATTTCTTTCAAGATAGAGCCAGATTGTGATATAATAGTTAACAATAAGTTTTTTTAGAATGAACTAAAGGAGTATAAAAATGATCTACGCTGGAATTTTAGCAGGTGGTACCGGCACGCGCATGGGTATTAGTAACCTACCCAAACAATTTCTTGAGTTGGGAGATCGCCCAATCCTAATCCATACAATTGAAAAATTTGTCTTAGAGCCAAGTATCGAAAAGATTGTGGTTGGAGTTCACGGAGACTGGGTGACACACGCAGAAGACTTAGTTGAAAAATTCCTTCCACTCCACAAGGACCGTATCATCATCACAAAAGGTGGGGCGGATCGTAATTCTAGTATTGAAAAGATTATTGAAGCTATCGATGCTTATCGTCCAATTACGGAAGATGATATCGTGGTCACACATGACTCAGTTCGTCCTTTTATCACACTTCGAATGATTCAAGATAACATTGCTCTCGCACAAAATCATGACGCTGTTGATACAGTAGTTGAAGCCGTAGATACCATTGTTGAAAGTACAAACGGACAGTTTATCACAGATATTCCAAATCGTGCTCATCTCTATCAAGGGCAAACTCCTCAAACCTTCCGTTGTAAAGACTTCATTGATTTGTATGGTTCTTTATCAGCAGAAGAAAAAGAAATTTTAACAGATGCATGTAAAATTTTTGTCATTAAGGGTAAAGATGTAGCCTTGGCAAAAGGTGAATACTCAAACCTCAAAATTACAACAGTTACAGACTTGAAGATTGCTAAAAGCATGATTGAGAAAGAATAGACATGATTAATCAAATTTATCAACTGACAAAACCAAAGTTTATTACTATTAAATATCAGGAAGAAGAAATTGATCAAGAGAATCATATCCTCATCCGACCAAATTACATGGCGGTTTGTCACGCGGATCAACGTTACTACCAAGGTAAACGCGATCCAAAAATTTTAGCGAAAAAACTACCAATGGCTATGATTCACGAGTCTTGTGGTACAGTCATTTCTGATCCAACAGGTACTTACAAAGTTGGTCAGAAGGTTGTTATGATTCCAAATCAACCACCTATGCAAAGTGATGAGGAATTCTACGAAAATTACATGACTGGAACATATTTCTTATCAAGTGGTTACGATGGATTCATGCGAGAATTCGTTTCTCTGCCTAAGGATCGTGTGGTAGCTTACGAAGATATCGAAGATACAGTTGCTGCTATTACTGAATTTGTCAGTGTGGGTATGCACGCGATGAATCGTTTCATGACGGTATCTCACAGCAGACGTCAACGCATCGCTGTCATTGGTGATGGAAGTTTAGCTTTTGTCATGGCCAATATTATCAACTACACTTTGCCTGAAGCTGAGATTATTGTTATCGGACGTCACTGGGAGAAATTAGAATTATTCTCATTTGCAAAAGAGCTCTACATTACTGATAGCATTCCAGAGGATCTTATTTTTGACCATGGTTTCGAATGCTGTGGTGGTGATGGATGTGGACCTGCTATTAATGACTTGATTCGCTACATTAAACCACAAGGTACCATTTTGATGATGGGTGTTAGTGAGTATAAAGTTAATATCAATACTCGTGATTCATTGGAAAAAGGCTTGTTATTGGTTGGATCTTCTCGTTCTGGAAGAGTTGACTTTGAAAATGCCATCCAAATGATGGAGATTAAGAAGTTTGCCAATCGTTTGAAGAATATCATTTATCTAGAAGAACCAGTAAGAGAGATTAAGGATATTCATCGAGTTTTTGCAACGGACCTTAATACTGCCTTCAAGACAGTATTTAAGTGGGAAGTCTAATGGAGGATGATTGTGAAGGAAATCGTTAAAGAAAAGATTGCTTCTTTATTATCTGGTGACGAAGAAATTCAGAGCGTTGAACAGTTGGGTGGAATGACCAATCAAAACTATTTGGTTAAAACATCCTCAAACCAGTACATCGTTAAGTTTTTCGGTAAAGGTACGGATAAATTAATCGACCGCCAGAATGAAAAGTTCAATCTTGAATTGTTGAAAGATTTGAAATTAGATGTAGAGAATTATCTTTTTGATATTGAAGCTGGTATTAAAGTTAACCAATACATTGAAAATGCAGAAACATTAGATTCAAATACCATAAAAACTAAATTTGAAAAAATTGCTCCAATTCTACAAACGATCCATGCTTCTGGTAAAGAATTAAAAGGAGAGTTTGCTCCTTTTGAGGAAATCAAAAAATATGAATCATTGATTCAAGGGGAGATTTCTTATCCAAACTATGAAGCTGTCAGAAAATCAGTTCTTTCTTTAAAAAATGAGCTTGAGAAAATCGGAGTTGATAAGAAATCATGTCATATTGATTTGGTTCCAGAAAACTTTATTGAAGGACCAGACGGACATCCTTATCTGATTGATTGGGAATATTCTTCCATGAACGATCCTATGTGGGACCTTGCATCACTCTTCCTAGAATCTGAATTTACACCGGAAGAAGAGGCAGCTTTTCTAGCTTATTACGAGGGTGACAAGACTCCTGTTTCGAGAGAGAAAATTCGTATCTATAAGATTTTACAAGACATTATTTGGGGTCTTTGGACTATTTACAAAGAAGAAAATGGTGCAGATTTTGGAGATTATGGAATCACTCGTTATAATAGAGCTGTAAAAGAATTGCAGTCTCAGGGAGGTATTGATGAAGACTAAAAATGGAGTTTCCTTTGGACTTATATCAGGGATTTTTTGGGGATTAGGGCTAACCATTAGTGCTTATATCTTCTCTATATTTACTGACTTGTCACCTTTTGTAGTAGCAGCAGCGCACGACTTTCTTAGTATTTTTATCTTGCTAGGATATCTTCTAGTTAAAGAAGGAAAGGTACGTTTTTCAATCTTCTTGAACATTCGAAATGTCAGTGTTATTATAGGAGCACTATTGGCTGGGCCAATTGGCATGCAGGCCAATCTCTATGCAGTCAAGTATATCGGTAGTTCTTTAGCATCATCTGTTTCAGCGATTTATCCTGCGGTTTCTGTCCTTCTTGCCTTCTTTATTCTTAAGCATAAGGTTTCGAAGAATACAGTATTTGGAATTTTATTAATCATTGCAGGGATTATTGCTCAGACCTACAAGGTTGAACAGGTCAATTCATTCTATATTGGTATCCTCTGTGCCTTGATCTGTGCCCTTGCTTGGGGAAGTGAAAGTGTTCTCAGCTCATTTGCTATGGAAAGTGAACTCAGTGAACTCGAAGCACTCTTGATACGACAAGTCACCTCTTTCTTGTCCTATCTTGTTATTGTTCTCTTCTCGCATCATTCATTTGCAGAAGTGGCAAATGGACAATTATTGGGACTTTTGATTATCTTTGCAGCATGTAACATGATTTCTTACCTTGCCTACTACATTGCTATCAATCGATTGCAGCCAGCAAAAGCTACTGGTCTAAATGTGAGTTATGTAGTATGGACTGTTTTGTTTGCAGCGATTTTCTTGGGTTCGCCCCTTAATTTACTGACCATCATTACTTCACTTATCGTAATGGCTGGTGTTTATATTATTATTAAAGAATAAAGGAGAAAACGCGTGAAAGCGATTATCTTAGCAGCTGGCTTGGGAACACGTTTGAGACCCATGACAGAAAATACTCCCAAAGCCTTGGTACAAGTCAATCAAAAACCATTGGTTGAATATCAAATCGAATTTTTGAAAGAACGTGGAATTGATGACATTATCATCGTTGTCGGTTATTTAAAAGAACAATTCGACTATCTTAAAGAAAAGTACGGGGTTCGTTTGGTCTTCAACGATAAGTATGCTGATTACAATAACTTTTACTCTCTTTACTTGGTAAAAGAAGAATTAGCCAACAGCTATGTTATCGATGCGGATAACTATCTTTTCAAAAATATGTTCCGTAATGATATCGAACGTTCAACTTATTTCAGTGTTTATCGTGAAGATTGTGATAATGAGTGGTTCCTAGTTTACGGAGATGATTACAAAGTTCAAGATATCATTGTAGATAGCAAAAATGGACGCATCTTGAGTGGTGTATCATTCTGGGATGCTCCAACAGCTGAGAAAATTGTTGGATTTATTGACAAGGCATATGCAAGTGGCGAGTTTGTGGACCTCTACTGGGATAACATGGTCAAAGATAACATCAAAGAATTGGATGTTTACGTAGAGGAATTGGAAGAAAATTCTATCTATGAAATTGACAGTGTTAAAGATTATCAAAAATTAGAAAAGATTCTTTCTTCACAAAAATAAGCAACTTTTATGAACTGATACCTTACCTATTTTTACTTGACTTTTTAGGATTGATACAGTATACTAGTGAAAATTTAACCTTTAAGGGCAGTCCAGAGAGACTCACAAGGTGTCAGAGAAAAGAAGCTACAATGGAAACAAGTAAGCAAGTGCTTATTTGCTACTTTTGTGTAAATATCTTAACTGAAACCTTGCAAGTGCAAGGTTTTTCTTTATCTGATCCCCTTAAAATTTAAGGAGGAAAGGTTATGAATCCAAATTGTAAAAAACGAATGGGTGTAATTCGCTTGGAAGTTATGAGAGTAGTATCTCAGGAGGAAATCGCGCCAGCAATCTTTGAGCTTGTACTTCAAGGAGAAATGGTCGAAGCTATGAAAGCTGGCCAATTTCTTCATTTGCGTGTACCTGATGATGCCCATCTCTTACGTCGTCCAATTTCGATTTCATCAATAGATAAGGCGACTCAGCAATGCAGACTTATCTATCGAGTTGAAGGAGCAGGGACAGCAATCTTTTCAACCTTAAAAACAGGTGATAGCATAGATGTTATGGGACCTCAAGGAAATGGCTTTGATTTATCTGATTTAGACAAGCAGAATCGTGTTCTTATTGTTGGTGGTGGAATAGGAGTGCCGCCCTTACTCGAAGTAGCTAAACAACTACATGAGCGTGGTGTTGAAATAACAAGTGTTTTAGGATTCGCTACTAAAGATGCCGTTATTTTGGAAGATGAATTATCCAAATTTAGTCAGGTCTTTGTAACGACTGATGATGGATCTTATAGAATCCAAGGAAATGTATCAGTAGTGATTAATGAATTTGACACAGAATTTGATGCAATCTACTCATGCGGAGCACCTGGTATGATGAAATACATCAACCAAACATTTTACGACCATCCAAGAGCTTATCTATCACTAGAATCCCGCATGGCCTGTGGTATGGGGGCTTGCTACGCTTGCGTCTTGAAAGTACCTGATAGTGAAATAGTTAGTCAACGTGTGTGTGAAGATGGCCCTGTATTTAAAACAGGCACAGTAGTTTTATAAGGAGAGTGTCATGACTACAAATCGATTACAAGTTTCTCTACCAGGCTTAGAATTAAAGAATCCTATCATTCCTGCTTCAGGCTGTTTTGGATTCGGTCAAGAATATGCCAAATACTATGATTTGGACCTCTTGGGCTCTATCATGATTAAGGCTACAACCCTTGAACCACGTTTTGGTAATCCAACTCCTCGAGTGGCTGAAACACCTGCAGGTATGCTAAACGCCATTGGTTTACAAAATCCTGGTTTAGAAGTCGTTCTCTCTGAAAAATTACCTTGGCTTCAAAGAGAATATCCAAATCTCCCTATAATCGCAAATGTTGCTGGCTTTTCAAAACAAGAATACGCGGCCGTATCTCATGGAATTTCTAAGGCAACTAACGTGAAAGCCATTGAGCTCAATATCTCTTGTCCTAACGTTGATCATGGGAATCATGGACTTTTAATTGGACAAGATCCTGAGTTGGCCTATGATGTGGTGAAGGCTGCCGTAGAAGCATCAGAAGTGCCCGTTTACGTCAAATTGACTCCAAGTGTTACTGACATCGTAACCATTGCTAAGGTTGCAGAAGATGCTGGAGCTAGTGGACTCACCATGATCAATACCCTTGTAGGGATGCGTTTTGATCTCAAAACTAGAAAGCCGATTATTGCAAATGGGACAGGTGGCATGTCTGGACCTGCAGTATTTCCTGTAGCCCTAAAACTAATCCGGCAAGTAGCTCAAACAACTAAACTTCCAATCATTGGTATGGGAGGAGTGGATTCAGCTGAAGCTGCCTTAGAAATGTATCTGGCTGGTGCATCAGCTATCGGAGTCGGTACAGCAAACTTTACCAATCCATATGCTTGTCCAGATATTATCGAAAATCTACCAAAAGTCATGGACAAATATGGTATTGATAGTCTAGAGCAACTCCGTAATGAAGTCAAAGAAAGTTTGATCTAAGTTTTATATGCTGAATTCAGTCTAAATTGTTTTGAAAGCGCCATTTTTTTGGTATAATAAATACTATGATTATTACAGTACCTATTAAAACAGAAAAAGATATTGCAACACCAGGACCAAACGTCCTTGTACTTGGTTATTTTGATGGAGTTCATCTTGGACATCAAAAATTATTTGAAATAGCTTCTAACATTGCTGCTGAAAAGCGCCAGGGAGTAGCTCTAGTAACTTTTAACGAATCACCTAAACTAACTCTGAATCAATACTCACCTGAACACTTATTGCATATTTTGTATGCTAGTGAACGTGAGCGTAGATTGAAGAGAGCTGGAGTTGAGAGTTTGTATTTGATGGATTTCACTAGTCGAGTAGCAAATATGACTGCCCAAGAATTCATTGATACCTATGTCAAGGAAGCAAAGGCAGATACAATTGTAGTTGGTTTTGACTATACTCTTGGTTCAGATAGAAAAACAGCTGAGGATTTAAAAGAACTCTTCCATGGTGAAGTGGTTATTGTTCCACCAGTTGAGGATGAAAAGGGGAAAATTAGTTCAACGCGTATCCGCCAAGCCATTCTAGAAGGAGATGTAAAAGAAGCAGGAAAACTTTTGGGATTTCCTTTACCAACGAGAGGTGTAGTGGTTCACGGAAATGCTCGAGGTCGAACTATTGGCTTCCCGACAGCTAATCTAGTCAACTTGGATCGGACATATATGCCAGCTGATGGTGTTTATGCCGTTGACGTTGAAATTCAAAGAAAAGTCTATCGTGGTATGGCGAGTCTAGGTAAAAATGAAACCTTTGATGGCGAGGAAGAGCGTTTTGAAGTTCATATCTTTGATTTTTCTGACGATATCTATGGAGAAACTGTCATCGTTTCCTGGTTGAACCGTATCCGTGATATGGTAAAATTTGATAGCGTTGATCAATTGGTTAAGCAACTAGAAGAAGATGAAAAGATAGCTAGAAAATAAAATCAAAAATTAGTAGAGTTTGGGATTTTCTCAAACTCTTTTTAGATATGGATTAGCAATCTAAAAATGTATTTCAAAAACTAATCAATTTTGATATAATTTAATCATCAAACTAAAGGAGACACTTATGTTTAAGGAAAAAAGAAATAAAGGATTTATTTCAGGGCTAGTCATTGCACTGATTGTTTTGGCTTTGGCAGGATTGATGGGATTTTTGGGGATTAAGCATAAAAATCCCACTAAAGAATTTGCCAGTGATAGTTATTCAGGAGTTGAAGTACGAATGCCGGTTTATGATATCTATCCAGAAGTGGTAGGTGAAGTTGAAGGCGGTAGTGTAGTTTATCTTGTCCAATATAGTAAGGACGGAGATGGAAAATATGCAGTGATTGAAGCTAGCGAGAATGATGCCACAATTAAGAGTATCATGGATCAGGCTACGGCTGGAACTCTTTACGATCATCCAGCAACCATAATTGGAACGCAACTACAACCACTTGCAAACAAAAAGAATAAGTCAAGAAATAATCGTATTGTCGATTTATCGGGCTTTTTAAAGTCTATCCTTGAACCATCATCAGTTGTTTATCAAAATATGAATAGCAATCTTTATTTAAGTACGACTGAACATGCCAATGATGGCTGGATATTCATCATTGGGGTGATTTTCTTTGGAGGAACAGGAGTATTTTTAGTAGTGAGTGCCTTTCTTATTCGAAAAAAAACGATTGCTTCTCTGGAAGAAATTTATCAAGCCTATCCTGAATTGCAAGGAAATGTTGAAAATATGGCTGGTTTAGCAGAATTTTATGATGAAAATCTAAAAGTAATTCTTTATAAAAACCATCTCATCACTTACTATAAAGGAACGCAAGCTTTAGACCTAAGAGATGTAGACCATCTTTATCTTGTAGAAACGAAGATTAATAAGTCTTTGTTTTCGAAAAAAATTTATCAATTTTGTTATATCCGTAAGAATGGCAAGAAAAAACAAGATATGGTTTTGAAATCAACAAAAACAGTTCAAGAAGAGCTTGAAGAACTTTGGAGTCTTATCTCAAAAAATTACCCTGATATTCAACTTGGAGTGTAAAAAGAAAGTATCGAATTTTCGATGCTTTTTATGTTCATAACAATTAACTACTATCGTTATAGTTTTGATAAATTTTAGAGATAATTTCTTAATGCATTGTGAGGTGTTATTTTTATAAAACTTGTATGCAATATAAATCTTTACTTCTTTCACTAAGGAAATTATTGATTGAAGAATAAAAAACTAGCCATGGAATTAGTAGTAGCTAC
Organism: Streptococcus sp.; assembly: GCF_032481935.1. Lineage (GTDB taxonomy): Bacteria > Bacillota > Bacilli > Lactobacillales > Streptococcaceae > Streptococcus. The sequence continues at coordinate 24,597 of NZ_JAWERU010000018.1, forward strand.
TAAATTCTATGACTAGTTGTAGAGTTTAAGGTTTTGACTTGATAATTTTAGTTTGTTTAGACAGTGATTGGAGTGTTTGGTCACTTAATTTTGAATCAGTGATAATGGTGTCGATATCTGAGATATTGTAAAATGTGAAGAAATCAAATTTATCAAATTTGCTATGGTCAGCTAGGAGATATTTTTTATTGGCATTTTCAAGTGCTAATTTCTGTGCTTCACCTTCGTCTTCACTAAAAGTAGCGATAGCATGATCCTTGATACCATTACAACTAACGAAAGCTTTTGAAAATTGCAAACTAGCGATATCTTGAAGAGTGAGAGTACCGACAAAAGCTCCTGTAATTGAACGATAATTACCACCGATTAGAATGAGATCAGTTAGCTTACGCTCATTTAGAATGAGAAATACAGGCAAACTATTGGTAACAACTCGAATGTTATCGATAGGAAGTTCACGCGCAAAGAATTCTAATGTGGTACCTGGACCAATAAAAATAGTTTCTCTTTCTTCAACTAAGTGACCTGCAAAGCGAGCAATTTCTTGTTTTTCTGCTGTTTGTAGCCCTTGTTTTTCAACGTTAGAACGCTCATTATTTAATAAGGAACCTGTTCGAAGTTTTTCAGCACCGCCATGAACTCGAACCAGCAAATCCTTATCTGCTAACTCTTGTAAATATCGTCTAGCTGTCATATCGGAAATATCAAGGCGATTCATAATCTCTTTAACAGTGATAGTTCCTTTTGTATTAACAATTTCTAAAATAGTATCTAATTTTTCTTGCTTCAGCATTGAACCACCCCCAAATCTAATATTATTTTATCATATTTTAAACAGCTAAGCAACTTAAAGAAAACAAAAATAAACAAAAAAAAACATCTAGTTTTTAAATAAACTTAGATGTTTTTTTAGGTTAGGTATTAATTTAGTCCATAGTTATAGTCATCATCCTGCATAGCTTCAACTTCACCAAGTAGATAGCCATTACCAACTTGAGAGAAGAAGTCATGGTTTGATGTACCAGTTGAAATCCCGTTCATAACGATCGGGTTGACATCGTCAGCTGAATCAGGGAAGAGAGGATCTTGCCCCAAGTTCATAAGAGCTTTATTTGCATTGTAGCGGAGGAAGGTTTTAACCTCTTCAGTCCATCCGACTTCGTCATAGAGGCTCTCTGTGTAGCCTTCTTCATTCTCATAAAGAGTATAGAGAAGGTCGTACATCCATTCTTTGAGTTTTTCTTGCTCATCTTCTGGCAATTCATTGAAACCAAGTTGGAATTTATAACCAATGTAGGTTCCGTGAACAGACTCATCACGAATGATTAATTTGATTATTTCCGCCACGTTGGCCAACTTGTTGTTTCCAAGATAGTAGAGTGGTGTGAAGAAACCAGAGTAGAAAAGGAAGGTTTCAAGGAAAACACTAGCTACTTTCTTTTCAAGTGGAGTTCCGTTTAGGTAGATTTCATTGATAATCTCAGCTTTTTTCTGAAGATATGGATTGGTGTTGGTCCATTCGAAAATCTCTTCGATTTCTGACTTAGTATTCAAGGTAGAAAAGATAGAAGAGTAAGACTTAGCATGAACAGATTCCATAAATTGGATATTGTTAAAAACAGCTTCCTCGTGAGGCGTACGAATATCAGCACGAAGGGCTTGAACACCAGTTTCTGATTGCATGGTATCCAAAAGGGTCAAACCACCAAAGACTTTTCCCACCAAGTCTTTTTCTTTGTTTGATAGTTTTCTCCAGTCGTCTAGGTCATTTGACAAGGGGATACGTGTATCGAGCCAGAACTGCTCAGTCAGCTTTTCCCAAGTTGATTTGTCGATGACATCTTCGATGGCATTCCAGTTAATGGCTTTGTAGTAAGTTTTCATTTGAAATCTCTTTCTGTGTGTAGTAATGCGATAACATAATCACTCTTATTTTATCATAATTCTATGCTATACTCGAACAAAAAGTCGGAAGCCCGACTTTTAAATTCTTACATGATTTTATCAGCAAAATACGTTTAATGGATTAAGTAAATGTAATTTTTTGAGAGTTGAATTAAATCACACAGCTCTCACATTGGTTAGCGCCGACTTCTCCACCGTCATCTGTAAAGGTACGGACGTAGTAGATAGACTTGATACCTTTGTTAAAGGCATAGTTACGAAGGATAGATAAATCACGTGTCGTTTGTTTGTTTTCTTTCTTCCATTCGTAAAGGCCTGTCGGAATATCACTACGCATGAAGAGTGTGAGTGAAAGTCCTTGGTCTACGTGTTCAGTTGCAGCAGCATACACATCAATGACCTTACGCATATCCATGTCGTAAGCAGAAGTGTAGTAAGGAATGGTTTCTGTTGACAAGCCAGCAGCAGGGTAGTAGATTTTACCGATTTTCTTTTCTTGGCGTTCTTCGATACGTTGCGTAATCGGATGGATAGAAGCAGAAACGTCATTGATGTAACTGATAGAACCATTTGGCGCTACAGCAAGGCGGTTTTGGTGATAAAGACCATCTGCTTTAACTTTATCACGAAGTTCAGCCCAGTCAGCAGCAGACGGGATAAAGATACCTTCAAAGAGTTCTTTAACACGGTCTGATTGCGGAAGGAATTCACCAGTCACATACTTGTCAAAGTAGCTTCCGTTAGCATAGTCTGATTTCTCAAAGTTATGGAAGGTAACACCACGTTCACGCGCGATGTTGTTTGACTCAATTAAAGTCCAGTAGTTCATAAGCATAAAGTAGATGCTTGTAAACTCAACCGACTCAGGTGATCCATACTCAATCAGTTGTTGGGCAAGGTAGCTGTGAAGTCCCATAGCACCAAGTCCGAATGTGTGAGCTTGGCTATTTCCATGGTCGATAGTAGGAACAGCTACAATGTGAGAACTATCAGTAACAAAGGTCAAAGCACGAACCATAGCACGGATGGAGCGACCAAAGTCTGGTGAAGTCATCATGTTGACTACGTTGGTTGAACCAAGGTTACATGAGACATCAGTCCCCATTTTAAGGAATTCTTGAGCATCGTTGATAAGACTTGGTTCTTGGACTTGAAGAATTTCAGAACACAAGTTACTCATGATAATCTTTCCATCAACAGGATTTGCACGGTTAGCAGTATCGATGTTGACTACATAAGGGTAGCCAGACTCTTGTTGCAATTTAGAGATTTCAGTTTCCAAATCACGAGCCTTGATTTTTGTCTTGCGGATATTTGGATTTGCAACCAATTCATCGTATTTTTCAGTGATGTCGATGTAGTTGAACGGCACTCCGTACTCAAGTTCTACAGAGTAAGGACTGAAGAGATACATTTCTTCGTTTTTACGTGCTAATTCGTAGAATTTATCTGGTACTACAACACCAAGAGAGAGAGTCTTGACACGAACTTTTTCATCGGCATTTTCTTTCTTAGTTGAAAGGAAGGCAATAATGTCTGGGTGGAAGACGTTGAGGTAAACAACCCCAGCACCTTGACGTTGACCCAATTGGTTAGAGTAAGAGAAGCTATCTTCGAAAAGCTTCATAACAGGTACGACACCAGAAGCGGCACCCTCATAGCCTTTGATAGGAGCTCCAGCTTCACGAAGGTTGCTGAGGGAAATTCCCACGCCACCACCGATACGTGAAAGTTGAAGAGCTGAGTTGATAGAACGTCCGATAGAGTTCATATCATCGGTTACCTGGATCAAGAAGCAAGATACCAACTCACCACGACGCGCACGGCCTGCATTCAAGAAAGAAGGAGTAGCAGGTTGATAACGTTGGTGGATGATTTCGTTGGCAATATCGATAGCAATCGCCTCGTCACCATCTGCGAAATAAAGGGCGTTAAAGAAGACGCGGTCTTCCATGCTTTCAAGATAGTACTCCCCATCATTAGTTTTCAAAGCATACTGATTATAGAATTTATAGGCAGCCATGAAAGATTTAAATTGGAAGTTTTGATCCTTAATAAATTGATGCAGTTCTTCCAAAAATTCTGGACGGTATTTCTTGATAAATGCTGTCTCAATGTAGTTATGCTCAATGAGGAAGTTGATCTTATCCGTAATTGAGTTAAAAACCATTGTATTTGGTACAACATTTTCTTTAAAGAAGGCTTCTAAAGCTTCCTTGTCTTTGTGAAGCATGATTTGTCCATTAACAGGACGGTTAATTTCGTTGTTAAGACGGAAGTAAGTCACATCTTCAAGTTGTTTTAATCCCATAAAAAATCCTTTATCTAATTACAAAAGAAAGGCTTCTAAGGTAGACATAGAAGCTTTAGTCCTGATTCTTAAGCAAGTTTTTTGAGTTTTGCTGGTTGGAACCCAGAGAAAACTTCTGTTGGTGTCTGAATAATAGGAGCAGCGCTAAAGCCGAGCTCTTTAACTTGTTCAATAAATTCAGGTTGTTCGTCAAGATTGATTTCGCGATATGTGATGTTGTTACTATCTAAGAATCGTTTGGTCATTTTACATTGAACACAATTATTTTTAGAATAAACGGTTACCATTCTGTAACTCCTTTTAAAAAAATTATTACTTTCTTAGTATATCAGAAAAAAAAACTTTGTCAACTTTCTAAAACTAAATCTTGTGTACTTGTTTTACTGATTTTACCAACAAACACAATATATAGTGTAGGATTGAAAAATAACTAAAGAAAAATCAATGATTTCATTATAGACGTCTTAATAAAAACTACATACTGTGTTTTGTTAAATTTAATAGAAGATTTTCAGCAAGTTATCTGAAAGGAAATTGAAGAAAGTCCATAAAATACTTGAAAAATATCAATGAAGGTGATATAATACTAAATTGTAAGGGTTATCAGATATGTAACTCAACAAGAAAACTATTAAAGGAGAGTCAAACTATGGCTTCTAAAGATTTCCACGTAGTGGCAGAAACAGGTATTCACGCACGTCCAGCAACATTGTTGGTACAAACTGCTAGCAA
>NZ_JAWERU010000019.1:0-28098 GCF_032481935.1 Streptococcus sp.
ACTTGCGATCTTCATTTCTATCGCAAGGGTAAAAACGTTCCCCGGTCTCACCAGTTCTCTCTTATTTCAAGGAACTGGGCTGATACAGTCTACCAGACTACCTGCGTTTCTATTTTCTAGCGCAGGGCTAAAAACGTCCACTGGACGTTCCAACTCTCTCTAGTTTCTAGGAGTTGGGCTGATACAGTCTCCCTGACTACCTGCGTTTCTAATTTCTAGCGCAGGGCTAAAAACATCCCCCGGATGTTTTTACTCCTCCATAAAGCTGTTGAAGACTTCTTCAATCATGTTCCATTCATCTTCTGAATCTTCAGGGATTGGTTGCAATTCGCCTTCTGTTCCATCTTCGTTTTCGATGAATGAGTATGCTTGGATTTCAACTTCGCCGTTTTCATCTTCTTCTGCATTAACTGGTACAAGAAGAACATAATTTTTACCAAATTCTTCTTTTCCGTCAATAGTCAAAAGGATTTCAAACAAGGTTTCGTTTCCTTGCTCATCTACAAGTGTAATAAGTTCACGTTCTTCGTGATCGTGGTTGTGATCGTGTGACATAGTTTCTCCTCTGTCTTAAAATTTTCTATCTAAATAATTTTGCAAAATCAATTGAGCGGCTAGTTTATCAATAACTTTTTTACGCTTATTACGACTAATATCTGCTTGCTCAATCAACATACGCTCTGCAGCGACCGTAGTTAGGCGTTCATCTTGATACTCTACTGGTAGACCAAAGAGTTCTTCTAGTTTGGCCCCATAGATTTGACTGGCTTCTACCCGCGGTCCACTGGTATTGTTCATGTTTTTAGGCAAACCAACAACAAAACGATCTACCTTATAGGTAGTAACCAGTTCCTTGAGACGTTCAAAACCGAACTCTCCCTGTTCTTCATTGATTTGGATGATTTCAAGCCCTTGTGCCGTAAAACCTAACGGGTCGCTAATCGCTACTCCTACCGTTTTGGAGCCAACGTCCAATCCCATAATTCTCATAGATTATAGATCGACTCCTTGTCCTTTAAGATAGTAGCGAACCAGTTCTTCAACGATTTCATCTCGCTCATACTTACGGATTTGATTTCGTGCATTGTTATAACGAGGAACGTAAGCTGGGTCTCCACTGAGAACATAGCCCACGATCTGGTTAATAGGGTTATAGCCCTTTTCATTCAAAGAAGCATAGACATCTGTCAATGTTTCACTGATTTCTTTTTTATTGGAATCGTCCAATTTAAAACGTACGGTTTCTTCAGTAAATCCCATTCTAACACCCTCTTTCCTTAGAATAGTACTATTATAGCACATTCGCGGTCGTTCTACAAATCACACAGTCTGATTCTGCTGATTTTCTCTGACTTTTTACTGGACTGTTGCCCCATTTGCAACACGATTAGCAATATAGTCCTCTGGTTCGTTTTTCAATAGATTTTCCAGTCCAACATTCTTCAAGTATTCGTTTTCACTCGCTTTTTTGAGATCCAGTGTTTGGAAATCATAGCTAGTCTTGGTTTCCATTTCTTTCTCATTTAAAAGAGTCGTTTCAATGGTAAAGCCTGAAATTTTTCGAGCTGCTTGAACAGACTCATCCTTGTCCTCAGCTTCTTTTAGAGCTTTTTTAGCTTCGTCTAATCCACGTTCAGAAATATAATTTTTTAAATCTTCTGATACAGGACGTTTTTGCTGAATGGTCAAGCTTAAAAATTGATTGCCTTTGTAAGTAATGATTTGAGTTTGCTGTGCTCCACTCTCATCAGCTGGCAAAACTAAGGTCTTAGTAACAACGGTATTCTTAGTTGCATTTTCTAATACGGGCAAGGTAGACTGTAGAGCTTCCTGAGAACTCTCAGTAGTTGAAGCTGCTGTTTCTTTTTTCTGACCACATCCAACGAGCAAAAATAGTGCTGCGAATGTTCCAATGACTAACTTTTTCATAAATCCTCACATGTTATCCAATTTAAATATTAGAGAAGGCCAGGAGTCACTCCCAGCCTTGATGTTTTATAGAGCCGCACGTAAACGCGCTTCTGCATTTTCCACATTACGGACAGAGCGTGGCAAAAAGGCACGGATATCGTCTTCTTTATAGCCGACTTGTAGGCGTTTCTCATCTACAAGAATCGGACTTTTCAAGATACGTGGTGTTTCCATAATCAGGTTGAGCACTTCATTCACACTCAAATCTTCGATATCAACACCAAGGGCCTTTGCATAACGATTTTTCGATGATACGATACTTGCAATTCCATTATCTGTTTTTGTCAAAATATCAAGTAGTTCTTCTCTCGAAATTCCTTCCTTACCGAGGTTTTGTTCTTTATAACTTAACTGGTGGGCATTGAGCCAGGTCTTCGCTTTTTTACAGCTAGTACAACTTGAGACTGTATAAATTTTGATCATGTACCTACCCCTTTCGCTACATGTTACTATCAGTTTAGACTATTATACCATAAAAAACATCGGACTTGCGACCTATTTTTAAAAAATTTTAACTTTTTTGGCAATTTTTGAACTTTTTTCTTGACAAAATACGAACTATAACCATTCTTTATACTTCTTAATGTAAAACTTCTTAATAACTGTAACGCTAAACATATACAAGAAAATAATACAGATTAAGAACAAGAAGTAAGGAAGCCCTAAGGGTGCTAGACGAAGGATATTTACTAGCGGTCCATAAGGTAGACTGGTTACGAAAAAGGCTGCAACCAGTGTCATCAAAATCACAAGCCAAGCTGGTCTGCTTTGTACAAAAGGAACTTTTGCTGTACGAAGCATATGGATGACCATGGTTTGAGACCACATAGATTCGATGAACCATCCTGTTTGGAACAAGATAATAAACTGAAGGGCAGATTCTGACCCATGAACATAATGATGCCCAGTCACCAAAGGAACAATGATAAAGTAGAGGAAGATAAAGGTCAAAATATCAAAGACAGATGAGATTGGGCCCATCCAAACCATAAATCGCGTAATGGATTTTGCTTCCCATGTATGGGGTTGTTTAAGGAAATCTTGATCCACATTATCAAATGGCAATGCTACACAAGACAAATCATAGACTAGGTTTAGGACAATGAGATGAACAGGAGCCATTGGTAAAAATGGCAAGAAGATACTCGCAACCAGGAGTGAGAAGATATTCCCAAAGTTTGAACTAACGGTCATCTTAATATATTTGGTCATGTTGGCGTAGACCTTCCGGCCTTCAACGATACCCGTTTCCAGAACCATGAGATCCTTGTCTAGCAAGATAACATCCGCTGTTTCCTTGGCGATATCGACTGCTGTATCTACAGAAATACCGACATCTGCCACCTTCATGGATGGAGCGTCGTTGATCCCATCTCCCATATAACCAACGGCATGACCATTTTTCTTTAACTGTAAAATGATACGAGCTTTTTGATCAGGAGACAATTTAGCAAATACTGTTACACTTTCAACCGCTTCTGCCAATTCTTGATCTGTCATTTGGTCAATGTCAGCCCCTAAAAACATATGCTCAACGTCCAAACCAACCTTTTCACAAATGGCTTGGGTTACTTTTTCGTTATCCCCAGTTAAAATTTTTGTTTTGACACCATGCTCAAGTAGAGCTTGAATAGCGGGTGCTGCAGATGGTTTTGGTGGATCCAAGAAGGCAAGATACCCCGTAAGGATCATGTCACTTTCATCAGTCACAGCATAGGCATAATCTTCACGTAGACCTGACTTGTAACCAACACCTAAAACACGCAAACCTTGACGGTTTAATTGACCAACTTCTGCTAATACTTCTTGGCGAATGTCTTCGGTTAGGGGAATGATTTCTCCACGATATTCCACATGAGTCGAAATGTTCAACATTTCTTCTAAAGCGCCTTTGGTAACCATACTAACGACATTGCTGTCATCTTTGACGATGACACTCATGCGTCTGCGTTCAAAGTCAAAAGGCAGTTCATCAATCTTTTGGAAGATGTTATCCAAATCTTGTAGAATAACGTGTTCCTTAGCTTCTTTTTCAGTTCTACTGATAATGGCACGGTCCATCAAGTTTTTCAAACCTGTTTGGAAATGTGAATTTAGATAAGCTCTTCTTAAAACTGCCATGTCCAAATCACCATGGATATCCAAAGGGTATTCTAAGACAATCTCATCTTGCGTTAGAGTTCCTGTTTTATCTGTACATAGGATATCGATTGCTCCTAGGTCTTGAATAGCATTGAGTTTTTTGATAACCACCTTTTCCTTGGCCATGATAATGGAACCTTTGGCCAAGCTGGCTGTGATAATCATTGGAAGCATTTCTGGTGTAAGTCCGACACCAACACTCAAGGCAAATACTCCAGCCTCTAGCCAGTCTCCATCAGTCAAACCATTTGCGAAAAACACGATTGGAACCATGACAAGCATCAAACGGATCAAGAGCCATGAAATGCTGTTCATTTCACGTTCAAAAGAAGTTGGTTCATCGTAGGTGTTGAGAGTCTGTTCAATAGCTCCCATCATGGTGTCATCCCCAACTGCTAGAACCATAGCTGTAGCACTTCCTGAGATAACGTTTGTCCCCATGAATGCCAAAGATTCTGCTTCTAAAAGGCTATCTACATTTTGACCAGTGGCTTTACTTAAAGCTAGCTTTTCAACCGCATCACTTTCTCCAGTCAAACCTGACTGTTGAACGAAAAAGTCGCGGGATTCGAACAAGATAACATCTGCTGGAATCATATCTCCCGCACTCAATTTCACAAGATCTCCTACAACCAACTCATCGATGGGTAACTCTTGTTCAAGACCATCACGAATAACAGTTGCTGTGTTGACAATCATTTTTGAAAGATTGGTTGTTGCCTTGTCGCTCCGCAATTCTTGAACAAAACGGATGCCTCCTGAAATCAAAACCAAGACAACGATAATAATAGAGGTCGTAGGATCCTCTTGGCCAGGTTTGGCAAGCCAGACGTTTGTAACGAGAGAAATAAAGGCAATCACAAGCAAAATGATTGTGAAAGGATTGATAATGGACTCATAAATCTTTTTAAAGATGGAATCCTCTTGACCCTTGGTAATGGTGTTTTCACCATATAGGTCACGGTTTTCTTCGACTTGTTCTTGGTCTAAGCCTTTTAGACTTGTATGGTAAATTGCTAGACTATCTTTTAATGGAGTTTGAATAGCTGCTGCTAGTCTTTCTTTTGTAGTTTTCATTGGTTTCTCCTATCTGTATGAATGGTGATTTCATACACGGGGACCAATCACTTTATAAGGACAGAACGACACAAATCAGCGATTGGCTGTGTATGTGCGGTTCTGGATGATCGTCAATTTGCATCGTTTGTCTCCTTTCTTTGTTTTAAAACAGCAGAAAATCCTGCCATAAAATGGCAGGACTAAAAAACTTATGATCTGTTTTCGTTCAAGCTTTAACTCCATAGGGCGATGTAATGAGCTTAGTCTTGACCTTCGCGATCAGGACTGTTGACCAACGAGTAGTGTCTCCACTGCTTTGCGGTAGTCATCCGTATCCCTATGGTAGCCTCACCTACCGTTTTCGCCTTTCAGTATAAACCTTTAACTAGTAAAAGTCAACGATTTATCTCATTTTCTTAGATCACAATCAATTCTTTCGGAGCAAGGGTTAATAATTCGCAACCGTTATCTGTAATCAAGATATCATCTTCGATACGAACTCCATATTTACCTTCGATATAAATACCAGGTTCATCAGTCAAGACCATACCAGTTTTGATAACTTCTTTGGAAGTTTGGCTAAAGTAAGGCTCTTCGTGGATATCAAGTCCGATACCGTGTCCGATACCGTGTGTAAAGTATTGTCCATAGCCTGCTTCCACGATGATATCACGAGGAATCTTATCAAAGTCACGGAAACCTAAGCCAGCCTTAGCTTGGTCAATCAATGCTTGATTAGCCTTCAATACTGTGTTGTAGATTTCTGCTTGTTCGTCACTGACATAGCCTAGATAGATGGTACGAGTCATATCACTCACATAATGCTCGTACAGACATCCGAAGTCCATGGTAATGGCTTCGCCTGGTTCTACTGGCTTGTGCATGGGGTGAGCATGGGGTTTAGAAGAGTTGATCCCACTTGCTAGGATGGTATCAAAAGACAAACCGGCAGCGCCTAACTCACGCATACGGAAGTCGAGGAAATTGGCAATTTCAATTTCTGTCTTACCAGGCTTGATAAATTCAAGCGCATCATGGAAAGCTTGGTCTGAGATAGAACAAGCCTTGCGAATGGTCGCAATCTCTGTCTCGTCCTTTATCATACGAAGAGCTTCAACAAACTGTGTCTGTGGAACTAGTTCCAAACCTTCAAAAGCCCCCTGCATACGGTGGTAATAAGAAACTGAAATTTCATCTTCAAAACCAATGCGAGAAAGGCCCATGTCTTTTGCAATCTTTGCGATAGTAGCCAACTCGTCACGCTCTGCAAAAATCTCAAAACCAGTCACTTCTTGCTTGGCAGCGATAATATAGCGGGCATCTGTCACCAAGACTTGACGGTCACGGCTGATGAAGACTGTCCCATTTGAACCCCAAAATCCTGTCAAATAGTAGACATTTTTAAGGTTATTGATAATGATTCCATCTAGTTCTTTTTCTTGCATTTTATCGAGAAATGCTTGCACACGTTTATTCATGATGTAACTTTCCTTTCAAATACTGTCCTGTATAGCTAGCTTCATTAGCAGCTACTTCCTCTGGTGTTCCTGTTGCGATAATAGTTCCGCCACCGACACCTCCTTCTGGGCCTAGGTCGATAATATGGTCTGCTGTTTTGATGACATCCAGATTGTGCTCAATGACGAGAACTGTATTGCCATCATCGACAAAGCGGGACAAAACGGTGAGTAGACGAGCGATATCCTCGGTATGCAAACCAGTTGTCGGTTCATCTAAAATGTAGAAGGACTTGCCTGTAGAACGCTTGTGGAGTTCACTTGCCAACTTCATACGCTGCGCCTCTCCACCAGAAAGTGTCGTAGCTGGTTGTCCCAAGGTTACATAACCTAGACCAACATCTTTGATAGTCTGGAGTTTGCGTTGAATTTTCGGAATGTGTTTGAAAAATTCAACCGCATCGTTGACGGTCATATCCAAGACTTGCGAGATATTCTTTTCCTTGTAATGAACTTCTAGCGTTTCACTGTTGTAGCGGGTCCCATGGCAGACTTCACAAGCCACGTATACATCTGGCAAGAAGTGCATCTCAATCTTGATAATCCCGTCACCTGAGCAGGCCTCACAGCGTCCACCCTTGACATTGAAACTGAAACGCCCCTTCTTATAGCCACGAATCTTGGCTTCATTTGTCTGAGCAAAGAGATCCCGAATATCATCAAAGACACCTGTATAGGTAGCAGGGTTAGACCTCGGTGTTCGTCCAATTGGACTCTGGTCAATGTCTATCAGACGATCGATATGCTCAATCCCTGAGATAGTCTTAAACTTTCCAGGCTTATCTGAATTGCGATTAAGCTTTTGAGCAATGGCTTTTTTGAGAATGCTGTTAATAAGTGTCGACTTCCCTGAACCAGAGACCCCCGTCACCGCGATAAATTTTCCTAGTGGGAAACGAGCAGTGATATTTTGTAGGTTGTTTTCACGCGCTCCAGTCACCTCAATAAAGCGACCATTTCCTACACGGCGTTCTGACGGCACTGGAATGGCACGTTTTCCTGATAGATACTGTCCTGTAATTGACTTACTGTTGCGAGCCACCTGCTTAGGCGTTCCTGCTGCTACAATCTCTCCACCAAAGACCCCTGCACCAGGGCCAACATCAATCAAATAATCCGCCTCATGCATGGTATCTTCATCATGTTCTACTACGATCAAGGTGTTCCCCAAATCACGCATCTTTTTCAGACTGGCGATCAGGCGGTCATTGTCCCTCTGGTGAAGACCGATTGACGGTTCATCTAAAATATAGAGAACTCCTGAGAGATTAGAACCAATCTGAGTTGCCAAGCGAATACGTTGGCTCTCTCCACCCGATAGGGTTCCTGCCGAACGAGAAAGGGTCAGATAGTTGAGTCCGACATTATTGAGGAAGGTCAAGCGGTCTTTGATTTCCTTAAGAATCGGACGAGCAATAATGGCTTCATTTTTTGATAGGCTCAACTGATCAATAGCTTCCAAATGGTCTGCGATAGACAGGTCTGAAATTTCTCCGATATGAGGACCTTTCTCTCCTCCTACACGAACAGATAAAGCCTGATCATTGAGGCGATAACCGTGACAGGTACCACAAGTTAGCTCATTCATATAAAGACGCATTTGTGTGCGGGTATAGTCGCTATTGGTTTCATGATAGCGACGCTTGATATTCCCTATAACACCTTCAAAAGGAATATCGATGTCGCGAACTCCGCCGAATTCGTTTTCATAGTGGAAATGGAATTCTTTCCCATCTGAACCATAGAAAATGAGATGTTTATCCGCCTCAGACAAGTCCTCAAAAGGCCTATCCATATCCACTCCAAAAGCTGTCATAGCTTGTTCCAGCATGTTTGGATAATAGTTAGAAGAGATAGGGTTCCAAGGCGCCAAAGCGCCCTCGCGAAGAGTCTTGCTAGCATCTGGCACTACCAAGTCCGTATCAACCTCTAGCTTGATTCCCAAACCATCACACTCACTACAGGAGCCAAAGGGTGCATTGAAGGAGAAGAGACGGGGTTCTAGCTCTGGAACTGTAAAACCACAGACTGGACAAGCGTAGTGTTCTGAGAAGAGCAACTCTGAATCATCCATAGTATCAATAACGACATAACCTTCAGCGATACGGAGAGCTGCTTCAATCGAATCAAAGAGACGACTACGGATACCATCCTTGATGATGATACGGTCTACCACCACGTCAATGTTGTGTTGTTTATTCTTTTCAAGTTCAGGAACTTCGGTCACATCATAGACAATCCCATCGACACGGACACGAACATAACCATCCTTTTGAATCTTTTCAATCAGCGTCTTGTGTTGCCCTTTTTTCTTACGAATAACAGGAGCCAAAATCTGCAAGCGTTGGCGTTCTGGCAATTCCAAAACCTTATCCACAATCTGCTCTACAGACGAAGCCTTGATAGCCCCATGTCCATTGATACAGTAGGGTGTCCCTACACGTGCATAGAGAAGACGTAGATAATCGTTGATTTCCGTCGTTGTTCCAACCGTCGAACGAGGATTTTTACTGGTCGTTTTCTGGTCAATGGAAATGGCAGGGCTGAGACCGTCGATAGAGTCCACATCTGGCTTTTCCATATTGCCCAAGAACTGACGAGCATAGGCTGACAGACTTTCAACATAGCGACGTTGCCCTTCTGCATAAAGGGTATCAAAGGCTAAACTAGACTTTCCTGATCCAGATAGTCCCGTCACCACAACTAGCTTGTCACGCGGAATTTCCACATCTATATTTTTTAAATTATGGGCGCGAGCCCCATGGATGACAATCTTATCTTGCATATTACTTCTTTCTAGTCCATTGTTGCTTTCCATTATACCAAAAAAAGTGAAATTCTATTACCAAAAAAGCCGATTTTGTAGTATAATTAAAAACTTATTTTTTTATGTTTCCTTAGGGTCCCCTAACCCTTATATCACGCGCTTTTTAATAAAAATTACTAACATTACTATTTACTACTTGCTCCCCCAAAGTACGCAAAAAGGGGAGCAAAAAAGCCCCACAAAAGGGCTAAGATTTGACGAGTTCAGCAGGCAAGAAACTAGCACGGTCAAACGTGCTTTTTTAATTTCAGGTTGCTGATAGGTATATTATACCATGAAGCGCGTGGTTTATAAGATTATAGCCTTACAAAAGCCCCTAGTTTCGTTTCTAAGAGCTTATAGTTTATCCGTGGAGCTTTAGTTGTCCAGTACGAAAAAAAGCAAAATGGGGGGCAAATATAAAGCCTATGCCTACATTTGCTAACATTTACACTTCTAATTTTTGTAGTAAAGTTAAATCTAAATCACATTTTCCACCTTGGCTAAGTTCTCCATGGCTTGCTTCCTAATTCTATATACATTAACCTTGCTTATCTTCATCTCCCTACAAATCTGAGCCAAAGAGAGGTTATTCACATATAACATTGTCAATACTAACCATTCCTCAATTTCATCTAACTGGTCTATTAAATCCATAACTTCTATACGCTCATTCACAATGGTATTGAGTTGCTCTATTACCTCGTCTTTTAGTTGCAAGGTTTCAAGTAGCTTATTTTCAGTAGTATTTGTTTTGCTGGTTGTTACTCTTATGTCAGTTTGGTTAGATCCAGCTAATAGTCCATGGTTTAAACTGTCTAGCTTTAATTGCAATTTTTTAATGATCATATCTGACTTTTTACAATTCTTCAGCTTTTTCTCAATCTGTTCAACGTTCACGCTGGTACTCCTTTATACTTTTTTTTGTGGTTGGAAAAGGGATATTTGAGTGGTATCTTTATAGATCAAAAAATCAAGCTAACTTCCTGATAGTACTACATTCTCTAATACTTATAAACATTTCAAAAAAGGAATTTTCTGCACAAAAGAGGGCGGCGTTCTTTTCCTCTAGCAAAATATACCCCCGTCTAAAAATAAAGGGGGTATCTCTGCCTCCTGTCTCGCCTTCATACCTGTTTAGTATCTTGTAATTGACTGTTGTAACTATAACGCTGAACAATATTTATATCATTTTTTTCTAACCATGATCTTTATTTAGATTTGTTTGGAAATGTTCCAAAACACTACTTCAGTTTGCTTAATCCATTCAGCCAAAAACTATCTCCTTTCTTGGTGTAGTTCACAAACTTTTGATAATGCTTATAATACTTGTTACGTTTCATATACTTTGGTCTTTCAGAAAAACCATCGAACATATATCCGCCACGTTTGGGATTCCAACCTGGTTCCACCTTTCTAGCTTCTCTCAGTGCTCTCTCCCAATAGTATTGGCAATCTGTCTTACTTCGGTTCAGTGTTGATTTGTGTATTTTCTGGCATGATCCACAACCATATAGCAAAAGTCTCTTATAGAGTTTTCTGCATCGATTACCACAAATAGGACAGAGAAAGAAGTAGCGATTACCTCCCTTGGTTCCTGGTATACTTGCTAAATCAAAATGATCACGTTCAAAGGTGATATACAGGTTATCTAAGTCTATCTCTAGTTTTCTACCGTCCAACTCAGCAATACCGTGACTAATATTCTTGTTTTTCATTGGCTTTATAAATGTCTCTATGGTTATTGATTTTATAACTTCCATTCGTTCAAAAATCCCCCTATATAGAAAAACCCAAATCTATTGCCTAAATGCTAAAAGGGGATTGCTCCCCTCTCTGTGTTTTATTAACCAGAATAACCTGCAAGGCCTTTATATTCGCCTTCTACGTCCAACTTTTGGAGTAGGCTAATACTTTCATCGCCCAGCATTTCCAAGGTACAAAAAGCGGTCATAGAGTCCATAGGGATAGGCTTATCAGAAAGCAAGCGATCAGCATAGTCTAATAGCTCCAGCTCGTAGTCTGTGACCTTGTTCAGCAAGCTCTCAAAATCCTCTGACTCTTTGAGTTGAAGCACGCGCTCCCGTTTGTAACGTTCTTCAAATGCTTCATCGTCCACTGGTTGCTTGTAATAGTCTTTGAAACTGTCACAAATACGCTTGAAGGTCTTGTTTAACTTCTTATCCTCCACATACTCAGCGACCAGCGTTCCCTTATCCTTGTAGGTCAATGAGATTGTAGGATGGCAATATGTTCCAGTCATATATCCCAGTAGCGCGTGACCTGCTACCCTAGCAGTATCTAGGTCTTTAAATTCGTAAGTGAAAGTAAATGTTTTTGCTTTGTCAGAAAATGTTTTTAATGTCATGTTATTTCTCCTTTTTCTATTTTTCAATAATCAATACCAACAAATTTTTTACGGTTATCGAGAATAATATACCCCTGTTGTATAGCTAAAATTACAAAATATTTTAGTAGTTTGTCTTCATGTTTCAAGGTTTGGACAAGCTCACTGTTTTTAAAAGTTTCCCATTCAGAAATATAAGAAGCAGAACCTCCATTTTGTGGTGGAAGAAGATCCAATTCACTTTCTTCCATCTTCTCATATATACTCTTTGTGATGTACCTTAAACGTGGGGTTTTAGAAAGCAACTCCCTGGACTGCTTTCCATAATTCCTACCTTGCCACTTACAAATAGCTTTATCAAATACTAAATACTTTCTTACTCTATCAAAAATATATCTCATCGGTTCGTTCTCACCAGCCCACTTAATAACCTCTCCAATATTTTCCATGTAGGGCATTGACTTGAAGGATAAAAAATTTTTGTCTTGGATAACTCGTTTATTTAATTTATTTTTTACCACTAGTTCCCTACTCCACTTTTTACAATATATATCCGCGCAACGTGGAAGTGTTAAAGGACAGGGTTACAGGGGGCGTAGCTCAATCGCCCCTGTTCCTGTTCCTTACTTCCACATTTCACGAAAATTGGACAAACTAGAATTGACGCTAGGCTATTCTAGTCATGTCCCTGATTTTACATCTGTAAAATTTTTACACTTTTTTTACACCTTTTTACAACTTTTACATTTGTAAAGTTTACAACTCTTTACATATTTAAAGTTGTTAATAAGCAGGATTTTCTTGTATCATTCCATCGACGACCACTATGTTATTATCGGATTCATCAATCAATTTGTCTAAGGTAGGTCTGCTGATTTTGGCAAAACGAGAAAGCTCTGACTTATTGGGTAGTCTATTATTCGCCTGTTCAAAGTTTGCTATCATAGATTTTAATTTGTTTGTCGCTTTTTCTTTTGTTTCTTCATTAGCCCATGCTTTTTCTTTCTGTTCTTTTGAAAGTGGTAACCCTGGTTCGTGATAGGCTAATATTTTCTCCTTATCATTTATCAACTGTGGATAGTAGAAAAGAAAATTTTTCTCCCCGTCGTAATCAGCTTCCGAGGTAACTGCTTCAAGTCTCCAATAAGTTCGCGTTTTTAACGGCAAATCTATGTTATCAAAATGTTTTAGAATTTCCTGCGTCTGTTCAGTAGGTAAATGTTCTAGCGCTACCTCAATATGATTTCGTAGATCCTCGCTTGTTGCTCTCTTGTTTTTAAAACTGATATAATCATTTGTTACGTTTAGCTGAAAATATCTTTTATTGTGCGTAGTCATTACATTCTTGGCCAAATCCCAGACAGCTTCTAGCCTCTCTAGGCGTAACAATTCTGGATCTAATTCCATCTTGAAAAATTCCAACAAGCTATCGCAATGAGCTAGAGACTCTGACCACTGCGCAAAGTCTGAACTTTCCGTAGTCCCTTTCGGTCTATCTCTATGACTTTGTGTATAGATCAGGCCACCGCCTACGTGTTGGTTAATCTGTTGCAAATAATCCCCTAAGGAGCCCCCGAACTGCAGTAATTTTAAATTATCAATACTATCAATAATAACCACTTGAAAAGCGTTGTTTGGTACTTTATCTTTTACAACTTTGGCTAAATCTTCTAAGGCCGTTGACTTTGGAAGAGTTAAGATAGAAATATTGTCAAGATCTTTTTGCTCAACTTCTAAAAGTTGGGCAATCTGCATGAACTTACTAAAACAGTCGTTTTCTTTATGATTCGTATTGATATACAAGACGTTGAAAGCTCTTTTACTCTTCCACCCTAGCCAATTACTCCCCTGGGCTAAAGATAAAGCTAGGGAAATAACTACGCTAGTCTTTAAGGATCTTCTTGGCGCCGATATACCCAATACTTGCCCGCGTCTCAACAATCCTGTCAAAATGCTAGCAGATGGCCCTATTGTCTCAGCAGGAACTTGTCCTAGTTTTTTAATTTCTGTCATTGGTTATCCTTTCTGGTTTTTCAATCGTTTCTTTTTCATTTTCTTTAATTGTTGTAACTCTTTGCGTTGCTCAAGCGTTAATTGTCTATTTTTCCAAGTGTAGCCGTTGGTCGTCCGGACAGATTTTCTCTGTCCGGGGAATCTTTCAAAGCTAGCCATTTTCCACCCCCAGAAACTTCCAGATGTCAGAAATTCTATAATAGATTTTCCTAGTATCTTCTAGCGGGGGCTGGTAGCGTCTTAGCCCAGCATCTTCCCACTTCTGGAGTGTCTTGTACTTTATATCTAGCTCGTCCATGACTTCCTGGGCTGAGATTAACCCTGTCAATCGTGGTTTGACTGTATCACGGCTTTTTAGATAACGCTCAATAGCTTCTAATATTTTTGTTTTGAGTTCCTCAATCATCTTTTCAAACATACTAGCACCCCCACGGTCTCACCCCTGCAAGCTGGATATAACGGCCATAATCAGGGTTTAAATCCTCGCTAGGTGTTTCTATCGTCTGTTTACTTTCTCGCTCAATTTGGGCGCTTTTTTTGCGATCTCGGTGGTTTAGATAAACCAGTAGGCCAATCAACACCACCATGAAGATAAATGCCTGTGTGTTGGTTAAATCTAGCTCGTTCATGTTATGCCCTCGCTTTGTAATTCTTGATGTAGTTCACTTGGTTTCTATGCTCCATCTTCAGGAAGTCGTCAACCTCTTCGGTGCTTACTTTACGATTTAAGAAGTCAACAATGAACTGAAAGAGGTTCGGGCGTTTCTCCTTGATTTCAGTCATTAGTTCATCAAATTCTGCTTGTGTCATGTTGTCTAGGTCTGTTGTCATTTCAATAGCCCTCTTTCTTTCAAATCCTTTATAATCAAGCTACGTAAATACGTCCAGATTGAAGCAGTTGTGTGATTGATCCCATTACTTAAATTGTTTTCTTTTATTGCTCGATCTAAGAAACTGAATAGCAACCAGTCAGGAGCTTCACCATGCATTTCTGTGCATTCATCGTCATATTTTTTTAATTCTCCAAGTAGGTTCTCAACATTCCTATTAAAGAAATCCTCATGACTCCCCTCTTGCTTTTTATATGCCTCAGATAATTTGTAAAACTGAATCCATAACTGACTAATTGCTGATCTACAATCTTCAGCAATTTCTGTTGCTCCATGGTGTTCCTTGGATAAATGCCACTCTGATAAAATATCTAGCTTTTCCTCTACAAGTCCCAGCTCTTTTTCAAAATCTTCAAAGTATGTATCCATGTTTTTTACCTCTGTTTCTATGTTTTTTTGTAATTGCCTTGATGGCCTTTTAATTGTCGTTTCCTATACAGTTAGATCCCCACGCTCAAAGTCGCCAATAGTTGAAAGCGTGAGAAAGTACCAGTTTAAAGAGTTAGAGCTCTCCATATGGTCAAAATGTCCTAAATATGCTATAATCTAGGTATAAATCTTTACTAAAACCCTTTTAATAACAGCTTGCCTGCTTTTTGTTAAATTCGTTTTAGTGTTAGTGTGAAAGGCTTTGCGGTGTGGTTATTGCTAAGCCTTTTTTGTTGCAATCACGCGCATTCTTTGCGTGTTTTTTTTATTTCTGAATGCCATAGATTTGATTTCTTGGTAACTCATATTTAAACCAATCATGGCTATGACCATGTCCTCAAATGCTTGGTACTGCTCCAGCTCGTCACTGGTCAAGCTATCAATGCCGTTATAGCCCCCACGCTCTTCCCTTAACTGCTTAGCGTTCCTGTCGGTTACTACCTTCAGTAGCAGGTTGTTCATGGTGCTATGCGCGTGCTTGGGTGCTTGTTCCCAGTTCTCAATGCTGTCATGCAAGGTTTTTCTTTTTGGCTTTTCTAGCGCCCTCTGCATACGAAACTTAGAAAGTTCCTCACGCATTTCAAAGAAGGCTTTGACTAGGTTGGTTTTGAAGTTGGCCACTTGCTCAGTATTTTTTAAGAATGTAACTAACAAGGTCGCTTGTTGCTCATTCAAAATATAGTCCTTGGTATTCTGGCCACTTTCCATAGCTTGGATTTTAAATCCAACCTTTCCGAACCGTTCAAACCTTGCTTGATGTTTGCGTATCGTCTTGGTTATTGTGTGATGTTGCAATCCCGTGCATTCTGCCACAATACTGCTCAGTGTATACGGCTCTTTCTTACCATCCATGTAGACTAGTTCCATTGTGGTTCTACCTCCTGCATGAATCTGGTTAGCTTGCTTGTCAGACGGCTCTTCTCGTCCATATTTTTAGCCTCTGCGATGGCTTTTGCTAGTGCATCGATATAATACCGCTCTGCCTCTGCCAACGTGTCAGGGGCTTTTATAGTGGTCTGTGGTTCTTCTACCAGTTCCCCAGCCATGTAGTAGCCATTTAGTCGGATTTCTTTCAGAATGTGCTTGATTACTTTTTTAAACTCTTTGGCTTTTGGTTTGGTTGACCGCATAAGCACCTCATAGAGTCCGTGCTCAGTTAAAAACCAGACTTGTTGACCACTACGAAAAGTCTTCGTAGTACCGTCTAAAGGCGTCCCTTTTACCTTTTCATCTTCATCAACTTTTCTTAACATTGCTTGTACATCATAATAGCCTTGTGATGTCTTAGTATAATCAATCATCTCAGCAATCGCCCTAGCTAAAAATAGCGGTTCCTGTTCACTGCCGTATATGTCCAATGGCTGACCGTGAATAATAGTAGTAGTGACAATCTGCAATAGTTGTCCTTGGTCTGTTGTCTCTTCAAAAATACTTACTTGTGTTGTCATGTCTTGCTTAACCTCTCTGTATAACTTGTTTAGTCTTTTTCTGCTTTCCTTGTTGGGCTTATGTTTGCCCTGTGCCCACTTGCCAACTGTTCGGGGGTCTATGCCTATTCGTTGGCCAATAGCTACCAAGTTCAGCCCGTGAGTGGTTCGCATTTCATCGATGACCCTCGTGTAGTTCCTCTTCATTGCTTGCCTGCCTTTCTTAATCTTCTGGTGTTAGTAGTTCGTCAATAGAAACACCTAGATAGTTAGCAATCTTTAGCAAGGTTTCAATATCTGGGCGCTTAGTACGCTCATAGTACAAAGCTATCAAAGTGCTTTTTGCGATACTTGTCGCCTTGTGTACGTCTGAAACCTTTTTTCGTTGTTTCGCTAAAAGAACACGAAAATTATTTTTCATATCCTAAACCCTCCTTTTTTGTATTTTTTGAAAAAATTGAAGCGTTACCGCTAAAATTATATCTCTGATTATACACTATATTTTTATCGTGTCAAGTAAAATAATAAAAAAACTTGAAAAATTTTAGTGCATAGGCTAAAATATTTTCAAGGAGGAGTTTTCTTATGCTTCGTAATAATTTAGCTAAATTGATGATTGATAGAGGTATCTCGGCAACTCAGTTATTTAATGACACTGGTATAGCACGCTCTACCATTTCAAAAATTTCAAATAATAATACAGATAAAATAAGCTTACAAACCATTGATAAAATTTGTAATTATCTAGAGGTTAGCCCTTCAGATTTTTTTGATTTTTGGCCTTATGATGTAAAGGTACAGTGTGGTTTTATAAATTTTGATTCTCTTGCTGAAGTAAAAGAGAAATGGAAGGCAATACCAGACTTTAAAGAACCTGCTTTTTTATTAATTGAGTTTACCAGAGGCAAAAATATAAAAAGAGTTCTTGAGTATAGATTTAATTACATAGAGGAATATGAACCAGGTATTCCATTTAACAATGGATATTTAGATAGTATTGTTCTAGATAATTCACCGTCAGAAACGAGTATTTTTGATAACATGCCTGTTCAATTTCAAAATGAATTAGTTGAAGAAATAAAAGAAAAACTATCTGAAACTTTTGATGTTATGCCGTTTTCCCCAACGATAGAGAATTTGGACCTATTCACCCTCAGCGGTCTGTTCTAAACCCACGCGCCACAATATAGAAAATCTTGTAAGAAAGGAAACGTATGGAAGATTTAAGTAAAAGATTAGTTAATAAAAGTATCGAAGCTTTTATTATGGGGCTTGAAATATATAACAAACCTACAATTAAGTACAGAATTGAGGGTTTTAGTTTTTTTATCTGTAACGCCTGGGAATTAATGCTAAAGGCTTATATCATTAATAATGATGGTGAAGAATCAATATATTTTAAGGATAGTAAGGATAGAACGATATCATTAGAAAATGCAGTTGAAACAGTATTTCCAGATAAACATGGATCATTACGAAAAAATCTAATTCGAATTATAGAACTTAGGAATACTAGTACCCACTTCATAACAGAAGATTATGAACATATCTATGCCCCATTATTTCAGGCATGTGTTTCTAATTATATTTCTAAAATGCAAGAGTTTCACAATGAGGATATCACAAAACAAATTGCACAAAATTTCTTGACTTTATCAGTCCGCATCGATCAACTTAATCAAGAAGAAATCAGGGCAAAATATTCCCCCAAAATGGCAGAACGCTTACTTTCTGAACAAGCTAAAATCGAAAGTGAAATATCTACTAGTAATTCCGACTATGCTGTTCCTGTTGAAACACGATTTTATATTACTAAACGAAAACAAGAGGCAGACTTGTTGGTTAAATTTGATAACACTGCTGAAACACCTATAGGTGTACTTAGAGAGGTTAAAGATCCAAATGCTATCTATCCATTAACTACTAGAGAAGTTATAAAAATTGTAAATAGACGTCTGAAATCTAAAGGTATTTTATTAACAAAAATAGTCGCTAAAGAAAAACAAAAAATGCCGTTTACAACAAACGACTTTCAACTTTTTAATACATTTTATGACGTTAAAACAAATGAACGCTATTGCTACCATTATAAAATCGGTAATCGATATAGCTACTCTCCAGTCCTCTGCGATTTTATAATTGAGGAAATCGAACGAAATCCTGAAACGTTCGTAGAAAACTTGAAAAAAAGACAAAAAAAATAAGATAACCCCAGGCATATGTGAATTCTCGTCCATCGACTTACTCCCCTTTGGGAACACAACGTTAATCCTTCGCAAGTTATCTTGTTAATTCTATTATACCACGCGCGTGGGAAATGTAAAGTGTTTTGTTAGCTAACTGGTAAACTAACTTTAGAAAAAAACTCTCAAAAAACACTGTAAAATAAGTGTTTTTACCACTTAACAATTAAGCATATAATTTACCGCCTGACTCTTTAAAATCGAATACAGGGCAATCTGTGAAGCCCTGACATGATTTAAACCACAATCTAAAACCTTTTTAATAATAGCTTGCCTGCTGATGTTTTTTAGAAAGGTTTAAAATCATGAAAATAACTGAAGTCAAAAAGAAAAACGGCACAATGGTATACCGTGCTAATGTATATCTAGGAATTGACCAGGTAACAGGAAAGAAAGTTAAAACTAAGGTAACAGGTCGGACACAAAAGGAAGTTAAGCAGAAAGCTACTCAAGAAAAAATTGCTTTTCAGAAAGACGGTTGTACTAGACAAAAAGCTAGTACCATAACAAGCTATCAAGAATTAGCCATTCTCTGGTGGGAAAGTTATAAAAATACTGTTAAGCCAAACACTCAAGGCAATGTTAGAAAGCTACTTGATAATCATATATTGCCTACTTTCGGGGCTTATAAGCTCGACAAGCTCACCGCTCCACTTATCCAGTCAATTATCAACAAACTTGCTGACAAGGCTAATAGAGGGGAAAAGGGGCTTTTCTACACTATGATATGATACACGCTTTAAACAAACGTATCTTACAGTATGGCGCAACCATGCAAGCGATACCGTCCAATCCTGCCCGTGATGTTGTTTTACCTCGTAACACTCAGAAAGCAAAACAACAAAAAGTAAAGCACTTTGAAAATCCAGAATTAAAAAAGTTTCTTGTTTATCTCGATAATTTAGATAGTCATAGATATCGTTATTACTATGAGGCAACGCTCTATAAGTTTCTATTGGCTACTGGTTGTCGTATCAACGAAGCTTTAGCCCTTTCCTGGTCTGATATAGATTTAGATAATGCCATTGTACACATCACCAAAACTCTAAATCGGGATCTAGAAATCAATAGCCCAAAATCTAAGGCTAGTTATCGGGATATAGATATAGATCAAGCGACTGTTAGCATGCTGAAACAGTACAAACTACGACAAACGAAAGAGGCCTGGAAGATAGGACAACGTGAAAGCGTGATATTTTCGAATTTCATTCATGAATATCCTTGCAGTTCAAAACTTAAAAGAAGATTGCTAACACATTTTAAGCGCGCTGATGTTCCTAACATTGGCTTTCACGGATTCCGTCATACTCACGCTAGTTTATTGCTTAACTCTGGCATTCCTTACAAGGAACTTCAGCACCGTTTAGGTCATTCTACTTTATCCATGACTATGGACATTTATAGCCACCTCTCAAAAGAGAACGCAAAAAAAGCAGTCTCATTCTACGAAACTGCACTAAAAGCACTATAAGGGGAGCAAAAAGGGGAGCAAATTCCAAAATCAACGGTTCAAGACAAAGTGAAAAGCCAATAACAACGGTGTTTTTGTAAGATTTTGTTTGAAAAAAGCCGATTTTGTAGTATAATAGTACGGTGTCAAAAATCACTGAAACACGGATTAGATTAGGAAAGGATCGGAGATATGAAACAAGTCTTTCTCTCAACAACAACTGAATTTAAAGAGATCGATACGCTCCAGCCGGGCACTTGGATCAATCTCGTCAATCCTACTCAAAGCGAATCGATGGAAATCGCCTCAGCCTTTGATATTGATATCGCCGATCTCCGTGCACCGCTCGATGCGGAAGAGATGTCACGTATCACCATCGAAGATGAGTACACCTTGATCATCGTGGACGTTCCCATTACTGAGGAAAGAAACAACCAGACCTACTACGTGACCATTCCCTTGGGGATTATCCTCACAGAAGAGGCTATTATTACCACTTGCTTGGAGCCTCTACCACTTCTTGATGTCTTTATCAATCGTAGGCTTCGAAATTTCTATACCTTCATGCGTTCGCGCTTCATCTTCCAAATCCTATACCGCAATGCGGAGATTTACCTAACTGCCCTCCGTTCGATTGAACGTAAGAGTGAGCAGATTGAGAGTCAACTTCACAAATCTACTCGAAACGAAGAATTGATCGAACTCATGGAGTTGGAAAAGACCATCGTCTACTTCAAAGCTTCTCTGAAGACAAATGAGCGCGTGATTAAAAAATTGACCAGCGCAACTAGCAATATCAAGAAATATCTCGAAGACGAAGACTTACTGGAAGATACCTTGATTGAAACGCAACAGGCCATCGAGATGGCGGATATCTATGGAAACGTCCTTCACTCTATGACAGAGACCTTCGCTTCTATCATTTCAAACAACCAGAACAATATCATGAAAACCTTGGCACTTGTGACCATCGTTATGTCTGTGCCGACCATGATTTTCTCAGCCTACGGAATGAACTTTAAGGATAATGAAATTCCTTTAAACGGAGAACCGCATGCTTTCTGGCTCATCGTCTTTATCGCCTTTGCTATGAGTGTTTCTCTCACTCTTTACCTCATCCATAAAAAATGGTTCTAAACAGGAGTTATTATGTCACAGATTGATTTAAAAGAATTAACCAAGAAAAACCAAGAATTTATCCACATTGCAACCCAGCAATTTCTAAAGGACGGAAAGACAGATGCTGAAATCAAGGCTATCCTTGAAGAAGTCATTCCTCATATCCTCGAAGAACAACCAAAAGGAGTGACTGCCCGCTCTATCTACGGAGCGCCAACTCACTGGGCTCACAGTTACACTGAAAAGGAGCAATACGAAAAAGAGCACCCAAAAGAGAATGAGGATCCAAAATTAATGATCATGGATTCAGCCCTCTTCATCACAGGATTGTTTGCCGTAGTCAGTGCCTTGATGAGTCTCTTTTCAAACCAACCAGTAGCCTATGGTTTGGTGACACTCCTCTGTGTAGGGGCTTTTGGTGGAGTAGCCTTCTATCTCCTCTACCACTTCATCTACCGTTACTACGGACCAGATACTGACCGTAGCCAACGCCCTCCATTCTGGAAATCACTTTTAGTCATGTTAGCGACTATGTTTGCTTGGGTCTTCATCCTCTTCTTGAGTAACTTCCTTCCACAAGCCATCAACATTAGTCTCCCACCACTTGTTTTGTTGGTAATCGGTGGAGCTCTCCTTGCCCTACGTTTCTACCTCAAAAAACGTTTCAACATCAAGAGTGCAAGTGCAGGACCTGCTAGATATTAAGATAAACAATAAAAGTAGTGTGTTTTGTAGACAGACTACTCTTTTTATAGTTCCAAATCATTTTTTGATTCTCCAAAGAAAAGTAGCTACATTTTCTAAAAACGTTCTAATGTAAAGTCTTTCCTTAGAATCCCGAGGTTTTTTCCTTGAATCCAAGCTGTTTTTCTGTTATACTAATAAAGCAATAAGGAGAAATATATATGACTAAACAGAGAATTAATCAAATTGTCGGTTCAATTGGTGCCTTTATCGGGATTATTGTATTTATAGCCTACATCCCCCAAATTTTTGCCAATTTACAAGGGAACAAAGCTCAACCATTCCAACCTTTATCAGCAGCTGTTTCTTGCTTAATCTGGGTCATTTATGGATGGACAAAAGAGCCTAAGAAAGACTGGATTCTAATCATTCCAAACTCGGCTGGGGTTATCCTTGGCGGACTGACCTTCCTTACTGCTCTATAAGAATGCAACTACTATAAAAAATGCAACCACATCGAGCGGTTGCTTTTTTGCTTACTTTTGTGATCTAAAAGCCTTTTTCTGATTCTAATTCTTGTTGTTTTCCCTCTTCTTTTGTGATACAATAGCATCAATTTATTTCTAGGAGGATGAGATATGATTTCTACTATTGGTATTGTTAGTTTGTCTAGTGGCATTATCGGAGAAGACTTTGTCAAACACGAAGTGGACTTGGGTATTCAACGTCTCAAGGATCTAGGACTCAATCCTATCTTTTTACCCCATTCGCTAAAAGGCTTAGACTTTATCAAAGAACATCCTGAAGCTCGTGCGGAGGATTTGATGCAGGCATTTTCTGATGAAAGCATCGACATGATTCTATGCGCCATTGGTGGAGACGATACCTATCGCTTGCTACCATACCTCTTTGAAAATGACCAACTACAAAAGGTTATCAAACCAAAGATTTTTCTCGGTTTCTCGGATACAACCATGAACCACCTCATGTTGCATAAGCTAGGGGTCAAGACTTTTTACGGCCAATCATTTCTAGCAGACATTTGTGAGTTAGACAAAGAAATGTTGCCATATAGCCTTCACTACTTTAAAGAATTGATTAAGACTGGAAAAATCTCAGAAATTCGACCTAGTAACGTTTGGTATGAGGAACGGACTGATTTTAGTCCCAAAGCCTTGGGAACACCTCGTATCAGCCATGCAAATACAGGTTTTGACTTGTTACAAGGCAATGCTCAGTTTGAGGGAGAAATCCTCGGTGGTTGTCTTGAGTCTCTCTATGATATATTTGACAATTCTCGATATGCAGACAGTACAGAACTCTGCCAAAAGCACAAACTCTTCCCTGACTTATCCGACTGGGAAGGAAAGATTCTATTGCTAGAAACAAGTGAAGAAAAACCTGAACCTGATGATTTCAAAAAAATGTTGCAGGCTTTAAAAGAAACGGGGATATTTGAGGTCGTCAATGGACTCTTGGTCGGAAAACCTATGGATGAAACCTTCTATGACGACTATAAGGAGGCTTTAATGGACACCATTGATAGCAATATCCCGATTATCTATAATCTAAACGTTGGCCATGCCACACCAAGAGCAATTGTTCCCTTTGGAGTCCACGCGTATGTAGATGCAACGGAGCAAGTCATTCGCTTTGACAGTAACAAAGAAAGCTGAGATGAATTTCTCAGCTTTTTCTCATTATCATTACTGGCATTTTCATCACATACTACTGATAGCTAAAATGATAAAGGAGAGGCTGTTCACTATCATATGGACGACCAAGGGATAGTAGATATTTTCTTTTTCTTTCACATAGATGATAGAAAAGGCTAAGCCTCCACCCAAGTAATAAATTGCATTGATCCACTCGGATAAATCCAAACTGTGCATATGGGTTAGGGCAAAGGCAAGTCCTACCAGAAGAATGCTCAGCCAACTTGGCAGACTTTTCTGCAAGTGATGCAATAAGAGCTGACGGAAAAAGAGTTCTTCCACCAAAGGTCCAATGATGCAGGCGAAAACCGCTATCAATAGTGGTTGCTCTTGAAAGGTACTTTGAATATTTGACTGGTTTAGACCTTGTCCGACCAGCCCGAAAAACTGCCTCAACAACTCTGATATAAATCCAAAGGCAACAGTCATCAGAATGAGAAAGAGCCATCCTGTTAAGACGCCAAAGAAGAATTTTCTTTTAGTTTTTCTAATCTCATTCCATTGTTGGATTAATCTATCCTTGAACAAGAAAGAGCCGTATAGTGCTAATACTACATAGACTAGATAATTTGCAATGGTAGACGGCATCAAGGAAGCCAACCATCTAACGCCATCAAACACAAAGAGAATGGTATAGAGGAGCCCAAAAATCAGAACTCCCTTATTTTTGTTAGACTTCATTTAAGACCCTTCCATTCACAAGCATTCTCATGGTCATCAACTAGCCCTGCAGCTTGTAGAAAGGATAAAACAGCGACTGGTCCTGTGAACTTGAAGCCACGTTTTTTGAGTTCCTTGGATATTTTTTCAGACAAAGGCGTTTTGGCTGGTGCTTGACTGTAGTCCGGGATATCATTAACGATGATTTTCCCATCTACAAAAGACCAGAGATAAGCATCAAAAGAGCCATACTCTTTCTGAACTTGTAGAAAGGCCTGGGCATTAGCTCGCGTCGCAAAAATCTTGGCGCGATGACGAATGATAGCTGGATTTTCTAACAAAGATTCCAGTTCTTCATCCGTCATGTCTGCAACAGCTTGAATTTGGTAACCATGAAAAACTTGACGGAAGGCTTGGCGTTTATTGAGTACCGTTTCCCAAGATAAGCCTGCCTGATAAGTCTCCATACAGAGCAACTCAAAAAGCGCTCGGTCATCATGGAGGGCCTGGCCCCATTCCTCATCGTGGTAGGCTACATATAGAGGGTTGTTCATTTTAACCCAGCCACAGCGTTTGGGCATAGGAACCTCCTATTTTACCAACATCTTAAGGGCAGACTTGATATAATTCTCTGCTGTATCAGTCGTTCCTTCAAAGAATTTCTTGATCTTCTTAAGCTCGGTCGCCTTGTAACCCAAGGCCAACATGGCTTCCATGGCTTCTTCCAATTCTTGGTTGTCGTTGCTAGATGGAGTAGCAGTCTTAGCAGGGAGGTCATCATCTGCCACAACCACCTTACCTTCTAGGTCCAAAACCATCTGTTGGGCTGTTTTCTTGCCGATCTTCGGAAACTTGGTCAAGTAGGTGATATTCTTGGTCTCGATGGCTTGAACGAGGCCTGCATTGTCATCAGCCGCGATAATAGCAAGAGCTGATACAGGACCAATGCCCGACACCGAAATCAAGCTGAGAAAGAGTTTTTTCTCGTCTTCTGAACGGAAACCGTAAAGGAGATGAGCGTCTTCGCGAACAACTTGATGCACATAGATTTGCGCTTCTTGATTGACTTGTCCTGAGTAAGCATAAGGATTGGCTACGTGTAAGATGTAGCCGATGCCGTTAGCTTCTAGAACGATGTATTTAGCAGTAATTTTGGTAATAATACCTTTTAAATATTCGTACATAATTTTTCCTTCAATTTATACTCAATGAAAATCAAAGAGTAAACTAGGAAGCTAACCGTAGGCATAACTTAAGTTTGACAAGGTAAGGCTGACGCAGTTTAAAGAGATTTTCGAAGAGTATTAGTATTTTCCTAGTTCTCGTAGACTGGTGTGATTTTCTTGAATGCGACGGAACATCTTTTCCATATCTGACTTGGTAAAATGCACCAAAACAGGACGTCCGTGCGGACAGTTATAAGGATTGTCGCATTGAGAGAGTTGATAAAGGAGCTGTCTGGCTGAGTGGTCATCGATACGATGGTTGGCCTTGATAGACCGCTTGCAGGACATCATGATGGCTAGCTCTGCTCGGTATTTCTTGATAGAAACTTCCTTAGTCAAGAGCAGCATATCGCACATTTCATAGATGCCAGACTCAATTTCTTCCTCTGCCATCCAAATAGGATGCTCACGCAGGATAAATTGATTTTCTCCGTACTCTGCTAGAAAGACGCCAACTTCCTCTAAAAGAGACATTCTTTCCTTGAGACGAAGGACATCATCTGCAGGGAATTCAAAGATGTAAGGTACTAGGAGTTGCTGCTGACTCTGGTCAACATTGCCAATGCTTTCACGGTACTCTTCATACTTAACCCGCTCCTGGGCCGCATGCTGGTCTATGATGTAAAGCCCATCTCGACCTTGGGCAAAGAGGTAGGTGCCGTGCATCTGCCCGAAAAATTCCAACTCTGGGAAACTTGAGGACTCTTCCCGCTCCAGCTTATCATAAGCCTTATCCAAACTAGCTAGATCTAACTCTGGATGGTCCAGTTGGTCGTAGCTGACCGATTTTCTCTCTGCAAAATGCAGTTTAGCTGACTTGGTCATCTGATCCAAGGTTTCCTTGGCAAACAAGGTCAAATCCTGTTTCTCTTCTGTCAAGTCTACTTGACTGTCTGAAACCTCAGCTGGAATAGAGCTTGTTGCTTCCGTTTGCTCGTAGTAGAGATTGTTTTCTTTAAGTGGGAGAATGGTTTGCTCTACTTTTTCACGATTACGAACCGTAGACTTAGCAAGATTTTCCAAGGCATCTGGAATCAAGGTCTGTTCCTTGAGACTCTTTGCGATAGCTTCTGAAACCAACGCCATCAATTCTCTTTCCTTAGAAATCCGCACTTCTTGCTTGGTTGGATGCACATTGACATCCGCTAGATAAGGATCGATCTGGATGTGAATAACAGCCAGCGGAAAACGCCCCACCATGAGCTTGCTACCGTAACCATCTAAAATAGCACGATTGAGCAGGAAATTTTTGATATAACGGCCATTGATAAAGAGGCTGATATAGTTGCGATTAGCCCGCGTCAATTCAGGCAATGAGACAAAGCCTGAAATTTCAAAATCTAGGTCAGAATTCTCAATTTCAACCATCTTTTTAGCACTAGCTAAACCATAAATCCCAGCAATAGCTTGGCGCAGTTGACCCGTACCAGCTGTTCGTGTCATCTCCTTGCCATCGCTAATCAGGCTAAAGGAAATCTCAGGATGGGCCAAGCCTAGACGATTGACGATATCGATGATATGAGACAACTCTGCCTGCTGGCTCTTCATATACTTTAGACGAGCTGGTGTGTTGAAAAAGAGATCCTCCACACAAACCTTGGTCCCCACAGGACTGGTCGCAGGCACAATTTCTTCTACTTCTCCCCCGCGAGCCACTAGCTTGGTCCCGTGACTTGCACCCTCTACTGCAGTCAAAAGAGTCAGAACACTGACAGAAGCGATAGAGGGCAGGGCTTCACCACGAAAACCGAGGGTCCGAATCCGAA
Source organism: Streptococcus sp. (assembly GCF_032481935.1). Classification (GTDB taxonomy): domain Bacteria; phylum Bacillota; class Bacilli; order Lactobacillales; family Streptococcaceae; genus Streptococcus. The sequence continues at coordinate 27,465 of NZ_JAWERU010000019.1, forward strand.
AAAGATCAGCTTGATTCTTAATCTTGCTAGTCGCATGACGGCGGAGGGCCAACTCTACTTCATCGTGTGCAATCCCGTGACCATTATCGGTAATTTGGATTTTCTTAAGACCAGCTTCTTCAATCTCAACGATAATCTGGCTTGAGCCAGCATCGATAGCATTTTCAACCAACTCTTTAACTACGCTGGCAGGACGTTCGATAACTTCTCCTGCTGCAATTTGGTTGGCCAATACTTCTGGCAATTCAATAATATGAGACATTTTTCAGCCCCTTTCTTAACTATTTTTATCTATTTCTCTGAAAATAATACTCTTCAAAAATCAAATTCAAACCACGTCAGTCTCGCCTTGCCGTACTCGAGTACAGCCTTCGGCTAACTTCCTAGTTTGCTCTTTGATTTTCATTGAGTATAAGCTAGTGCTATTATACCATATTTCACTCGTTTCCAAAAAAGTCCGAGTAGCAACTTTCTTCCCGATTTTACTAGGTTATTTGCTAAGTTTGTGGTACAATAGGTAGAAACAATATTTTATAAAGGAGAAAAGACACATGCACATTTTTGATGAGCTAAAAGAGCGTGGTTTGATTTTTCAAACGACTGATGAAGAAGCTTTGCGTAAAGCCCTAGAAGA
>NZ_JAWERU010000020.1:0-34969 GCF_032481935.1 Streptococcus sp.
GTGGAACTTACCCTGACACGGATTTCCACTGGTTTTTACGATTTTTATCAGACTAACTTCCACTTTTATTGGCGATGGAAGTTAGTTTGGGAATTTAGCTTGGTAATTACTCAGATTATTTTTTATCTCTGATCTTTTTCAATAGAATTAAAAAGAACTAAAATTTGGTAAAATAAGGTCATTTTTCCTGAAAGCCCTTGCAATAGTGTTGTTTATTTGTTATATTAAGATTATCTGAAAAAATCACACATATTTCTGCAAGACTTATTTTTTTAAAAGAAAATGTATGCGCTTACAGATTTAAGAAAGGAGAATTTTGTGGATAAGAGATATTGGGAAAAATCCTGTAAGTATAGCATCCGCAAACTAAGTGTCGGAGCTGCCTCTGTTTTACTTGGTGCTGTTTTTTTAGCAGCACAGGGTGTAGCCGCTGATGGTGTCGAGATTCCGGAAAGTGAGGCAACCATTACTGAAACCTCTGCTAAACCGGATACCAAAGTTGAGGAAGTTGTTACTTCTAACACAGAGACTCAGCCTGTAGCTGAATCAGCTGAAAAGCAAACAAACCCAGGGACAGAACTACCTCAAACTAGTAGTCAGTCAGAGACAAGTGCTACTACCGCCCCTGCTGACAATAAGGAGAGCGAGAAACCAGAACTTCCTGTGAACAAGCAAGAACATTACGAACTACATTACAACCAACCAACTGCTCCTTCCTATGATGGATGGGAAAAACAAGCCCTGCCAGTCGGAAATGGAGAAATGGGTGCCAAGGTTTTCGGACTCATCGGTGAAGAAAGAATCCAGTACAACGAAAAAACACTTTGGTCTGGAGGCCCACAGCCAGATAGTCAAGACTACAATGGAGGAAACTACAAGGACCGCTACAAAGTCTTAGCTGAAATCCGTAAGGCCCTAGAGGACGGTGATCGTCAAAAAGCCAAACAACTAGCAGAGAGAAATTTGGTTGGGCCAAATAATGCCCAATACGGTCGCTACCTAGCCTTCGGTGATATCTTCATGGTCTTTAATAACCAGAAGAAGGGCTTGGAAAATGTTACTGACTATCATCGTGGCTTAGACATTTCTGAAGCTATCACAACTACCTCCTATACTCAAGATGGGACAAGTTTCAAACGAGAAACCTTCTCTAGTTATCCAGACGACGTCACTGTTACCCACTTGACTAAAAAGGGAGGTAAGACGCTTGATTTTACCCTTTGGAATAGCTTGACTGAAGATTTGATTGCTAACGGAGACTATTCTTGGGAGAATTCTAAGTACAAACAAGGGACTGTGAGCGTTGATTCTAATGGTATTTTACTCAAGGGAACTGTCAAAGATAATGGTCTGAAATTTGCTTCCTATCTTGGTATCAAGACTGACGGACAAGTCACTGCTCAAGATGGTTATTTGACTGTCACTGGAGCCAGTTATGCAACACTGCTACTCAGTGCCAAGACTAATTTTGCTCAAAATCCAAAAACTAATTATCGCAAGGATATTGACGTAGAGAAAACTGTCAAATCTATCGTCGAAGCTGCTATAGCCAAAGACTATGAGACTCTGAAAAATGAACACATCAAGGACTATCAAAGTCTTTTCAACCGTGTCCAATTAAACCTCGGAGGTAGCAAGTCTAATCAAACTACAAAAGAAGCTCTTCAAACCTATAATCCAACAAAAGGCCAAAAGCTAGAAGAACTCTTCTTCCAATACGGACGTTATCTACTGATCAGTTCTTCTCGTAACCGGACAGATGCCCTCCCTGCCAACTTGCAAGGAGTCTGGAATGCTGTAGATAATCCACCTTGGAACTCAGACTACCACCTCAATGTCAACCTACAGATGAACTACTGGCCTGCCTACATGAGCAATCTCGCAGAAACGGCTAAGCCAATGATCAATTATATCGATGACATGCGCTACTATGGCCGTATAGCTGCTAAAGAATATGCAGGTATCGAGTCTAAAGAAGGTCAAGAAAATGGTTGGTTGGTTCATACTCAAGCGACACCATTCGGCTGGACTACTCCTGGTTGGAACTACTATTGGGGTTGGTCTCCTGCTGCCAATGCTTGGATGATGCAGAACGTCTATGACTACTACAAATTCACCAAGGATGAAACTTACCTAAAAGAAAAGATTTATCCAATGCTCAAGGAAACTGCTAAGTTCTGGAATTCCTTCTTGCACTACGACAAGGCTAGTGACCGCTGGGTTTCTTCTCCATCCTACTCACCAGAACATGGAACCATCACGATTGGGAATACCTTTGACCAATCTCTAGTTTGGCAGTTATTCCACGACTATATGGAAGCAGCCAATCATCTGAAGATCGACCAAGATTTGGTGACAGAAGTGAAAGCTAAATTTGATAAGCTCAAACCACTTCATATCAACCAAGACGGCCGTATCAAAGAATGGTACGAAGAAGACAGCCCGCAATTCACCAACGAAGGTATTGAAAACCATCACCGCCACGTTTCTCATCTGGTTGGACTCTTCCCAGGTACTCTATTTGGCAAGGATCAGCCTGAATATCTAGAAGCTGCACGCGCAACCCTAAATCACCGTGGAGATGGTGGTACTGGTTGGTCTAAGGCCAATAAAATCAACCTCTGGGCTCGTCTCCTAGATGGAAATCGTGCCCACCGTTTATTGGCAGAACAGCTCAGATCCTCAACTCTAGAAAATCTCTGGGATACCCATGCGCCTTTCCAAATCGATGGGAACTTTGGTGCAACTAGCGGTATGGCAGAAATGCTCCTTCAGTCTCACACAGGCTACATTGCCCCATTACCAGCCCTTCCAGATGCTTGGAAAGACGGTCAAGTCTCAGGCTTAGTCGCTCGTGGTAACTTTGAAGTCAGCATGAAATGGAAAGAGAAAAATCTTGAAACGCTATCTTTCCTTTCTAATGTTGGTGGAGACTTAGTCGTAGACTATCCAAATATCGAATCTAGTATTATCAAGATTAATGGCAAGGAAGTTCAAGCTAGTCGCCTCAAAGATAACCGTATCCAACTTGCGACTCAAAAAGGTGATGTCATTACCTTTGAAAACTTCCCTGGACGAGTGACTCGCTTATCAGCCCTTCGAAAAGATTCCGTCACAGCTGAACTCGACTTTAATACAGTTGAGGGAGCAAGTCATTATGTCATCCGACGAGAAAGCAAGGATGAAAACAGCCAAACTCCTAGCGTTCGTGAGTTCATCACCAACCAAACTCACTTTATCGATCGCTCAATTGATTCTAGTCATGCCTATACTTATAGCGTTAAGGCTATGCTAGGGGACCGTACAACACCAGTTTCAGATTCTGCTTCTATCGATGCCTTCAGTGAGTTGATGGATGACCGTGACAAACGCATCCAGTACGGCTCTGCTTATGGAAACTGGGCTGACTCAGAACTCTTTGGTGGAACAGAGAAATACGCCGATATCTCAAATGGGAATTATTCCGATAAGGATGCGACTGCAACTATTCCATTCAATGGACCAGGTATTGAAATTTACGGACTCAAGTCATCTCAATTGGGACTTGCTGACGTTAAAATCGATGGTAAATCTGTTGGAGAACTTGACTTCTATACAGCAGGAGCAACTGAAAAAGGTGTATTAATAGGACGTTACACAAATCTTTCTTCAGGCCCTCACCTCATGACCATCACTGTTAAACGCGAACATAAGGGACGAGGAAGTGAACGCTCAAAAATTTCCTTAGATTACTTCAAGGTTTTCCCAGGACAAGGAGAAACAGTTGAGAAGATAGACGATCGTGATTCACGTATCCAGTATGGTTCTGCCTTTAAAGACTGGACTGATGCAGAACTCTATGCTTCTACAGAAAAATACGCTGACATCAACGCTGATGCTAGCCTCGCTTCTGAAGCCACTGCAACCATCCCATTCTCTGGAACAGGTATCCGAATCTATGGATTAAAAACAGCATCACTAGGCAAGGCACTTGTCACACTGGATGGCAAAGAGATGCCAGCCCTTGACTTCTTCACTCCAGGAGCAACAGAAAAAGGTGCTTTGATTGGCGAATTCACCAATCTAGCTGATGGTGAACACGTCCTAACTTTGAAAGTAGATCCAAATTCTCCAGAAGGGCGAAAGAAAATCTCTCTTGATTCCTTTGAAATTTTAAAAGCACCATCTGTGTCTCTCGATAGTCCAAGCCTTGATCCTATTAAGTCCAAAGATAAGACTGTTACCTTAACCCTACCAACTGGTAATTGGGATGGAGTCGCTGTCACCTTCCCTGGTATCAAAGATCCTCTTCTACTCAGAAAAGTCGATGATGACCATCTTGTCACATCAGGCGAGCAAACTGTTCTAACCATCAAGGATAATAAGGTCCAACTAGACATCCCTGAAACTACAGATCGTAAAGCTGGTAATCCGATAGAAGCTTATGCCATCCAAGGAAAAACAATCAGCAGCTCTGTTGTAACAGTATTTCCTAAGGATGAAACTAGTCCAGTGGAAGAAAAAATCCAAACAAGTAAAGGGGATGATCCTGCTCCAGTAGTAACCATTCCTGAGTACACAGATCCTATTGGTACTGCTGGGGAGCAGGAGGCACCTACTGTGGAAAGACCTGAATACACTGGTCCTATCGGAACAACTGGGGATCAGAAAGCACCTACTGCGGAAAGACCTGAATACACTGATCCTATCGGAACTGCTGGGGAGCAGGAGGCACCTACTGCGGAAAGACCTGAATACACTGGTCCTATCGGAACTGCTGGGGAGCAGGAGGCACCTACCGTGGAAAGACCTGAATACACTGGTCCTATCGGAACAACTGGGGATCAGAAAGCACCTACTGTGGAAAGACCTGAATATACTGGCCCTATCGGGACAGGTAGTGGTCAAGCCGCGCCAAGTAACACAGTTCCTGAGTTTAAACTCAAAGTATTGAAAGACAAGATTACAAAAGTTCAAGTTATTAGTGGAACAACTGAACTAGGAGGCGCAAGCTACCTCGATAGTCAAAAAGTTGAAAACAAAGAACTCTTGGGCAAGAAATACGATGCTTACACTCTTCAACTCAAGGATAAAGATGGACAGCCAGTTCAACCAAAAGGTGCTGTACTCGTTCGACTACCAATTTCAGGTGATGTTCAAGAACTCTATCAATTAACTTCAACAAGTGAATTAAAACCACAAGAATTCACCATTCGAGACGGTATGATTGAGTTTATTACTTTTGACGTGAGCACCTACGCTATTGTCTACAAGACAGAAGGCTCAACTGTTAAACCTGTCCCAGCTCATACGGAAGAAAGAAATCTAGAAACCACAAAACCATTGGTTGAAAGTAATGAAGCCAATGATCAGGTCTCTACGAATGATAAACAACTCCCAGCCACAGGTGAACAAGCTAGCCCTCTCCTCTTTATAGCAGGTCTCAGCCTAGCCTTATCGGCTACCTTCTTACTAAAAGGTAAGAAAGATTAATACTCTTCGAAAATCTCTTCAAACCACGTCAGCTTCGTCTTGCCGTACTCAAGTACAGCCTGCGGCTCGCTTCCTAGTTTGCTCTTTGATTTTCATTGAGTATAAATATTGTCCCCCTAGGAATATAGATTTATTCCGCTATAAAAAAGGATGGAAAATCATTCCATCCTTTTTCAATTTCAATAATATACTACAAACCAAATCCTGTTCACATCTTTTGCAAATGATTTGATGGGGTAGATTATCGATAGAACAAGTCTTGATGTTCTATCGTTTTTTTACAATCACTACTTCCGTTTTCTTGCAATCAAATGAATCGGTGTTCCTTCAAAGACAAAGGCCTTGCGGATTTGATTTTCCAAGAAACGCAAGTAAGAGAAGTGCATGAGTTCTTCTTCGTTAACAAAGATAACAAAGGTCGGTGGTTTGGTTGCCACTTGAGTCGCATAGAAAATCTTGAGGCGTTTCCCTTTGTCGGTCGGTGTTGGATTGATAGCAATGGCATCCATAATCACATCATTCAAGACAGCTGATGGGATACGGGTATTTTGACTCTCGCTGATTTGCTTGATCATCTCAGGCAACTTGTGGAGACGTTGCTTGGTCAAAGCCGAAACAAAGATAATCGGTGCGTAAGGCAGGTATTGGAACTGCTCACGGATATCTTCTTCCCAGTTTTTCATGGTGTGGTTGTCTTTTTCAAGAGTATCCCACTTATTGACCACGATAATCATCCCTTTACCAGCTTCGTGGGCAAAACCTGCGATACGCTTGTCATACTCACGGATACCTTCCTCGGCATTGAGGACCATCAAGACTACATCTGAACGGTCAATAGCACGCATGGCACGCATGACTGAGTATTTCTCAGTATTTTCATAGACTTTACCTGACTTACGCATACCAGCAGTATCAATCATGGTAAACTCTTGGCCATCAGCATCTGTAAAATGGGTATCAATGGCATCACGAGTAGTACCAGCTACAGGGCTAGCAATGACGCGGTCTTCTCCCAAAATGGCATTGATCAAGCTAGATTTTCCGACATTTGGACGACCAATCAAGCTGAATTTGATAACATCTGGATTTTCTTCTTCAACTTCATGTGGGAGATTTTCAACGATAGCATCCAGCACATCCCCTGTCCCGATACCATGAACAGATGAAATCGGTAGCGGTTCACCCAATCCTAGAGCATAGAAATCATAGATATCATTTCGCATCTCAGGGTTGTCAACCTTGTTAACGGCTAGGATGACTGGTTTATGAGTTTTATAGAGTTTACGGGCAACGTATTCGTCCGCATCTGTAATTCCCTCTTTTCCAGACACGACAAAGACGATAACATCTGCTTCTTCCATGGCAATTTCTGCCTGGTGCTTGATTTGTTCCATGAAAGGCGCATCGACATCATCGATACCCCCAGTATCAATCATACTAAAAGAACGGTTAAGCCACTCACCTGTGGCATAGATACGATCTCGCGTTACACCTTCAACATCTTCTACGATTGAGATGCGTTCTCCCGCGATACGGTTAAATAGGGTTGATTTCCCAACATTGGGACGTCCCACAATGGCAACAGTTGGTAAGGCCATGTTTTCTCACTTTCTACAATAACTTCTTCTGCTCAAGATTTTCTCGAGTCGAGCTTGGTTCTGGATTGCCGAATTGCTCTGCCAAACGTTGACTCCAAGTTGTAGTCGCACGCGCACCTGCATATTCAGTCTGTACACGGTCATAGGCTTCGATTGCCTCAGTTGACTGTTCTTGGTATTCTTCCTCAAAGACAACATTCTCTAGTGGCAATCTTGGTTTTACATCATGCTTTTGATTTGGAACACCTAGTGCAATCCCAAAGACTGGATAGGTATAGTCAGGAAGCTTAAACAATTCTGCTAATTCAACAGACTTGTAACGCACCAAACCGATAATCACTCCACCGTAGCCTAGGCTTTCTGCCGCAAGCAAGGTATTTTGCCCAGCAAGCGCAGCATCTACTGAAGTGATGAGGAGTCCTTCCACCCCTTGAGGTTGGAAAACATCCGTATGGAGACGAGCCCCTTTTTCTGCACGGTTTAGGTCACCGACAAAGAGGAGAAAGGCTGCAGACTGGCGAATCGCTTCCTGAGGAACTAGCTCAAATAAGGCATCCTTCTTTTCTTGGCTTCTTACAACAATCACAGAATAAGATTGGAAGTTTTTCCAAGAAGAGGCCATTTGTGCGGCAGTTAAAATTTCAGTTAGGTCAGCTTGAGGAATTTCTTGTTCCTTAAAGCGACGTACTGAAGAGTGGGACTTCATTAATGTTGTAGTTTCTGTCATCGACGGTTTTCTCCTTTTAGTTGTGTTTCTTCAGCAAGGTAACGGATACGTTCCATGACACGTCTGGCTTCCCAAGTTTCGTCATTTCCGTTCTTGCCTTTTGCAAAATGTTTTTCCAAATCTTCAAAATTGAAGTTTGAAGTAAAGAAAGTCGGTAAATCTTCCTGCATGCGATACTGAAGAATCACCTGCAAGATTTCATCACGGACCCACGGTGTTGATTGCTCAGCACCGATATCATCCAAAATCAGAACTTCTGCCAGCTTGATTTCATCTACCAAGGTTTTGACAGAGCCATCCCCAATAGCATTTTTGACATCAATGACAAAGCTCGGATAGTGGAGCAGAGTTGTAGATACTCCACGTTTTTCAGATAAATCATGAGCCAGGGCTGCTGCCATAAAACTCTTACCAACTCCAAAATCCCCATATAAATAAAGACCTTTTCGGATAGTTGGATATTGTTCCACAAAAGCTAGGAGCTTTTCAAAAACAGGCAAGCGTCCAAGGTCGTCCAAATCAACTTGAGCTAGACTGGCTTTTTTGAGGCTAGCTGGAAGATTGATTAGCTTGAGACGATTTTTAATCGCCGCTTCTTTTTCTGCCGCGATTAGCTCCGGAGTTTCCTCATAAGAGACATCTGCATAGCCATGGTTCATGACTAGGATAGGCTTGTAGCCACGCGCGATATAGTCTGTATCTCCTCGGAGGAACTTATCTCTCTCAGTGATATATTGGTTAAACTTGGAAATACTTCGGTTCAACTCCTCCTGACTGAGAGATTCTTTCTGGATAAAGGCCGCAACATCAGGGTCTTTCACAATTTGCTGGACCAAATCCTGATACTGAAATCGGCTTGGTTGACGCTTGAGTACGTCTCCGACACTTTCCATCTAGTCTCCTCCTTTTTCTAATCGAGCTAACATTTCTTTTTTCTTACGTTCTAGTTCTAAGCGAGTTTCTTCGCTGGTTTCATTCTTATATTCAGGATTGCTCCATTTAGGCACATTGGTTTTTGCTGGGGCAGTCTGATTTTGCTTTTGCGTTTTTGCTTTTTGGCCACGTTCACGAATACGGAGGACAGCCTCCTCGGCACTACGAATATTTTGATAGGCGTAGTCATTAGCCACCTTCATGGCGTATTTTTCATTGATATTAGCTGAATCAACCTTATTAAAGGTTAGGAGCAAGATAACATTGATCACTTCATCCAGCAAACCCAAGGCTGCCATCTGCTGGAGCAGGTCCCGTTCAGTCTGAGTAATACTTCCCTTGCGGGTCTGCTTAATCTCAGCAAGGAACTGCAAGGCTGTCTTTCTCTTAGCCTCTCGGATAATGGTTGCTTCCTTGGGACTAAAGTCAGAAGTCACAGGCTTTTGCGCTATCTTTTCGCGGATGCGTTTGACAGAAATCACTTGCGACACTGCTGTCGCTTTGGCTACATGATAAGTCTCAAACCAGGTCCACTTCTGCTCGTCTGCTATTGCAAACAAGGCCAGAACATCCGAAGTCTCATCTTTAAAACGAAGACCATCGCGAGCCATAAGCTGACGGAAATGCTCCAAATCAAAATCATCTGCTGCTGGCTGACTGCCAGAGGTTTCTTGACTCGCAGACTCAGATAACTGAGGAAAGATTTGACTCAAGGACACCGAGATAGGTTCCCCTTCAACACCTTCCTGTCTCATGGCTGCAACCGCACTATCCCCAATCATTTTTTCTAACAAAGTCCGATAAACTGTATGTTGTAAAAATTCTTGAGTTGATAAGGGAGAATGGAGTAACAAGTTATAGGCCTCCCCCTGCTGATAGAGGGTCACCAATTTCATGGCTGTTAGAGTTTTAAAAGCCTTTAAAAGGGTATCCATCCCGAAATTCAGATGATTAAGCATAGCTGCAAAGAGATGTTCCTTTTGACCACCATCCCAAAAAGTCACAGCATAAAGATAGAGGCTCAGCGCCTCCTGACCGATAATCGGGAGGTAGCACTGCACCATTGATGAGGTATCTTGCGACACCCGATTATTCTTTACAAAAGAAAAACGGTCATTTGGCTTCATTTATTTTTCCTTTTTCTTTTTAGAGGATTGTGTGATCTGCTGGAGTAGGCTTTCAAGTTCACTCACATCCTTAAAGCTACGGTAAACACTGGCAAAACGTACATAAGTAATCTCATCTAACTCTGCCAACTCTTCCATAACCAAAGAGCCAATAACCTCACTCTGAATTTCATTTTCATTGCGACTACGGAGTTTTTGTTCGATGCGATTGACCACCATGCCAATCTCATCACTTGACACTGGACGTTTCTGGGCTGAACGAATAATCCCGTTAAAGATTTTATCTCTTGAAAATTGTTCCCGTGTACCATCTTTTTTTACCACAACCAGCGTTCTCTCTTCAACACGTTCATAGGTTGTAAACCGATGCTGACACTCTTCACACTCACGTCTTCTTCTGATTGTATTTCCTTCTTCAGCCTGGCGACTATCGATAACACTTGATTTTGTAGCGCCACATTTTGGACAACGCATGCCTTTCCCTCCTTGTCGTTTTCTTTTCATTATACCATTTTTTGAACAATTCCCAAAATAATTCTCCTTTTGGCTTGACAAGTTTTTTGTTTTGTTGTATTATTGAATTAACACAAAGGTAATTAGAAAGGAGATCGTGATGTCTTGGACATTTGATAACAATAAACCCATTTATTTGCAGATTATGGAGAAAATCAAATTGCAGATTATTTCCCATAAACTCGAGCCCAATCAACAGCTTCCAACCGTTAGAGAATTAGCAAGCGAGGCAGGGGTCAATCCCAACACCATCCAGCGTGCCCTATCGGACTTGGAGAGAGAAGGCTTTGTCTATACCAAGCGGACATCTGGACGCTTTGTCACAGAGGATTTGGACTTGATCCTCCAATCCCGTAAGCAACTGTCAGAAGAACAGCTGCAACAGTTTGTAACAGGCATGGTAGAATTTGGCTATGAAAAAGAAGAACTACCGACTGTTTTGAGAGATTATATTGAAGGAGTTTAAACTATGACCTTGTTAGCATTTGAAAATGTGTCAAAATCCTATGGAGCAAGCCCTGCTCTTACAAATGTTTCCCTTGAAATTCCAGCTGGAAAAATCGTTGGCCTCCTTGGCCCAAACGGTTCTGGAAAGACAACCTTGATTAAACTAATCAACGGCTTGCTACAAGCAGAGGAAGGCCGTGTCCTTATTAACGACATGGAACCATGTCCAGCAACTAAAGCGATTGTTTCTTATCTCCCTGATACGACCTACCTCAACGAACAGATGAAGGTCAAAGAAGCTCTCACTTATTTCAAGACCTTCTACCAAGATTTCAATCTTGAACGTGCTCAAGGTCTCCTTCGTGACCTGGGCATCGATGAGAACAGCCGTTTCAAGAAACTCTCAAAAGGGAACAAAGAAAAGGTTCAGTTGATCCTTGTCATGAGTCGTGATGCTCGTCTATACGTGCTTGACGAACCAATCGGTGGTGTCGACCCAGCAGCTCGTGACTATATCTTGAACACCATCATCAACAACTACTCTCCAACTTCAACTGTCTTGATTTCAACCCACTTGATTTCAGATATCGAACCAATCTTGGATGAGATTATCTTCCTCAAGGATGGAAAAGTCGTCCGTCAAGGAAATGTTGATGATATTCGCTATGAGTCTGGAGAGTCTATCGACCAGCTCTTCCGCCACGAATTCAAAGCCTAGATAAAGGAGATTATTATGTTTTGGAATTTAGTTCGTTATGAATTTAAAAATGTTAACAAATGGTATTTAGCCCTCTATGGTGCTGTACTGGCACTTTCTGTCCTTATTGGGGCTCAAGCTAGTTCCCTAAAATCCATCGATACTCCCGATCAACAAATGATTATGTTAGTGTTTCTAGGTCTGGTTTTTGGTGGACTACTTATTACCTTGAGTATTTCAACCTTGATTTTGATCATCCGTCGCTTCAAGGGTAGTGTCTACGATCGCCAAGGCTATCTCACTTTGACCTTGCCAGTTTCCGAACACCAGATCATCTTGGCCAAACTCTTGGGAGCCTTCATTTGGTCTATAATCAGTTCAGCAGTTTTTTTCCTAAGTATTTACATTATCTTTGCAACCATTGACCCAAATATGGTTGATTCCTACTTTTTTGATTACTTATTCGTACATTATATTGAAAATTTCTGGTTAACCTTGATTTCATTTTTCATAAGCACTGTAGCAGGCATCCTTTGCATCTACTTGTCTATTTCAATTGGACAGCTCTTTAATGAATACCGTACAGCCCTCGCTGTCTTAGCCTATATTGTTATCCACATAGTCCTTGGATTTGTCGACATGTTTAGTCCAAGCTTGAATTATAGCATGATGATGTCCGCTGAAATCTTTAAAGACCTCATCCTCAGCGCAGCCTTCTATCTCGGAACCTACTATATCTTGAAGAATAAAGTTAATTTGCAATAAAAAATGCCCAGCTACTAGAGCTGGGTTTTTGCGTTAACTCAAGATCAAATTAGCTACGATCGGACTTACAAATACATAGAGAATCCCTGTAACACCGATTGCTAGTCCTCCCATAGCACCTGCAACTGGTCCATAGCGAAAGGCCGTTCCAGTTCCAACGGCGTGCCCTGTTCCTCCCAGAGCTAATCCAGCAGCTACTGGATCGTCTATTTTTAGCCATTTTAGAAGTGTTGGTCCGATAACACTGGTCAAAATCCCCGTCGCTACTACAACTACTAGGGTCACGGTAGTCAAGCCCTGCAACTTTTCTGTAATCCCTACTGCCATAGCAGTCGTTACTGACTTAGGAAAGAGGGAAATAGCTAGGAAAAAGTCCATGCCAAAGATTTTTGCGACTAGAGCAGTAAAAGTGGTATTGACGATGACAGCTAGAAAGCTACCCAGCAAGATACTTCTGACATGATGCTTCATCAAGTGGAAACTCTTATAAAGGGGAATTCCTAGAGCCACTGTTGAAGGAACAATCAAGTTATTAAGATAAACCCCACCTTGGTAGTAATCTTGGTAGGAAATGCCAGTTACCTTTAGAAAGATAATTATAAAAATAGCTGACAGCAACAAGGGAGTCGTTAAGGGATGAGGATAGCGTCTGAAAATCATCATTCCCCCAAGATAGGCTAAGATTGACAAGGCAATCCCAAATAGGGGATTGGATACAAATTCGCTCATTTAGCACCTCTTTCTTCGTAGTCACCTTCATAGCGTTTTTTTATAAATTGAACCACAAGCGCAATCAAGATGATATTGATTACTGCTGCAAAAAAGACAATCAAAACAATCGGCAGGAGATAGGGAGCAATCACATCAAACTTTTCCATAATTCCAACCGCAGGAGGGAGAAAAAGAATGGTCATGTTGGCTAGGAGAAAATTCCCCACCATGTTGACATGGCGAATGCGCAGCCACTTGAACTGCAAGGCTAGAAACAGAATAATCAAGCCGATGATACTTCCTGGTATGGGCAAATGAAAAAAACTGGAGATTCCTTCACCGATTAAAGAAATCACAAAGAGAATCATTAACTGAACATATAACTTCATTGTAAACTCCACAAATAGACTTTCTGCATACCAGTTTACTCTTTTTTCAGAAAATTTCAAGGAAATATATAAGAAACATCCTTCTTGCTATCCAAGCCAAAAAGGTGTATACTAATTGCGTGCGCAAGCATCATAGATGCACTAGTATGATTATACTATTATAGAGGGAAAGGAGATGGACATGACTTACTTAGAAAAATGGTTTGACTTCAACCGTAGGCAAGTGGAAATAGAAGCTATTTTAGAAGAGACCATCGCTGAGCAGAGTGAACAAGCCTTGACACTCAAGGAATTTTACCTCTTGCACTTTCTAAATCAAGCTGAAGGAAAATCCCTTCGACAAATCGACTTGCCAGATAAACTCCACTTGAGCCCGAGTGCTGTTTCACGAATGGTGGCTCGTCTAGAAGCAAAGAACTGTGGTTTACTTAGTCGGAGATGCTGCGACCAGGACAAGCGAGCTAGTTTTATCTGTCTGACTAGCGAAGGCCAAACTACCTTGGCTTATTTACAAACAGCTGTTGAAGAAAGCTTAGCAAGAAAATCAAACTGGTTAGCCTAAAATATTTTTTTAAAAAACTTGCGTGCGCAATCATTTTTCTTGACATTCCTTTTTTCAAGGAGTAAAATGAAAACATGATTTAGCAAAGGAGAATCCTATGATTGAAATCACCTATCTTGATGCCAGCAAGCAAGAGAGAACCATGACCTTTGAGTCATACGATGAATTTGAACGTTCTCAACATGCCTGCCTGATTGGTGTCGCAGACTATTACCCCGTCCAAAAAGTAACCTACAAGGGGCATGATTTGGACTACCATGGGACTTATGGAGATGTTTTCTTCTATCTCATGAAACAAGATTTAAGCCAATATAACTAAAAAGGAGAAATACTATGGCAAAAGCAATTACAGACGCAACATTCGAACAAGAAACTAAAGACGGATTGGTCTTGGTAGACTTCTGGGCAACTTGGTGTGGCCCATGTCGTATGCAAGGTCCAATCTTGGACAAATTGTCTGAAGAACTTTCAGAAGATGTCTTGAAGATCGTTAAAATGGACGTTGATGAAAATCCTAACACAGCTCGTTCATTTGGAATCATGTCTATTCCTACTCTTCTTTTCAAAAAAGATGGACAAGTGGTTAAACAAGTTGCTGGTGTTCACACAGCAGAACAAATCAAAGCTATCGTTGCTGAATTAAGCTAATCAAAGGAGAGACCAAGTGCATTCACTTGGCCTCTTTTTTCTTGCCCTTTGCCATTTTTCAAAAAATATGCTAGACTGTAACTAGAATATCACGATGTTTGGGACATGCCATCGCTAAAAAAAACCTCTACTTGGTATTTTTTAGCTCCCTCTAGGGAGCTTTTTGCGTGCTTTGAACATTTCCCATTTTGGAAGGAGTACTATGAAACGTCAATCAGCCTTGGTCGTCTTTAGCGGCGGTCAAGATTCAACAACCTGCCTTTTCTGGGCCAAGCAACACTATGAAAAGGTAGAAGCCGTTACCTTTGCCTATGGCCAACGCCACCATCTCGAAATTCAAGTGGCCAAAGAAATCGCTGAGGAACAAGGAATTCGTCATCATATCCTAGATATGTCTCTGCTAGGACAAATTACTGAAAATGCCTTGACTTCAGATCTAGAAATTGAGCAAAAAGAAGGAGAGGTGCCTAATACCTTCGTTGACGGTCGCAATCATCTCTTTCTGTCCTTTGCTGCAGTCCTTGCCAAGCAGCGTGGAATTACGGATATCGTGACAGGAGTGTGCGAAACAGACTTCTCAGGCTATCCTGACTGTCGGGATGTCTTTGTCAAATCACTCAATGTCACGCTCAACCTTGCCATGGATTACGACTTTGTAATCCAAACGCCTCTCATGTGGCTAGACAAGGCTGAAACTTGGGAATTAGCTGACCAACTCGGTGCCTTTGACTACGTTCGTGAGAAGACCTTGACCTGCTACAATGGGATTATCGGTACTGGTTGTGGGGATTGTCCTGCCTGCCATCTACGCCAACATGGTTTAGAGGTTTATCTCTCTCAGAAAGGAGAGGCCTGATGTTTTTTGCCCCCAAAGAAATCAAACAAGAAACTGGGGAATCTCTTGTCTACAATCCTCACAGAACCTTAGTCTCAAAAGAATTTACCTTCGATGCTGCCCACCACCTCTTTCACTATGAAGGAAAATGCAAATCCCTACACGGTCACACCTATCATCTGCAAATCGCTGTCAGTGGATTTTTAGATGATAGAGGTATGACCTATGATTTTGGGGATATCAAAGCTATCTACAAGGACTACTTAGAGCCCCACTTGGATCATCGCTATCTCAATGAAACCCTTCCCTACATGAATACAACTGCTGAAAATATGGTTTACTGGATTTTCCAAACCATGAGCCAAGAGTTGCCAGACGAGCGCGGTCTCCGTTTGGAATATGTTCGCCTCTATGAAACTCCGACTGCCTTTGCAGAGTTTAGACGGGAGTGGTTAGATGACTAAGGAACGTGTCCTCAAACTACCAGTTCTGGAAATTTTCGGCCCAACCTTTCAAGGCGAAGGTCGTGCTATCGGCCAGAAAACCATGTTTGTCCGCACTGCTGGTTGCGACTACCACTGCGACTGGTGCGACTCTGCCTTTACTTGGGATGGTTCTGAAAAACCAACTCGCATGACAGCTGATGAAGTAATCGCTGAGTTAGATAAACTAGGAAGCTACGACTATGTAACCCTATCTGGGGGAAATCCTGCTATCCTAGCAGCCAATATGGCTCAACTGGTCACCAAACTCAAGGAACGTGGGGTCACTCTGGCTGTTGAGACCCAGGGATCCCGTTGGCAAAATTGGTTAAAAGATATCGACCAAGTCACTCTGAGTCCTAAACCTCCTTCCTCCAAGATGGAAGTCAACTTTGAGACCTTGGATTTCATCGTTTCCCAACTAGACCCAGACAAAGTCACCTTTAAAATCCCTGTCTTTGATGATGCAGATCTAGCCTTTGCCAAAGGTATTCAAGAACGCTACCAACCAGATGTCCTCTTCTTATCGGCGGGAAATCCTGAGCCCAAAGCTACAGGCAATATTGTCCAAGATCAACTGGACCGCCTCAAAGAACTCTGGGAACGTGTCGCTGCCGACGATAGCTGGGGCAATGTCCGCGTCCTTCCTCAACTCCATACCCTCCTCTACGATAACCAACGTGGTGTTTAAGATTAGAAAGAAAAAATCATGTCACAACAAGAAGAAATGAAAAACCTCAGCCTACTGGGCAACAAAGAAACCAACTACATTTTCGAGTATCAACCAGATGTCCTCGAATCCTTTGATAATCGTCATGTGGAAAATGACTATTTCATCAAGTTCAACTGCCCTGAATTTACCTCACTTTGTCCCATCACTGCTCAACCAGACTTTGCAACTATTTATATTTCCTACATTCCTGACAAGCTCTGTGTCGAGTCAAAATCCCTCAAACTCTACCTCTTTAGCTACCGAAACCATGGAGATTTTCATGAAAACTGTATCAACACTATCGGGAAAGACTTGGTTAATTTGCTAGACCCTCGCTATTTAGAAGTCTGGGGAAAATTTACACCTCGCGGTGGTATTTCAATCGACCCCTACTACAACTACGGTAGACCTGGAACCAAGTATGAAGGATTGGCAGAACAACGCCTCTTCCAACATGACCTCTATCCAGAGAAAATTGACAACCGTTAATACTCTTTGAAAATCTCTTAAAACCACGTCAACGTCGCCTTGCCGTAGATATAGGTAACTGACTTCGTCAGTCTTATCCACAACCTCAAAATAGTGCTTTGAGCAATCTGCGGCTAGCTTCCTAGTTTGCTCTTTAATTTTCATTGAGTATAAAAAGATACGAAAAAGCCCTGTTCCTCATCATGAGGAGCAAGGCTTTTTGAGTTTCAATTATTCTTCTGTTCCAAGGAAGTTTTTCGCAACTAGAGCTGCAAGAACGCCACCAACGATTGGTGCAAGGATGAAAATCCAAACTTGTTGAAGAGCTGCGCCACCTACCAAGACAGCCGGAGCCAAGCTACGAGCTGGGTTTACTGAAAGTCCAGTGATGTTCAATCCAACAAGGATCATAGCTGTCAATGACAAACCGATCACCAAACCAGCGATTGCGCCATTCCCTTTGCTTGCTGAAGTTACAGTCATGATT
Organism: Streptococcus sp.; assembly: GCF_032481935.1. Lineage (GTDB taxonomy): Bacteria > Bacillota > Bacilli > Lactobacillales > Streptococcaceae > Streptococcus. Next base: position 17,574 of record NZ_JAWERU010000020.1, read on the forward strand.
ACCAAAACAAACAAGAATGTTGCGATTGTTTCAAACAAGAAACCACCAAAGACAGTTACACCATTTGCCAAGGCATTTTCACCAAGACTTGCAGTTGACATACCTGAATTTGCCAAGAGGAAGAATACAGATCCTGACGCAAGGAAAGCACCGACTACTTGACCAAGGATGTAGTTTACAAGCTCTGAAGATGACAAACGTTTGTTCACAAACATAGCGATAGAAACAGCTGGGTTCAAGTGAGCACCTGAAACAGTTCCGATTGAGAAAGCTGCAACTACGATTGCCAAACCAAAGGCAAGAGCAATTCCAAGGTGTCCAAGACCTTCAACACCATTTCCAAAAACAACAGCTCCTGTTCCTATGAACACAAGCATAAAAGTACCGATTAATTCAGCAACAAATTTTTTCATGATAAGTCTCCTTTTTTCAAACTATATATTAGTCTATCAGAAGAAGGAAAGGGTTTCAAGAAATGTGCTTGGAAATTTTGTGTAAGTTTTCACATTTAATAGTCGAAATCTAATATTGAAAAGATTGAATGGCTTCTTTCAAGTCATCTTGTAAACTATTTCTCTGGTCGAGTTGTACATAGACTTCTAAGAGACAGGATCTGAAATTAGAAAATTTATAAAAATCTTCCGTCTCTTCTATCGGGAAATCAAGTGACTTTATCCAAGAGATTAGTGCCGCTTGATCCACTTTGCCTTGCAAAATAGGTTCGTAAAGCACTCTGGCTAAGCGCCATTCCTCATCATCTATAAATCGAATCGAAATTCTTTTAAACAGTTGACCAAGGATCTCAAACACCTCATAAAGTCTACTTGCAGAAAAGTCTGGATGACAAACGACTTCAGTCAAGAGATCCGCTCCATGCGCAAAAGCATGTACCCAACCATACTGTCTTGAAAAACCAGTCGTATCCTCTTCTTTTTCAAGGTAGTGCAAACCTTGATTGAGCATCGTATTTCTGATATCAGTTTTTAGTTCTTGATAAAAAATAGAATGTTCATTGCCATCAGCTGATAAGAGGTTGGCATAAATAAGTGCTCTAAAAGAACGGTCAAGCGTTGAAGCTCCTAGCTTATCAAGCTCTTTATCTAGGCCACCATCAGAAACAATCATAGCAGATATAAATTGAAATTGCTCCTTTGTAAATAACTCTTCTTGGATCCCTCTAGCCAAACTGGTAAAAACCAATTCATCGCGAATTTCTGGACTCGAATCCCCTAAGTGCTCAAGTAACCACTGGAGTTCTTTTTGACTATAACTCGGTTTTTCTTCTATTACTTTTCTTTTCAATTCTGGATACATCTGCCTACCTCCAATCATACACATCTATTATACAACATTCTTTTCTAGCTATCTTCATTATAAGAGATAAATATGTTAGTCTCAGATATTTTTTTCACTCTTAGAGGGTTAATTTTTTTCAAAAACCAAGTATTTGTTTGACACAAATTTCACAAAGGTGTATACTAAAACGTGATAGGACTTCTTTTAGAAACCTATCACGACTCACTTATAAACCTTTTGCTGTTCTTTTATGAACGTTTGAATGGTATCACGGATACCGAGGAGGATCATATGTCTAAAGTAGCTATCGTTACAGGTGCAGGTCAAGGGATCGGTTTTGCAATCGCAAAACGCTTGGTTCAAGATGGTTTTAAGGTTGGAGTTTTAGACTACAACGCTGAAACAGCTGAGAAAGCAGTTGCTGAATTGTCAGCAGACAAAGCTTTTGCTGTTGTAGCTGATGTGTCTAAACAAGCAGAAGTTGCTGCAGCTTTCCAAAAAGTTGTCGATCATTTCGGAGACTTGAATGTTGTTGTAAACAATGCTGGTGTCGCTCCTACTACACCTCTGGATACAATTACAGAGGAACAATTCGCTCGCACATTTGCTATTAACGTCGGTGGTGTGATTTGGGGAGCACAAGCTGCTCAAGCTCAGTTCAAAGCACTTGGTCACGGTGGTAAAATCATCAATGCTACTTCTCAAGCAGGTGTTGTCGGAAATCCAAACTTGACTGTTTACGGCGGTACAAAATTCGCTGTTCGTGGTATTACTCAAACATTGGCGCGTGATTTAGCAGAGTCAGGTATCACTGTCAACGCTTATGCTCCAGGTATCGTTAAAACACCGATGATGTATGATATCGCTCATGAAGTTGGAAAAAATGCAGGAAAAGACGATGAATGGGGTATGCAAACATTCGCAAAAGATATTACATTGAAACGTCTATCTGAACCAGAAGATGTGGCTGCAGCAGTTAGCTTCCTTGCTGGACCAGATTCAAACTACATTACAGGTCAAACCATTATCGTTGATGGTGGTATGCAATTCCATTAAGATTAAAAAAGTGAGGTTGGAAAAAAATCCAACCTCTTTTGTCATCTCTACGATTCCAATTTTCGGAGTCGTTTTTTGTCATTTATAATAATTCTTCAGAACTATTCATTCTTTAAAAATGAAAGGATTTCTTCAAGACTAGCGGAACTTCCTTGCTCTAAATAGCGTGATTTCCCACCATTTTGATAGACTGAAAGATTCGGAACGGTTTGGATATCCATTTCTTTTGCAAAGGTTGTAATCTCCTCCTTTTCATCAGAAGCACTATCCAAATAATAGACCGTCTGGTGACTTTTTTGAATCGCTAGAGCCAAGTTGGGCACAAACTTTTGACAGTAGGGACAGGATTCTCTTCCAATATAGACAACAAACTCGTCGCCATTTGCAAGTTTGGAGCGCATTTCTTTCATATTGATTGCTTTAGTATACTGAACAGCTTCCTGATAAGTTTTTGGAAGAACAGGTTGACTGAATTTCCAGATCATAAACAAAATCGGCATAGCAATTCCAATGATAAACAAGCTAAGTTTTTTATTGACACGCACTAGCATCTCCGTCCTTTTCTAAGTATTTTCCCAAGTCTAATCGCCCACGACAAGATATATAAAATCCAACCGATAGATCTGTAATGATGCACAGTCTGAAGACAAAGTCTTCGGCAAACTTTATGAAATAAATGTCATTCTAAAATCTCAACAATATAACTCTATTGTTGCACTTTTATGATTTTACTCCCCCAACCGAGCACTGTAGGCGATAATTTGGTCAACCGTGTCAGACAAGAATTGAATGGAAAAATCAGCCAACCTCTTTTGTTAGTTTTCATTATCAGTTAGGAGAAAATTTCCTCAATACTTCTACATTTCTGATGACTTATCAAAAAGCCGTTCTTAAATGATTTTGTATCTTATTCTTTTTTAGATGGAGTTTTTCCTGCAGCAATTGCATCGGCCTCCGTCATCTCAATAACATTAGCTTTATTAGTACTTGACGGCATTCTATCTTTGTTATACCAGTATACTTTCGCTTGCCCATTCTTAGCGACATAAACAATTCTATCTTGCTGTTGGGCTTTAATCTCAGCTTCACGTGCAATTCTTTTCTCTTCTTCTTTTTGAGAAATTAATGACTCAACTTCACTTATCCTATCGATCAATTCTGCCTTTTTATCGTTATTTTCAATCTGATTAACTGTTTCTTTAGCAGACTTCACTTGATTCGCATCTTGATTTTCTTCCAATTGTTTGACTAAGGCTTCACCTTTCTTTTGCAACTCATTTGCAGCTTTTTCTTTAGCAATTCTCTCTTCTTCTGCTTTTTCTTTAGCTTTTTTCTCGTCTTCGATTCGTTTTGCATCCTCTATGCTAGATGAAGTATCCGTCGTCGAAGCTGTCGAAGAAGTAGATGTCACAGTCTGCTTAGTTTCTGACTGAGCAGATGAAGTTTTCTTTGTAACTGTTGGAGTTTGGAGAGCAACTGCAACAAAACTGACAATGAAAAGCCCTATCATTAAATTTCTTTTTCGAATATCTGGTGCTTTCTTTACAAAATACCAAATACCAACTCCACTCAAAACAAGATAGAGAGTAGGTAGGGCAATCAATAAAATGATTCCCAACAAAACTATACCAATTTTGATAAAGAGCATTCTTTTGGGATCTTGCTCTAGCCATTTTTTTATTCTATTCATATTATTCTCCTAAAATCGGCCTATTCCCCTACTCTCCCAACTGGGCACTATAGGCAATAATTTGGTCAACTGTGTCAGACAAGAATTGAATGGTATCACGGAGTGGTTTATCTGTTGAAATATCGGCTCCAATAATCATAGCTGACTCAAGTGGTGTTTTGCTACCTCCTGACTTGAGGAGATTGAGCCAGTCTTCAGCTCCAGTTTCTGATTGTTTCAGATGGAGATAGCCAGCAGTTGAAATTACAAGACCGGCAGAGTAGGTGTAGCTATACAAACCCATATAGTAGTGAGCTTGGCGCATCCAAGTCAAAGCCGCATCATCATCAATCTCAATAGCATCACCCCAGAACTCTGTCAAGACTTCCTTCATAATGCTGTTGAGTTTGCTTGCTCCAAAGGTTTCCCCTTCTTCAATCAATGTATAAACCTTGCGCTGGAAGGCGGCTTCCAAGAGGTGGGTGATGAAATTATGGAAGTAGGTGTCCGTCAAGCGATGAGCTAAGGCAAAGCGTTTCTGACGTGGGTCATCAGATTGGTGTTCCAAGTAATCACTTAACAGCAATTCATTGAAGGTTGACGGCGCTTCGACATAGTAAGTAGACATGTGAGCATTGAAGTAGCTTTGGTGATTATCCGAAAAGATGAATTGACCAGAATGCCCGATTTCATGAATCAAGGTATAAACATCGCTCAAACGACCTGTCCAGCTCATGAGAACATAAGGATGCACGCGATATGGATCCGCCGCATAGCCACCAGAATCCTTACCGCTATTGGCAGCAAAGTCCACCCAGCGTTCTTCTTGATAGCGAGCAACTTCCTGACAATATTCTTGTCCCAAAGGTTCTACCGACTTCATGACCAAATCATAGGCATCATCAATGGTCACTTCAGGATTAAGGGCGCTGTCCAAGTCCAATTTCCAGTCTGCAAAGGTCATCTTTTGAAGACCATTCACTTTGGCAACATGCTTGAGATATCGCTGAGCAACTGGCGCAAAGTCCTTCATGATGAGGTCAATCTGGCGGTCAAACATGGCACGGTCTACTTCTTGCTCAGCCAAAAGATAGTCGAATACTGAATCATAACCTTTCATATTTGCCAACAATTTCTCAGATTTAACCTGAGCAAGATAGGCTGCCGCAGCTGTATTTTGGTGCTTACGAAGTCCTTCTGAGAAAGAACGGAAGGATTTCTCACGAACCTCAGCATCCTCGTGGTTTTGGTAGAAATTTTCATAGGTCACAAAACTGTTTTTGTAGGTTTTTCCATGGGCTTCAAAATCAGCCATTTCAAAGTCCCCAGCTCGCATTTTAGTATAGATATCCTGTGGACTGTAGAAAACTTCACCCAGATTGGTCAAGGCCCTCTCCACATCAGCCCCAAGATAGTGGGCTTTTTTGATTTTGGCCTGACGAATAGCTGCAGTCAAATGTGGCAAGTCACCCAAACGGTCCAAGACTTCTTCGTCTGCTTCTACCAAGGCATCATCAAAGAAGGTCAAGGCTACGCTGGCATCTGTTTCAAAGTCCATTCCAGCTTGGGCGATATTGGCAAAATCTTCATTGCTATAGTCTGTCGTCTGAGGCATAAAAGCGTAATTCCCGATATGGCTCATCTGAATATAGATTTGCTCCAATTCTTCAAAGGCCTTCTCGAAATCTTCAAAAGTGTGAAGATTGCCCTTATAGTCACGACTAAACTGGTTAATATCTTCACGCGCCTTCTCTATCGCACGCAAGAAATCCTCACGGTCTTGATATAGGGCTGTTAAGTCCCAAAGTTCATTTCCAGGAAATACTGAACGGTGTTTTTGTTCCATCTTTTTCCTCTTATTTCTCTAATTCTAATAAAACACTAAGGGCTGATAAAGCGTAAAGTGGTGCTGTTTCTGCTCGCAAAATACGAGGACCAAGTCCTGCCAGGACTGCTCCCTTTTCTTCAAAACTTTCAATTTCTGCAGGAGATAGACCACCTTCTGGTCCAAAGATAAAGAGCAATTTGGCTCCTTTTTCAAGACCAGTGACTGCTTGTATGAGCGCTGCTGATTCGCCTTCTTTGGCTGACTCTTCATAGGCTACCACGATAGAGTCAAACTGGTCCAGCTGAGATAGAAAATCTGCTTTTTTTTCAAAAAGGGTGATGTTTGGGACCAAATTCCGCTTGCTTTGCTCAGCTGCACCGAGGGCGATTTTTTCTAGTTTTTCGACCTTTTTGCCCAGTTTCTTGCCATCCCATTTTGCAACGGACCAGTCTGCAGGGAAGGCCCATATCTGGCTAGCACCTAATTCAGTTACTTTTTGAGTAATAAACTCCAGCTTATCTCCTTTGGGAAAGCCTGATGCGATGGTCACTTGGACTGGTAGTTCTACATTGTCAGCTAGTTCTTCAATCAACTCAAACTGACGATCCTCTACATTTATCACGCGTGCCAAGCGCTTGATGCTATCCTCAAAGACTAGAGTCACCTGGTCATCTTCTCTTAAGCGCATAACCTGAAACATGTGCTTGCTGGTTTCCTTGTCCTCGATAGTGACTGGTGAGCTAGCACTGCCTTTGACAAAATACTGTTGCATTCTAACCTCCAATCACACCAGAAATATCCTTGGTCTTCTTGAAGACACAGGCATTCCACTCCCCTTGGATCATATGGGTTTCAAGGAAAAATCCAGCTGACTCAGCCGACTCGCGCACCATGTCCCACTTGTCCTTGATAATCCCACTCATGATGAGGTAGCCTTCGTCCTTAACCAAACGATAAGCATCCTCTGTCAGATGAATGAGGATATCCGCCAAGATATTAGCTACAATCACATCTGCTTCAATCTCAACACCCTTAAGCAAGTCTCCTGCTGCTACATGGATGTTTTCCATGCCTGGATTGAGTTCAATATTTTCCTGAGCGACCCGAACTGCTACATCATCTAGGTCATAGGCAAAGATTTCCTTAGCACCAAGTAGAGAGCTAGCAATGGAAAGAACCCCTGAACCTGCCCCCACATCGATCACCGTTTCACCACCACGAAGGACCTGCTCCAAGGCAAAAAGACTCATCTTAGTGGTTGGATGCGTACCTGTCCCAAAGGCCATACCTGGATCTAGCTTGATAATCTTTTCGCCCGCCGTCGCTTCATAGTCCGTCCATGATGGCACGATGGTCAAGTCATGGGTAATGCGAGCTGGTTCATAGTATTTCTTCCAGTTGTCGGCCCAGTCTTCCTCAGCCAAGGCAGTCGTGCCCATCTTGACCTCTCCCAGATCCATAAAATCTGTCAATTCTGCCAAGCGAGCCTGCAAGTCCGCTTCAACCGCTGCCACATCCACCGTTTCAGGATAGTAGGCTGTCACCACGATTTCTTCCTGTTGCTCCACCTCAGGAAAAATCTCACCAAAGCGGTCCACATTACCCACATAGTCCATGCTGTCTTCGATTGCAACCCCTTGGGCGCCTAGCTCAATCAGGAGGTTAGAGACTAGCTCCTCCCCCTCACGCTTAACCGTTACTTTTAACTCTTGCCATGTTTCCATAATTAAGATACCAAGCCCATAAAACACAAAGCCAAAATAGGAAACTCTCTTAAGACACTTATGTTTAAGAGAAGTTTATCTTTTTGGCACAGTGTTTAGGGCGGGTTCAGTTTAGAAATTTAACCGAACCGTCCTTTCTAATCACTTACTTTTAAATAATCTTTTAATCTCTCTTGCAACTGAGGTACAACCTTATCTGAGCCAAGAAATTCATCAATGCTCATCAATTTATAGCCCTGGCCTTCATCTCCAAAGACGATACTGTCAAATTGTTCTTGACTTAACTGACTAACCATAAAGACCGACTGCTTCCTCTCAAAAAGCATACTTGGGTAGACCTTACTCCCAAGCAGGTTATCTTCAGTTAGATGAATCCCTAACTCTTCAAAAACTTCACGCGCTACGCACTCAAAAGGAGTTTCGTCCCCTTCACGACCTCCACCTGGCAACTCCCACATATTGGGCCAAGGAATGCTGGGCTTGTCATCACGCAGAATAGTTAGGACACTATCTCCACAAAGTAAGGCAATCTTGCAGCCTGTGAAATCAGAAATCTCTAGCTCCATGCTAGACTCCTAATATCTCGGATAAGGGTAAAACTCTCCTTCTTCCAAACCGACTTTCCCTTCTTCAAAGACTTCTTGGTTCCATTCCATGACGAATTCTTCTGCTTCTGGGTCTTCCAAAAAGTCCATGAGGGCATCTAGTCCAACCTCTGCAGTATCTTTGAGGAATAGTGCAAAATAAGCTAAAAATTCACGAGAAAAACCTTTCTTCGGCAGATAAGGGATGACTGTGAGATACTCTTCTGCATTAACTGTTGACTTGGCAGGGTTATAAAAAAGCACCGCTTCTTCAAAGAGGATATCGTCTGATGACACCTCTCCATCCTCATCTAGCATCTCCACTCCTGCAGGATTTTGCGCCTCTAGCAGAAAACTCACTTCAACTGCATGATTGCGTTTGTCCCAGCTAATCTCATAGTCAAAAGGAAAGTTCTTGTCCAACTCTTCTTGTAAAACATCTAAAAATCCGTATGTTGCCATGTTGTCCTCTTTCTATACGACTCTTAAATCGCCCCGAATACTCGGAAATATGCTAAAATAGATACTACCATATTACCACATTCGTATCAGAAAATCCATGTTAGAAAGGACTGCTATGCCAGACAATCTCGCGCTTCGTATGCGCCCCAAAACCATCGACCAGGTCATCGGTCAAGAGCATCTGGTAGGCCCAGGAAAAATCATCCGCCGCATGGTAGAGGCTAACCGCCTGTCTTCCATGATTCTCTATGGGCCTCCGGGTATCGGAAAAACCAGTATCGCTTCGGCCATCGCTGGAACGACCAAATATGCCTTTCGAACCTTCAATGCAACTGTTGATAGTAAAAAACGTCTCCAAGAAATTGCTGAAGAAGCTAAATTCTCAGGTGGCCTTGTACTGCTACTGGACGAGATTCATCGTCTTGACAAGACTAAACAAGACTTCCTCTTGCCTCTCTTGGAAAGTGGACTGGTCATTATGATTGGAGCGACGACTGAAAATCCTTTCTTTTCTGTCACGCCAGCCATTCGTAGCCGTGTTCAGATTTTTGAGTTGGAACCCTTGTCTAACCAAGATGTCAAAGAGGCCATTCAAATCGCCCTGACTGACCCTGAACGAGGCTTTGATTTCCCTGTTGAGTTAGATGATGATGCCCTTGATTTTATCGCAACATCTACCAACGGTGATCTCCGTTCTGCCTTTAACTCGCTGGATTTGGCAGTTCTCTCCACTCCAGCTAATGACAAAGGTATACGTCATATCACGCTTGACATCATGGAAAATAGTCTGCAACGGAGTTACATTACTATGGACAAGGATGGAGACGGACACTATGATGTTCTATCTGCCCTTCAAAAGTCTATTCGCGGATCAGATGTGGACGCTAGTCTCCACTATGCTGCTCGCTTGATAGAGGCCGGTGACCTTCCTAGCCTAGCTCGTCGTTTGACTGTTATTGCTTATGAAGATATCGGTTTGGCCAATCCCGAAGCCCAGATTCATACCGTGACTGCTCTGGATGCAGCACAGAGGATCGGTTTCCCCGAAGCCCGCATCCTCATTGCCAATGTTGTGATTGATTTGGCCCTTTCTCCAAAATCCAACTCAGCCTATGTAGCTATGGACAAGGCTCTGTCTGACCTTAAAACCTCAGGTCACCTACCAATCCCACGTCACCTGCGAGATGGCCACTATAGTGGTAGCAAGGAATTAGGCAATGCCCAAAACTACCTCTATCCACATAACTACCCAGGTCACTGGGTCAAACAAGAGTACTTGCCAGAAAAAATTCGCAACCATAGCTACTTCTCACCAGAAGATAGTGGAAAATACGAACGTGCCCTGGCTCAACGCAAGGAAACCATTGATAAATTACGAAACTTATGAAATCCTTTTCAAAATTTTTAATTTTCCCTTGATTTTTTTTGAAAAAGTGGTATCATATAATCATAGAAACGCTGTGGTGTACGACTTCACATTTAAGTGTTGACCGACTATTTTTTGTATTATTAGGGAAACAAAAGTCTTCTAACAGCATGTAGGCCGTCTCACACGGAAACAGCTTCAGTTAGAGCGAGACCGTGAAGTTTCGGCACCAATACAGCTTTTTATTTGCCTCCTTAGCTCAGTTGGTAGAGCAGTAGACTCTTAATCTATGGGTCACAGGTTCGAGCCCTGTAGGGGGCATCTAAATCAACAGGAAAAAGCCTTGATTTATAAGGCTTTTTTGCTTGTCTATAACTGATTTGCCCCATCATTTGCCCCACATTTTTTTATGAGCAATCTTTCCAGACATCTCTGATTATGAAAAACAAAAAAGCTATCCTACCTTTGCAAATTTGGATAAGATAGCAGAATATTTTAATGCAACTCCAACTCAACTTTTTGGAACTAGTAAAGAGATTGAATTAGAAAAGAGTGTTCTTGAATCGAATGAATACTCTGATAAAGTAAGTGAGATCTTAAAAGCTGTCAAATACATCGAAGATTTTCTAGAAACTGATGGACAGTACTTAGAGGATTTACTTTACTTAACAAGAGGCAACCAACTATACACAGAAGATGGAGATGAGTTGTATATTGATCCAACTTCTCAGAAAAGAACACTTCATAACCAATATGAACCTGGTTTTATTGTAGCAAGGGATAAATCTCCACTAGAACTCTTAATTGAAAATAAGGAATTGTTTGATAAATAGAAAAAGCGAGGATAACCTCGCTTCAGATTGAAGTTAAAATCTTTAGAAGACACTTTTATAAGGACTTTGTCTTCAATCTGTGAAAAGGAGTGAAAACTCCTTTTCTTTTTGTAAGTCAGACTGAAACTTCCAAATTGTTTATTTATTTTATTGACATTTTCTATAAAAATAAGTACAATAGTTTTATTAGCAAACTATACTATATAGGGGGTATTGAAATGAAATTTTCTAATCGTTTACTGCTATTCCTTGCAGGAGTTGTTTTTGTCCTTTTAGGACTTTTCCTATTTACAAACCCAGTAGCTAATCTTGTTGCTTACAGCTGGTGGATTTCATTTGGTTTACTGGTTTCTTCTATAGCAGCTATTTTAGGCTATTTCTCTGCACCAAAAGAGCTTCGCTCACCTGTTTATCTTTTCCAAGGATTTGTTAGTCTTCTCTTAGCTCTTTACCTCGTTGCTTATGGCTTTGTGACCCTGCCGGTCGTCATTCCGACCATTGTAGGAATTTGGTTAATTGTAGAAGCCATTATTGCTTTCTTTAAAGGCAATCGTCTAGGATTGATTTTCCCTATTATTGGTAGCAATATCACGTGGGTAGCCTTGCTTGAATTTTTACTAGGTCTAGTGATTCTGTTCAATCCAGTGGCTACAGGTGTCTTTGTCGTTTATGTCATTGCCTTTGCATTTTTAGTTACTGGCTTCACCTACATTATTGAGGTCTTTCGTAAATAGTCTAGTTGCTATTTCTATCGCATTCAAAAAAGCTGGGAAATCATATTCTCAGCTTTTTCGTCTCTTTAATTATCACTTTTTCGCATTCCATTCTGCGTAGAATTGCTCCAAGTATTCTTCCAAAGTATCGGCTAGAAATGCTGCTTTCCAATATTCTGGAATCGGTGCATTTAAAATCGTTGATTTATCAGTTATAAATTCTACTTTATTTTTAGATGACAACGTGTATCGATTTAAAAATGCAATTTTATCATTCATCTGTTGAACCATTTTATCCTCCGAGGTGGGTTGTTCTTTAGATATAGCTATTTCCCATTATGCTCTCTTTGGAAAGCTTCCATGGCCTTGAACTGCTCAAGCTCTTTTTCATTCGCTGGTTGCTTGCCGAGATATTTATATTCAAAAAAGTCCATTTGTTGACCTGAACTATAATCACTTTCATTCCAAGGTGCATAGTCAAATTCAGCAGATAATTTCGTGCCAATTACTTTTATAGTACAAGAAGTCCACAAAGGTTGGCCTTCTTTCTCAAAAATTTCTCTCAACTCCCAAGCTAATCTAAAGGTGCGTCTTTCTTGATTCCGAAACTCTAAATTAGGAATACCATACCGCTTTGGAATATATAGATTGTAGATATACTCATTTTTCCCCTCTTCATTAAAGAAATAATATACCTCTCCTCCATCAAAAGCTAAACTTATGTTAATAAAAAGATTATCCCATGCTACTGGTATTGTCTCATTAACACTCTGTGCAACTTCACGAATTTTCTCATTAATTTGTTTTTCCATTTTATCCTCCGATTTGGTCTCGCACTGATATTTATTGATAACAACACTATATATCTAGTATAGCATAATCATTAGGTATTATAGGTTTTCAAACCAAATGTGAGTCAATCGTCTTTGCCCCACTTTTGCCCCATTTTTAAATCATGATATTGAAAATACCTAAAAGTACTTCCCTAAAATCAGCTATATTTCAACATTTTTGATTATTTTCAATATGAAAAGTTCTTACAAATTCATGTAGGGGGCATCTAAATCAACAGGAAAAAGCCTTGAGTTCCAAGGCTTTTTTGCTTGTCATTTTGTTTTTTATACCAAATTTTGTACCAAAAAGTTTATATTCACAAAATAAACGAGTCTCATCCAAAGACTCGTTATTTATCTCACACTCGTTTTCGTCGAAAAAACCACCTCGAAGGTGGTTCCTTTCTATCAATCGTCCATCACTCCGCCTGTGAGTTGGTACATGAGATAAATGTGCTCCAGGACTTTGACTTTATCCATATGTTCCACATCTTTAAAGCCTCCTAATGCTAGTAAAGGAACAAAACCGAAACATTGGTTATATGACAAGGGACCATGTTTTAACACAGCCTGTCTATATAAATCCAGTTCAAAGTTATCAGTCACATATGAGTTATCTAAATACTGAAGAAAATATTTCAGGCTCTTGATAATAATGTCGCAGTCTTGAAGATTTTATTTTACAATACCAACAAATTCATTCTCTTCCCAAGTAATAATATCTCCAAAGGCTGTTACGAACATCGGAAAAAGAAGTAAGGAACTATTCATAATAATAGCCGTAGCAAATCTTTGCATTTTTGCCTTATCTTATTTAAGATAGTACTATTAAAAAAAGAAAAGGTGAAAATCATGGAAACATATACACTTGCAAATGGGGTTGCTATTCCTAAAATTGGTTTTGGAACTTGGCAAATTGCTGAAGGCGAAGAAGCCTATAACAGCGTTAGCTTCGCACTTAAGGCGGGTTACACACATATTGATACCGCACAAATTTACGGTAACGAGGTTTCTGTAGGTAAGGCGATTGCTGATAGTGATTTGGCACGTGAGGATATTTTCCTAACTACCAAACTTTGGAATGATAAGCACGATTACGAGTTGGCTAAGACTTCTATCGATGAGTCTCTCGAAAGACTTGGTGTGGATTATTTGGATCTTTTGCTTATCCATTGGCCTAATCCAAAGGCGCTTCGTGAGAATGATGCTTGGAAGTCTGGTAATGCAGGCGCTTGGAAGGCAATGGAAGAAGCCTACAAAGAAGGTAAGGTGCGTGCTATCGGTGTGTCTAACTTTATGCAACATCACCTAGAAGCTCTTCTTGAAACGGCTGAAATTGTGCCACATGTCAATCAAATCCTCTTGGCTCCAGGTTGTGACCAAAAAGACTTAGTTGCCTATTGCCAAGAGCGCGATATCCTTCTTGAAGCCTATAGTCCACTAGGTACAGGTAGCATTTTTGGAAATGAAGATGTTGAAGCAGTGGCTGAACGTAACGGTAAATCTGTAGCACAAGTTGCTCTGCGTTGGAGCCTTCAAAAAGGTTTCTTGCCACTACCTAAGTCTGTGACACCTAAAAATATAAAAGCTAACTTGGATATCTTCGACTTCGACTTATCAGAGGAAGATATGGCAGTCTTGGATAAGATTCAAGGCATCAAAACTCAGAATGATCCTGACACAGTTAATTTTTAATAGGATTTTAAGCAACTCGTCAGGGTTGCTTTTTCAAGTAAATGACAAAAGAAGTCAAGGTTTTGACAATTCGCGCCACATGAAATTATTTAAGCATATCCTTTTCTTTCATTACCATTTTCTGTTATAATGTATTGTATTTCTAAAGTAGAAAGGTATTAATATGACAACTCTTATTAAGCATAAACGTGTAGAATTTTCAGAACTATTTTATGACCTAGTGTTTGTTTTTGCAATTTCAAAAGCAACTGCTTTAATTCACCCTCTTCATAGCGGTGTTGTGGCTTGGGATTCTTTACTTGATTTCTTCATCTCTGTCATGGTTATCATCAATTCCTGGATGATTCAAACCATTTATACCAATCGCTATGGAACAAACTCGTTATTTAACATGGTAATCATGTTTATCAACATGGGACTTATGCTCTTTATGTCCAATATGATTGGATACAATTGGCAACAATGGTTCTATTATACCTGTTGGGCTGTTGGTACATTGACCCTTACCTTATTTTTTCAATATTTGGTTGAATTTTTTAGAAAATCAACCGATAATACTGATCGGGAAAGTATCAAAGGTTTTCTATGGTTAACAGGTCTAGGAAGTTTAGGAGTCTATCTGGCAGCTCTTTTTCCTATTTACGTTGGAGTCTATATCTTTATTGCTAGTATTCTGCTAACATTTATTGTGCCAATTTTCTTGATTACTAAAGATGAGCATTTCCAGGTAAATCTTCCCCATTTAATCGAGCGCGTCTCCCTTCTTGTCATTATTACGTTTGGAGAGATGGTTGTTGGGCTAGCTAGCTTCTTTACAGTCGAGAATTTCTCGATTTATTCGGTTCTCAATTTCGTTATCATGCTTTCCCTGTTCTTGTTTTATTTTGGCGAATTTGACCATGCTATTGATGAAGGATCTAGTCAAAAGGGATTATTTGTAATTTATAGTCACTATCCTATTTTCATCGGGCTTATGTTGATGACAGTTTCGATGGGTTATCTCCTGAATCCCGAGGCTAATCTTCTCGTTGCAATCAGCTTCTTTTATATCGGAATTGGCCTCTTCCAAGCTGCTGTCCTAGCAAATGGGCCCTATAACAAAAACTATCTTCGCTATCCGAGAAGTTACTACTGTGCTCAAGCGACACTCTATCTGGCTGCCTTGATTCTCTCTTTGCTTTTCGCTTCTAATCCTATAACAGTGTTGAGTATTGCAACCATTTTTACTCTAGCTATAGCCATTCATTTTATTTATTTTTATGTGACACAGAATAAAAAATATTCCAAATCTAACTGGGGGTTCTTTTAATGAGTTTATAGCATTAAAAAAGCCTTGGTTTTCCAAGGCTTTTTTTTCATTAATTTGTTTTTCCATTTTATCCTCCGATTTGAACTCGCACTGACATTTATTTATAACAACACTATATATCTAGTATGGCATAATCATTAGGTATTATAGATTTTCAAACCAAATGTGAGTCATTCGTTTTTGCCCCACTTTTGCCACGTTTTTAAAGCCTGACAGTGAAAACACCTAAAAGTATTTCCCTAAAATCAGCTATATTTCAACACTTTTGTTTATTTTCAATATGAAAAGTTCTTACAAATTCATGTCGTTATCCTGAGAATAGTTAGAATAAATTAAAATAAGGTCTTTATCTAACACGAAAGCCACATATGTTTATTTTTCATTAACTTGTGTAATGAAAAATAACTGAAAATCTTTTGCATCTTTCTGAGTCGGAAAGTCAATTATAATATTGTCCAACGCAGTACCAAACCACCTATTTGCCGACCTTTTTCTATTGCTTTTACAGATAGGAGTATTCTTCCCTTAGCCAGCCAACGGTTTATCGACTTCATCCTTGCTAATAAACACCTGCTCTGTTAAGACGGGACACTCTTATCCCAAAAAAGTTCCAAAGTCTCACCTGACTCTGGAACTTTTTGATTTCTACACTTATTGTTTGGCTTCCTGTTTTAATTGTTGCACCTGTTCCTCGTACTGGACAAGCTCCTTGTCTTTTATATTGATAGTCGCTTCTGCTTCAGCAATGCGGCTTCTCAGATCTTGAGTCTTGCTATGGTGATAGCTAATACCAATAACACTACCAGCAATGATTCCGATTACTAGACAAGTAAAAATCACCAAAATCAAGGAAGCAGATAGTTGTGTAAAGACAAGACTGACAGTTACTGTTTGACGATTGAGCAGACCAAAGCAGATCACAATGACTAATAAGATCAAACCGCCAATTAGATAAGCCTTATCTTTCAGTGACAATTCATTAAATTTTTTTAGCATAAGTTCCTTTTCTCCTGACTATGTTGATAGAAAACTACACAACATTTAGATATTAACCGAAGCCATTCTACCAGAAAAATTCGATACTGTCAATAATTATTTGATTAACACTCCGTAACTCTACTTGAGTATTTACACATAATTATTGACAGTATCCCGATTTGATCTCGCACTGACATTTATTTATAACAACACTATATATCTAGTATAGCATAATCATTAGGTATTATAGGTTTTCAAACCAAATAGGAAACCTATATGAGTCATTCGTTATTTTTGCCCCACTTTTGCCCCATTTTTAAATCCTGACATTGAAAATACCTAAAAGTATTTCCCTAAAATCAGCTATATTTCAACATTTTTGTTTATTTTCAATATGAAAAGTTCTTACAAATCCATGTAGGGGGCATCTAAACAACAGGAAAAAGCCTTGATTTATAAGGCTTTTTTGATGTCAAATAACTTTTTGTAGCAAATCATTATAAAGGTTTTCCAACCTTATCAAACTTATCATTTATTCTCAATCAATTGCTAGCAATATTTGATAAGACCAACTGTTTTTTACAGTACAGAGCTAGTCTATAATTAACTAAACTATACTAATTTGTGCCCATATTACATGGCCAATCCGCATAGAGATTAAAATGGGCTATTATGAATTCATAAATTTTCGCAACAGAACAAGAGCAAGTCATTTAGAAATAAAAGAGAAGAGAATCTTTCACTCTCTTCTTAGTATATCTTATTAAATTCAGTCTTTCTCAATCTACCTGATTTTCCTTTGCAACGACAAATTCTTTAACCAATCGATAGATAACAGCAAATACGGGGGTAAAGAATATCATCCCAAGTAAGCCAAAGAGATTGCCTCCAATACTAGCAGCCGCAAGCGTGAAAATAGCTGGTAAACCAATAGACTGACCTACAACTTTTGGATAAATAAGGTTTCCTTCAATCAGCTGTATAACTTGATATAGAAGAAGAGAAAGTAAGGCTTGAGTAGGACTCACTGTGAAGATAAAAATCGCTCCC
>NZ_JAWERU010000021.1:0-40305 GCF_032481935.1 Streptococcus sp.
ATAGTTGACATAATTCCTCCATCAGTCTCTCGTAGATAAAAAGAAAACCACATGCCAAAAACTCCACTCGGAGCGTTGACACGCGGTACCATCCGTTTTCATCTGACAAGTCAGACCTTTATTTCTGAATCCTTGCGCAAGTGAATTCACCCAGCTTTCATATAGAGAGCTTTCAGTCACGGCTCTCCTCCCTGATATACTTCCCCTGAGATACTAGTCTTGCAGATTCCTATTTAATTACTAAATATTTTATCAAATTTCAAGCATTCTTGCAAGGTATTTTGCGACTAATCAACATAGTCTCCACCTTCAAATCCGTAATACTCTTCTAAACTGAGGCCACTTGCAGCGATTTCTTTGGCTTCTTTACCAACATAGCGAAGGTGCCATTCCTCAGCCATATAACCTGTCTCTTTTTCCTTGCCTTTTAGATAACGAACGACAAAACCATAGTCTGCAGCATGGTCCAATAGCCATTGGGCTGCCTTTTCTTCAGTGACTAGGTCTCCATTTGTTCCAATCAGATCAAAAGCTAAGCCAGTTTGGTGTTCACTATAACCAGGTCTTGCAGAATAGCGGTCAGCTTCAGCCTTGCCATCTTTATTTACATAGTTCTGATAAAGCTGAGTTTGAGTTTCATAACTTCTAAACCCACTATAGTGATCACTAATTGGGAAACCTGCTTGCTGCATAGCTGCAATGAGTTTTAACAGTTCTGCCTTTGCGGTAGGATTTTCTCCAGGATTGTAATCTTTTGACATAGGATAATGCTTATTAGCCACAACAATCTCATCGTACTTGCCTTGAATGCTGTAGTGGTCTCCTTTGTTAACCACTTCTGCTTTCTTTTGACTAGCTTCCTGAGACTTACTTCCCGCGGTTCCTTCTTGTACAGTTGATTGCTCTGCAGAAGACTTGGCCTCTGTAGTTGTTGATTTTTCTTGTGAACAAGCTGCCAATGTCAAGGCTAATAATCCTGATAAGATAAGGTATCTTTTTTTCATCTGTTATCCTTTCATTTAATCATCTGGTTTAAAGTCTCAGATAATCTTGCAATCAAGTCTTCTAATTTACTTCCCTTAACCTGATATTCTTCAGCAATCATTTCTTCCCATGGAACCCACCAGACTGGACCACGACCATTAAGACCGTGCCCCTTCATATCACCCTCTCGTCTAGGGAAAATATGCCAGTGGACATGGGCATCTCCATTTCCTAACAACTCTACATTCATCTTTTCAGCAGAAAAAGCCTTAGAGACAGCTTCCTGCACCAGACTCATTTCCTCTAAAAATTGAAGTCTGACACTTGGATCTAGATGATGTAGTTCTGTGACATGTCCCTTGGCTAAGAATAGAGTGTAACCTTCAAAATACTGGTGGTCACCAATCACAACATATCCTGTTTCCAGTTCTTTTACAAAGTAGGGATTATCACCAGACTTTATTAGATCAATTCGTTGACAGATGAGACACATAAGTTCCTCCTTTCAACTCTAAAAGGGTGTGATTAAGGTCAAAGAGTCGGTGTTTATAGGTCATCATTCCCCTCCCTCTTATCTTTATGAAATAAATTCTTAATCTTATTAAAGAGTGGAATAATATATTTGTGAAATAAATTCCTAATCTTATTAAAAAATGGAATAACTTTAAAATTATTTATAAAGCGTCTCTTACTTAACTCAGGTCCCTGTAGCTTCCTATATTCTTCGATATAAATTGTAGACACTTTACCAATTTCACTTCCCCCGAAAATAAAAGCTTTTGAAATTACTTCACCAACAATTAGAAGTAGTGAACCCATTCCACCAAGGAAAGCAATAAAAGAATTATTAAATAAATAATACGCTGTCCAAGCATCAACTCCGGCAATAAAGAAAGAGAGCAATGTAATGCCTATTTCAGGGTTTCTATCATCGCTTTCATTAACACTCAATTCTGGGAGTAAAAAAATTAAAATCACTACAACAAGTAGCCAAAAAGTCAAAGACGAAGAAAGTAAGGTAGGTTGTTCGATAAAACTCTGATACCCAGAGTATATGAAAAATAGCTGAAGTAATAACATCGCATATTGAAATAAATAAAACGATATTTTAGCTGAACTTATGAGCGAAATATTTCTTTCTACTTTTATATCTAATAATCGTTTAGAAATCTGTATCCGATGAGCTAGTTCTTTTAAATCTTTTATTTGAAGTATTTGAAAAGCAAGTTTTTTCTCTATCATTTCTATTTGATACCATACATATCCATCATCTTCTATCCACTGATATTTACCAAAAGTTTTTATTTTTCGTCCATACGGGTTAATTTTTTGAGAAATTTTAAAAAGTAGTTTTTCTAAATCTGGATTAGTAATCCCTTTATCTACCAGTTCATCGGCATAAACAACTAGTTCTTTAAAATTTTCTTGTTTATTTTTATACACGTATTTACGATATTCTTCTTTTTTCTTTTGGAAATAAGCATACAAACCCGAAATTATCCCTGTTATTATAGCAGGCGTTGCAAATTGTTTCAGCATTTCATACATAATACTTTATCGACCCTTCAGTCCACCAACTCACTCTTGAGATAAGCATCCACCATACGCTCAGTAGCCACTACAGAATCAATATGAGTACGCTCATAAGAATGGCTTGATTCAATACCTGCTCCTAGAAGAGCGTGCTTAACCTCTGCTCCAGCTGACATCGCTGCAGAAGCATCAGAACCATAAAATGGATAGATATCTAGTTTGAATGGAATGTCTTGCTCTTTTGCGAGAGCTACCAAGTGTTGACGGAATTCATAGTGGTAAGGACCAGAAGCATCTTTAACACAGATAGACACTGTGTACTCGTCTGTCTGCTGATCATCTCCCATTGCTCCCATATCCACAGCTAGATATTCGACAACTTGACTAGGGATACTTGAGTTAGCACCATGCCCCACTTCTTCAAAGACTGAAAAGGCAAAATGCGTAGTGACAGGAAGTTCAATCCCTTCTTCTTTGTAGACTTTGAGGAGATTAAGGAGAATAGCTGCGCTGACCTTGTCATCCAAATGACGAGACTTGATAAAGCCTGTCTCAGTCACGACAGTTCGTGGGTCAAAGCTGATAAAGTCACCAACCTCGATACCGAGTGCGCGCGTTTCTTTTTCATTGGTTACTTTTTCATCCAAACGAACTTCCATATTGTCCTGTGTACGTTCCGCAGTTCCAGCATCTTTGTAAACGTGACAAGAAGTTTGGTGGATCAAAATCGTACCTGATACGGTTTTACCTGTGCTAGCCACATGGACCGTACAGTTTTCTCCTTCAATCATGTTCCAAGGATAGCCACCGATACGGTCCATCTTGAGACGGCCGTCTGATTTAACAGCGCGAACGATAGCTCCCAAGGTATCCACATGGGCAGTTACATAGCGTTGCTGCTCGTCATTTTTACCTTTAATGGTAACATTAACTCCACCCTTAGCTGTGCGGACTGGTTGGTAACCTAGTTTTTCAAGCGTCTCAACTAAATAATTCGTAATTTCACTCGTAAAACCTGTTGGTGACGCAATAGCAGTTAGTTCTTTGATATATTCTACAGTTTGATTCATTTTTTCACCTCTTGTTACCATTATATCACTTTTCCCATCGTAGTATGTGCAAAAAAGAAAAACTTAAAATACTTTGATTTTAAAATTAATCTATGGTAGAATAAAGTAAAGTATTATGATGAAAGGAATACAAAATGAACAAATATTTCAAAACGACACTTTTCTTAGCCTTGCCTTTGGTATTCTTGTTGGGATGTTCAAAACAATCTTCAACCACTTCTTCTAGCTCTTCTACACCAGAAACGACTGAGGTAAAAACTTCTGAATCTAGTACTACTGAAAAGAAATCAGAATTAAAAACTGCTACCTTTGTGAACGATTCTCAGCCTGGTGTCGTATCAACCTTAACATATACGGTTGACGGTGATAATGTTGTCAAACAAACTGCTCATAATGTAGCTGACCCTGAAGTCCTCAATAATACTGCAGATGCTGTAAAAAGTATTCTTGAAGAAACCTACAAAGGCTATAAGGGACTCAAAGGGGTAACCTTCTCAATCGAAGTTAAAGATGGTAAAGTCGTTCAAGATCTTGAAATCGATCTTTCAGTTGCAAGCATTGACGAACTTAGAAAAGCTTTACCAGAAGAATACTCAGGCGTTGGAAAAAACGTAAGTTTTAAAGCCTCTAAGAAAATGTTAACAGACCTTGGTTATACAGAAAAAAACTAAGCAACTAAGACTAAATAGAAAAAAACTTGGCCAATGCCAAGTTTTTTTATTCCATTTCAAAAGCTTCACTTTCTTGTTTATTTGGAAGAACAAGAGAAAGTAGAATACCGATAATAGCTGGTACCAACCATGGTAGAGAAGCCTCCGCAAATGGTAGAGCGTTCACGATATTTGCAAGGACCTCGACTTTAAAAGTAGATCCTAAAACACTTGCAATAGCAATAGCTGTGACAATGCCAACCGTTAGTTGCATTCCTGGTTTTGAAAGAGCAACAAACTTGTTCACAATCACAATCATGACAATGGCAATCGTAATTGGGTACAAAATAACGAGAACTGGTACAGAGTACTTAATAATAGCACTCAGACCAAGATTTGCAATAGCAAAACCAATCAAGGTAAAGACTGTCGCATAAACCTTGTAGCTGATTTGTGGGAAACGTCCGTTAAAGAACTCGGCAGTTGATACAATCAACCCTACAGTCGTTGTAAAGCAAGTAACGGTTACCATAGCCGCAAGGAAAAGCTGAGCAGTAGAACCAAAGATTTCTTGAGTCGCTTGAGACAAGATATAAACTCCAGGAGTTCCACTCTTCATTGCTTCTTCTGTTACTGGGAAATGATTGCCCAAGAAACCTAGACCGATGTAGAGAGCACTAAATCCGAGTGCTACAACGATTCCAACCACCCAAATGGTTGAAATATACTCTTTCTTACTTGAGAAACCAAGTTGTTTCAAGGTTTGAACTGCAATAACACTGAAGGCAACCGATGCAAGCGCATCAAGTGTATTGTATCCTTCAAGGAAACCTGCGCCAAAGGCTGATGCTTGATAAGCTCCTGACGCTACTTGTGGTGCGTTCCCACCATACTTGAAAGCTCCAAGGATAACCAGAATAACAATTAAGATAGCAAAAACTGGAGTCAAGATTCGACCGATCCGATCCAAGATTTTTGAAGGATTCAGCGAGATTAGGTAGGCAGCTACAAAGTAGAGAATGGTGAAGACAATCAAACCTAAACCTTTATTTGCTTGATCCAAGAGTGGACTAATACCAACTTCAAACGATGTCGTTGCTGTACGAGGGATGGCAAAGAATGGGCCAATCGACAAGTACAAAACTGCAAGATAAATCGTCGCAAACCATGGAGAAATTTTCTTAGAAATTTCATAGATATAACCCTTCGGATTAAGGGTTCCAATGATCAAGGTTAGGACCGCAATCCCAACACCTGAAAATACAAATCCTGCAATGGCAGGAAGGAAGTTTTCTCCAGACTGTGCGCCCAGAGTTGGAGGGAAAATCAAGTTACCTGCTCCAAAAAATATTCCAAACAGGAGTAATCCTGTTAAAGCACCTTTTTTAGCCATAAACTCTCCTTATTAAAAATAAAATACTTTCTTAGTATAACATGATTAAAGGCTAGAAAAGGCTGTCACGAAATAATTCTAAAATGTTTTCAATTTTCCGAATTTTAATGCAAAAAAATCCTTCGAGTCCTTTCTCATTTTTAAAAGGTTTCGAAGGAAATTTTTCTTATTCTAAGGCATCCATGCCACCTTTGACATTGACAACCTCATAGCCTTGTTCTGTTAAAAATTGGCAGGCACGTGCTGAACGGATACCTGACTTACAAATCACATAGTAAGGCTGGGTTTTATCTAGTTGCTCATAAGTATCTGCCAGTTGACTCAGAGGGAAATTACGAGCACCTTCTAAATGAAGAGCCTCAAATTCCTCTACTTCTCTCACATCCAATACAGAAAGCGCCTCTTTCTGATAAAGCTGGTAAAAATTGTTAAAAGTAATTTCTTTCATTTTTCTTCTCCGAGAATTTTTTGTATTCTATCTTTCAAGTCAGGCACCACTTCTGCCTCAAACCAAGGATTTTTTTTCATCCAAATTTGATTACGTGGTGATGGGTGTACCAGAGGGAAATAATCAGGCAAATAATCTTTAAATCGATGCACACGGTCTGTCACCTTACCACTAACTTTCTCATGTAGATAGTAGGCTTGGGCATACTGACCAATCAAGAGTGTTAATTGAATATCTGGCAATTCCTTCAAGAGTTCTGGATGCCATTTTTCCGCAAAACCTGGACGAGGTGGCAGGTCACCCGATTTTCCATGACCTGGAAAGTAGAAATCCATAGGCATGACTGCAAAGTAACCTGAGTTATAAAACGTGTCTTCATCCACACCCAACCATTCTCGCAAACGATCCCCACTTTTATCCTTCCAGTAAAGTCCTGCTTCTTGAGTTTTGAGACCAGGTGCCTGCCCAATGATATTGATTCGAGCAGTCTTTGGTGCTGCAAAAAGAGGTTGGATGCCTTGCTCAGTATAGCTGGCATTCTGTGGATCCTCTATAATAGCTTGCTTGATTCTTTCAATTTGAGACATTTTCTCCTCCAAAAAGAAGTCTAAGCATACAATCTCAGACTTCTATATCATTATTTGATCAATTCGTAAATAGCTTCAGCGTAGATAGCTGCTGCACGGAAGAGATCATCCAAGGCGATAAATTCGTTGGCTTGGTGCATAGTATCGATAGAATCTGGGAACATAGCACCGTAGGCTACACCACGCTCTAACAATCGTCCAAATGTTCCACCACCGATAACTTGTTCGTGACCTTTAAGACCTGTTTGTTTTTCATAAACATTCAACAAGGTTTGGACAAGCGGATCTTCCATTGGCACATAGTGAGGAGTGTGACCATGTTCAGAAAGGCTAACTGAAGCAACTGGCAAGGTTTCAAGAACTGACTTGATTTGCTCTGGGCTTGTTCCTTTTGGATAACGGAAGTTAAGGGCAATAGTATTATCAGCACTTGCTTCATCAAAGCGGAAGACACCCGCGTTCATAGAAAGAGCTCCCATTTTTTCGTCCACATGAGCTACTTTCAAGTTTTTACCTTCGTGGTCATTCAAGAGAATCTTACCAGCAATATCGAGGTAGTCTTTTGCAGGTCCTTCAAAGTCAAATTGGCTAAGGAATAGGGCAAGGTAAGTTGCTCCATTGACACCTGAAGCAGGCATAGCACCGTGAGCAGATTTACCGATAATCGTAACCTTGTACTTGCCGTTCTCTTCTTGAATTTCTCCTCTAAGCTTGTGCTCTGCAACGAAAGCGTCTAGTTTCCCTTGCAAGTCAGCTAAGTCACCTGAAACGACTGCAGTTGCTGATTCAGGTACCATGTTTTCGCGCAAACCACCTGTGAAGCTGTGAAGACGAACTGCACCAGTATTTTCACCAGCAAAGTGGAGGTATTCTGTGATATTTCCTTTTTCACCATTGATGATAGGGAATTCAGCATCTGGAGAAAAACCAAAGTCTGGTTTTGCAAGTCCTACATGCTCAAAATAGTAGTCCATATCTGCCCAACCTGATTCTTCGTCTGTTCCCACGATGAAACGAACTTTTTTAGAAGTTGGAAGACCCAATTCTTTGATGATTTTCAAACCATAGTAACATGCTGTAGTAGGACCCTTGTCGTCAGAAGCACCACGCGCATAAAGACGACCATCTTTGATAGTTGGAGTGTAAGGGTCAGTGTCCCAACCGCTACCTGCTGGCACTACGTCCATGTGGGCAAAGATTCCGAGAACTTCTTCTCCTTCACCAAACTCAAAATGTCCTGCATAATTGTCGACATTTTTTGTTGGGTAGCCATCACGGTCTGCGATTTCAAGGAATTTTTCCAAGGCTTTTACTGGACCAGGTCCAAATGGATGCTCGGCATCGGCCTTACTGTCATCACGTTCTGAGTTGATTTCCAAAAGGCTAAACAAGTCAGCCAAGAGGTCTTCTTTGCGTTTCTCTACTTCTGCTGTAAAATCAATAACTGTCATTTTTACTTCCTATCTTTTCTCGATAATTTCATCTACTGGCAAGCGATAGCTTGGTTCTAACTTCTCATCTGTGTATCCTACTGTGATCAAAAGCTCAGGACGGAAACGTTCTTCGATTTCCAAAACTTCATTGGCTTTTGATTTGTCAAAACCAAGGATAATGTTTGAACCAATTCCCTGGTCAGTCAGTGCAAGGACCAAGTTCATAGCTACTAGTCCTGCATTAAGAGCCAAGTAGTCACTAACTTGTTGATCGCTGTAACGCGCAAACTCTGCTGGAAGATTTTTCAAGAAGTATTGCAGTTGCTCTTCTGAGAAATTGTTGGCACCACCAGTACGGGCAATCTTGCGAGCACGTTTAGCTAAGTCTGTATCTGTAAACAAGGCAATCGTTACAGGTGCAGAGGCTACTTGCTCAAAGTTTGAACCATAAGCCAATTTTGCTAGTTCAGCATTTCTCTCACGAACCACGACGAATTTCCAAGGCTGGCTGTTGTGGGCACTTGGTGCCAAGGTTGCAATTTCGATAGCTGTACGAACATCCTTTGGATCAACAGGTTTATCAATAAAATGCTTGGTCGCATGACGTTTTTTATTTAACTCAAGAAATTTCATAATTGATTTCCTTTTCTATTTCTATTGCTTCCATTTTACCACATTCTGAAAGAGCTTGCAGAGATTTTTCATTAGTGAAACAAATTATCTTTTTTCTTACTTGAGTTGTTTACTACAAAACTGGAAATTATAATAATTCTCTATCATCTCCATAAAAAATATATATTGGCTATTTGATCGATTGTCTGGTAAGCTAGATACCATTAAGTAAAGGAGACTCTCATGAAAAAATTATTCTTATTATTTGCTATTAGTCCCTTGTTGGTTGCCTGTGGACAATCTAAACAAGAAAGTACTTCTACTTCCACTACTAGTCCTAAAACCATTGTCGTAGCAACTGCTGGAGACATCCCTCCTTTTGATTTTGAAAAAGATGGTAATTTGACCGGATATGATGTTGAGGTTTTAAAAGCAGTCGATGAAAAACTGGATCAATACAAGATTGAATTTCAAAAAACTGCTTGGGAAAGTATCTTCCCTGGAGTAGATGCTGGCCGTTACCAAGCTGCTGCCAACAACTTGAGCTACACCAAAGAGAGAGCCGACAAATACCTCTACTCACTCCCCATCGCTAAAAATCCT
Source organism: Streptococcus sp. (assembly GCF_032481935.1). GTDB lineage: Bacteria > Bacillota > Bacilli > Lactobacillales > Streptococcaceae > Streptococcus. The sequence continues at coordinate 9,314 of NZ_JAWERU010000021.1, forward strand.
TTGGTTCTCGTGAGCAGAAAAGACAAGGCTCTTACTTCTCTTCAAGATATCGCTGGTAAAATAACCCAGGATGACACTGGAACTTCTACTGCCAAGGTTGTTACAGACTGGAATCAAAGCCACTCCGACAATCCTGCTACCATCCAATACTCTGGTGAGGATGTCGCTAAACGCCTGACTGACCTCGCCAATGGTGAATTTGATTTCCTAATCTTTGATAAAATCTCTGTTCAAAAGATTATCCAAGACCGAGGTTTAGACTTGAACGTAGTCGACTTGGAAAGCAACGACAATCCAAACAACTACATCATCTTCTCAAGTGACCAAAAAGAATTTAAAGAGCAATTTGACAAGGTCCTCAAAGAACTCTACCAAGACGGAACCCTTGAAAAACTCAGCAAAACCTATCTCGGTGGTTCCTACCTACCGGATCAATCTCAATTACAATAAGATATATTAAAAACGATTGGCTAGTCCAATCGTTTATTTAGTATCTGTTAATCAAAGCAACTCTTACAAAAAATCAAAATAATTCTTCACATCCTCCACATAGCCATGCTTTTCAATTAAACTAGCTAACAAATCTCTATTATGGCCTTGATAGTTGTCCTCTCGCCGCAATTCTTCATACATTTCGATAAAGGGAAGGTCTTTGGTCTTGGCTGATTCTAGCTCTGCTTCATAATCATAGGCAACCTTACGAAATTGGATATTGACCAATTCACCATTTTCAACCTCAAGTAAGGCATACTGGGCTCGGTGATTTTTCAGCCCTTCCCAGTCAAAATAAGGCATACCAATCGAACCTGGATTGATGATTTGTTGGCCTTGACTACCATAACGCAAAAGTTGTTTATGGACATGCCCATAGACGGCTACATCAGTAGTTTCATCAAGTAGCTGGTCAAATTTTACGGTATTATTTTCAACCAGCAAATCACCACCATAATTTTTCTCAGGCAAATTATGAGAAAGAGAAAAGCGCAAGCCATCGACTTCTTTCTTGGCTACCATAGGTAGCTTTCTCAACCAATCAATATGATCTTGATTTAGGTGCTCCATCAGATATTGAGTCATCCTGAGAAACTGAATTTCTTCGGGATCTTCTAGACCATTTTGCCCATCTAAAGTCTCTAAAACACAATCATCCCAGTTTCCTCGAACGCATGCTGTAAGGGGTAGGTCTTTCAAAAGAGCCACCAAGTCATTTGCTCCCGGCCCAGGAAGAAAAATATCTCCCAAAAGCCAATATTCAGTCGCTCCCAAATTTTTAGCGTCCTCAAGCACTCCAGCTAAGGCGGTCGTGTTGCCGTGAATGTCTGATAAAATTGCAATCTTATGGTTCATTTTCTGCTCTTTCTTTATTGGATAGCATTCAGGGTATCCAAATCACTCTTATTTTTCTTCATTATAGCATAAAATATAGCATAAAATCGCTAGAAGATTTTCACATAGAAATATTATCACCAAGATTCTTTTAAAAATATGTCAAAAATAGTTGACATTATGTTCTTAAAAGAATATACTATAGTCAAATATATGTGACATAAATAAAAAGGAGGAAGCATGAATCGTGTGAAAGAATTCCGCAAGGAACTTGGAAAGTCCCAACTCGAACTTGCCAAGGATATCGGTGTCTCTAGGCAAACTATCAACATGATTGAGAACGACAAGTACAATCCTACCCTGGAACTCTGTCTCAATCTCGCTCGAAGCCTCCAAACTGACCTCAACAGTCTCTTTTGGGAGGATGATTTTTAAAAAGGAGAAGAAAAATGAAAAAAGAACCCCTCTATGAAAAACTAATCAAACGTATCTATGGCATTTCAGGGCCACTTGATGAACACAAACGACGCGAGGCTGACCACATCGGGAATAAAATCTTTATGATTCTCTTTTACCTCATGACTCTAGGCAATTTCATCCCCTTTGTCCTTGCTTATAAATATCCCCAAATGGTCGCTTTCGGATATCCAATCATTATTTTTCTGGTTTCCTTGGTTTGTGCTCTCTATGTCACTACTCAAACTAAAAAAACTGGTATTGCTGCTATCGATCCTGATATGTTGAGCCAGAAGGAAAAGAAACAGTTACGTAATCCCGGACTTAAAGCTGGTCTGATCTATGGAATAGCCATGTTCTTTGGAATGCCACTTCTCAATATCCTAATGGATGATAGCAAAAGCTATCTTACCGCTCTTTTGAATACAAGAAGTATCTTGTCAACCATCGTTGCAGCCTTCTTTTTCGGATTAACAGTGCATATTGTCGTCACTCTTCGTATTCAAAAAGCTAGAGAAGATCAAGACGACGATTAGGAGGAAACTTATGAAATCACTACAAACTTTAATTCTCAGTCATATTTTGGTCAGTATCTTTATGACAGTTTTCCTAGTTTATGGCCAAATTACGCGTCCTTTTCTGATCATCTTCCTCTTAGCCCTTCCTGTCTTGAACAAAGGACAAAGATTTCAGAAAATCACATCAAAAAAAATACGCATCTTAAACGCATCTCTCTGCTTTATCCTCGTATCTTTCCCACAACTGTTAACGAATTCTATGGATTGGAGATATCTCTTATTTCTAACCATCTGTATCGTTTTTAGTCTAGTCTACTTCTATACTCTCCATCAACTCTTTAAAGAAGCTAATCAAAAACAAGGTTATTAAGAGGTCACTACCATGAAAAAAGAAGACTTAACCACTCGCTTAGTTCGAAATTTCTTTCATATCCAAGGACCCTTTGATGAATGCCGTCAAGAGGTCATCTACAAGGCTTGCGCCCGTTCCATGGTTCAAATCTTTTACTCTTCCTTCTTTTTCTTCCTATTCTATCTTTTGTTTGGGCGCTTTATAGAGATAGTTCGAACGGCTATGCCCTATCTCTACTTCTTGATGATTTTTGCCCTCAGTCTAAAGGCAAGATATTCTACTAGAGGGCTCCACTTAGAAGATGATGATCAATCCGAGATTACACAAATCACTTACAGCAAGCGCCAAATCAAGTTAAGAAGTTGGTTAGTTGGAACTAGCATCCCAACTCTCTACTTATTTATCCTATTTTCCAAAAAAGTAATCCTTGAAAATCACTCGATTACAGATTTCTTTTTGCAGTTTCTAGAACTCAAAATGATCGCACTTTTCCTACTCGTAGGACTTGGAGTAGGTTCAATCTTCGGTACTATGACTTATTACTTTTTATCCGAACATGAAGAACAGTAGGAGAAAGCTGAACTAATTGATTGTTTCTATGCTCGACAACAACCCCCTAACACTTCTCAGTGCTAGGGGCTTTTTTAGTTCCTTAAATACCGCATATATTCTACTAATACATAGACAAGAATCGTTAAACAAATGATAATCTCTAACCAAACGAGAAAGTTAAGGACTGGAAACTGCAGAATGCCTTGGGCCATTTTCAATGAAGTTGCTGTGATGATAGTTGGGAAGGTTAGGGCTGAAAAAGCTGGTTGAAATCCCTGTTTTAAAATCCTTGGCAAACGACTGAGGACAAAGAAAAAGAAAGTTTGTGAAGCAAGGATCATGACTAGCAAAATCCAGCCATGAAGACCTGAACCTCCGATCCTAACGAGTGCTGCTAACAGTAGAGAAAAGGGAGCACAGTAGATTCCTTCTTGCCCCAGTAAAGCCCGTGGCAATGGATTACTTTTCAAATCTTGATAAATCAGAGGATAAAGGAAAAGGGTTAAGGTAAAGCCAAAAATCCAAGCGCCATAGGCAATCTCGACTATGCCCACGACTGGGTAGGTCAAGCTTGCTACTGCTATCCCCACATAAAGAACTGTCCAACTTGGCGTTGCGCTCGTTCTTGGTTTAGTCTGCACAAAATTTTTAGTGAAATAGATGATTAAACCTACATCTAGAAGAAAAGCAAACCACCAGAGAATCTGTGCAACAATGCTCATGTTCATGGGTAAGATTCGTAACAAATAAGTTGATAAAATCATCCCTGCCATGGGAAAGGTCGCCATTCCCGATAATAGAGGAGCTTTCTTAAGTTCTTGCTGGCTTTCTTGCCAATCACTAAGATGACTGTATAAAAAATAAAACCATAAAATTAAGCCTGACAAACTAAAGACGTGCGATAATAGTGGAAAAATATCTAATATGAGATTGCCTGCTCCAGCCAATCCCAATAAGCACCCTGAAAAGGCCAAGGGGAGTTTTTTCATGTGAACCTCCAATAGTCATGTTATTATCAGTATAGCATAAAAGCGCTTAAATGAAGTATTAAAAAACGAAGTTTAAAAAGATAAACCTCGTTTTTATTTTCTTTATTTTTAGTTTGTCGCTAGAATATGTCGCAATTGCACAGCACTAGGAGAAACAATTGGTAAAAAGGCACCTTCATTCCAACGACGTATGAAACCGGATGTCGATTTACTAAAGTATCCTCTACCGCCACCAGCTTGTAGTTCTAATAAGAGACTTTGGGCAACAACATCAACAATATCAATTCGTAACTGGAAAAGCTCACGCGGATTTCTAACGAAATAGGACTCTTCAGATAATCCTTGATAGAGAGAATGTCGAATATCATCTAACTGTTCGACCTGATGCTGCCATTCTTCCTTCAAGACACCTCGTTTCCCCAATTCTTTTTCGACTTCTGAGAGTGAACGTTCAGCTAAGCCGAAGGCTAGGCCAAATTGGTAGCCTAAAAAGGCTGGACGATTTTGCGCTAAAAATTGATGAGCATCCTTAGATAGAATCCACTCTTCCTTTAAAGGAACCTTGTTAAAAGTCAGAGCTGCTGTATTACCTCCTTGGAGAGAGACGAATTCCAAATCTTCGGAACGACTAAAGTTTTCTGCGTCCGATGGTACGGCTACTACATAACTTTGACTCGGATCATCTGCAAATCCTGCTACAAAAATAGTGAGGAAGCGATCCTTACGAGCATTGGTCACCCAAGGAAGTCGTCCTTTAAGATAATAATTTCCATTTTCTTCAAGGATACGAACATTTAGTTCCTCTAAGTCAGATAGATACTTGACCGCATTAGACAAAGCCGTAGCACCTGCATATTCTCCTGATAAGAGTTTTTCCAAGTAAACTTCTTTGAAATAAGCATTGTCAGTATGTAGAATATTATCTATTAAAGTTCGTTGCCCCCATGAGATAAAGGAAGCTGTTAAGGAATGTTGAGCGAGTTCTGCAAGGATATCGATAACATCTTGATCACTTCCACCTAGCCCTCCAAGAACTTTTGGTACTCCTACACGAAAGGCACCTTCTGCAGCAATTTTCTCAATCAGCTCTTCTCCAGCTTGACATGATTTTTTGTCAATTTCATCAGCGTGCTGGTCTAACCAGCTTAAAAATTCTTCTGAAAAAAATCCCATACTCTGCCCTCCTCTTATGCATAAGGTTGTAATTCTGGATTAATCGGTGTGTTAGCTAGGTTGTTGGCATAGTTACAAAGACTTGCTAGACTGACACCGAGAACAACATCCAAGGCATTTTCTTGTGTATAGCCTGCTTCAAGAAATTCTCCAAGAGCTTCATCTCCTACGCGCCCTTTGGTATTGATGATTGCCAAGGTAAACTTAGCTAGGGTATCCAGCTTAGGATCGCTTTCGATTGGAGTACGATTGCGAAGGGCTTGGAGTAGGTCATCATTCATCTGGATTTGCTTGATAGAAAAGGCTGTATGTCCAGCTACACAGAAGGCACAACCGTTAGTTACGGCTGCCGTGATTTGTACCACTTCGCGCTCTACAGGTGTTAGACTATTGCGACGGTTAATAGCTCCAACAGTTCGGTAAGCTTCTAGGGCTGTAGGGGCATTGGCCAAAAGACCGATAAGATTTGGGATATAGCCATTGTTGTCCTTTTGTACCGTTTCAAGAACTTCTTTCACTTCTGCTGGTGCTGATTCTACTGTGTGGATAGTAAATGTTGTCATAAGGGGACCTCTTTTCGTTTTGTAATTAAATAGTTTCTGCGAAAATCTTACGAAATCTCATCAGCCTATTGAACAAATCCTTGTCTTGATTGATGAGTCATTAGCTTTTCGTTGACAATAAGTCTAACACAGAATCTATACCTTGCATAATATATATTTTAAATTGCACTGATAAAAAATTTTTATGAAAACAAAAAAATCACACCAGATGTGTGATCATAACTGTTAATTTATCTGATGCTTGTTTCTTAAAACTAAGATAGACTCTACTAGCAAACAGAATATAGCCAAGCCAAAGCCAGTAAATACACCAAAATATTCTGTGATAAAACTCATTAGAAAAACAGAGACAGAAAAGGCCAACGTAGAGACAACTTCGATAACGGAGTAAACATTCACAAGTTCCTTCTCATCAACCGATTCCTGTAATAATACACTCTCAGGAACTTCCTTAATCTGAGATAAAAAACCAATTACTAGAGATAGGAATAGAAAAGCAGGTGGATTTGGAAATAACACTATCAACAGAGTTACTAGTGCTGTCGCTAACAAAGAAAAGGTCATAGTTTGATATTTATAGGTAACAACTTTCTCTGCTAGACGGAAGACAATAGCACCTCCCAAGATAATCCCCAAGGAATAGGATGTATTGACGTAGCCCCAATAGCTTTCTGACCGATGTAAAATCTCAGTCACAAAAACAAGTAAAACAGAAGATACCCAGATAGCATTGGCTAGAATTTCTAAAAGATTGGCTTGGACAATAAAGCCTAATCTTGATTCTTTAGCCACCAATCGCCAACCTTTTGTTAACGTCTCAACATTCGTTTCTGAGGACAACTCTTCTTTTTCGACTAGTGGCAAACCGAACATCAAAATCGTCGAAAATGTAAACAAGGCTAACACAATGGGCAGGCTAGGATTCATTCCCAGATTCGCAAATAAGAAACCTCCTAAGCCCCAACCAACTAGTTGTACACTTTCACCACTCATAGAAATGGCCGCGTTCGCTTTAGCTAAATCACTTGCATATCGTGGAACAATCGCATAGGAAACAGGCGCTGCAAAGCCATCCAAAACGGAGATTAAGGTAACAATAGCATATAAAAGAGGGAGGGAAATAGTTTCAGATTGCTTGAGTAGAAAAACCAAAATCGCTAGCAGAATCGTCTTACCAAATTGAGTCAGGAAAAGAACACGATTTAAAGCTAATCTCTTCGTTACTAATGGAACTAAGAAACTGGCTAAAAAGGAGGATAGTCCAATCAGAATTGGTACTAGAGAGGTTGAAATGACCGAACCAGATAAGACAAAAACATTCGCAATCACAACAACTCTAAAAAAGACATCTGCTAGATTCGCTAGTCCCTGTGAAACCACTAATTTTCGAATATCTTTTGACATAAACACCTCCAGTTTATTTCTCTTTCGCACATAGATGAAACAAGACATATCAGAACAAAAACAGATTTATGCTGACTATTATACAATAAATAAAAGTGCAAATAAAGGATATCATAAAAGAAGTACTCTTGAATTTCATTCATCTTATGACATAATACTCTTCGAAAATCTCTTCAAACCGCGTCAACGTCGCCTTGCCGTATATATGTTACTGACTTTGTCAGTTCTATCCACAACCTCAAAACAGTGTTTTGAGCAACCTGCGGCTAGTTTCCTAGTTTGCTCTTTGATTTTCATTGAGTATAAAATAAAAGACTAGCCCTAGTAGTGAAAAAACTAGCATCTCACAAACAGATGCTAGTCTTATCTATAAATGGTAATATCAATCTTACATTATTTATCAAAATACTTCTTCGTCTCAGCGATAACGACTGGTGATAAGGCTAAAAGCGCAATCAAGTTTGGTAGAGCCATAAGGGCATTAACAATATCCGCAATGACCCAGACCATATCCAGCTCGATAAATCCTCCCAGCAAGACCATGAGTACAAAGACCACACGATAAAGCCAGATAAAGCGAACGCCAAAGAGGAACTCAAAACAACGCTCTCCGTAATAGTTCCATCCCAAAATCGTAGTAAAGGCAAAAAGTACCAAGAAGATTGTTAGAAGAGCAGGTCCAAAGAAAGAAAATACTGTAGAAAAAGCGGACTGAGTGAGGGCAACGCCATCTAAATTACCATTCCAAACCCCAGTCACCAAGATTGTCAAACCAGTCAAGGTACAGATGATCAAGGTATCAATAAAGGTTCCTGTCATAGAAATCAAACCTTGCTCCACCGGTTCATTGGTCTTAGCTGCCGCAGCCGCAATGGGTGCTGAACCCAATCCAGACTCGTTTGAGAAGACTCCACGCGCCACACCATTTTGAATAGCCATCCGAACACTAGCTCCTGCAAATCCTCCCACTGCAGCTATGGGACTAAAAGCTGATGTGAAAACCAGTGAAAGTGTTGCTGGTACTTTATCGATATTAAAGAAAATGACTGTCAATGTTCCCAAGATGTAGACAATAGCCATGAAAGGAACAACTGTGGTTGAAACCTTAGAAATGGACTTGAGCCCACCAAAGACTGCGATCCCTACGAAAATAGATAAAACAAGTGCAGTAATTGTCGGATCAATACTAGCCGTATTTTGCACGGATTCTGTAATGGAATTCACCTGGGTAAAAGTACCAATCCCCAAAAGTGCAACCAAGACTCCAGCTACAGCAAAGAAGATTGCAAGAGGGCGCCACTTTTCTCCCATCCCTAGAAGGATATAGTGCATCGGTCCTCCTGCTACCGCACCATGATCATCCTTGGTTCGATATTTAATAGCAAGTAGTCCTTCTGCATACTTGGTTGCCATTCCAAAGAAAGCAGCCACCCACATCCAAAAAAGAGCTCCTGGGCCACCGACCTTGATAGCCGTTGCCACCCCGATAATATTTCCTGTACCAACAGTTGCTGCTAGGGCTGTACACAAGGCAGCAAAGCTCGACACATCTCCATGCCCCTTATCCTTGGTAAAAATAAGCTGGAAGGCCTTAGGAAGACGCAGGATTTGTAAAAGCCCTAAACGAAGAGTCAAGTAAATCCCTGTACCAACCAATAAAATCAAAAGGGGTGGTCCCCATACTAGAGCATCTAGCTCTTTTAGCAAATTTAACATCCTTTTCTCCTATCTATTCAACCCCAAAAGAAAGAGCACATGTTAAAAACATGTACTCTGGAATGCATCGATAAATGCCAAAAAGCGCTCTATCATTGCTCTGTCCTTTTACCTGAGAGTTTGAGCAGTTGCCTGCCTTGCCCCTTCGGTGCCTTTACGGTCTCTCCAGAGTTCCGTCCATTTACAGTCATGAAAAATCAAACGATTTTCCACTTCTATTAAACTTCATTCGGTGTTGTATTTAATTTTTATTTATTTTACAAGAAAATTTAGCTCTTGTCAATTATTTTCAGAAAATTTTATTATAATTTTCATTCGTTCCGCTTTATCCCTTAAAGGTTACAATGGTTGCGCCAGATCCACCTGCATTTTGTGGTGCATAGCCAAAACTCTTGACCTGTTTATTTCTTTGTAGGTACTTAGTCACCCCTTCACGGATGACTCCTGTACCGATACCATGGATGATATCAACTTGGGCCATATTGTTGAGCAGGGCTTGGTCGATAAAGGCATCCAAGGCTTCCATAGCCTCCTCGTAGCGTTTGCCACGAAGGTCTAGTCGAGCTTGTGGACCTTTTCCTGCTGCACGTTTAACGACGTTAACTTGTTTCTTCTTGACTGGCGCTTCTTTCTGGGCTTGAACCAAGTCAAACTCTTTATCCTCAAGTGTCATCTTAATCAAGCCAACCTGTGCTTCCCAACGTCCATCCTTGAGTTGATTGGTCAAGGTACCACGTTGACCATAGCTTAAAACGATAATATCATCTCCAACTTTTGGAGCTCGTTTTTTCTTGGCCTTCTGAAGAACCTTGTTTTTAGAAAGGTCAACTTTTTCAGGGGCTAATTTTTTGAGTTTAGCCTTGGCTTCGATAATCTCATGTGGTTTTAGTTGAGATTTACTGTGAAGATTTTTAAGTATATCATCACTCTCAGCTAGTGCTAAGTCAACAATCTCAGCAGCTTGCTCACGCGCCTTATTGAGTTCTGTTTCCTTTTCACGATTGAGCTCGTTATAAAGTTTTTTAAGGGCACGATTCATCTTAAGGTTTTCTTGCTCGACTTGGCGAATATTCTCAAGACGTTTCCGGCTTTCAAGTGTCTGCTCTTCTAATTGCTCAATGATGCGATTGACATCATTGTCTTGATTAATCTGCTTGCTGGCATCACCTACGATGACATCTGACAATCCTAGACGTTTGGCAATTTCAAAGGCATTGCTTCGACCTGGAACTCCCTGCATAAAGCGATAGGTTGGGCGCAGGCTGGCTGTATCAAACTCCATACTAGCATTTTGAACATAGGCAGTTTCAATACCATAGGCTTTAAGTTCAGGATAGTGAGTGGTTGCCATAGTCTTGACCTGACGCAGACGTAAGTCTTCTAGGATAGACATGGCAAGAGCAGCCCCTTCTTGGGGATCTGTACCTGCTCCAAGCTCATCGAGTAGTAAAAGCGAGTTTTGGTTGACCTTACCCAGAATATCGACGATGTTGGTCATGTGACTAGAGAAGGTTGAGAGACTTTGCTCAATGGACTGTTCGTCTCCGATATCTGCGAAAATCTCCTCGAAAATCCCTACTCGACTGCCCTTATCAGCTAGAATTGGCAGACCAGACTGGGCCATCAACTGGGTCAAACCTAAGGTTTTGAGCATAATGGTCTTACCACCTGTATTAGGACCCGTGATGACGATAGCTGTTAATTCTTTACCGAAGTGCACATCATTTGCGACTGCATTTTTTACAAGAGGATGACGAACGTGAAGCAGTTGAATCTCCTGTCCCTCAGACACTTGAGGTACTACTGCCTCCGTCTCTTGGATAAAGCGAACCTTAGCCCGAATCAGGTCCAAATGTCCAATAATCCAAGCATCATTAGCGATTTCAGCTGCATGAGGTCTTACTCTTTCAGAGAGTTCTTGGAGGATACGCATCATCTCATAGCGTTCGTCTGCACGAAGACTTGCGATTTCTTCACTTAGCTTGACCACTTCACGTGGTTCGATATAAACAGTGTTCCCGCTGGCAGAAATATCATGTACTACACCAGCAATCTTATTACGATAGGTATTCTTAACTGGAAGAACTTGGCGACCATTTCTACTTGCGATGATACCTTCAGTCAGCATCTGAGCTTTTTGTTTGAGAAGGTCTTGCAAGACATCACGGACTTGACTTTCACTATCATGGATTTTTCGACGGATTCGTGCCAAATCCTCACTAGCAAAGTTCTCAATAAATCCAGCTTCGTTGATGGCTTGTAGATTTCCCTGTAAATGTGGGAAGTCATGAAGTTTCTCAAACCAGTTAGCTAGGTGGTCCAAACGTACATTTTCAAGATTGTCATAGAAATTCTTCAACTCACGACTGGCAAATATGACGCGCTTGAGAAGGAGAAATTCCTCGATGTTGAGGTCAGCACCCATCTCCAAACGTTTGCTAGTTGCAACAATATCTTTTGTTCCCGAAATGCTGAAATGAGGATGTTCGACAAAGAGTTCTTGCATTTCCTTCATCTCTGCAAAAGCCTGCTTAATCTTGTCTCCTTTATCAGTCGGAGCAAGTTCTTTCAACTGCACTAGTCCTTGCTCGGTCAAAAGATGAGGTTCAAATAAAGCCTTAACCTTATTAAATTCTAATGTTTCTAGTATTTTTTTATTCATTTTCTTTTCCTTCGTAATGAGCGAACGATTTTTTTAAATTCTCACTCTTTTCAAAAAGGCTCCTAAACTATTGATACTCAATGAAAATCAGAGAGCAAACTAGGAAGCGACCCGAAGTCTGTACTTGAGTACGGCAAGGCGAAGCTGACGTGGTTTGAAGAGATTTTCGAAGAGTATAAAATTGTAAACAAAAGGCTAGGAATAGTTCCCGCCCTTTTATCCGATTATTTTGGTTACCCAAAGTTGTTTAATCACATGACTAGTGATGGGAACACTCTGGATAATATGTTTAGCTACAAAACTGTTTTCAAGTGAATTTTGAACAATTTGTAAAGGAACAGTCGCAAGAATGGTCAATATCATCTGGAGAACGAATAAGGTCACTCCAATAGATAGGACACCTGCACCTATACGGAAATATTGGCCCTCTAGCTTTTTAGTCGGTAGAAGATTAAGAAAGAGACCCAGCAAACGACCAATGCAATAAAATATAGTAAAGGCTAAGAGGTAACCAATCCCTGCATAAAAGACCTTATCCAGTTGGAAAAGTTGATCGGATGGGAAAAAGAAGGTTCCCTGCCCTTCCTGTGGACTTGCATATGGAATCAACAAATCAAATTGTTTCCCTAAAGATTGATAAAAATTTCCTGCAAGAAGAGCTGAAATCACAGTTGCTACAAAATAGTAAATCTGTAGAACCAAACCTCTACGATAACCGATATAAAAGCTCCATGCAAGAACCAATAAGAGAAGGACGGAAATCATAGGGAATCCTCAATCTTGCTCTGTTCTTGTTTAGCCGCTACAACTTGATGACGGAGGGCGTCTAATTCTTGTTCCTTATCATCAAATTCAATCTCACGACTGAGTTGAGTTGACAAGCTATTGACTGCTAATAAAATAGCGATTGTCTCATCATCCGCTCCAGGCATCTGCTCTTTAATTGCTTCATATTTTTCTGTTGCGACCTTGGCAATTTCCTCCATAAAGAGGTTGTCATGCTCAGTTGTTAGGGTCAATGTTTTTTTTCCGAATGTAAACTTGTATCGATTTAAATTTGCCATAAAATTCACCTCACGATATTATACCAAATTTCACTTAGTTTGTCAGTTTTTACCAATTCTACGGCTTTTATGGTACAATAAGAATTATGGCAAGTATTACATTAACTCCGAGCGAAAAGGAAATCCAAGCCTTTGTTCAAAAGCATGAAAAAAAACTCGCTCCAAGTAAAAACCCATATATTCGCTACTTTTTCAAGCTTCCGCAGGCAAGTGTTTCCATCTACACATCAGGAAAAGTGCTCTTGCAAGGAGAAGCTGCTGAACGTTACGCCAGCTTTTTTGGTTATCAGGTCAGCCCAGTAGCTAGTGGACAAAACTTTCCGATGATTGGAACTGACGAAGTAGGAAATGGTTCCTACTTTGGTGGTCTGGCTGTAGTAGCATCCTTTGTGACTCCTGACCAGCATGACTTTCTGCGAAAATTAGGTGTAGGGGATTCTAAGACTCTGACAGACAAAAAGATTCGTCAGCTTGCTCCTCTGCTTAAGGAAAAAATTCAGCACCAAGCTCTACTTCTTTCTCCAAGCAAGTATAATGAAGTCATCGGTGAGCGCTACAATGCCGTTTCTGTCAAGGTAGCCCTGCACAATCAAGCAATCTTTCTCCTTCTACAAAAGGGAGTCCAGCCAGAAAAGATTGTGATCGATGCTTTTACTAGTGCTCAAAACTATGAGAAGTACTTAAAAAATGAAGCCAATCACTTTTCTAATCCAATCAGTCTGGAGGAAAAAGCTGAAGGCAAATACTTGGCTGTCGCTGTTAGCTCAATCATTGCACGTGATCTCTTTCTAGAAAATCTCGAAAATCTGGGTAGAGAACTTGGTTATCAACTTCCAAGTGGGGCTGGAACGGCTTCTGATAAGGTAGCTAGCCAAATCCTTCGTGCCTATGGTATGCAGGGACTCAACTTCTGCGCCAAACTACACTTTAAAAATACTGAAAAAGCAAAAAAAATGCTAGAAAGGTAAATTATGAAATATTTAAAATCATTTTTAAAAGAGTGGGGAGTTATCTTCCTACTTATTACACTAGTAGGTCTTAGCCGTCTCTTTCTCTGGAGCAATGTCCGCGTAGAAGGACATTCTATGGATCCTACCCTGGCAGATGGAGAAATCCTCTTTGTGGTTAAACATCTCCCAATCAATCGTTTTGATATTGTGGTTGCTCATGAAGACGATGGGAACAAGGATATCGTTAAACGGGTCATTGGTATGCCAGGAGATACTATCCGTTACGAAAGCGACAAGCTCTATATCAATGGTCAAGAAACTGATGAGCCCTATTTAGCAGAATACCTTAAGCGTTTCAAGGAAGATAAACTCCAAAGCACTTATACTGGAACTGGTTGGGACGGCAAAAAGGGAGAATACTTTAGAACTTTAGCTCAAAAGGCTCAGGCCTTTACCCTAGATGTTAATTACAACACTAGCTTTACCTTCACTGTACCAGAGGGTGAATACCTCCTACTGGGTGATGACCGTCTGGTATCTAGCGACAGTCGACATGTTGGTACCTTTAAGGCAAAAGATATCACCGGAGAAGCCAAATTCCGCTTCTGGCCACTCAAGCGTATCGGAACATTTTAAAAACTAGGAAGAGGCCGAGAATTTTCTATCTCAGCCTCTTCTCATTCTATTTTGACTAAATCTGGGATAAATTTTCTCAGACACTATTGTAAGGAAGTTTATGGAAGTTTATTTTTCAGGCACCATTGAACGCATTATTTTTGAAAATGTCAGCAATTTTTTCCGTATTTTACTCCTAGATATTGAGGATACCAATGCTGAAGACTTTGATGATTATGAAATCATTGTCACAGGTACTATGGCTGATATCATTGAAGGAGAAGAATACACTTTTTGGGGACAAATCGTCCAACACTCCAAGTATGGGGAACAGCTACAAATGACTCACTATGAGAGAGCCAAGCCGACTAGTAAGGGTTTGGTCAAGTATTTCTCCAGTAGCCATTTTAAGGGAATTGGACTCAAAACAGCCCAGAAAATTGTGGATATTTACGGAGATAACACTATTGACAAAATCTTAGAAAATCCAGACAAACTCCAGTCTATCTCTGGACTCTCTGCTAAAAACCGTGAAGCCTTCGTCTCAACCCTTCGTCTTAATTACGGAACAGAGATGGTCTTAGCCAAACTGGCTAATTACGGCATCCCAAATAAACTAGCCTTTCAGATTCAAGACTTTTACAAGGAAGAAACGCTAGAGATTGTCGAGAATTATCCCTATCAACTGGTCGAGGATATCAAGGGCTTGGGATTTACCATCGCTGACCAATTGGCCCAAGAATTGGGAATTGAAAGCCAGGCTCCCGAGCGCTTCCGTGCTGGTCTCGTCCATAGTCTCTTTCAAGGTTGCATGGAAACGGGAGATACCTATATGGAAGCTAGAGACTTGTTGGAGCAAACCCTCAACCTTCTTGAATCCTCCCGTCCAGTCGAACTAGAGCCGAGTCAAGTTGCCCAAGAGCTTGCTTATCTGATTGAAGAAGATAAGGTCCAGCAGATTGATACCAAAATCTTTGATAATAGCCTCTTTTTTGCAGAAGAAGGGATTCGTAGCCATCTCATCAGAATCCTCGAAAAAGGGCAGAGTAAAAAACAGGATCTAGAGACCATTCAAGAGCATATCGCAACTATTGAGGAAGAACTGGGGATTGAGTATGATAGTATTCAAAAACAGGCCATCTGCGATGCTATCCAGAACAAGGTCTTTATCCTTACAGGTGGACCTGGTACAGGTAAGACTACTGTTATCAACGGCATTATCGCTGTCTATGCTCTCTTAGAAGGACTGGATCTCAAGAAAAAGAGCAATCTGCCCATTCTCCTAGCCGCCCCCACCGGTCGCGCAGCCCGTCGTATGAATGAGCTGACAGGACTACCAAGTGCAACTATTCACCGCCACTTGGGTATGACTGGAGACGACGATACCAGCCATCTGGAAGATTATCTGGATGCTGACTTTATCATTGTTGACGAGTTTTCTATGGTGGATACCTGGCTAGCCAACCAGCTCTTCTCCAATATCTCCTCTAACAGTAAAATCCTCATCGTTGGTGATAGTGACCAGCTGCCTTCTGTCAGTCCTGGTCAAGTCCTAGCCGACTTACTCCAGATACCAACCATCCCTCAAACACGTTTGGAAAGAATCTACCGTCAGAGCGAAGAATCGACCATCGTCACTCTTGCAAGTCAGATTCGTCAGGGAATATTGCCTGCAGATTTTACCCAGAAAAAAGCAGATCGCTCCTACTTTGAAATCGCTAGTAACCATATCCCTGCTAGCATTGAAAAAATCCTAGGTGCTGCTATCAGAAATGGCATCCCTGCTCGTGATATTCAAGTTCTTGCCCCTATGTACCGTGGAACTGCTGGTATTGATGCCATCAACCAGCTCATGCAAGACCTACTCAATCCTCCACAAAAAGACCAGCTTAGCTTTGAAGCCCCTCAGTATCACTATCGAACAGGAGATAAGGTTATCCACCTAGTTAACGATGCAGAGGTCAATGTCTTTAACGGAGACTTAGGCTATATCACAGACTTGATTCCAGGAAAATACACCGAGTCCAAGCAGGATGAGATTGTCATCGATTTTGATGGCAACGAGGTTTCCTATCCTCGAAATGAATGGTACAAGATTCGCTTAGCCTATGCCATGAGTATCCATAAGTCTCAGGGTAGCGAGTTTCCCGTCGTTATTCTACCTATCACCAGTGCAAGTAAGCGCATGTTAGAGCGTAATCTCATCTACACTGCTATCACTCGGGCCAAAAGCAAGCTGATCCTACTAGGCGAAATACAGGCCTTTGACTATGCAACTCAACATATCGGAACAGCTCGTAAGACCTATCTGATTGAACGTTTCGCTGACCTAATGCAGAACCCCGAGGAAACAAACCAACTTGCTACCGATACTGCCATCTCAACAGACACTGAACAATCCTATATTCTAACCGAAGACAACTGGTCTAATATTCCAGCCATGATTGGGATTAGCCAAGAAGACCTGCAGGAATTTTTCGGAAAATAAAGTACAAGAAAACCCACCGAATCCGGTGGGCTTTTATCTTGTAAAGATTATTTTACTGTTGCAGTGCTTGTGATCAATTCAACAGCTTTTTTCACTGCGATATCGTGTTTCAACATTTCAGCTGAAAGCAAGCTTTGTACTTGTGCAACTTCCATGTTGTAGTCTGCAGCCAACTGCTCGATTTCTTTTTGGATTTCTTCTTCTGAAGCGTCAAATCCTTCAGCTTTCGCAACTGCTTCGATAACAAGGTTAGTCTTAGTACGTGACTCAGCTTCTGCTTCGTATTGTTTGTGAAGGTCTTCTTGAGTAGTTCCAGTGATTTGGAAGTACATGTCAGGGTTAATACCTTGACGTTGCAAGTTTCCAAGGAATTCATTTACTGAACGGTGAACTTCTTCGTGGATCATTTCTTCTGGAAGTTCTACGATTTCAGCGTTTTCTACAGCTTTATCGATTGCTGCACCTTCAACTGCATCCTTGTATGCTTCTTCTTTAGCAGCAGCCAATTCCTTGCGGTATTTTTCTTTCAATTCAGCAAGTGTTTCAACTTCTTCATCGATGTCTTTTGCAAGTTCATCGTCAAGAGCTGGAACTTCTTTAGCTTTTACTTCGTGGATAGTTGTTACGAATTTAGCTTCTTTACCAGCAAGGTCTTCTGCTTGATAGTCTTCTGGGAATGTTACGATAACATCAACAGTTTCACCAGCTGAGTGACCTACCAATTGGTCTTCAAATCCAGGGATGAATTGACCTGAACCAAGTCCAAGTGAGAAGTTTTCACCTTTTCCGCCGTCAAATTCAACACCGTCAATAGAACCAACAAAGTCGATAACAACAGTGTCGCCGTTTTCAGCAGCACCTTCTTTGATCACCAATTCAGCCAAGTTGTTGCGTTCACGTTCGATACGCTCTTCAACATCAGCATCAGTTACTTCTTTTTCTACATCAACTGATACTTCAAGGTTTTTGTAGTCACCCAATTTAACATCAGGTTTTGTAACAACTTCAGCAGTGATAACCCAGTCTTGACCTTTTTCCATAGAAGTTACGTCAATTTTTGGTTGTGCAACGACTTCAAGACCAGCTTCTTTTACAGCCGCTTCATAAGCGTTTGGCAAAAGAGCGTTCATAACGTCTTGGTAAAGTGACTCCTCACCAAATTTTTGGTCGAAGATAGGACGTGGAAGATGACCCTTACGGAAACCAGGAACGTTAAGAGATTTCTTTACTGAGTTAAATACACGATCCAATTCTGGTTTGATTTGGTCTTGAGAGATAGTGAAAGTCAAGACACCACGGTTTGTTTCTTTGTTTTCAAATGATACAGACATTCTGTCATTTCTCACAGTCTATTATATCATATACTAGTAACTTTTTTCAAGTCAGAACCGAGTTTTCAGAACTGCTTGAGATACTTGTTAATCCTAGATTACTGTTTTTTGCTTAACGTATCCAATTTATCAAGAAAAAACATTAAAAATTTATTTCAAAGAAAAAATTACCTCTGAAACAGAGAGTTTTGATTTCACTCCAAAAAACTCCTCTAGAAGTCCTCATGGCCTACCAAGTGATGCTGAAAGGCATAGACTGCTGCCTGAGTGCGGTCGCTAACCTGAAGTTTAGCAAGGATGTTTGAAACATGAGTTTTTACAGTTTTGAGGGAGATAAACAATTCATCTGCGATCCGCTGATTTTCATAACCCTTAGCAATTAGTTGAAGGACATCCCGTTCACGCGCAGTCAAGTCCTCATGAAGTTCAATATGATTACGGTTGTATTCTACCTTCTTGCTCACCTCTTGTTCAATAGCTAGCTCTCCAGCCGCCACCTTACGAACAGCGTGTAGCAATTCATCTGCGCTCGAAGTCTTAAGCATATATCCTCTAGCCCCAGCATTCAAGACCGGCATGATTTTTTCATTATCTAAGTAAGATGTCACAATCAAGATTTTAGCCTCTGGCCATTCTTTGAGAATAGCTAGTGTCGCGTCAATTCCATTGACTTCAGGCATGACAATATCCATGACAATCACATCTGGACGAAGCTCCAAGGCCATGGAAATTCCTTCCGCACCATTGGTTGCTTCTCCTACAACCTCTACATCATCTTGTAATTCAAAATAACTTTTTAAACCCAGACGCACCATTTGGTGGTCATCTACCAATAATAGTTTCATCTTACTTCCTCTTATCTATCCAAATCAAGCAAGGGAATGCGGATATCCACTGCCAAACCTTGCTTGGGAGCTGTTAGTAATTGTATAGTCCCAGCCATATCTTCCACTCGTTCTTTGATATTTCGCAGACCATAGCTCAGTTCATCAACATCATCCAGCTGAAAACCACGACCATTGTCTGCAACCTTCAACTGAAATTCCGTTTCCGTTTGATAAAGGTAAACATCTAGACATGAAGCTTGTGCATGACGAAGTGTATTACTAATCAATTCTTGTACAATTCGGAAGACATGCTCCTCAATCTTTTTAGGTAATGCAGTTACCTGATATTTAAAGCTTACCTTCAGCTCACTTTTCTCTTCCAATTCTTTGAGAAGCAACTGAATGCCCTCCACCAAGCTCTTTTGTTCTAGTTCAATTGGTCGTAGATGCAAAAGAAGAATGCGCAAGTCTCTTTGAGCTGTCTCTAAAATGGCAGTCACACTTTGGAGTTGTGTTTGCATCTTCTCTCTGTCTAATTTAGAAGCTTGTTGGCTGAGCCCAGATAAAATCATATGGGCTGCAAAAATTTCTTGGCTGACCGTATCATGCAAGTCACGTGCGATTCGCTTGCGCTCCTTTTCAATAATCACTTCTTCTTTGACCAAGGCCTGATTGTCTGCTTTTTGAATAGCTTCTGTCAACAAACCAAGCTTTCCTGACAAGTTTCTAAAACTTGCATCTAAATCTGCATCTCCCAGACTTTCAATATCTTTGCCAGCTAGCAGATGTTTGAGATTTGCTTGTATTCTTCTTTTAGAAATTTCATCAACCATTGTCCAGAATAGGACTAATAAAAATGCCAGAGCAGCACTAAACATTAAAGCTAGAAAGAGGACTTTTTCTGTCTTTTCTAAATCTTGGAAGAGAGAAGTCCACTCCAAATCTAAGACCTTAAAAATGCTTCGAAATAGAAAAGCAACAAAGAGAAATGAGGTGAGTCCAATTAAAATATAGGGTTGCTTTTTCATCCTCTCACCACCTCAACATCTCCAACCATGGTTGTCAAAAGAATCTTAACACTCTTAGGACTCTTGAGATAATCCCTCGTTTCTTGATGGAATTGTTCATTGCGCAAAGCTCGCTTAGGCTGGTCAAAGAAGGTTAAGTCTCCGTACAGAGAATTGACACTAAGACTGACTTCTACATCCACTGGTACAATAATTCTAGTAGTGCCGACTAGCTTTCTCAAGATGATGACATTATCATGATTGCTCAAAATCACGTGCTCTAGATGAATGGTATCCTTCCCCATGAGACGAAAAAGGTTGATATCATCAAAGCGGCAAGTCTGGTAGCTTGAAAAATGGTGGAGATTTCCAAACCAGCGATTTTTCTCCCTCTTCACCGTCACAACTTCTTCAAAAATCAGATTGGTGTCTTCTCTTTCCTGGTTCATCATAGGATAAAGCAAGAACAGGCTGTATACCAAGGCCACAAAGATAGCCATAATGACAAAGGGATTGAGCATGATGATAAAGAAAAATAGGATGCTCACTGCCACTAATATGAGGTTATTCCCCTGTCTTCCAGTGTAGTATCGAATCAGCAGTAAAAACAAGAGCAATATCAGCAGAAAACGAGAAAAATGCTCTGATACCATCATAATCAGAGCTCCTGTTAATAAACAAGCTTCAATAAATAGAAAAATTTGAAATTTTCGCATGTATCCGTCCTCTCTATTTTATTGTATCACAAAACCAAAAAGTCACATCAGTCTAAGGAATGATAAAGAGACCGGGACCAAAATCCCGACTTCCTTATAGTTGATCTTTTGCTTCTTTTAATTTTCCGTAAAGGAGATAGTCGACCTCTTGCAAATCCTTAATTCTTTTACAATTAAGGGCACACATAATCAAGCGTAGGTCTTCCTTCCAACCTTCAACAATAGCGATAACGACATCCACTGGGTAGCTTTCAACCAACTCTAACATGGTGCGTGATAGTCCAACCGCCTTGGCTCCAAAGACCAAGCATTTGATGATATCTAGTGGATTGCGAACTCCTCCACTCACCAAAAGTTCCATCTTGTCTTTCCAGTCTTGGGCATTGATAAGAGCCTGCATGGTCGATTGACCCCAATCATTGAGATAGTCCCGTTGACCGCTACGACGATTTTCGATATAGGCAAAGCTGGTTCCCCCACGCCCAGACAAATCAACGGTTCGTATTCCCATCTCATATGCCTTAGCAATGGTCTTCACATCCATACCAAAGCCGACCTCTTTTAAAACAAGGGGCACAGAGATTTGCTCAGCATAATCCTTCAGATTGTTTTGCCACAATCTAAATTGACGTTCACCTTCTGGCATGAGTAATTCCTGCATGACATTGACATGAACTTGCAAGAGGAGGGGATTCATCTCTTGGACCGTGTGTAATCCTAGTTCTACAGGTTTATCCAAGCCAATATTGGTTCCAAGAAGTAGATCAGGATGATTTGACTTCACGGCAAAAGAATCATCTGATGGATCCTTTAGGGCAGCGCTGTAGGAACCTGTCACAAATAAAATTCCACAAGCCTCTGCCACCTGAGCCAATTTTTGATTGATTTCTCTGCCCCGATCACTCCCACCTGTCATGGCGTTAATATAAAAAGGAAAGTCCCATTTTCGCCCTGCAAATTCTGTCGAAAGATCAATTTCATCTAAGTCATATAAGGTTAGTGAGGAGTGGATTAACTCCACCTCATCAAAACTATTATAAGAACTTTTTTGTTCAAGGGCATAGCGGATGTGTTCATCCTTCCGATTTGTCGTCATGTCCTATCCTTTCTTGATACAAGAGCTCAATTCCTAGATCAGCCCAGCGTTTTTTCAGTAATGTGGTCGAATCTTGGTCAAAACTGAGGGCAATGCCACAATCTCCACCACCAGCACCACTACTTTTAGCGACGGCTTTTAAGTCTCTGCTGGCATTTTTTAATTGTCTGAGAGAAGGGGTGTAAATATCTGAACTCAAGCCTTCTAAAAGTTGGCTGGCTTGTTCTAGTAGCTCCATTATCTTTTCTTCTTGACCTGCCTCCAAAGCATTTACCAAGTTAGTTACTGTTTCTTTTGAAGCCTGCAAAAAGCTAGCATTCATATTCTTCTTGATTTGCTTAACCATGTGACTAGACACCGCTACTTCCTTGGTCCAACCTACCAGAAAATCAAATCCCAAGACCGTTTCAACATTCCTAATAGAAAAGCCCCAGTCACGTGTTAGTACAGTTGGCAAGTCTTCCTTTTCTAGCCATTGTGCCACTTTCTCCCGGTCAAACGACTGATAGAGCACCAGGTCTTCTGAAACGATACAGGCAATGTCACCCATGGAACCATTGTCTCCACGTTTGAGAAGAACAGCACTCGCCAGTTTAAACAAGAGGTCTCTTTCAGCTGGTCTATCATAGAAAGCAAGCATGGCCTTGATAACCAATACAACGACGCTACCACTAGAACCCAGACCAAACTTCTTGCCCTCACGCTCCATTTTCCCACGAATCTCCAAGGAAAAAGGCTGCAAGTCAACTCCTTGGGCAGTCAGATAGTCCTCCACCGAAGCAACTGTTTCTTGGATCAAGGCATAGGAAGAATCTGGGCACATATCTACACTATAAGTAAACATATCTGAGTAGAGTCGATAAACTTCTGAGGACTCAATCTCAGCCGTCATATAGATGGGAATAGCTTTTATTAGTGCCAACTGTCCTGGTTCTAAAATGGCATACTCCCCAGCCCAATAGAGCTTCCCACAAGTCTTAACAATCGTCATCTTGGCTCAAGTCCTTTGTTTTTGATACGATTAAGCGATAGCGTTGACCTAAGAGTTCTGATAGATGTTCCAAGTCTTTTTCTAAACAAAGAACCTTGACATTAGGCCCCGCATCTATGGTGAAGTAGCAAGCTTCTCCTTGTTCTCTAAGCTGACGAACGAAATCCATAGCCTCATAACTCGCATCTGTCAAGTAAGAGAAGGATGGAGTTGCAGTCTTGGTCGTAGCATGCATAGCGAGAGCATTTTTCTCTGTTAATTCTCCAACCTTCTCAAAGTCGTTTTCCTTGAGGTAGACCAGCATATCCTTGTAGTCTTGCTCAGACTGACGAATCCACTCATCAAAAGTCGTTGAAGTTTCCACACAGAGTTTCATGCCATCCCGACTAGAGATTGGTTTTTTCTGGTCTTCCAAGACCAACATAATCATAGCTAGTTTCAAGTCAGTTTCAACTGGATAAATCTCTCCACTATCCTTATCCCAAGCTGCTATCGGTCCATAAAAACTACGAGATGAAGAACCAGATGCGAACTTAGCTTCCAAAGCTAATTCTTTACGATCTAGTCCTAATTGAAAGTAAGCATTGCAAGCTTTGACTAGAGCAGACAAACCACTGGAACTAGAAGAAAGACCTGCTGCTGTCGGCATATTGTTCTTGGTATCGATACGAACAAAACCTGCTCCTTCAGGACGGTAGCGATCAATGATTTTACTCATCTTGGCATGCTCAAATTCGTTTTGCAACTGGTCATTGATATAAAAGGCATCCGAGCTTGCATCTGCTGGTAAAGGAGAAAGTGTCGTCTCCGTATACATATTTTCTAAGGTTAGAGAGATACTGCTAGTCGCAGGAACCATCTCTTTTTCTGCTTTCTTACCCCAATATTTGATAATAGCAATATTGGCATAGGAACGTACTGTTACAGGCTTTCGATCCATGTCTGAACAGCTCCTTTCTCTTCTAATCTTTCTGCTAGTTCTTGCGCTTGGCTTACATTAGCAACCAGGGCGATAATACAGCCTCCTAGACCACCACCACTCATCTTGGCTCCTAGGGCTCCATGTTCAAGAGCAGTTTCAACCAAGGCATCCGCCTCCGGGCTACCAACTCCAATTTCCTTTAGATTTCCATGGGCTTTGGTTAGAATTTCTCCCAGCTTCACGGCATCTTTTGTTTTTATTGCTTCTTCTGCTTGCTGGGTCAACTCTCCTAGTGCATGCAAGAAAGGTAAGGCATCCTTGCCCTTGCTCTGTACGACTTGGATAGCTTCACGAGTATGTCCATAAACTCCAGTATCTGCAATGACCAGATAAGCTGACAAATCCATTGTTAATTCTTCAAAACCAACATTCTTGATAAAACGAATAGGCTGGTCACTTAGGCAAGTTTTAGCATCTAAACCACTAGGATTCATATGGGCAATCATCTCCGCCCGATTGACCAAAATTTCTAACACATCATGTGGAAGTTCTGCTTGGTAATAATCAAATACCGCTCGAATGGCCGCAATACTGATAGCTGCTGAAGAACCCATCCCACGTTTTTCAGGAATAGCCGAGTCAATTTGACAACGGATGCAAGCATCCTGGATATTTAAATACTCGAGAGAAGCATAAACTGCCATGGACAAGGTATCCTCTTCAAAAAGACGCCATGGTGTATCTGCTGGAACCACCCGACAAGTCACCTCTACCTCTAAAAGAGGTAAAGAGATGGCTGGGTAGCCATAAACCACTGCATGCTCTCCTATTAAAATAATTTTACTATGTGCCTGACCGACACCAACTTCTTTTGTCATTTAATCCTACTATCAGATGAAAATCATCTGTTTCTAGATAAAATTTTAGAACTTTATTCCTTTCTATTTTATTATATTTTCACAAAAAAAGCGATTGTTTCCTTTCACAATCGCTTGTTTTCATTACTGTACCCACTCGCCATTATAGTTGACCTGGTAGCCACCTACTGTGGTATTTACAGCTAGGGCACCTGAACTATAAGCATAGTACCATTTACCATTAGCTTGGAACCAACCTGTCACCATAGCTCCTGACGAACGGAGGTAATACCAAGTATTATCGACATAAATCCAGCCTGTTTTCATGTCACCATTTTGAGCATCTAGGTAATACCAAGTTGAACCATCTAGATACCAGCCTGTCGCCATAGCACCTGATGAACGGAGATAGTACCACTTGTTACCAAGATACTGCCAACCAGTTTGCATAATGCCAGTTGTTGGATCTAAATAGTACCAAGTGGAAGCATCTTGAATCCAACCAGAACTTTTCTCACCACCAAGATTCTTATTCCCAGAATTTCCTGTTTTTGCTAGGTAATACCAGTTAGATTGATCATAAAGCCAACCTGTCTTTAAAGAATGATCTTGATCAAAGTAGTAGTATGCTAATTTAAGAACTTCTGGACCTTCCCAGCCTTCACCATGTTTTTTCCCAACGGTTAAGGAATCTTTTAACTCTAATTGTTGCCAGCCAACAAATTCTTGTAGTACGCCATCTTGGTTAAAGTAATACCATTTTGACATTGGCATATATTCTAATCTGATACCATTTGGGTAAGGACCAATTGTACTACCTTTATCTGGCATGGGAATATACTGCCATCCAATAACCATTTCACCATTATAGTCAAAATAATAGTACTTGCCATCAATCACTCGCCAGTGGGTTTCTTTGAGGTCCCCCTTCTTGTAGTAAGTTCTACCATTTTCTTGAACAAATTTCCAGCCTTCAGAATTCGAATCATCCGCAAATACTGTACTTGTTGCTAACAGACTTACGAAAAATACTGCAAGCCCAACTTGTATCATTTTTTTCAAAAATTTCATTCTTGTTTCCTCCAAAATGATTGTAGCAAAAATCAAATCATATGTCAACATTTCAACGACTCAAAAAAAGCAGTTACAAAACTGCAACTGCTTTTCTATTCTTGCATGGTGTAACCAACACCACGCACGGTTTTAATATAGCTCTTTTGACCTTTTACGTCAAGTTTGCTACGTAGATAACGGATATAAACGTCCACTATATTGGTTTCGGTCGCACTTTCATACTTCCAAACACTTTCCAGCAATTGTTCACGAGTCAAAACCTTCTTGCTTCCCATAAGGGTAGCTAAGAGGTCATATTCACGACGTGTCAGAGCAATCATCTCTTCGCCACGATAGACGGTATGATGTTCTACGTCCATACGCAGATTGCGATAAGCTGTCGGAACTTTCATCTGACTACAGTGTTGGTCGATGAAATCTCTACCTCGGAAGATAGCTGAAATACGACTGACCAAATCATCGATAATGATTGGTTTATAGATGTATGAAACAGCGAAACGCTGGATTGTTTCAAGTTGGTCTTGCAATTCTTCTCGATGGTCCAAGACCATGATCACCGCAGCTGGCTTGGTTCGACTCAACTTATCTGCAAAATCCTGGGCTGTCATATCCCCTAGATGAGCATTCAGTAAAATCAAGTCATAGTCTGTCTGAAGAGCCATGGAGAGGGCTTTTTGTCCCTCTTCTACCTGATCAACTCGGTATTGCTCTTTTTGGAGTTCCAGACTTAAAAAATGAGCTAGATTTCTTTCTTTCTCAAGTAATAAAATCCGTTTCCCCATGGCTGACCTACTTATTTTTCGTCATACCAAGAGTAGTGGAAGGTTCCTTCTTTGTCTTTACGTTGGTAAGTGTGGGCACCAAAGTAGTCACGTTGTGCTTGGATCAAGTTAGCTGGAAGGTCAGCTGAACGGTAGCTGTCAAAGTAAGTGATAGCTGCTGAGAATGTTGGTACTGGTACACCAGCTTGAACAGCAAGAGCTACGATATCACGAACAGATTGTTGGTACTTAGCAGTTACGTCCAAGAAGTACTCATCCAAAAGAAGGTTAGCAAGATCTGCATCACGGTTGTAAGCATCTGTAATCTTTTGCAAGAAACGAGAACGGATGATACATCCATCACGCCAGATAGAAGCGATATCTGCAAATGGCAAGTTCCAATTATTTTCTTTAGAAGCTACACGCAATTGCGCAAAACCTTGTGCGTATGAGATGATTTTTGAGAAGTAAAGGGCTTGACGGATTTTTTCAATCAACTCAGCCTTGTCGCCTTCAAATTTGAAAGCAGCTGGTTTTGGAAGAACCTTGCTAGCATGTACACGTTCTTCTTTGTAAGTAGAGATGTAACGGGCAAATACTGACTCAGTGATGAGTGACAATGGCACACCAAGATCAAGAGCTGATTGGCTAGTCCATTTACCAGTTCCTTTGTTTCCTGCAGCATCCAAGATATAATCAACGATTGGTCCATCTTGACCTTCATCGTCTTTGCGTCCAAGGATATCAGCAGTGATTTCAATCAAGTAGCTGTCCAATTCACCCTTGTTCCACTCAGTAAAGATTTCAGCCATATCTTGAGCTGAAAGGCCAAGCAAGTGTTGCATCAAGTCATAGCTTTCTGCGATCAATTGCATATCACCGTACTCGATACCATTGTGGACCATTTTCACATAGTGACCAGCTCCATCAGGACCGATGTATGTCACACATGGTTTTCCATCTTCTGGTGCTTTAGCTGAGATTTCTTCAAGAACATCAGCCACCAAGTCGTAAGCTTCTTTTTGTCCACCAGGCATGATAGAAGGACCTTCGAGGGCACCTTTTTCACCACCAGATACACCAGTACCGATAAAGTTGATACCTGAGTTCGCCAATTCTTCATTACGACGGATGGTATCTTTATAGAAAGTGTTTCCTCCGTCGATCAAAATATCACCTTTATCCAAGTGTGGAAGAAGGGCTTGAATCGTCGCATCTGTACCAGGTCCTGCTTGAACCATAAGCATGATACGACGTGGTTTTTCAATTGAATTTACGAAACTTTCGATATCATAGCTTGGCACGAAGTTTTTATCAGGGTGGCAAGCAATCACATCTTCAGTTTTTTCTTTACTACGGTTATAAATAGCAACTGTATAACCACGGGATTCAATATTAAGGGCAAGGTTACGACCCATTACGGCCATACCAACAACACCAAAGTTAGCTTTTGTCATGTGACACTCCTCTTGTTTAATATGTTTTATTTTATCATGTTTATCTGTGAAAAGAAAGAATTTTGTAACAATTTGACTAGTAGTCTAAATCATCCGCATGTCCAGAGCCATTCCCTACAAAGTAACCTGTCTTACAATTAAGGGTAAAGAGATAGGTACCATCTGGTTTATAAAGATTATAGTAGCCATTACCATTAACAATATTCACAGGTTCCAAAATATATTGGTTGCCTGTAATGTAGCCACGCGCACGCGAAGTCTCAAGAATTCGTTCAAGGACACCATTTGCAAAAGTCCAAGCAGGATTACTACTATCACTAACAGCAGCTTGATTGTACGGTACTCGACTGACACTTCTTTGTAGGTTCACACCATTGCTTGCTAGTCCACTATTAAGGATATTATTTGCTGAGGCTGTTTCACCCGCTGAAGTTGATGCATTAGCAGAGCTGCTAGCATTGCTTTCAGTTGCTGAGTTTGACTCTGTTTGACTTGATGAACTTGATTGACTACTGCTAGAGCTTGTAGAACTTGAAAGTTGACTCTTACCGAGACTAATAGCCTTATCTAGCAGTTTATCAATTTCAGTATTCCCAGTCTTAACTTCGGTAAATTTAGCATCTGCCTTTACTTTAGCATTTGTATCTAGAACACCATCTGTAATAGCTGGTGTTTCAAATTGAGCATTAACATCTTGTACTGCCTTGATTTGTGTTTCAAGGCTATCATATTTTGACTTTGCAAGAGTATGTTCTTTAGCACCCTCAAGTTTATCTAATAGCTCTTTAAGCTGACTCAATTGACTAAACTGACTATTTTTTAGGGCAGTTTTATTCTCATCAGTATAAAAAGTGTCATAGAGACTGTTAAATTGATCGAGAATTGCTTGATTGCTTACCAAACCTGCATCAGATGACTGAGACTGAATTTCTTGAGAAGAACGAGTAATTTGACGATAAACGTAGTAGCTACCTCCAATAATCAAGACAACAATCGCTAAAAGAGCTGACAAGATGACCCACAGTTTTTTGCGTTGTGGCTCATCCTCTTCTTGAAGAGAGCGAGCTAGAATTGGGGTTTCTTCTTGTGAAGTTTCCTCATTTTCTACCTGTTCTGGTTCAAATACTTCCTCTACAAGATTTTTATCCATAACTAAAGTTTCTTCTAGTGGCGAAAGGAGAACTTCTTCAGTTGCTACTCCCTCTTCTTCAGCAAACTTTTCTGATTCAGAGACTTCTTCTACCGGTTCCACCTCTTCTTCAATCGTTTCTTTAGCTTCTTGGATCAAATCATCGAGACTTTGAAGTTCCTCTTTCTTTGCCTGAATGTTTGTAAATTTGTCAGCTTCGATTTCTTCACGGTGTTGTTTGATGTATTTGTCCAAAATCGTATCATCAGGAGTTACTCCCGCTTCAATTTCTTCATTTTTTCGAATAACTTGTCCAACTGTCAGATCCTTAGCTTCCTCAAAATCAAACTGAGGTTCTTGGGAGGTTTTCTCCGGTTCTAACATTTCTTCTTTTTTATCCTTCTGATCCATGGCAGCTCCTTTCTAATCTGTCAAATTTCTTTTGACACGTTGACCAAAATATTGATATAGATCAACTTTCAAAGTACCGTTGTAGAGTTTTCGTTTTTTGTCCGCCTGACTACCATATTTGCTTTCAAAGGCTTCATCACTTGTCAGGATAAACTTACTCCAAGTTTTGAGAGGTCCAAAAACCTCACCCATTTCAGCATAAAGTTTAGTTACTCCTGCATCATCTGACAAACGTTCCCCATAAGGTGGGTTAGAGATAATGACTCCATTAATCTTGTCCGTACGCAAATCCTGTACGCGCATCTGTTTAAAGAGAATATCTCCAGATACTCCTGCTGCCTGCGCATTAGCCTTGGCAATTTCTACCATACGACCATCGATATCACAGCCCATAATATCCAGTTTAATCTCTCGATCTATCTGCTTACTAGCCTCAGTTCTGACTTCTTGAATCAAGCGGTCACTAACCCAGTTCCATTCTTCAAAGGCAAAAGAACGACGTAAACCAGGCGCCATCTTGCGCGCAATCATAGCCGCCTCAATACAAAAAGTTCCAGAACCACAGGTTGGATCAATCAAAGGCTTATCTGGATACCAGTTTGACAGTTGCAAAATAGCAGCTGCCATATTTTCTTTGATCGGAGCTCCACCTTTTTCAGTACGGTAACCACGTTTAAAGAGACTTGACCCACTTGTATCAATCATAAGAGTCGCTACATCTTTCAAAATGGAAACTTCAATCTTGAACTCAGGGCCATTCTCCATCAGGGGAACACCTTCTGGTCGTGCATAGTGTTTTTGTAGTTTCTTAACAACTGCCTTCTTAGAAATTGCCTGCACACTTGGCTCATTGTGTAATTTTGACTTGACACACTTAGCCTTGGCAATTGGGAAACGGGCTCCAAGTGGGAGATAGTTCTCCCAATCTAGAGCAAAAACACCTTGGAAGAGCTCTTCAAATGTTTTTGCAGGAAAAGTTCCCACAACAATTTTGATTCTATCCGCAGCTCTTAGCCACAGGTTCGTTTGGATAATCGCTTTAACATCACCTTGAAAACGAACTCGCCCATTTTCAACTTGACAATCATAACCCAAATCTCTTACTTCACGTCCAACTACAGCTTCCAAACCCGCCGCAGCAGTCGCAATTAAATTAAATGTTGTTTTCATTTCAGTCTTTTATAGACCTTTCTTTATTCACTTTAAAAAATGAGGTTGAGAATATATCTCAGCCCCAACCTATATGCAATTTTCTATAAGCCATGTTTTGTTCCAGAAGTGACTAGGACCACTTCCTTCGATAATCATCTGTCTACCACTAGCAGCTCTAGCTGCTAGCAGTCAGAGTACTACGTTCGTTTCCGCGCACTCCATGCCCCGACCAAAATTTGGGTTGCTAGCTTGAGGGGTTTACCGCGTTCCACTCTCTCTGTTTCCAGAGAGACTCCGTCACTGTGGCACTTTCAAGTCTACTCTGACATATCCTAAGACTTAGCCATTTCAACTGCCGTAACGATTTCTCGTCCCTAGGCTTATGGTTTCGCCTAGCACAAACACTACAGGCATCACAGCCTGTGCTAGCATG
>NZ_JAWERU010000022.1:0-26552 GCF_032481935.1 Streptococcus sp.
AGGCTGTTGTATCTTGAACTGGTGTCTTAGTCGTTGGAGCTTTAACACCTTTAGAATCAGCTTCTTTAACTGTTTGAGCACCTGTAAGAGTTGCTGTTGAGCCATCTTCAAAGGTTACTGTTGCTGCACCATCTGTAGCAACTTCAACTTTTGAAGCCTTTGGATTTACTGCTTTAACTGCTGCTTCTACTGAAGATTTTTCATCATTAGTCAAGGCTGTTGTATTTTTAACTGGAACTTTATTTGTTGGCGCTTGAATGCTAGCTGCTTGTTTTTCTTTTTCCTTAAATATATACTTTAAGAACTGTCCGCCACTTCTAAGCGTTACAGTATTAGCACCAGCATTGTAGGTTTCTGCTTTTTCAGAATTAACTTCTTTTAGTGTATACCCTTTAGCATCTAATTTGCTAATAGCTTTTTGAACTGCTTCAACAGAGTTCAAGTTAATAACTTCATCTCTATTTCCAGGAATCGCACTACTTGCTGCAATCTCTTTTCCTGATTCATCATAGAAAGCTACTTGTACAATTTGTGGGGCTGTAAATTCAAATTTTTCAATTTGTACACGTTGCAAGTTGGTACCAGAACCTGTACTTCCTAGGAATGAAAGAGCATAGGTAGCATTGGGATCAGAAAGAGAATTTCTAGAGTTGACACTCATACTGCTACTATTTTTAGCAATTTTAGTTGTCCAAGTTTGAGTACCATAGGTAACTGTAAATTCTTTTTTTGATCCACTATAGTTGATTTTAAAATCAACCCAATCACCATTTGGGGCTGGATTTAATGCTTTTGCATCTTTAATAGTATCTACTTTACCTGCATTATTTGATGAATAGAAGGCACCAAAGGCACTATTATTCCATCCACTAAAATTTTTAGGGTCAGCTATTGCTTTTTGATCGGCATTTGGATTAGAGGTGTTATGCCATGAGTCAAGTTTAAAACCAAATGCCGCCGGTATTCCCCCCATACCAATCGATGCACCTGATTGACCTATTTTATCAACATTACCTGTATGGAAGACGAAACCAACTCCGTCACCACCAGGACGATTATCGACCTTATGGCCCTCATACTTGTTACCAATATCTACTTTACCAGTAAAGGTAAAGTCTTCTTTAGGGTCGATTTTGAAACGAAGATAAGCACTACCAACTTGACCTGACACGTCATCTGTCAATTTGATGGTACCAGAAGTTTCGTCATAGTTTGCTGTACCACCTTCTTTAAAGAAACTATCAAAGTTATCTTTTGTCACTGTAACACGATCAAGTCTCGTTTCATCAACTGAACGTGTTGTTCCTTCAGTAGTCGCACGTTTGCTTCTTACTTTAGGAGTAGCAGAAGACTCTGTAGTTGCTTCTGATGTTTTCTCAGCTGTCGCTTCAGTAACTTCCTTCACACTTGCCACAGCTTGAGTCAAACGTTCAACACTTTGGTTTACTTGTTCTTGGCTTGCTGAACCGTTCGCAACTAATGCTTCTGCTTCTGCAATTGCAGCTGCTACTTCAGCTTTAACTGAAGCTTCTTGACCATCCAAGTTTTTAGCTTTAGCTTGTACTAAAACAGCTTCTAGTTGAGACTTGTCAACAGAAACTGCAGTTGTTACAGAATTTGCTTCTACTGGAGCAGTCTCTGCTGGGCTAGTTGCTGCTGGTGCCGCATAGGTAGGCGCCTCTGCAGTAGGTTCAGCTTGTGTTGCTGAAGTTGTAGCTTCTGCCTTAGCTTCTACATTATCAGCGTGAACCGTTGGAGTAGCTAAAGTTGCTCCAACTGCAAATACTAGCGAACAACCAAACAAGAAATGTTTTCCTTTTTTGATCATTCGCCAGTTCTTTTGTTCCGCATTTTTACGGTTAAAATACATCACATATTCTCCTTTTTTATTTTTGCTATAGTGTATACTACATACATAGCCATTATAACTCATTCGCTTTAAATATTCAAATTATTTGTCTTCTTTTTTAAAAAATGTTATTTTCTATAAAAAAATATGTTTGGTACCCTTTTCAACTTATAAATTCAAGTATTTTTTCGATGAAATCAGAGTATTTTTTACGTCAAAATAAGCTTAAATATTTCTGAAAAACCTTGAAAATAGTGACTTTTATTGAATTTTATACTTTATGTGTTTTTTTAAAACTTATTTTTATTTTATTTGTAGTTGTATACATGTTTTTACAAAAATAGTTTATTTTAAATTTAAAACCATTTTAGTTTCTATTTTCTAAAATAAGAGAGTATTCACTCCATAAAAAAGGCGGTGGGACAGAAATCAATAGACAAAATCTCGATTTCGTAGTACCAGCCCCGCGAGGATGATTAGGAGATTTTTGGAGTCCAATACTCAATGAAAATCAAAGAGCAAACTAGGAAGCTAGCCGCAGGTTGCTCAAAACACTGTTTTGAGGTTGCAGATAGAGCTGACGTGGTTTGAATTTGATTTTCGAAGAGTATAAAAGACGAACAAAAAGTTCAATCATCTACCGCGTCAAAGTTTGATTGCTAATAAAAATGAGGTCGGGATCTTTTGTCCCAACCTCCAGTATATAAAATTATTTAGCTTCAAATCCTTCAGCAACTGCTTCCGCAAAGTTTTCTTCAACGATGCTTGCGCAGTGGTCACAGATGGTTGCATGGTAGCTGCGATCTGCAGTAGTTGGATCAATACGACGGCAACGATCACACACTTCACCAGCTGCACGTTCTACAGTGAAAGCTACATCTTCAAAGGCTACTGCACCTTCTGGAGCTACACCTTCTGCGATAGTCAATTCTGAGACGATCAAAAGTTGAGCAACATTGCTATCAACAGCTCCAAGAAGAGTTTTAACGACTTCGTTAGGATAAACTGTCAAGTGTGCTTCAAGAGATTTACCGATGACTTTTTCATTACGAGCTTCTTCCAAGGCTTTTTGAGCTTGTCCACGGAAGTCCATGAAGGCTGCCCATGTGTCCAAGATTTCCTCTTGGTTAGCAAATGTTTGAGCTTCTGGCAATTCTGACAATT
Source organism: Streptococcus sp. (assembly GCF_032481935.1). Lineage (GTDB taxonomy): Bacteria > Bacillota > Bacilli > Lactobacillales > Streptococcaceae > Streptococcus. The sequence continues at coordinate 3,014 of NZ_JAWERU010000022.1, forward strand.
GAACAAAATCTTCAGATTCAAACTCAAGATATGACCAAATTTCTTCCGCAGTGTGAGGAAGGATTGGTGTCAAAAGCTTAGTGATTTTCACCAAAATATCATAGAAGACTGTTTGCATTTGACGGCGTTCCAATGATTTGGCACCTTCGATGTAGACAACATCTTTGGCAAAATCAAGGTAGAAGGCTGACAAGTCAACGTTGATAAAGTTCACTAGTGCTTTATAGATTGTCAAAAATTCAAAGTCAGCATAAGCATCACGAATTGTTTTCACAAGCTGGTTAAAACGAATGGTCATATACTTGTCAACTGAACGAAGTTCTTCGTAAGCAACTGCATCCTCAGCTGGGTTAAAGTCAGATGTGTTAGCAATCAAGAAACGAAGAGTGTTACGGATCTTACGGTAAGTTTCAGAAACTTGGCTCAAGATATCCATTGAGATACGCACGTCATTGCTTGAGTCAACACTGGTTACCCAGAGACGCAAGATTTCCGCACCAAATTGTTTTTCAACATCACTTGGAGCAATGGTATTTCCAAGAGATTTAGACATCTTTTCACCTTTACCGTCAAGGGCAAAACCTTGTGACAAGATCTGTTTGTATGGTGCCACACCATGGTTGGCAACAGAGGTGATAAGTGATGAGTTGAACCAACCACGGTATTGGTCAGAACCTTCAAGGTAGAGATCAGCTGGATATTTAAGTTCTGGACGGTTAACCACGACACCATTCCATGATGAACCTGAGTCAAACCATACGTCCATGATGTCAGTTTCTTTCTTGAACTCTCCATTTGGTGAACCTGGATGTGTAAATCCATCTGGTAAGAGGTCTTTAGCATCACGTTCCCACCAGATGATTGAACCATGCTCTTCAAAGAGTTGAGCTACATGTTCAATCGTTTCAGCTGTCATGATTGGTGTGCCGTCTTCTGCGTAGAAGATTGGAAGAGGAACTCCCCAGGCACGTTGACGTGAGATGACCCAGTCACCACGGTCACGGATCATGTTGTAAAGACGGACTTTACCCCATTCTGAATGGAATTTCACTTTTTCAATTTCATCCAGGATTTCTTGACGGAATTTTGATACTGAAGCAAACCATTGTGGAACTGCACGCCAGATGATTGGTTTTTTCGTACGCCAGTCAAATGGGTATGAGTGAGAGATTTCTTCTTGGGCAAGAAGAAGATTTCCTAATTTTTCAATAACCGTTGGAACAACCTTATCATAGAATTGGCCTTCAAACTCAGCACCAGCATTAGCCATCATAAGCCCGCGTTCGTTAACAGTCACTGCAACTTCTAGACCATTAGCAACACCGACATTGTAGTCGTCCTCACCAAAACCAGGAGCTGTATGGACGATACCTGTACCTGAGTCAGTTGTAACGTGGTCACCAAGGATAACGAGTTCATCTACTGCAGTATCCCATGGGTGTTCTGTCACGATATGGTTCAATTCTGAACCACGGTAAGTTGTTAAAACTTGAACATCAGCCCAGCCAAATTTCTCAGACAAGCTGTTCAACAATTCAGCAGCAACCACAAACTTACGAGTTTCACCAGCAGGTTGAACCAAAACGTAATCAATATCTGCACCAACAGTCAAACCACGAGAAGCAGTGATAGTAAATGGAGTTGTTGTCCAGACAACGATGTAAGTATCAGTGTCTAACACACCTTTGCCATCCTTGACCTTATTGGCATAGTAAAGTGATGTTGATACCAAATCGTGGTATTCAATCTCTGCTTCAGCAAGAGCTGACTCAGATGACCATGACCAGTAAACTGGCTTGGCACCACGGTAGATATAGCCTTTGTTAGCCATCTCACCGAAGACACGAATTTGCGCTGCTTCATAGTCAGGGGTCAAAGTTACATATGGATTTTCCCAGTCACCAGAAACACCTAAACGTTTGAAGTCTTCGCTTTGTTTATCTACTTGAGAAAGAGCGTATTCACGGCAAAGTTTCAAGTATTCAACCAAATCCATCTCTTTACGTTTGACACCTTGTTTTGCCAAAACTTGCTCGATTGGTAGTCCGTGTGTATCCCAACCTGGGATGTATGGTGCGTAGAATCCTGACATAGACTTAGAACGAACAATGATATCTTTTGAAATCTTGTTCATAGCATGACCAACGTGGATATTTCCGTTAGCGTATGGAGGGCCATCATGAAGAGTGAAATGAGGTTTTCCTTCATTTAATTCTTGACGGCGTTGGTACAATTTTGCTTCTTCCCATTCTTTTTGCCAAACTGGCTCTTTGGTTGGAAGGCCTGCACGCATTGGGAAGTCAGTTTTCCCAAGATTTAAAGTTTCTTTGAGTTTCATGATATCTCCTTTTTTTATATAGACAAAATAAAAACCACGACTCGCTAAAAAGGACGAAAATCGTGGTACCACCTTTGTTCGGAAAAAGAACTAGTCTTTCTCCCTCTTTTCCCGTAACGTGGGAAACGTCAAATCCTACTAACTTCAGACTTGATAACTTGAGAGGATAATCTAATCAACAGGGATTGTAGGACTTCCACCGTCGCCTACTCGCTGTAAATATGTTTGGTTAGATCTTGTTCTCAGATTTTCTTTCTTATAAAAGATCAATAGATTCTGTCAAGGGTGCTGGTTGAGAATCTTGGTTTGAAGAAACGACTCCTTCTACTACTGAACTAGCAGTATCTGGAACTGTTTCTTTTTGTGATTCAGCCAATTCTCGATTAGCTGCTTCAATGCGAGCTTGGAGCTCTGCTACTTCCTCTGGTGAAAACTGACGAGTCATGTCAATTGGTTCTTCATCATGATATCCAGTTACATCTTCACCCAAAACTTCTCCGACAACTTCTTTAAAAGCTTCGTCACTTGTTTGAAGGTAAGTTGCTGTCGGACGCAAAATTTCTTCCCAGTCAGAAGAGTCTACAATGGCCAATTGACTCTCAATCGTAGATTTCAAACGTTGATGGAAGACACGGCTCTTATTCTTTAATTCTTCTGTCTCTACTGCAACCTTCTTAGCATTATCCGTAGCTTGACGCAAGATTTCATTAGCCTTATACTTAGCTTCATCAAGCAGACGCTGAGCATCTTGTTCAGCCTGTTTAAGGATATTTTGAGAGCGTTCATTGGCAGCTTGTTTGACACGTTCTGCAGTATCTTGAGCAATCAATACAGACTGGCTCAATGACTCCTTAATCTCATCGAAATAAGACAAACGTTCCTCTAAATTTTTAATGTGTTGCTCTTTTTCATGGTTACTACGAACAAGCGTTTCATAATCACGAACAACAATATCTAGAAATTCATCAACTTCTTCAGGATTAAAACCTCTAAACTTGGTACTAAAGGTTTTATCCTTGATTTCTAACGATGTAATTGGCATATTTTTCCTCACTTACTTAATAAAAAATAGAATCATTCAATGGTTCTGGTTCTTGCTCGTTTGTCACTGTTCTTTTAGGAAAATCATCAGTAAAAGACGAAAGACGTTCTTCTAATCTTTTGATATAGACTTCAGTTTCATCCTTGTAACGGACTAGTTCCTCATAGTCAAAATAAATCTTATCCAAAAATTCGTCAACTTCTTCCTTATTATAGCCTCTGAATTTAATGGAGAAAGCTTTATCAATAATTTCTTGTGGTGTAATCGACATTTTTCTTCTCACTTACTTAGTAGTAATTGGACTGTTATTTTTTTCTTATCTTTTTTGGTTTGACCATTTTCTTTGAGTAAGATAATCCGTCCAAAACGTCTGACACTTACTAAATCACCTAACTTAACTTGGTAGTCAGATTTTTCAACCAGATGGTAATTTACCTGAACATATTTTCTTTCTAATAAATCAGCTGTCTGCGAGCGAGACAATTTCAGAACATTTGATAAGAAAGCATCCAAGCGCATACTCGGAACTAAAACTTCCTTTTCCTGATAATCACTCACGGCTTCTACCAATTCTTCAAAAGATACGACTTCTAGTTTGACAGGTAATCTAGCAATCTTTTGAATCCCATCTTGAAAGAGAGAAGTGAATGTTTGGTCCACAATGATTTGGGCTCTATTCTCCGTAACTAAAATATCACCAAACAATTTGCGATCAATTCCCAAACGATTCAGAACAGTTCCTAAAATCTTGGCATGTGTCAATTGGTCGAACTTACTAGAATAAACAATCTCAAGCAATTCCATTTCAAAGTCCATCAAAGTCGGTATGAAATAATCTGGTGCAAGAAGCACACGGCTATACTCACTAGGTACAAAATCGTTGCTTGAAAAAACTTGAATCCCTTGATGATTCCCCAATGTCTTTAAAATAAAGACCTGATGGGGTTGATAAAGGGAGTTAGGATGGGAGCGTAGTGCTCTTCTACCTGCCTAAGCCACTCCAATCCTTTATCAATGAAAGGAATATCCTCGACTGAGAAATGCTGATAAATATCTTTTCTCATGCTAGTATTAAAAGAAAACGGATCAGATAGTTACCGACTAAATGAACTAAAATGACAGCCACCCAAACTGTAAAATCAAAACCACCAACCCTTAGCGGCAAACGTCTCAAGGGTTGAAGGATCGGTTTGACTAAGCTAGTTAACAAACGACCTAGTGCTGTATCATAGGCATTGGGTAACCAAGATAATAGAGCAAAAGTTACAAGTATCCATGAATAGATAGTTGCAGCATTCTGTATTAAACGAATTAGAAAAATCATTACTTCACTCGATTTCTCTTCATATCAAAATCAAACTCTTCACCGTGAGAACCATCAGGCAAGCGAATGTCTTCAATATTAACCACAACTCCTACTGGTGTCAAAAGATACATAGTATTTGCAACTTTTCTCAATTCACCAGCTAGCACATGACGAGCTCCATCTAAGTAATCTAGACAGCGGCGTGCTTGTACTTCAGTCATATATTGGAAGTCAATGAGAATACTTTCGTTGCCTGCCAACAAATCAACGATATCTGTTGCATCTTCGTAGCGACGAGGATAACGAACATCAATAGTTACCTTTTCTGTGCTACGATGGCTCTGCATCGCCAACTCTTGCTGACGAGCATGAAGGCGCGTAATATTTTTCTCTTTAGAATTCACTTGTGAAGATTGTGGTGATTGTTGAGCTCGTAGAAGTTCTTCCTTTGGAGCCGAAACTGAAGTTAAGGTTTGTTCAGACTTTAATTCAGCAACGCTTGGTGCCACCTCTTCTCCATCTTCAGTGAAATAATCTATAAACTTATCAAATTTATCTTTTAGTGACATGGTTATTTCCTATTTAAAAAATGCTGTACCGATTCGAACGAAAGTTGAACCACATTGAATCGCTTCTTTGAAGTCTCGACTCATACCCATACTTAGTTCGGTCATCGGCATATTAGGGAGATGTTTTTCTTGAATGGTTTTTTGCAATTCTTGCGTTTCTTTAAATATGTCTAGTAACTCTTGACTAGTTGCTTCAAATGGAGCCATAGTCATCAGACCCACATACTCAATCTGGTCTAATTCTGAAAGTTCTGGTAAGAGAGCTAACAATTCTTCTTTCGAAAAACCGTGCTTACTTTCTTCCTTAGAAATATTTACTTGCAAAAAGCACTTAATCTTGTGGTCCGCTCGTTTTTGAATTTCCTGAGCTAGCTTTAAGGAATCTAAAGCATGAAAATAATCCACATAAGAAATAACTTCCTTGACTTTACGTCTCTGTAAGGTTCCAATCAAATGCCAGGTAAGATTCTTATCACTCAGAGCATGATACTTGTCAAGAAATTTATCAACACGGTTCTCACCAATGTGTTGCACTCCTTGCGAAACCAAAGCTGAGGCTGTTTCAACATCTACATATTTGGTCACCGCAATCACAGAAACCGAATCGTTTTCACGACCGGCTTCCTGAACTGCATTCGATATCTGTTGAAAAACAAGGTTCGTATTTTCTTTTAAATTCATCTTCATTAACGATTTTTAAAGAATGGTGGTGTTTCCAACTCGTCTTCATCTGTCGCTGCTGGAACTTCAAAACGTTCCACTGGAGAAACAACTGGTTCTCCTTGACGAACGATGGCATCGCGTCTCAAGTCCCAGTCACCAAAAGCTGATGTCTTTGGTGCTTCTTGACGGCGATAACTTGGAGTTGGAATTTCTACTGTATCAGCCATATCAAAATTACGATCAAAAGTTTGTGCATGGCTAGTTCGAGCAGGTTCACGGTGGGTTGTTTGGCGTGGTTGAGCAGTTACAACTTTCTCAACTTTATCCTGACGTACTCCTGTCGCAACAACTGTCACGCGGATTTCGTCTTTCATTGTCTCATCAATAGATGTTCCAAGCCAGATGTTAACACCATGACCAGCTGCTTGGTTAACAATTTCTGATGCTTCTTCAGCCTCAATCAAAGTCAAGTCCAAACCACCAGTTACGTTGACAATCACATCTTCTGCACCATCGATAGTTGTTTCAAGAAGTGGTGAGTAGATTGCTTTACGAGCAGCTTCTACAACACGTTCTTCACCGCTACCGATACCAATCCCCATAAGGGCATTACCTTTATTGGCCATAACAGTCTTAACGTCTGCAAAGTCCAAGTTAATCAAACCAGGATTTGTAATCAAATCTGTAATCCCTTGTACACCTTGACGAAGAACGTTATCTGCTTCACTCAATGCTTCAAGAAGTGGTGTTTTCTTGTCAACGATTTCTAGCAAGTTGTTGTTTGAGATAATCAAGAGTGTATCAACATGCTCACGAAGTTCGTTAATCCCTTCGATAGCAAATTGTCCACGTTTGCTTCCTTCAAAACCAAATGGACGAGTTACAACACCTACTGTCAAAGCTCCGAGGCTTTTTGCAATACGAGCGATAACTGGTGCAGCACCTGTACCAGAACCACCACCCATACCAGCAGTGATGAAGACCATATCAGCACCGCTGATTGCTTCTGTCAATACTTCTTCGCTTTCTTCTGCAGCTTTACGACCAACTTCAGGTTGACCTCCTGCACCAAGTCCGCGAGTCAATTTAGGACCGAGCTGAATAACTGTCTCAGCTTTTGTACTGCTCAAGGCCTGTACATCTGTGTTGGTTGCGATAAATTCAACGCCGGAAACGCCTTCGTCAACCATACGGTTGATGGCATTTCCACCACCACCGCCGACACCGATTACTTTAATGACTGCACCTTGTGCAGCTGCTGTATCAAATGAAAATGTCATATTTATATTCCTCTATTTTATTCGTCAAACATGCTTCCAATCAAGCTACGGAAACGATCCGTTAATTTACCTTTGCTCTTTTCTTCTGATTGAAGAGGAGCTACTGGTTCAACAGATTGAGTTGTTTCAGGCTCAGGAGTTGTCACTGTATTAAATACTGGTCGTGGAGAAACAGGTGAAACTGGTTGAGCTGAACTTCTAAAGTCAATCGGTTGGTGGCGTAAACTTTCGTCACCTCGAATTGCTCGTTGTGCCAAAACATTCACTTCAGTAAGACTACCAGCGAATTCTGACAAACTGATGACATGGGCAAAAGCAGGGTTGCGAATCCCAACTTGATTTGGCACGAATAACTTAACGCGTACTCCAAATACTTCTTGGGCCAATTCAACGACACCTGGAAGAAGGGCATTCCCACCAATTAAGACAATACCTCCTGGCAAGTCTAACAGGTGACGTCTTTCCAAGTCTTGCTTAATTTGCTCAAAAATATGCTTAAGTCTCGCTGAAATAATCTCAGCCAAGTATTCTTCAGTCACTTCAACTGGCTCAACTTCACCGATCACTTCAACTTGGAATGTTTCCTTGCTAGCTAGCGGTGGATAAGCTTCCCCATAGTTCAGTTTTAGACCTTCTGCAATTTTCTTAGAAGTCTTAAGAACTTTTGAAATGTCTTTTGTGACATAATCGCCACCCTCTTGGTTGACATTTGTATATTGAAGTTCTTGGTTGCGAATAGTGGCAACAGTCGTTTGACCACCACCCATGTCGATAACAGTCGCACCAAACTCACGTTCACCTTCATTCAAGACAGAGTGAACCATTGCAAGAGGTGAAATAATCACGTTATCGACTTGAACGCCTACACGCTCAACAGTTTTACGAAGATTGTGGAGGATCGTACGTGGGCCAGTGTACAAGAGACCGCGCATTTCCAAACGCACACCCATCATCCCGCGAGGATCACGAATTCCTTGGAATCCATCTACGACAAATTCCTCTGGAATAAAGGTGATAACTTCACGGTCTGGAGTCATACTTTTAGTCAAGGCTGATTTGACGACATTTTCGACATCTTGATCCGTAATTTCTTTTGTATCTGATGTCACTGGAATCATACCTTGAGTTGGCTCCACTTGTAGCAAATTAGCTGGCAAGCCAACGTTTACAGACTTGATTGAAATTCCTGCTTTTTCTTCTGCTTGAGAAATTGCAGACTTAATAGCAGTCGCTGCTGCTTCGATGTCAACGATAATCCCATCTTTAACACCCTTACTTTTGGCATTACTAACGCCAATTACATTTACTTCACCATTTACAAGCTCTGCAACCAACACTTTAATAGAGCTAGTTCCGATATCTAAGCCTGTAAAAAAACCATTCCTAGTCATTACACTGCGTCCTCTCTATCTTCCCAGTTTCACACTTCTATTTTTAATAGCTACACCAAGGTATAACTACTCACAGAATATTATAACACAAAAAATACATTCGTGCTCGAATTTTCTAACATTTAAACAAGCTTTTTCTTGAATTTTTATAATTATCCGACGATTGCATATACGAGCAAATAAAAAAAGAAAGAGAATCTCTCTTCTCTCTCTTTCTGTATACATTTTGGCCTCCAGTAAGGCTATTTTTTAAGGTCTTGTTTGTAGAATTCTTTCAAGGCATCTCGCCAAGTTGGGATGACAAACCCAGTAGCTTTGGCTTTGGCAAGGCTCATCGTTGAGTTTAGTGGACGTTTAGCTTTGGCAGGAAATTGGCTTGAGTCCACTGGCTTGACTTCAACATCTGTATCCTTCAAAATTTCAACTGCAAAGTCATACCAAGTTGTGTCTTCCGTCGCATCATTTGACAAATGATAATAACCAAATTCCTTGCGATTTTCAGCTAGGAAAGTCATGAACTCGGCCAAGGTACGCGTCCAGGTTGGTCGACCATGTTGATCATTTACAACTGTCAATGTCTTATGAGTTTTAGCAAGATTTAGCATCGTGAAGACAAAGTTTTTGCCGTAATTTCCAAAAACCCAGGCAGTACGGATAATATAGAAGTTTGAAACGTGTTTTTCTACAAGCTCTTCTCCCATACGCTTAGTACGACCATATTCAGTTTGAGGATCTGGTTTGTCATCCACTTCCCACTCTTGTCCAACTGGTTTCTTACCGTCAAAGACATAATCTGTAGAGATGTAGACTAGAGTTGCACCATGCTTTTCGGATGCTTTTGCGACATTTTCTGTTCCCGTAACATTGATGGCAAAGTCCAATTCTTTCCCTTCATCCTCTGCTGCATCAACAGCTGTGTAGGCAGCACAGTGGTAGACTAAAGTCGGTTTCACCTCTTCAAAAACTTTCTCAACCATCTCTGCATCGGTAATATCCATCTCAGCCACATCAACAGCAACGTATTCTTCATTACGCTCATCTAACAAATAACGAAGTTCCGTTCCTAATTGGCCATTTGCCCCTGTAATTAAAATCATTTTTCTTCCTTTCAACTGATTCACAATTCTTCGGTATAGCAATAGAGGTTGGGACAAAAAATCCCTACCTCACTTTTTATTAGCAATCAAACTTTGACGCGGTAGCTAATTGGACTTTTTGTTTGACTTTTAGACTTCAAAAACTCCTAATCATCTTCGAGGGGCTGGGACTAGGAAATTGAGATTTTGTCTATCGATTTCTGTCCCACCGCTTTTTATTTTTCAAGAACCTCTTGTGTCTTAGCGTAGTTAGCTTCAACAGCTTCTTTTTCTCCTTGCCACCATTCTTGATTATCTTTGTACCATCGAATCGTTTCTTTGAGACCTTGTTCAAAATTTGTGAATTCTGGTTTCCAACCCAACTCATCACGTAGCTTGCTTGCATCTATTGCATAACGAAGGTCATGTCCTGCACGGTCAGTTACATGATCGTAGGCATCGGCAGATTGTCCCATTTCCTTAAGGATAAGTTCCAAGACTTCCTTGTTGTTCTTTTCACCATCAGCCCCAATCAAGTAGGTTTCACCAATTTGACCTTTTGTCAAGATTGTCCATACACCTGAAGAATGGTCATTGGTGTGAATCCAGTCACGAACGTTCTTACCTTCACCGTACAGTTTTGGCTTAATGCCACTTAGGATGTTGGTAATCTGCCGTGGGATAAATTTTTCAATGTGCTGATAAGGACCGTAGTTATTTGAACAGTTAGAAATCGTTGCCTTGACTCCAAAAGAACGTACCCAGGCTTTGACAATCAAGTCTGAAGCTGCCTTAGTTGATGAGTAAGGAGAGCTCGGGTTATATTTAGTTTCAGCGGTAAATTTCTCACCTGGACCTTCACCATGACCTGGCAAATCCTCACGTAGAGGGAGATCCCCATAAACTTCATCTGTCGATACATGGTGGAAGCGAATATCATACTTACGAGCAGCTTCTAAAAGAGTATAGGTTCCGATGAAGTTAGTATGGATAAATGGTGATGGATCATTGAGCGAATTATCATTGTGACTTTCCGCCGCATAGTGAACGATAGCATCCGCTTGAGCTACCAACTTGTCTACCAAGTCTGCATCCGCAATGTCACCAACAACTAACTCAACACGATCACCTAAAATTTCCTCAATATTCGCGCGGTTTCCAGCATAGGTCAACTTATCCAATACTGTCACATGAACATCTGGAAAATGATTGTAAACATAGTGGACAAAGTTGGAACCGATAAAACCAGCCCCACCTGTTACGATAATATTTTTGTACTCAGTCATATTCTTTCCTTTTTACAAATCTTCTTTTTTCAAAGGTTTTACATCCTTAAGTAGCGGATGATTTTTATCTGCTTCTGAAACCTCTGCTTCTGAAAGATTTTCCCATTCAATGCCAAGACTTGAATCAGCGTAATTTACAAAGGCATACTTGGGTTTGAGTTCAAGAGCCCAGTAGTCATTGACCAGATAACTATAAGAAACTGTATCTGATAGGACTTGGAAGCCATTGGCCACCCCTCGAGGAACAAAGATTCCCTTGCTAGCATCAATGACTGTCTGGTAGGTATTTCCGAAGGTTTCGCCCTCACGTAAATCAACCCAAGAACCTAGAACTTTCCCACCATCTGCCACAGAGATGTACTTATCCCAAGGTTCTGCGTGGAGACCACGAAGAACATTTTTGCGTGAGAAGGATACATTGTTTTGCAATTTTCCTTCTGCAAAGAAAGACTCTGGAAATCCAAGTGGAAGCATTTTTTCCTTTTGGAAATTTTCTTTAAACCAGCCACGATTATCACCATGAACGGGGATATCAAACTCCAACATACCTGGAATTGCATCAACCTTGCGTGCTGCAAGCGTCTTACCGAAAAAATTATCTGTCATCTATGCTTCTCCAATCAAACGGAGCAGATACTGTCCGTATTCATTTTTCTTAAGCGGTTGAGCTAAGGCCAACACATCTTCTCGACTGATATAGCCCATACGGTAAGCAATTTCTTCCAAGTTTGCCACCTGAACATTTTGCATCCGTTGGACTGTTTCGATGTACTGTGAAGCCTCTAGCAAACTTTCATGAGTGCCAGTATCCAACCAAGCAAAGCCACGTCCCATAACCTCAACGGATAAATCTCCGCGATCTAGGTAAGCCTTGTTAACGTCTGTAATTTCCAATTCACCACGAGGACTAGGTTTTATATTTTTGGCAATTTCTACTACATCATTATCGTAGAAATAGAGGCCTGTAACTGCATAATTCGAACGAGGATGTTCTGGCTTTTCTTCGATAGAAATAGCGTTCATATCTTCATCAAACTCAACAACACCAAACCGTTCTGGATCCTTCACATGGTAGCCAAAAACAGTCGCCCCTGACTCCTTGCTAGATGCTTTTTGTAGCATCTTCGAAAGGCCAGGACCGTGATAGATATTGTCACCTAAGATCAGAGCAACGCTGTCATCGCCAATAAACTCTTCCCCAATGATAAAGGCTTGCGCCAAACCATCTGGACTCGGTTGCTCTGCGTAAGAAAGTTTAATCCCAAACTCAGAGCCATCTTGCAAAAGTTCTCTGAAACGAGGCAAATCTTGAGGAGTTGAGATAATCAAAATATCCCTAATCCCAGCCAACATCAAAGTTGAAAGTGGATAGTAAATCATCGGTTTATCATAAACCGGCATCAGTTGTTTTGATGCAGCTCGAGTCAACGGATATAAACGGGTCCCCGAACCACCCGCGAGAATAATACCTTTCATAATAGGGTACCTTTCTTTGCTGTTAAATTACAATATTTTTAACTATATTGGTATTGTTCTATGATTTTTTCTTTTTTATCTCGATTTTAGCATTTCTACTTAAAAGTACAGTAGTTTATTCGAGAAAAATAACAGAACAATGCTTATTTATGAATATTACTCTGATAAATCTTTTTTTATTTTAGTTGTCGAAATTTCTTTTGTTCGTGATTTTAATTATATCACAAAGTGGTACTGGATACCATCGACATACACTTGGTAATCGTTTTTATTTACCTTAAAAACAAGAATAGTAAATTCCAATGATAAAATAGCTAAAACTTTACTTAAAAGAGGCTGCTATGTTAAAAAGGTCGGGGCAAAAATCCCGACCTTTATGTTTATTGATCATGAAACTTTATCACGGTAGCTAAAGATTTTTTTTCATCTTTTAAACTATGAGATCAAGTTTGGGCTTACCGATTTCTGTTCTACTATCACTCTTTATACTTATTTCACGTGACTTTCAAAGTCTTTTTGACTCTTTTCGACAGAATTTTTACGTTCTTGTTCCCATTTAGCCTTCGCTTCAGCAAATTGAGAGCTTGTAACAACATCTGTCTGTAATCTCATGTATTTGTAGTTGCTTCCAGTTCCTTTGATACCAACTAGTGAGTAAGCGCGTGTAAATGGTGTCACACGAGTCACTGAAGCACCACCACCGTTTGACACAACTGGGATTAGAAGGGAACTATCAATCAACCAAGCTTGTGCATCTGCGTAGTTTTCATAGCGTTTAGCTACGTCTGTATTTTCTGCATCTGCTGTTTTTAATTTTTGAGTATATTGGTCCAATCCGATACTTGTAATCTTATCAGCATCCTTGCTTGGATCAAGTCCCAAAATCTTGAGATAGAATCCATCTTCAGCATTGAAAGGATTGAGGTAAGTTGAAGGATCTTGGTAGTCAGCTGACCATCCATCCAAATTCAAATCATAGTCGTGATCTGCAGGAGTTGGTGCTTGAACTGTTGCATTTGTATAATCATCTGTCGACAATTGGATAACATCAACCACTACATTTTCAGAACCGAGCGTTGATTCAATTGATTGCTTAATTGAGTTTGTTCCAGAAAGCAAGGTCTTGTTAACCTGGTCTACAGGCAAGTCCAAATGAATTGGGAAGCTCACACCTTGGGATTCTAATTCTTTTTTAGCTTCTGCAAACTTGGCTTGTGCTTTTTCTTTATTGAAATAACCGTCTTGAGCATCTTCAAGATTCATATTTGACCATTGTGTACCATAGTTGACCAATTTAGAAGCAACTGTTTCACCAAAAGTCTTGTCTCCAACTTGTACAAAAGTCGGTGGCACAAGTGTGTTACGAAGAGTGTTCTTAGCTGCTTCTTCACCGTTTGATTGGGCTGAATAAGCTGTACGATCAATGGCGAAGTTGATTGCCTGACGGAAGTTTTTATTCAAAACTGCAGCTTGAGTTGCTAGTTTTTGTTCATCGCTTGTTTTTGCAGTGTGGCTATAAGCACCGCGGTTGACGTTAAAGTTATAGTACCAAGATGTCGCATCTTGCAAACTATAAACGATATTGTCCTTGTATTTTTCCTTTGTCTTAGCAAAGTTTGAACTATTTGGATAAACACCTGCAGATGAGTATGCGCCACTTTCAAAGTTTCGGATCGTCAAGTCTTGGTCTGAGCCATCAAAGTAGGCCAATTTTACCTTTTCAATCGTTACCTTTTCTTGGTCATAGTAATGTGGGTTTTTCACATACTCGATAGAAGACTTAGATGTAAAATCTTTTAACAAATATGGTCCACTATAAAGAATACCATCTGGTTTCAGAGTTCCGAAGTCTTTTCCTTTAGAAGCAAGGAATTCTTCGTTTACAGGGAACAAGATACTGTTAGTTGTCTTAGAGTTCCAGAATGGCTCTGGACGAGTCAAAGTATACTCAACTGTGTAATCGTCTATAGCTTTTACACCAACATTTGAAAAGTCCGTATTAGCACCTGTTACATAATCATCCAAACCCTTGATAGAGTTTTGAATCAAATCCAGAGCTTGACCTTTGTTATCAGCAGCGTACTTGATACCAGTTACAAAGTCTTGCGCTTTAACAGGAGCATACTCTTCTCCATCTGAAGTATACCACTTAGCATCTTCACGGAGTTTGTAGGTATAAGTTAAACCGTCTTTAGAAACACTCCACTCTTTTGCAAGGGATGGAATGAGGTTCCCGTAGTTATCATTTTCAAGCAAACCATCTACCAAGTTGGTTACAATAGCAGTGTTATCACCAGCGTAATCCAAGAGATAGTTAAAGGTTGTCGGATCTGCACCAAAGGTAGACGAGTATGTCTTGCCGTCTGATGCTGACTGGCCACAGGCTGTCAATAGGACCGCAGCAGCAAGCGTCAACCCCACTCCAATCAAATGTTTTTTAAGCTTCATGTTTCATTTCTCCTTGTATGTTAGGTTTTGTGACATATAATTATATTATCAAATTTTAGCCTAAAAGTAAAGTTATATACTATTCGACCTCTTATTTGCAATCGAAAAAAAGAAAGAAATCCTGCTAAAAACAAGATTTCTTTATGGATAGTCAAAATTTATTTAACGTGATTTGCTAGCTCTTTTTGGTATTTGGCATTTGTTTCGATTTTTTCTTTTTGCCATTTCTTGAGAGCTTCTTCGTATTCTTTAGCAGTTACAATATCATTTTGCAATTCTAAGCCTTTGAATACAAATGGATCTCCCTTGATACCAACTTGAGAGTATGCTTTTGTGAATGGCACTGTACGGCTAACTGTCGGAGAACCACCTGAAGAAGCTACAGGGATAAGAAGTGAGCTATCTGATACCCAAGCTTGTGCTTTGGCATATTTTTCATAGCGTTTGTTAAGATCACTTGTTTCTGATGCTGCATCATCCAAGAGTTTCTTATACTCATCAAGTCCAACTTGAGCCATGACTTCTGGATCTTTACCTTTTGTAATACCCAAGTGTTTAAGAGCAGAACCCTTCTTAGCATCTAAGATATTGAGGTAGGTTGCTGGGTCTTGATAGTCCGGCCCCCATCCAGTTCCATTCAAGTCATAGTCTTTTTGAGAAGGCACTTTGGCTTGAGATGTGATACTCATTTTCTCATTGTCAGTCATTTGAAGTACATCGATAACAACATTTTCACTTCCAAGTGCTGCTTCGACAGACTGTTTGAGAGAGTTGGTTTGTTGCACAGCAATGACATCAGTTTGTTCAACTGGAATATCTAAATGGATTGGGAAGGTTACACCTTTGGCTTGCAATTCTGTTTTTGCTTTTTCAAGGGCGGCCTTTGCTTTTGTTGGATTGTAAAGAGTATCCTTACCATCTGTCAAAGCAACATCTTTCCATTGATCTCCGTATGTTACCAATTGTTCTTGCGCCAATTCACCGAAGGTCTTTTCACCAACCTGTACATAGTCATAAGGCACAAGGCTAGTACGGATAATCTTGTCTGCACCTTCTTCACCATTCATCTGTGCAGAGTAGGCATGACGGTCTAGAGCAAAGTTGATAGCTTGACGGAAGTTTTTATTGAGAAGGGCTTCTTTAGTTGAAGTTTTTTGAGCTTCATCTGTCTTCGCTGTTTTATTATAAGACTGACGATTTACGTTGAAAGTAAAGTAATAGCTTGTCGCTTCTTGAGGGCTATAAACAATCTTATCGCCGTATTCTTTCTTAGTTGAATCAAAACTTGAACTAGTTGGGAAGAGGCGAGCTGTCGTATACGAGCCTGACGCAAAGCTACGGATCAATGATTCTTGGTCAGAACCGTCGTAGAAAGTCAATTTGACGTGGTCAATCTTAACATTGTCCTTGTCCCAGTAGTTTGGATTCTTTTCGTACTCAATCACTGATTTTGAAGTGAAGTTCTTCAAAATATATGGACCGTTGTAGAGAATACCTGAAGGGGCTGCTGCTCCGTAATCCTTCCCTTGAGAATTAAGGAATTCTTCATTAACCGGGAGCATGGTAGCCGTTGTCACCTTAGAATTCCAGAAACTTTCTGGCTTGTTCAAGGTATACTCAACTGTATAATCGTCAACTGCTTTGACACCGACTGTTGAGAAGTCATTTGTCTCACCGCTAACATACTCTGCCAAACCTTTGATAGAGTCTTGGATAAGTGTTAAACCATCTGATTTCCCATCTGCAGCATGCTTCAAGCCAGTCACAAAGTCTTGGGCCTTGACTTCAGCGTACTCTTCTCCTTCAGAAGTATACCATTTGACACCTTTACGTAGCTTGTAAGTGTAGGTCAAACCGTCTTGTGAAACCGACCAGTCTTCAGCAAGAGATGGAATCAAGTTTCCGTATTTGTCATTTTCCAAGAGTCCGTCGACCAAGTTGGCGATGACGTCTGATGTTGAACTTTTACTAGTAATGCTATAGTCCAATGTTGTCGGATCGATGGCATATACGTATGAAAATGTTGTCGGAGCATCTGCTTTTTTCTCAGCCTTGTTACAAGCCGCTAAAAGTAGAGCTGCGCTCATCGTTATCCCTGCTACTGCGAGCAACTTTTTCGATTTCATCGGTATTCTCCTTTAAAATACTATTTTTCACCATTATACCCTATTTTTTTATAAAAGCAAGGGTTTTCATAGAATTTTTTAGAAAATTCAAAATAATATTTTTTTAAGAAATTTCTACACTTATTTTAGAAAAACTCAAGCATCTTTGATACTTGAGTTTTTTAGGTTTAATTGGCCAATTCGACACAGAATGCATCCCAAGGAGCCAAGGTCTGTGTAGCCAAAGCTGCTTCTACTGAGGTATTTTCAATCAAGATAGACTTAACTGACTCTTCAACTGTAAACTCTTGCTTTTGGTTGGACAAGTTAGCCACAACTAGGAATCGACGGTCGCCATCTTTACGGATGTAAGCAAAAACTTTCTCAGCTGTTTCTAATAATTCAAAGTCAGCTTGAACTAGCCAGCTGTTTTCTTTGCGAATCTGAACTAATTTTTGATAAGTATAGAAGATGGAATCTGGATTTGCTAAAGCCTCTTCTACATTTATCTTCGCATAGTTTGGATTGACTCCTAACCATGGTTTCGCGCTTGAAAATCCAGCGTAGTCTGTAGTATCCCACTGCATTGGGGTACGCGCATTATCGCGTCCAATCACACGAATGCTATCCATAATTTGCTCTAGCGGTACACCTTGTTCTAGCGCTTCTTTGGCATAGTTGATAGATTCAATATCTTCTACTTGCTCCAAGCTTTCAAATGGGAAGTTGGTCATGCCGATTTCTTCGCCTTGATAAATATAGGGTGTTCCTCTCATAAGATGAAGCAAGATTGCATACGCTTTAGCAGATTTTTCGCGGTATTCTTGGTCATTTCCCCAGATAGAGACGATTCGTGGAAGGTCATGATTATTCCAGAAAAGGGAATTCCAGCCATCCTCAACTCCTAATTCTGTCTGCCACTTGTTGAAAATCTCTTTTAATTTCCCTACATTTAGCTCTTTTTGGTAGTGCCACTTAGGTTGTCCTTCCTGATACTGAAGACAGATATGTTCAAACTGGAAGACCATAGACAACTCTTGACCTTCTGGATTCGAATATTTCTTGGCCTCTTCTGGATTTGCCCCCCAAGTTTCCCCTACTGTCAAAAGGTCTTTGCCGCCGAAAGTAGCCTGATTCATTTCCTTGAGATAAGGATGGAGCATAGGACCATTGTTGACAATCTTCTGGTCAGGTATCTTCCCAATCATGTCAATAACGTCCATACGAAATCCACCGATCCCTTTATCAATCCAGAAATTCATCATTTCATAGATTTTTTGGCGTAGTTCTTCATTTTCCCAGTTAAGGTCTGGTTGTTTCTTACTGAAAAAGTGCAGGTAATATTGACCAGCCTTTTCGTCATATTGCCAGGCAGAACCACTGAAAATTGACTCCAATTCGTTAGGTTCATCTCGCCAGATATAGTAGTCTCGCTCAGGACTATCAGGATTTTCACGCGCTTCAATAAACCAAGCATGCTCATCGGATGTATGATTGACAACCAAGTCCATGATGATTCGAATATCTCGTTTTTTGGCTTCAGCAATGAGCTGGTCCATGTCTTCCATGGTTCCAAAGATAGAAGCGATGTCTTGATAATTGGCAATATCATAACCATTATCATCCATTGGACTGTCATAAACTGGAGAAAGCCAAATTGCCGTAATTCCTAGCTTAGCTAGATAGTCTAACTTGCTAGTAATTCCTGGTAAATCACCAATCCCATCTCCATTACTATCCTTGAAGCTTTTAGGGTAGACTTGATAGACAACTGCATTATGCCACCATTTTTCTTGCATCTTTTCACCTCTTTTAAATTCACTTTACTCCATCATAGACTTTTTTTTCCGTTTATGCAAGCGTTTGCTTTATCTTTTTTTCTTACTTTTGTGACTCTGTAGTTTCTTATCTTCTATTTTTTTTATATAATAGAAGTCAGAGGTAAAAAAATGAAAAAACAAGCTTTTAGTTCTGAACAATATTTGAATCTGCAACGCGACCATATCTTGGAACGCATCAACCAATTTGACGGCAAACTCTACTTGGAGTTTGGTGGCAAAATGCTAGAAGATTTCCACGCTGCTCGTGTCCTTCCTGGATATGAACCAGATAATAAAATCAAACTCTTACAAGAATTGAAGGAGCAAGTTGAGGTTGTTATCGCTATTAACGCTAGTAATATCGAGCACTCAAAAGCTCGTGGAGACTTGGGCATTTCTTATGACCAAGAAGTGCTTCGTTTGATCGATAAATTCAATGAACTCGGTATCTTTGTTGGTTCAGTTGTCATTACTCAATATGCAGGCCAACCGGCAGCTGATGCCTTCCGTAATCAATTAGAGAAAAATGGGATCGACTCTTATCTTCACTACCCTATCAAGGGGTATCCGACAGATATGGATCACATCATCTCTCCTGAAGGTATGGGGAAAAATGACTATATCAAAACTAGTCGTAACTTGATTGTTGTGACTGCTCCTGGGCCTGGTTCAGGTAAGTTGGCAACTTGTATGTCTAACATGTACCACGACCAACTGAATGGCATCAAATCTGGTTATGCTAAGTTTGAAACCTTCCCAGTTTGGAATCTACCTCTCCATCATCCGGTTAACTTGGCTTATGAGGCTGCTACTGCAGACCTTGACGATGTCAATATGATTGACCCATTCCATCTCCAAACTTATGGAGAAACTACAGTCAACTACAATCGTGATATCGAGATTTTCCCTGTTCTCAAGCGTATGCTCGAACGTATCTTGGGCGAATCTCCTTATGCATCTCCAACTGACATGGGTGTAAATATGGTTGGTTTTGCAATCACTGATAACGATGCTGCAATTGAAGCATCGAAACAAGAAATTATCCGTCGCTACTACCAAACAGTTCTCGACTTCAAGGCTGAAAAAGTTGCTGAGTCTGCTGTCAAGAAAATCGAACTTCTCATGAATGATCTCGGCATTACGCCAGCTGACCGTAAGGTTGCTGTTGCCGCACGTCAAAAAGCAGAAGAAACAGGCGGACCTGCTCTAGCTCTTGAATTACCTTCTGGTGAAATCGTTACTGGTAAGAACTCAGAACTCTTTGGTCCAACAGCCGCTGCTTTGATCAATGCAATCAAGAAATCAGCTAACATCGATGCTGAAACAAAATTAATTGAACCAGAAGTGGTGAAACCAATTCAAGGTTTGAAAATCAATCACTTGGGTAGCCGTAACCCTCGACTCCACTCAAATGAAATCCTTATCGCACTTGCAATCACAGCTATGCAGAATCCTGATGCAGACCGTGCTATGAAAGAACTCGGAAATCTCAAAGGTAGCGAAGCTCATTCTACGATTATCTTAACAGATGAAGACAAGAACGTTCTCCGTAAATTGGGAATTAACGTAACCTTTGATCCCTACTACCAATACGATCGTTTATATCGTAAGTAAAATACGACACTCACTCCTCTAAGAGTTGGATCCTTATCGTCCAGCTCTTAGAGTTTTTTTATAGTTTTCCAGTCTTTCACAAGCATAGCTTTCAAAAAGAATTCTAATTTTAATAGAAACTGGGATAACATTTAATTTTAGATTTATTTCTAATGAATCCTTAAAAGGAGTGATACTCAATGAAAATCAAAGAGCAAACTAGGAAACTAGGAAACTAGCCGCAGGCTGTACTTGAGTACGGCAAGGCGACGTTGACGCGGTTTGAAGAGATTTTCGAAGAGTATGAATCAATCCTCTTCAATCTTGACTTGAACTATCTTGGCTGAGGTCTTGATCCGTTTTCTCTACAATATCAAATTGGTATAATGAGACTGACTGCGTCACTCTTATCTAGAATCTCTAAGCTATTCTGTGAGATATCTATCTAAACACCTTAGTTTGGTCATTGATTTTCATTAAGTATACAAAAAAAGTGAACAAGACAGCATTCTGATTTCCAGAAAACTATTTAGTTCACTTTTTATGATTTAATTTTTTAGTTTATTCTACCGTTACTGACTTGGCAAGGTTTCGTGGTTTATCCACATCAAGTCCACGGTGTAGGGTTGCAAAGTAAGCGACCAATTGTGTTGGTACGACCATTGAGATTGGTGAGAGGTAAGGATGTACGGTCGTAAGGACAATATCATCGGTATCTTTAGCAACATTTTCTTCTGCAATAGTAAGGACCTTAGCGCCACGTGCTGCCACTTCTTGGATATTTCCGCGAGTGTGGTTAGCAAGAACCGGATCTGACAAGAGGGCCAAAACAGGTGTCCCCTCTTCAATCAAAGCAATGGTTCCATGTTTAAGTTCTCCAGCCGCAAAACCTTCACACTGGATGTAAGAGATTTCTTTGAGCTTAAGACTGGCTTCCATGGCTACGTAGTAATCTTGGCCACGTCCGATGTAAAAGGCATTGCGTGTTGTTTCAAGAAGGTCACGAACCTTGCTATCAATCAATTCTTTTTCTGAGAGAGTTGATTCGATAGACTGAGCCACGATAGACAATTCGTGAACCAAATTGAAAGCTTTAGCTTTTTCATTGCCATTTGCTTCACCAACCGCTTTCGCAAGGAAGGCAAGAGCTGCGATTTGCGCAGTATATGCCTTGGTTGAAGCAACGGCAATTTCAGGACCTGCGTGAAGAAGCATGGTATGGTTAGCTTCACGTGACAGAGTTGAACCAGGCACGTTTGTCACTGTCAAGCTTGGGATACCCATTTCATTGGCCTTAACCAAAACCTGACGGCTATCAGCTGTTTCACCAGATTGGCTGATAAAGATGAAGAGTGGTTTCTTGCTGAGAAGTGGCATACCGTAGCCCCACTCAGATGAGATACCAAGTTCAACTGGCGTATCTGTCAATTCTTCCAACATTTTCTTAGAAGCAAATCCTGCGTGGTAAGAAGTCCCAGCTGCTAGAATGTAGAGGCGGTCTGCCTCTTGAACAGCCTTGATGATAGCAGGGTCCACCACTACTTGACCAGCCTCATCTGTATAGGCTTGGATCAACTTACGCATCACTGTTGGTTGCTCATCGATTTCCTTAAGCATGTAGTAAGGGTAAGTTCCCTTACCGATATCTGATAAGTCAAGCTCTGCAGTGTAGCTAGCACGCTCATGGCTATTACCATCATAGTCTTGCACTTCAACGCTATCAGCCTTAACAATTACCAATTCTTGGTCATGGATTTCCATGTATTGGTTAGTTTCACGAATCATAGCCATAGCATCTGAGCAGACCATGTTGTAACCATCTCCAAGACCAATCAAAAGTGGTGATTTGTTCTTGGCCACGTAGATGACATCTGGATTTTCAGAGTCGATCAAAGCGAAGGCATAAGAACCGCGGATGATATGAAGAGCTTTTTTAAAGGCCCCAAGAACTGATAAGCCGTCTTCTTCTGCAAATTTTCCAATCAAGTGAACGGCGATTTCTGTATCTGTTTGCCCCTTGAAGTGGTGACCTGCAAGGTAGTCTTCCTTGATTTCAAGATAATTTTCAATCACCCCATTGTGGACCAAGACAAAACGTCCTGTCTCAGAGCGATGTGGGTGAGCATTGTCTTCTGTTGGTTTCCCGTGAGTGGCCCAACGAGTATGTCCAATACCAGTTGTTCCCTCAACACCTTCTGTCTTGGCAGACAATTCTGCAATACGACCAACAGCCTTCACCAAATGGTTTTCAGCACCACCTAGGACAAAAATTCCAGCCGAATCATAACCACGGTATTCGAGCTTTTCAAGCCCCTGAATCAAAATATCAGTTGCATTTGTGTTTCCAACAACACCAACAATTCCACACATAGTATATACGACACAGACAAGCTGTGCTTTCCCCTTAAATTGGTATAGTCTAATTCTCGCTTTACAGAATCAGCAAAAACAGTATATACTTGTTTCTTTTACTTGTCAAGAATAAAAATTGGTATAGCGTGATTCTGCCGATTCTATCTACTAAAAATCTATCATATTTCGCCTAAAGCAAGTATTTAAAAAGGGCTCTATCGCCCTTAATAACTACTATTTTGTAGCAAGCTTTTCTGCTTCTACTACTTCTTGAAATGTTTTTTGATAATTCACTTTAATCTTCATTGTCATATGAGAGTCCTCATTTCTTTTTGATGAACCCAGTATAAAATCCCTTCCTAAAACATAGCTTATATTTTCCTTAGAAAAAACTAAAAGTAACTTCTGACTCAATGAAAACGAAAGAGCAAACTAGAAAGCTAGTTACAGATTTCTCAAAGCACTGCTTTTAGATTGCCTGTTAAGACTAAGGTGTTGTTTGAAGTGATGTTGAAGTTTATACATTCAGTAAATCAAATGAACATAAGCATTTTTCTAAATCCCTTACCTGAGAATCCCATACAAAAAGAGCGTTCGTTACCGCTCTTTTACTTAGTATTTAGGAGAAGGTGCTTGTTCCTTTTGAAAAGTTTTTTGATAATTTACTTTAATAGTCATGTGAGAGTCCTCATTTCTTTTTATAGTCATTTAGTTTTAAAAAAGCACTCTAAACATTCAAAGATATTTGGGACTTCCCTTAATAAATTTGTCACTTTCTTTTTCAAGACAGCCCA
>NZ_JAWERU010000023.1:0-26123 GCF_032481935.1 Streptococcus sp.
CATAGCTGATTTTTGAGCTGAGTTCTTTTCGTTTTGTTTAACGTTCAATTCAGCGCGTTTGATAGCTGATTTAATGTTTGCCAATGTTCTTACCTCCATTTTTACTAACTATACCATTATATCTGAAAACTTACGTTTTGACAAGGGAAAATTATTTTTTTAAGTAAATTTCATCAATTTCGTGATTTTTAGATTTATGGAGAATGACCTCTGCACGATTTCGTGTCGGTTCAATGTAATTCTGGAGATTGGTTAGGTTGATACTGGTCCAAACTTGGTGGGCAAAATCCTTGACTTCACTAAGAGGAAGTTGAGTGAAACGGTAGTAATAGTTGCCTGGATCATCCTGAGCAAAGCTAAGAAGTTTTAAGAAACGATCCAAATACCAGCTTTCAATATCCTCGACTGCAGCATCGACATAGATTGAAAAGTCAAAGAAATCAGTAATATAGAGACGGGCATTATGAGGATTTTGGAACACATTGATTCCCTCAACAATGACAAAATCAGCGGCTTGAACTCGTTGTTTTTGACCAGGGACAATATCATAGATTTCATGGGAATAAACAGGGATATCAACATCCTGCCCATTTTTGAGTTGATCCAGGAAATTAAGCAAAGCTTCCATATCGTAGCTCTCAGGAAAACCTTTACGATTAAGGATATCTTGCTCAATTAAAACACTATTTGAGTATAAAAAACCATCTGTAGTAACTAGTTCAACACTTGCTCCAGGAACGATACGAGACAGCAAAATTTGCAAGAGCCGACTAGTAGTTGATTTACCGACAGCGACACTTCCTGAAACTCCAATAATAAAGGGCTGTTTTTTGCTCTCTCTTTGAAGAAAAATGCCTTTTGAGAAGGCAAGGTCTTCTTTGGAACGTTTGTAAATCTGAATCAGATGTGCCAGTGGCAGATAGATATCCGTAACGTCTTGAAGGCTAATCTGGTCATTGAAACTCTTAATAGAATCTAACTCTTCCTCGGTCAGGGGAGGGGTTGTTTTGCGATGCAAGGATTGCCAAGTTTCGCGGTTTATCTTTTCAAAATGTAAAAATTCGTTGGTCATACTATATCCTCGTTTGATATCTTAGTATACCATATTTTAGAAAGAATAACCATCTGACCAATTGAGAAAAAGCGCTTTCTTTGTTAAAATATAAGGAGGAAAATCTATAAAGGAGGTGTTAAGATGAAAGCTAGATTAAGAGAAAAGGCGCTGGGTTTGTTCAGCCTATTTGTTATTTTTTTATGGTTATCACCAAACTGGGTGAATTTCTCCTTTACGATAGGAACTCAG
This sequence comes from Streptococcus sp., assembly GCF_032481935.1. Classification (GTDB taxonomy): domain Bacteria; phylum Bacillota; class Bacilli; order Lactobacillales; family Streptococcaceae; genus Streptococcus. The sequence continues at coordinate 1,304 of NZ_JAWERU010000023.1, forward strand.
AGCTATAACTGGACCACTTTTGTTTTGTTTATCTTATTACCCCTCATAGGTCTTGGCTACCTTGTGTTAGCTTTCTTTAAAAGAAAGTGGTGGCTCTTCTTTTTTGGTTTAGCTTGTATCTTTGCTTTTCCGATTACCATGGCAGTAGGGAGCTTTTTACTAGGGCCCTAATGCTAATCAGAACTTATATTATTTTTGTGGAAATACAACATGATTTAAGGGCTTGATACCTTTGAAAACGATTTACAAATAACTTATTTTTATGGTAAAATAGAACTATGAGTAAAATGTATTATGCAGAAAATCCAGATGCAGCCCATGATGTTCATGAACTTAGAGTTGAGCTCCTTGGGCAAAAGATGACCTTTTTGACAGATGCTGGAGTCTTTAGTAAAAAAATGATTGATTTCGGAAGTCAGTTGTTGTTAAGATGTCTAGATGTCGAAAAAGATGAAAAAATTCTTGATGTTGGTTGTGGCTACGGTCCAATAGGCTTGTCTTTGGTTAAAGCTTATGGTGCCCAAGCGACCATGGTGGATATCAATAATCGTGCCCTGGATTTAGCCCAGCAAAATGCAGTAAAAAACAAGGTTCAAGCGACTATCTTCCAGTCTAATATTTATGAGCAGGTAGAAGGACAATTTAACCATGTCATTTCGAATCCGCCCATACGTGCAGGCAAGCAAGTAGTTCACGAAATCATCGAAAAAAGTATAGACTTTTTAGTAGACGGTGGAGATTTGACTATTGTCATCCAAAAGAAACAAGGAGCTCCTAGTGCCAAAAGTAAGATGGAAGATGTATTTGGCAATTGTGAGGTTGTAAAGAAAGATAAGGGATATTATATCCTTAGAAGTGTGAAAGAATGAGAGCAGTAGATCTAATCCAGAAAAAAAGAGACGGCCAAGAACTAAGCTCCAGTGAGATTCAATGGTTGATTGAAGGTTATGTATCTGGAATTGTCCCTGATTACCAGATGGCGGCTTTTTCTATGGCAGTATATTTTCAGGGAATGAGTATCGATGAGATTTCTGACTTAACTATGAACATGGTGAAGACAGGTCAAGAATTTGATTTATCGCCAATCGAAGGCATTAAGGTGGATAAACACTCTACTGGTGGAGTTGGTGATAAGGTAACTTTAATCCTAGCACCTTTGGTAGCTAGTTTTGGTGTTCCGGTTGCTAAGATGAGTGGTAGAGGTCTGGGTCATACCGGTGGTACTATCGATAAATTAGAATCCATCAAAGGTTTTCAGATTGAACGAAATCAGGATGAATTTATCAAACAAGTTCAGGATATTGGGGTTTCAGTCATTGGCCAGTCCGATCAACTGGTTAAGGCTGATAAATTGCTCTATGCTCTTCGTGATGTGACGGCAACGGTTGATACTATTCCACTGATTGCTAGTTCTGTCATGAGTAAAAAGATTGCTGCTGGAGCGGATGCTATTTTGCTGGATGTTACTGTCGGTGAAGGTGCCTTTATGAAGACAGTCGACGAAGCGCGTGAGCTGGCTCAAACCATGGTGAATCTCGGGAAAGCTGTTGGTCGCAAGACAGTAGCAGTCATTACGGATATGAGTCAACCTCTAGGGCGCGCAATCGGTAACCGATTAGAAATCCTAGAAGCATTGGATATTCTTCAAGGAAAAGGACGACAAGATATTAGCCACTTTATCTGTGAGTTAGCCCAGATTATGCTATCTTTGGCAAATGTTGAAAAAACGGTCGAGGAAGTGAAAGAACATCTTGAGAATGGCAAGGCTCTTAAAAAATTTGAAGAGATGGTTCTTGCTCAAGGTGGAGATTTAAAAGATCTTTATCGACCTGTAACAGTTGATCATGTGGTAGAAATTCCTGCTCAGGAATATGGAGTCATTGAGGCACTGCCAGCCATGGAATTCGGTCTTTTCGCCATGAGATTAGGTGCTGGTCGTGCAGTCAAAACAGATGCTCTTGATTATGATACAGGGATTGTTTTTGAGAAGAAAGTTGGAGATTCGGTCAAAAAAGGTGAAATTGTCGCAAAAGTATATGCAAATGGCAAAATTTCTCCGGAACTAGTTACAGATTTCCAAAAATATGTTAAAATTAAGGTAAGTGAAGAAGCGTTAACATTACGTGAAATCATTGAAATTATCTCCTAATTTAAGGAAAAAATGATATGAAATTAAATAAATACATTGATCATACGCTTTTGAAGCAAGATGCGACAGTAGAACAAATTGATTCTTTGTTATCTGAAGCAAGAGAGTATGATTTCGCCAGTGTTTGTGTGAATCCTTGCTGGGTTTCTTACGCACATTCTGGTCTTCAAGGCACAGACGTTAAAGTCTGTACAGTTGTAGGTTTTCCTCTTGGAGCTACAACATCTGCAGTCAAGGCTTTTGAAACTAAAGAGGCCATCCAGAATGGAGCTGATGAGATTGATATGGTTATCAATGTTGGAGCGCTTAAATCTGGGAATGCTGACTTGGTCGAATCAGATATTCGAGCAGTTGTTGAGGCTAGCGGTGACAAACTCGTTAAAGTTATCATCGAAGCTTGCTTACTTACGAATGATGAAAAAGTGTTGGCTTGCCAGTTGGCTCAGAAAGCTGGAGCAGACTTTGTCAAGACTTCTACAGGATTCTCGACAGGTGGTGCAACCCTACCGGATGTTAAATTAATGCGCCAGACAGTTGGACCTGACATGGGAGTCAAAGCGGCTGGTGGAGCTCGTTCTTATGCAGATGCTGTAGCTTTTGTAGAAGCTGGAGCTACTCGTATCGGAACATCTGCTGGTGTAGCAATTTTAAAAGGAGAGTTAGCAGATGGCGACTACTGAGTTGATTGAATTAGCAATTGAAACTAGTAAAAACGCCTATGTTCCTTATTCACATTTTCCGATTGGCGCTGTTTTGGTAGCCAAGGACGGAAGTATCTATACAGGGGTTAACATTGAAAATGCTAGCTATCCCTTGACTAACTGTGGCGAAAGGACAGCTATCTTTAAGGCAGTTTCTGAAGGACAACGAGAGTTTTCAGAATTGATTGTTTATGGGGAAACTGAGAAACCTATTTCGCCTTGCGGTGCTTGTCGCCAAGTTATGGTCGAATTTTTTAAACCAGATCTAAAGGTGACCTTAGTTGCCAAAGATAAATCGACGGTCGAGATGACGGTCGGGGAATTACTTCCATACTCATTTACAGACTTGAAATAGTCTGTGTCACTCTCTGAGTGACAAGGGTCCTTGTGACCAATCAATCCATACTTGCAACTTCGTTGCGCATCTTATTTAGGAGGTTCAGTAATGAACAAGAAACAATGGCTAGGCCTTGGTCTAGTTGCAGTGGCAGCATTTGGACTTGCTGCATGTGGTAATCGCTCTTCTCGTAACGCAGCTTCTTCATCTTCTGATTTGAAGACTAAAGCAGCTATCGTTACAGATACTGGTGGTGTTGATGATAAATCATTCAACCAATCAGCTTGGGAAGGTCTTCAAGCTTGGGGTAAAGAGCACAATCTTGCAAAAGATAAAGGCTACACATACTTCCAATCAACAAGTGAAGCTGACTATGCTAACAACTTGAACCAAGCAGCAGGAAGCTACAACTTGATTTATGGTGTTGGTTTTGCCCTTCACAATGCAGTTGAAGAAGCAGCGAAAGAACATGCAGACTTGAACTATGTTTTGATTGATGATGTGATTAAAGATCAAAAGAACGTAGCAAGTGTAACATTTGCTGATAACGAAGCAGCTTACCTTGCAGGTGTAGCAGCAGCTAAAACTACTAAAACAAAACAAGTTGGTTTTGTAGGTGGTATGGAATCTGAAGTTATTTCTCGTTTCGCAGCTGGTTTCAAAGCTGGTGTTGAGTCAGTTGACCCATCTATCAAAGTACAAGTAGACTACGCTGGTTCATTTGGTGATGCTGCTAAAGGTAAAACAATCGCTGCAGCACAATACGCTGCAGGTGCAGACGTAATCTACCAAGCAGCTGGTGGTACTGGTGCAGGTGTCTTCTCAGAAGCTAAATCTTTGAATGAAAGCAAACACGAAGGCGAAAAAGTTTGGGTTATCGGTGTAGACCGTGACCAAGTTGAAGAAGGTAAATATACTTCTAAAGATGGTAAAGAATCAAACTTCGTACTTGCTTCTACTTTGAAACAAGTCGGAACAACAGTCCAAGATATCGCAAACAAAACTGAAAAAGGTGAATTCCCTGGCGGTCAAGTGATCGTTTACTCATTGAAGGATAAAGGGGTTGATCTAGTAACAACTAACCTTTCTGAAGAAGGTAAAAAAGCTGTTGAAGATGCAAAAGCTAAAATCCTTGATGGAAGTGTAAAAGTTCCTGAAAAATAATGGATGAAAGTCATTTCTTAGGGGAGCGGCCTGTGGCCGCTTCTTTAAGAATTGAGACAAAGTGTTTTGTCTCAATAGAGCTTGCTAAGTTTCTTTAGCAGGTTTTATTGAAACAAAATAAAACTCTGAAAGGAAGAGCACATGGCACACGAAAATGTCATTGAGATGCGTGAGATTACCAAGGTCTTTGGTGAGTTTGTCGCTAACGACAAGATCAACCTAGAACTTCGTAAAGGTGAAATTCATGCACTTTTAGGAGAAAATGGAGCTGGGAAGTCCACTCTTATGAATATGCTAGCAGGGCTTCTTGAACCAACTAGTGGTGAAATTGTAGTAAATGGACAGGTTGTTAAACTGGATTCACCATCGAAAGCTGCTAGTCTAGGGATTGGGATGGTTCACCAACACTTTATGTTGGTTGAGGCCTTCACAGTTGCTGAAAATATCATTTTGGGAAGTGAATTGACCAAAAACGGTGTGCTAGATATTGCTCGCGCAACTCGAGAAATCAATGAATTGTCTGAACGCTATGGTTTGGCGGTAGATCCCTCTGCTAAGGTAGCGGATATCTCTGTCGGAGCTCAACAACGTGTTGAGATTTTGAAGACTCTCTATCGTGGAGCAGACATTCTTATCTTTGACGAACCGACTGCTGTTTTAACACCATCAGAAATTGATGAGTTGATGGCTATCATGAAGAACCTAGTTAAGGAAGGCAAATCAATCATCCTTATTACTCACAAGTTGGATGAAATTCGTGCAGTTTCTGACCGCGTTACAGTTATCCGTCGTGGGAAATCAATCGAAACAGTTGAAATTGCTGGTGCAACTAATGCTGACTTGGCAGAAATGATGGTGGGACGTTCTGTTTCCTTTAAAACTGAGAAGCAAGCACCACAACCTAAAGAAGTCGTTCTTTCCATCAAAGACTTGGTTGTTAATGAAAACCGTGGTGTCCCTGCTGTTAAAAATCTCTCACTCGATGTTCGAGCTGGTGAGATTGTGGGGATTGCTGGGATTGATGGTAATGGTCAGTCAGAATTAATCCAAGCAATCACTGGACTCCGTAAGATTGAGTCTGGTAGTGTGGAGTTGAAAGGCCAGTCTATCGTAGGTTTACACCCTCGCCAAATTACAGAAATGAGTGTGGGCCACGTTCCTGAAGACCGTCACCGTGATGGTTTGGTCTTGGAAATGATGATTTCTGAGAACATTGCTCTTCAAACCTACTATAAGGAACCTCTTAGCAAGAAGGGAATCTTAAATTACACCAATATCATCGGGTACGCTAAAAAGTTAATGCAAGAATTCGATGTGCGTGCTGCTAGTGAGATCGTTCCAGCCTCAGCTCTTTCTGGAGGAAATCAACAAAAAGCAATTATCGCTCGTGAAGTTGATCGAAATCCTGATCTCCTCATCGTCAGCCAACCAACTCGTGGTTTGGACGTCGGTGCCATTGAGTACATTCACAAACGCTTGATTCAAGAACGTGATAATGGGAAAGCTGTCCTTGTAGTCAGCTTTGAACTAGATGAGATATTAAATGTTTCAGATAGAATTGCCGTTATCCATGATGGTAAGATTCAAGGGATTGTAACGCCAGAAACAACCAACAAGCAAGAGCTTGGAGTCTTGATGGCTGGTGGTGAATTGGAAAAGGAGAAGAGTGATGTCTAAAAAATTACAACAAATTTCGGTTCCCTTGATTTCTGTTATTTTAGGAATTCTACTCGGAGCCATCGTCATGTGGATTTTTGGCTATGATGCTATTTGGGGTTATGAAGAGTTGTTCTACACAGCCTTTGGTAGTGTTCGTGGAATCGGTGAAATTTTCCGTGCCATGGGGCCACTAGTCTTGATTGCTCTTGGATTTGCAGTTGCGAGTCGTGCTGGTTTCTTTAATGTCGGGCTTCCAGGACAAGCACTCGCTGGCTGGGTTATGAGTGGTTGGTTTGCTCTTTCGAATCCAGATTTGCCACGTCCATTGTTGATTCTTGCGACAGTTGTCATTGCGTTGGTGGCTGGAGGAATCGTTGGTGCCATTCCTGGTATTTTAAGGGCCTACCTTGGAACATCTGAAGTCATTGTAACCATCATGATGAACTACATTGTTCTCTATACAAGTAATGCCTTTATCCACTCTTTCCCTAAAGATATCATGCAAAGTACAGACTCATCTATCCGAGTAAGTGCAAACGCAACTTATCAAACACCTTGGCTTGCTGAGTTAACAGGAAACTCTCGTATGAATATTGGGATTTTCTTTGCCATCATTGCAGTTGCAGTTATTTGGTTCTTGCTTAAGAAGACAACTCTCGGTTTTGAAATCCGTGCAGTTGGTCTTAATCCAAATGCTTCTGAATACGCAGGTATTTCAGCTAAACGCACCATTATTCTATCAATGATTATCTCAGGTGCTCTTGCAGGTCTAGGTGGAGCTGTAGAAGGACTTGGTACCTTCCAAAACGTCTATGTTCAAGGTTCATCATTGGCAGTTGGATTTAATGGTATGGCGGTAAGTCTGCTTGCTTCAAACTCACCAGTTGGAATTCTATTTGCAGCCTTCTTGTTCGGAGTGCTTCAAGTTGGAGCCCCTGGTATGAATGCTGCACAAGTGCCATCTGAGCTTGTAAGTATCGTTACAGCCTCAATTATCTTCTTTGTCAGCGTTCATTACATCATCGAACGCTATGTCAAACCAAGAAAACAACTTAAAGGAGGTAAATAAGGATGTCGATTACAACAATGCTAACCCTTATGGTTTCTTCAATGTTGATTTACTCAGCACCACTTATTTTCACAAGTATCGGAGGCGTTTTCTCTGAACGTGGTGGAGTTGTTAACGTTGGACTTGAAGGAATCATGGTCATGGGTGCCTTCTCTGGAGTTGTTTTTAACCTTGAATTTGCACAAGATTTGGGAGCATTAACTCCTTGGTTGGCTCTTCTAGTTGGTGGATTAGTCGGAGCTATCTTCTCACTGATTCACGCAGTAGCTACAGTTCATTTTCGTGCTGACCATGTTGTCAGTGGTACCGTACTTAACTTGATGGCGCCAGCCTTGGCAGTCTTCTTGGTGAAGGTGCTTTATAACAAGGGACAAACGGATAACTTAACGCAAACTTTTGGACGTTTTGATTTCCCTCTTTTGGCTAATATCCCAGTTATCGGAGATATCTTCTTCAAGTCAACAAGTTTACTTGGTTACCTAGCAATTGCCTTCTCATTCTTAGCATGGTTTATCCTCTTTAAGACTCGCTTTGGACTTCGTCTTCGTTCAGTTGGTGAACACCCACAAGCAGCAGATACTTTGGGGATTAATGTCTACAAGATGAGATATCTTGGAGTTGTGATTTCAGGTTTCCTTGGAGGAATCGGTGGAGCTATCTACGCTCAGTCAATTTCCGTTAACTTCTCAGTTACAACCATCGTTGGACCTGGATTTATCGCACTTGCTGCCATGATCTTTGGTAAATGGAATCCTGTTGGTGCTATGCTTTCAAGTCTTTTCTTTGGGCTATCACAAAGTTTGGCAGTTATCGGTTCTCAGCTTCCTTTCTTGCAAGGAGTACCAGCCGTTTACTTGCAAATCGCACCATATCTCTTGACCATTGTCGTCCTAGCAGCCTTCTTTGGTAAAGCTGTTGCACCGAAGGCAGATGGTATCAACTATATCAAATCTAAATAAACAAAAAAGCGTCGGTTTGAAACTGACGCTTTATTGTTTAGGTTTTTGATGGGTAAGATTTAGTCCCCAAGGAACTAGGTTCTCAGTTTTGTTTTGAATACGATTGATGTTATCCTTATGGCGAATGATAATTAAGCTTGCGAGGGCTAGGATAATCACTACAAATAATAAATCGTAACTTGGTAGTAGGAAACCGATAAGTGGAAAGAGAATCACCCCAAGTACAGCAGCAAGGGCAGCAGTAACACTAGAGAGAGAAATCATACTTCCTAGATAAAGAGTTCCGAAGAAAACAACTGCTAGATAGAGGCAAAATAGAGGAGCAAATCCAAAAATAACTCCTGCGCTGGTAGCGACAGCCTTGCCACCCTTGAATTTGGCAAAGATTGGGAAGGTGTGGCCAATGACTGCTAAAAGCCCAAAGACGATTGGTGAAACTCCCTGCACATGGAAGATTAGTGGAAGTAGAGTGGCCAAAGTACCTTTAAAGAAATCAATTACAAAGGTTGCCATCCCAGCTTTCTTACCTAAGATTCGGAAGGTATTGGTTGTTCCAGTATTACCAGATCCATGTTCTCTTAGATTGATGTTAAAGAATATTTGTCCAATCCACAAGCCTGAAGGAATTGAACCCAATAAATAAGCTAAAATTAATAATACTATTGTCATCATGTTTCTATTATACCATGAATTAGGAGAGAAACGAAACTGAATCTGTTTACTAGCTGTGACATCTGATACTTTATCAAACTTGATAAGTTTATCATGAGTACCATTTTTATTCAAAAATAAAGGCCAAAGTTTTAAAAATTCATGAAAATTTCTGAAAAACTTGATTTTGTGTTTATTTATGCTATAATAGGAACAATTATTTTTAGGAGGTGGAATATGTCTTACTTATTCGAGATATTGCCAAGTTTATTGAGCGGTGCGACAATGACTTTACAAGTTTTTGCACTGGTCTTGCTTTTTTCAATCCCTTTAGGCATTTTGGTTGCCTTTTGCTTACAGGTCCATTGGAAACCCCTCCATTACATGATTGATGTTTATATCTGGGTGATGCGTGGGACCCCTTTACTTTTGCAGTTGATTTTTATTTATTATGTCCTGCCAAGTATCGGAATTCGACTCGACCGAGTACCAGCAGCCATTATTGCCTTCACGCTTAATTATGCAGCTTATTTTGCAGAAATATTCCGTGGAGGGATTGCAACCATTCCTCAGGGACAATATGAGGCAGCCAAGGTTTTAAAATTTAATCCTATCGACACTGTTCGCTACATTATCTTGCCACAGGTGACCAAGATAGTCCTACCAAGTGTATTTAACGAGGTTATGAGTTTGGTTAAGGATACTTCTTTGGTTTATGCACTCGGTATTTCAGATTTAATCCTAGCCAGTCGAACTGCAGCCAATCGTGATGCTAGCTTGATTCCAATGTTTCTAGCAGGAGCTATTTATCTGCTTATGATTGGTATCGTTACAATCCTAGCTAAGAAACTTGAGAAGAAGTTCAGCTACTATAGATAGGAGGTTATCCATGTTAGAGTTAAGAAATATCAGCAAAAAATTTGGAAAAAAAGAAATTTTATCCAATTTCAGTTTAACAATTCCTGAAAAGCAAATTTTGGCCATCGTTGGACCTTCTGGTGGTGGGAAGACTACCTTGCTTAGAATGTTAGCTGGACTAGAAACCATTGATTCAGGAGAGATTTTTTATAATGGAGAATCCCTACCTTTGGATGAACTTGAAAAGCGTCACTTGTTAGGTTTTGTCTTTCAAGATTTTCAGCTTTTTCCTCACTTATCCGTTATGGAGAACTTGATTTTGTCACCTATCAAGACTATGGGGATGTCTGAAGCAGATGCTAAGAAGAAGGCAATCGACTTACTAACTCGTCTTGGGCTTGAAGCCCATGTGGATGCCTATCCTTATTCCTTGTCTGGTGGTCAAAAGCAACGGGTTGCCTTAGCACGTGCAATGATGATAGATCCAGAAGTGATTGGGTATGATGAACCAACTTCTGCCCTTGATCCAGAGTTGCGTCTCGAAGTTGAAAAACTGATTTTACAAAATAGAGAATTAGGCATGACTCAAATTGTGGTAACCCACGATCTCCAGTTTGCAGAGAATATCGCTGACCAGATTCTCAAAGTAGAGCCTAAGTAGGAGGTGTCTATGAATCGAAAGAAAATCAGCCTTGTTTTGGTGTTCTTTCTGGCTTTTTTCCTGGTAGGATGCACGCAAAAGGCTAGCAATCCTAAAGTAGATAATTGGGAAAAATACCAACAACAAGGAAGCATTACTATTGGATTTGACAATACCTTTGTTCCTATGGGCTTTGAAGAAAAGAATGGGCAATATGCTGGATTTGATATTGATTTAGCCCAAGCCGTTTCTGAGAAACTAGGGTTCAAGGTCCAGTTTCAACCCATTGATTGGGATATGAAAGAAACAGAACTTCAAAATGGTACTATTGATGCTATCTGGAATGGGTATTCTGCAACGGATGAACGCCGTGAGAAGGTAGCTTTTACCATTCCTTATATGGAGAATCAGCAGGTTCTCGTCTCTAAAAAATCGCAAAATATTCAATCAGTGTCTGATATGGCAGGAAAGATTTTGGGGGCTCAAGCAGGTTCTTCTGGTTATCTAGATTTCGAAGCTCAACCAGAACTCTTAAAAAATATCGTAAAAGATCAAAAAGCAAACCAGTATCAGAGCTTTAATGAAGCCTTGATTGACTTGCAAAATGATCGGATTGATGCCCTCTTAATAGACCGTGTTTACGCCAATTATTATCTTGAAACTGAAGGAATTTTAGACCAGTATGAGATTTTTCCAGCAGGTTTTGAGAGCGAGTCTTTTGCAGTTGGAGTGAGACAAGCTGATAAGACCTTGTTAGACAATTTAAATAAAGCTTTTGTCGAGCTCTATCAAGAAGGAAAATTCCAAGAAATCAGCCAGAAATGGTTTGGTGAAGATATAGCAACAAGCCAAGTTAAAGGAAAAGAAAACTGAGACTCTCGTCTTGGTTTCTTTTTTTAGAGTGGGAATGAGTGATTCTTGTCCTAAATAGGACTTGTGAATAGGCTTTTAACTTGAAAATTTTGCAAAATCCTTAGAAAACCTGTAAAATAGAAAAGATGAACAAATAGGAGGTTCCTTGTGTCAAAAAAGGAAATCAATATTAACAATTATAATGATGACGCCATTCAGGTGCTAGAAGGGTTGGATGCAGTCCGTAAACGTCCAGGGATGTATATCGGATCGACTGACGGTGCTGGGCTACATCACCTTGTTTGGGAAATTGTCGATAATGCAGTCGATGAAGCCTTATCTGGATTTGGTGATCGCATTGATGTAACGATTAATAAAGATAGAAGTTTAACGGTTCAAGACCACGGACGTGGGATGCCGACTGGGATGCACGCTATGGGGATTCCAACGGTTGAGGTTATTTTTACCATTCTCCACGCTGGAGGAAAATTCGGTCAAGGTGGCTACAAGACTTCTGGTGGTCTTCACGGGGTTGGTTCTTCTGTCGTCAATGCCCTCTCTAGTTGGCTCGAAGTAGAAATTACACGTGATGGGGCTGTTTACAAACAACGCTTTGAAAATGGTGGGAAGCCAGTAACAACTCTTGAAAAGGTTGGAACGGCACCAAAATCTAAGACAGGTACAAAAGTGACCTTCATGCCTGATGCTAGTATCTTTTCTACGACAGACTTCAAGTACAATACCATTTCAGAGCGTCTCAATGAGTCGGCCTTTCTCTTGAAGAATGTTACCTTGTCACTAACAGACAAACGGACAGATGAATCTATCGAATTCCATTATGAGAATGGAGTACAAGACTTTGTTTCCTACCTCAATGAAGACAAGGAAACCTTGACGCCAGTCCTTTACTTTGAAGGCGAAGATAATGGTTTTCAAGTAGAAGTAGCCCTTCAGTATAACGATGGATTTTCAGATAACATCTTGTCCTTTGTTAATAACGTCCGTACCAAGGACGGTGGAACGCATGAGACAGGACTCAAGTCTGCCATTACCAAAGTTATGAACGACTATGCGCGAAAAACTGGCCTTCTCAAAGAAAAAGATAAAAACCTAGAAGGTTCAGATTACCGTGAAGGGTTGGCGGCAGTTCTTTCCATCCTTGTTCCTGAAGAACATTTGCAGTTTGAAGGACAGACTAAGGATAAACTAGGAAGTCCACTTGCTCGTCCGGTTGTAGATGGTATTGTAGCTGATAAATTAACTTTCTTCCTTATGGAAAATGGGGAGTTGGCTTCTAATCTGATTCGCAAGGCAATCAAGGCGCGTGATGCCCGTGAAGCAGCACGTAAGGCGCGTGACGAGAGTCGTAATGGCAAGAAGAATAAGAAAGACAAGGGCTTGCTTTCTGGGAAATTAACCCCAGCCCAGTCTAAAAATCCAGCTAAGAATGAACTTTACCTAGTCGAAGGAGATTCTGCCGGTGGTTCTGCTAAGCAAGGCCGTGACCGTAAATTCCAGGCTATCTTGCCTCTTCGAGGTAAGGTTATTAATACAGCCAAGGCTAAGATGGCGGATATCCTCAAAAATGAAGAAATCAATACCATGATTTATACCATCGGTGCAGGTGTTGGAGCAGACTTTTCTCTTGAAGATGCTAACTATGACAAGATTATTATCATGACAGATGCGGATACCGACGGTGCCCACATTCAAACTCTACTTTTAACTTTCTTTTATCGCTATATGCGTCCACTAGTCGAAGCTGGACATGTCTATATCGCCCTTCCTCCACTTTACAAGATGTCTAAAGGTAAAGGCAAGAAAGAAGAAGTGGCCTATGCTTGGACGGATGGCGAGCTAGAGGAACTACGTAAGCAGTTCGGTAAAGGGGCTACCCTCCAACGCTACAAGGGGCTTGGTGAGATGAATGCGGACCAACTCTGGGAAACAACCATGAACCCAGAAACTCGAACTCTCATTCGTGTCACGATTGAAGACTTAGCACGTGCAGAACGTCGTGTCAATGTCCTCATGGGTGACAAGGTCGAACCACGTCGTAAGTGGATCGAAGACAATGTCAAGTTTACGCTGGAAGAAGCGACAATGTTTTAAAATTAGGATATAAATACAAATGGAGGACAAGATATGTCTGAAAATCTAAGTGAAGAGCAAGTTAAAGAAGCTCTTGAAAGTGGCTATGCGCAATCTGAGGCCCTATTAAACGATAAAGATGAATTAGATGATTTTTTGTATCGTTTGGAGCAAAGAATTAAAGAGATGCCATTGGTTGGTAAGAAATTTACAATGATCCCAGTCATGATTTCTTTAGTGAAAAATTATGCTCAAGGGAAATACACAACGGTTCCTTATGGAACTATTTTAGCCGTTTTAAGCGCACTTATTTATTTCCTTTCCCCAATTGACATTATTCCAGATTTTATTCCGTTAGCAGGCTACTTGGATGATATGGCTGTTGTAGGACTTTGTATGAATATGGTCAAAATAGACATTGAAACCTATGATAAATGGCGTCAGTCTCAAGGATTGATCTGAAAAATCGTCTATATTTCTTAATTTTAGCTCTCTAAAAGAGGTATAAATCATGATCAGTTTATTGTTTGATACTCCTTTTCTTGTGATAGTCCTAGTTCTAGGCGCAGTGATATATATGATTGCTAAACAAGGAAAACCTGAGCAAAGTCGCTTTCTTGAATTTTTACTACTAACCATAGTAATTGCAAGTGTCTTTTTATTTGATAATCCTTTAAGGTCTAATCCTTATGCAGGATTGCTCTTCTATGTTTTTGACTTCTATATTTTCACACCAGTGAGCCTTGCTTTTGGATTCACAGCTATTTATAAGAGCAATAAACATCTCAAGCATTATCCTAATAGTTACTCAAAATTTCTTAGGATAAATGCCTGGTTTTTAGCAATATTTTCGATTATTAACTTCCTCTTTTTAATGCTGACGGAAGAAATGGGAATTATGTTACTACTACCACTTTTTGGAATCAGTTCTATTATCCAATTTATAGTCGGAGAGCTTGAAAGAAAAAGAGTTCGAAAACTTCAACAACAAAAGCAAGATGATTTTCCTTTTACTAGTCTGACTTCAGATGAGGATGTTATAGATGAGAACTGAAACAGAAATGATGAATCTGATTTTACAAATAGCTGAAACTTTAAAAGTCGAAGCTGTGGCTATATCTGGTTCAAGAACAGAGGATCGAGCTCCCAAGGATGAGTTCCAAGACTATGATGTGGTCTACATTGTGGAGGATTTGGATGGCCTGACGGCCGACCTTGCTTGGTTGGAAGAGTTTGGCAAGCGCATCATCGAGCAGCATAACGTACTTGACCATCGCCGCCTCTATCTCATGCTCTTTGAAGATGCCAATCGCATCGATTTGACCCTCTGTCCTAAAGATCACATCAACGAATGGGTGGATAGTGAGGCAGGATTCACAGTTTTAGTAGATGAGAAGGGTTTGTTTGAGTCTTATTCTCCAAGTTTAGGGCGTTACTGGACGAATCCAGCTAGAGCGATTGATTTTGAAAAATCTTGTAATGAATTTTGGTGGGTGTCAGCCTACGTGGTCAAAGGAATTTGTCGTAAGCAAGTCATTTATGCAACGGACCATCTCTACGGTATTTGTCAGCAAGAACTCTTGAAAATCTTAGCTTGGCAGGTAGCAAGTGATAGAGGAGTAATCGACATCGGTAAGAACTACAAGTACCTCTTTAACTACTTGCCTTCTGAGAAGGAGAAGGAATTTTCTGTTCTTCTTGATTTCTCAAGTTTAGACAAAATCACTCAGTCTTTATTTGCTACCATGCAACTTTTCCACCAAGAAGCTCAATATCTTGCTCAAAAGATGGGATTTAAGTATGAAAAAGAAGTGGCTGAGAAGATGATTGAGTACGCTAAAGAAAAACTTCTAAATCAAAATAAAGAACACAATTTAAAAGATTAAACTACGGAAAGGGCCGTTTGGTTACTGAAGGTAACTAAATTCCTTTATTCTGTAAAATCTACTCAACATTTTTGGAAAGGAGTTGAACACGCCCTAAATGCTGTGTGAAAAAGATAAATTCTCTTGTGAGCATCGCTCACTGTGAGAATTTCATATTTTCACTTTGCATTTTACGGGCTTTGTATCCTATATGAGTAATATCCAAAATATGTCCCTAGAGGACATCATGGGAGAGCGCTTTGGTCGCTACTCCAAGTACATCATTCAAGATCGGGCTTTGCCAGACATTCGGGATGGATTGAAGCCGGTTCAACGTCGTATTCTTTATTCGATGAATAAGGATGGCAATACTTTTGACAAGAGCTACCGTAAGTCGGCCAAGTCTGTCGGGAACATCATGGGGAATTTCCACCCACATGGTGACAGTTCCATCTATGACGCCATGGTGCGCATGTCTCAGGACTGGAAAAACCGTGAGATTCTAGTTGAAATGCACGGTAATAATGGTTCGATGGACGGAGATCCGCCTGCGGCTATGCGTTATACAGAGGCGCGTTTGTCTGAGATTGCAGGCTATCTCCTTCAAGATATCGATAAAAAGACAGTTCCCTTTGCTTGGAACTTTGACGATACGGAGAAAGAGCCAACTGTCTTACCAGCAGCCTTTCCAAACCTCTTAGTCAATGGTTCAACTGGGATTTCAGCTGGGTATGCCACAGATATTCCACCGCATAATTTGGCTGAAGTTATTGATGCGACAGTCTACATGATTGATCACCCAACTGCCAAGGTAGATAAGTTGATGGAATTCTTGCCTGGACCAGATTTCCCTACAGGAGCCATTATTCAAGGACGAGACGAAATCAAAAAGGCCTATGAAACTGGTAAGGGGCGCGTGGTTGTTCGTTCTAAGACAGAAATTGAGAAGCTTAAAGGTGGTAAGGAACAAATCGTTATCACTGAGATTCCTTATGAAATCAATAAGGCTAACTTGGTCAAGAAAATCGATGAAGTTCGTGTCAATAACAAGGTGGCAGGTATCGCTGAGGTTCGGGATGAGTCTGACCGTGACGGTCTTCGCATTGCTATTGAACTCAAGAAAGATGCGAATACCGAGCTTGTTCTCAACTATCTTTTCAAGTATACTGACCTACAAATCAACTACAACTTTAATATGGTGGCTATTGACAATTTCACCCCTCGTCAGGTTGGAATTGTGCCTATATTGTCTAGCTATATTGCCCACCGTCGTGAAGTCATCTTGGCACGTTCTCGCTTTGACAAGGAAAAGGCTGAAAAACGTCTCCATATCGTGGAAGGTTTGATTCGTGTCATCTCTATTTTAGATGAAGTCATTGCTCTTATCCGTGCTTCTGAGAACAAGGCTGATGCCAAAGAGAACCTCAAGGTCAGCTATGATTTTACAGAAGAACAGGCTGAGGCCATCGTTACCTTGCAATTGTATCGTTTGACCAATACAGACGTGGTTGTCTTGCAGGAAGAAGAAGCAGAACTACGTGAAAAGATTGCTATGCTTGCGGCTATCATCGGTGACGAACGAACCATGTACAATCTCATGAAGAAAGAACTCCGTGAAGTCAAGAAGAAATTTGCGACTCCACGTTTGAGTACTTTAGAAGATACAGCAAAAGTGATTGAGATTGATACAGCTAGTCTTATCGCTGAAGAAGATACTTACGTCAGCGTGACTAAGGCGGGCTATATCAAACGTACTAGCCCTCGTTCCTTTGCAGCTTCAACACTTGAAGAAATTGGTAAACGGGACGACGACCGATTGCTATTCGTTCAATCTGTCAAAACTACTCAGCACCTCTTAATCTTTACAACGCTTGGAAATGTCATTTACCGACCAGTCCATGAGTTAGCAGATATTCGTTGGAAGGATATCGGAGAGCATTTGAGCCAGTCTATTACAAACTTTGAAACCAATGAAGAAGTGATCTATGTAGAAGTTGTGGATCAGTTTGATGATGCGACAACTTACTTTGTAGCGACTCGCCTTGGTCAAATCAAACGTGTCGAACGCAAAGAATTTTCTCCATGGAGAACCTATCGCTCTAAGTCTGTCAAATATGCTAAGTTGAAAGATGAGACTGACCAGATTGTAGCAGTAGCTCCGATTAAATTGGATGATGTCCTATTAATCAGTAAGAATGGCTACGCTCTTCGCTTTAATATCGAAGAGGTTCCAGTTGTGGGTGCTAAAGCTGCAGGTGTCAAAGCTATGAATCTGAAAGCAGATGATGTGATACAAGCAGCCTTTATCTGCAACACTTCATCTTTCTATCTTTTGACGCATCGTGGAAGTCTTAAGCGCGTTTCGATTGAGGAAATTCCAGCAACCAGTCGTGCTAATCGTGGTCTTCAAGTCCTTAGAGAATTAAAGAGCAAACCACATCGTGTCTTCCTTGCTGGTGCAGTATCAGAGCAAGGATTTGTTGGAGATCTCTTTAGTACAGAAGTAGAAGATGGAGAGCAAACGCTTGTCATCCAATCAAATAATGGAACGACTTACGAAGCAATCCTACAAGATTTAAATCTATCGGAACGCACAAGCAATGGAAACTTCATTTCAGATAGCATTTCTGATGAAGAAGTTTTTGATGCTTATCTCAAAGATATCTTTAAAGAAGACAAAGAAAATTAAAAATCAGTCCTAGTGACTGATTTTTTATAAGTAAAATTTTCAGAAAATTACAAATAATACTTGAATTTTTAGGAGAATAGTGTAGAATAGAACACAGAGCTTGATTAGAATAAAGGAGATTGTCATGACAGTTACGATTGATTGGGAAAATCTCGGTTTTTCCTATATGAAACTACCTTATCGTTATATCGCTAATTTTAAAAATGGACAATGGTCTCAAGGAGAATTAACAGAAGATGCAACCTTGCATATTTCAGAATCATCTCCAAGCCTTCACTATGGACAGCAAGCATTTGAAGGATTGAAAGCCTATCGTACAAAGGATGGCAGTATTCAACTCTTCCGTCCAGATGAAAATGCTAAACGTCTGCAACGTACCTGTGATCGTCTCTTGATGCCACAAGTTCCAACAGAAATGTTTGTAGAGGCTTGTAAAGCCGTTGTTCGTGCAAATGAAGAATACGTACCCCCTTATGGAACTGGTGGAACTCTTTACCTTCGTCCGCTCTTGATTGGTGTTGGAGATATCATTGGGGTAAAACCAGCTGAGGAGTATATTTTTACCATCTTTGCTATGCCAGTTGGAAATTACTTTAAGGGTGGATTGGTTCCAACAAACTTCTTGATTCAAGACGAGTATGACCGTGCTGCACCAAATGGAACAGGGGCTGCCAAGGTCGGTGGTAACTATGCAGCGAGTCTTTTGCCAGGAAAAATGGCTAAATCCCGTCATTTCTCAGATGTTATTTATCTAGACCCATCAACCCACACTAAGATTGAAGAAGTTGGTTCAGCGAACTTCTTTGGAATTACAGCTGATAATGAGTTTGTAACCCCATTGAGTCCGTCAATTTTGCCATCGATTACCAAGTATTCATTGCTTTACTTGGCAGAGCATCGTTTAGGCTTGAAGCCTGTTGAGGGAAATGTACCAATTGATAACTTGGCTCGATTTGTAGAAGCAGGTGCCTGCGGTACTGCGGCAGTTATCTCACCAATTGGAGGAATCCAACATGGTGATGACTTCCACGTTTTCTACAGTGAGACAGAGGTTGGTCCAGTGACTCGTAAACTATACGATGAATTGACAGGTATTCAATTTGGTGACATTGAAGCACCAGAAGGTTGGATTGTAAAAGTAGATTAAAAATTATTAAAGGAGATCTTTATGAAAACGAAAAAGTGGATGTTAACAGCAGGAGTGGTCCTGAGTACAGCAGTTCTTCTTGTAGCCTGTGGTAAAGCCGACAAGGAAGCAGATGCGCCTACAACCTTCTCTTATGTCTATGGAGTAGACCCATCATCTTTGGACTACAGTATCGCAACTCGTACTTCAACAACTGATATCATCGGTAACGTTGTTGATGGTTTGTTGGAAAACGATGAATATGGAAATTTGATTCCTTCCCTCGCTGAGGATTGGAGTGTCTCACAAGACGGTTTGACTTATACTTATAAACTTCGTAAAGGGGTTAAATGGTACACGTCAGAAGGTGAAGAATACGCTGAAGTAACTGCGCATGATTTTGTTACAGGGTTGAAACACGTAGCTGATGGCAAATCAGACGGTGTCACTCTTATTCAAAACTCAATTAAGGGTTTGAATGAGTATATGACTGGTGAGACTAACGATTTCTCAACAGTTGGAGTTAAGGCAGTGGATGATTATACTGTTGAGTACACTCTAAACGCACCTGAAACTTTCTGGAATTCCAAAGTAACTTCAGCAACTATGTTGCCAGTAAATGAAGAATTCCTCAAAGCTTCTGGTAAAAATTATGGAACGGTCAGTCCAGCTGGTATTCTTTATAA
Organism: Streptococcus sp.; assembly: GCF_032481935.1. GTDB lineage: Bacteria > Bacillota > Bacilli > Lactobacillales > Streptococcaceae > Streptococcus. The sequence goes on from NZ_JAWERU010000023.1 coordinate 20,800, forward strand.
CGGTCCATATATTTTGAAGACATTGACTTCAAAATCTTTAATCGAATATGAAAAGAACCCAAATTATTGGGATAAAGAGAAGGTTAAAATCGAGAAAGTTAAATTAACTTACTATGATGGTTCAGACCAAGAATCCTTGATCCGTAGCTTCTCTTCGGGTGTTTACACAACAGCTCGCCTCTTCCCAAGTAGCTCAAACTTTGCTTCTACTTTGGAACAATACGGGGATAAAATTACATATAGTCCACAGGATTCAACTAGTTACTACTTTACCTTTAACGTAAACCGTCAATCTTTCAATAAGACAGCGAAAACAAGTGAAGAACAGAAAACTTCTACAAAAGAAGCAATGTTGAACAAGGACTTCCGTCAAGCCATCAACTTTGCCTTCAACCGTCATTCTTATGCTGCCCAACTCAATGGTGAAGATGGTGCGGACAAGATTATTCGTAATAGCCTAGTACCAGACAATTTCGTTCAATCTGGTGGCAAAAACTTTGGTGATATCGCTCAAAAAGAATTGGTCAACTATGGGGACCAATGGAAAGGTGTTGAGCTCGTTGACGGAAAAGATACCATCTACAATCCTGACAAAGCCAAAGCTTCATTTGAAAAAGCTAAGAAAGAATTGGAATCAAAAGGTGTAACCTTCCCAATTCACTTGGATGTCCCAGTTGAACAGACAAATACAATTGCTGTTCAACAAAGCAATTCCTTCAAGCAATCAATCGAATCAACTCTTGGTTCTGAAAATGTCGTCATCGATGTCCTTCAAATGACTGACAATGAAAAGGAAAGTATTACATCACAAGCGCGTGTTCCTGCTCAAAAAGACTATGATTTGAATAATACTGGATGGGCTCCAAGTTATCAAGACCCAGCAAGTTATCTCAATATCATGGATCCTAAGACCGGTTCTGCTATGAAACATCTTGGTATTACTAAAGGAAAAGACAAGGAAGTAGTAGCTCAACTTGGTTTAGACCAATATAAGAAACTCCTAGATGATGCAGTTTCTGAGACAAACGATTTGAATAAGAGATATGAAAAATATGCTAAAGCCCAAGCTTGGCTCACAGATAGCTCTCTCTTGATACCGACAGCCTCATCAGGTGGTTCACCAGTTGTCAGCAACATCGTTCCTTTCTCAAAACCATACTCACAAGTTGGTATTAAGGGTGATCCGTACATCTTCAAGGGAATGAAATTGCAAAAAGAGATTGTAACTGCTAAAGAATATCAAGCAGCTCTTGAAAAATGGCAAAAAGAAAAATTGGAATCAAACAATAAATACCAAAAAGAACTAGAAAGTCATGTCAAATAAAACAGACTAGTGTTTTGGGAAAGAGGCCTATATGGAATGGATTAAACTAATAGGGATAGTTATCATTGTGGTTGGTTTTATCTATAAATTGGATACCATCGCAACGGTAGTCTTAGCTAGTTTAGTTACAGCTCTAGTTTCTGGAGTTTCTCTTGTTGAATTCTTGGAAATTTTGGGAAAAGAATTTAGTAATCAACGAGTTCTTACGATTTTTATGGTAACCTTGCCACTGGTAGGTTTATCTGAAACTTTTGGCCTCAAGCAACGTTCGATTGACTTGATTCAAAAGATTAAAGGTCTGACCGTAGGAAGTTTTTATACAGTGTATTTCTTTTTTCGGGAACTCGATAGCTTCTTTGCCATCCGTCTAGGAGGACATCCGCAGTTTGTAAGGCCTTTGGTTCAACCCATGGGACAAGCAGCAGCAGAGTCTCAATTAGGTAGAAAATTAACGGAGCAGGAGAGCGAAGCGCTAAAAGCGCGTGCAGCAGCAAATGATAATTTTGCAAATTTCTTTGCTCAGAACACTTTCGTTGGTGCAGGTGGTGTCCTCTTGGTGGGGGGCACTCTGGACCAATTGGGTTATGAAAGTAATTATGCAGGAATCGCTTCGGCTTCGCTTATTGTTGCAGGAGTGGCCCTACTTGTGGTAGGAATTTACAATTACCTGTTTGATAGAAAACTGCTAGTGAAAAAGCTTAGTAAAGGAAAAGAAGAATGAGCAATCTAGCAAGTCAGTTATTAGAGTTGACCTATATTGTGATTGGTTGTCAATTCCTTCATACGGCTTATTGTAGCTATAAAGATAAAACAAACCCAGTTCGCTTTGGAACAGCTGGGTTTTGGGCTTTATTGGGCATCAGTTTTATCGGTGGTTCTTATCTACCTTCTATCTGTATTGGAGTTATCGTAGTGCTATTAGCACTACTAACTCTCTTTAAACAGGTTCGTATCGGAACCTTACCGTCTCTGGATGAAGTCAAGGCAAACATTGAAGCTAAACGACTAAAGAATAAAATTTTTATTCCGGTCATGTTAATGGCTTTGATTGCTTTGGTATTAGCAAAAATGATTCCTGACTTTAGTAAGATTGCTATCAGCCTTGCAGCATTTTTTGCAACCATCTCTCTTTTATTGATTACTAAGAATTCTCCTAAAAGCTTGTTAGCAGAAAATAATCGCATGGTTCAGCAAGTCTCAACTAGTGGGATTGTGCCTCAACTTTTAGGGGCTTTGGGAGCAATTTTTACCGTTGCAGGCGTTGGAGACTTGATTTCGCATTTAATAAGCGGTTTAGTTCCTTCGGGTAGTCGTTTTATGGGTGTAGTGGCTTATGTCCTTGGGATGGTTCTATTCTCCATGATAATGGGGAATGCATTTGCTGCCTTCACGGTTATTACTGCTGGAATTGGTGTTCCCTTTGTATTTGCCTTGGGAGCTGATCCAATCGTGGCTGCAGCTCTAGCAATGACGGCAGGTTGCTGTGGAACCTTATTGACTCCAATGGCGGCTAACTTTAATGCTTTACCGGCAGCTCTCCTGGATATGAAAGATTCAAATGGGGTTATTAAAGCGCAGGTAGGAGTAGCTATTGTCATGATTATCATCCATGTATTTTTGATGTACTTTTTGGCATTTTAGCAAAGGAAATAAAATGAAAATATTAGTTACAGGTTTTGATCCTTTCGGTGGTGAAAAGGTCAATCCAGCCTTGGAAGCTGTTAAATCATTACCGTCAGAGATTCATGGCGCAGAGGTTCATTGGGTAGCAATCCCAACGGTCTTTTATCAATCAGCAGAGGTTTTAGAAGCAGAAATAAATCGATACCATCCAGATGCTGTGCTTTGCATCGGACAGGCAGGAGGAAGAGCTAGTCTAACTCCTGAGCGAGTTGCCATCAATCAAGATGATGCTAGAATTCCAGATAACCAAGGGAATCAGCCGATTGATACTCCTATTCGCCTAGACGGTCAAGCAGCTTATTTCAGCACTCTACCAATCAAAGCAATGGTACAAGCGATAAAGGAGGAAGGGTTACCAGCTACAGTGTCCAATACAGCAGGAACCTTTGTTTGCAATCATTTGATGTATCAGGCTCTCTATTTAGCGGATAAAAAGTTTCCCAATATGAGAGCAGGATTTATGCATATTCCTTATATGACAGAACAAGTGATCAATAAACCTAATACAGCATCTATGAATTTAACTGATATCGTCAGAGGTATCGAAGCTGCAATTGGTGCTATCGTAGATTATAAAGATAAGGACATAAAATTAGTGGGTGGGACAACCCACTAACAATGAGTCTTCCCTAGATTAAAAAAATAGATTCTCTCACAAAAACTCTTTATCAAGGCTGCCCTTATAAAGAGTTTTTTCTTGCCAGTTTTTTAAATTTCTTGTACAATAAGAAGAGTGAAAAGAGGTATGGTATGAGTAAAAAAGATAAAAAAATTGAAATTCAATTAACAGACGCAACTGTTTTAGTTGGTCAGGAAAAGTTTGAAGGCTACACATTAACCATTGGGAAAAAGATTATCGGTGAAATTGCTGAACTAGATAATCAATTCGCAATCATAAAGAATGGAAATGTCGATAGTTTTTATAAAAAACTTGAAAAAGCTGTGGAAATTTTGATTGAAAACTATAATTTAGCAAAATAAAGCTTGTTTTTTGTAAATTTTCATGATATAATAGTTTTTGTTGAACATTGGAGAGATAGCGAAGAGGCTAAACGCGGCGGACTGTAAATCCGCTCCTTCGGGTTCGGGGGTTCGAATCCCTCTCTCTCCATTTCACTTTTGGGGTATAGCCAAGCGGTAAGGCAAGGGACTTTGACTCCCTCATGCGTTGGTTCGAATCCAGCTACCCCAGTTCTTAGGTAATAAATTCAAGATAAAAAGAAAAATATCTTAGGGTATTTTATTTTTATAATTGAAGGACGTGAACGATATAACATGTCTTTGCGGGTGCTTAGGAAAAAATTATAAGTATGTCAAGTTTAAGAAAAACTTGATTGTTGGAGGATTTTTTAGATGAACGAATTTGAAGATTTGCTAAATAGCGTTAGCCAAGTTCGTTAGCCAAGTTGAGCCAGGTGATGTTGTTAGTGCTGAAGTATTGACAGTTGATGCTACTCAAGCTAATGTTGCAATCTCTGGAACTGGTGTTGAAGGTGTCTTGACTCTTCGCGAATTGACAAACGATCGCGATGCAGATATCAATGACTTTGTAAAAGTAGGTGAAGTATTGGATGTTCTTGTACTTCGTCAAGTAGTTGGTAAAGATACTGATACAGTAACATACCTTGTATCTAAAAAACGCCTTGAAGCTCGCAAAGCATGGGACAAACTTGTAGGACGCGAAGAAGAAGTTGTTACAGTTAAAGGAACTCGCGCTGTTAAGGGTGGACTTTCAGTAGAATTTGAAGGTGTACGTGGATTTATCCCAGCTTCAATGTTGGATACTCGTTTTGTACGTAACACTGAGCGTTTTGTAGGTCAAGAGTTTGATGCTAAAATCAAAGAAGTTGATCCTAAAGAAAACCGCTTCATCCTTTCACGTCGTGAAGTTGTAGAAGCAGCAACTGCAGCAGCTCGTGCTGAAGTATTCGGTAAATTGGCTGTTGGTGATGTTGTAACTGGTAAAGTTGCGCGTATCACAAGCTTCGGTGCTTTCATCGACCTTGGTGGTGTTGACGGATTGGTTCACTTGACTGAATTGTCACACGAACGTAACGTTTCACCAAAATCAGTTGTAACTGTTGGTGAAGAAGTTGAAGTGAAAATCCTTGATCTTAACGAAGAAGAAGGACGTGTATCACTTTCACTTAAAGCTACAACACCTGGACCATGGGATGGCGTTGAGCAAAAATTGGCTAAAGGTGATGTTGTAGAAGGTACAGTTAAACGTTTGACTGACTTCGGTGCATTTGTTGAAGTATTGCCAGGTATCGATGGACTTGTTCACGTATCACAAATTTCACACAAACGTATTGAA
>NZ_JAWERU010000024.1:0-24691 GCF_032481935.1 Streptococcus sp.
TCATTGCTCTTGACTCGTCACTTGCCTCTTAAAGAGGCGTGAGTATTACTTACCACTATCCCTAAAGGGATCCTCATATTCTTTTACACTCAATTTATCTAGTGCTATATCATGCTTTTCCTGTTCCTGGATATATTTCTTAATTGTGGCTTCATTAAGCCCTACTGTACTCACATAGTAACCTTCTGCCCAGAAATGCCGATTCCCAAACTTGTACTTGAGATTAGCGTGTTTGTCAAACATCATGAGTGCACTTTTACCTTTTAAATAACCCATGAAACTTGAAACACTTATCCTCAGTGGAATACTGACTAACATATGTACATGATCAGGCATTAAATGGCCCTCGATAATCTCAACACCTTTATAACTACATAATCGGCGGAATATTTCTCCCAAACTACTTCGATATTGATTATAAATGACTTTTCGTCTATACTTAGGGGTGAACACAATGTGATACTTACAGTGCCACTTTGTGTGTGATAAACTATGTGTCTTTTGTGCCATGGTTTTCTTCTTTCGCTTTACAATTGGCTTGAACACCTTTATTGTATCGCGTTTGGAGTTTTTTTGGTATAACCTTCGATGCGCACCCGCATAGCGGGTGGTTTATTTGTCTCGCATCTCACGGAGCGAGACGGACTGAAAGTCACATAATCTGGAGTGAAACAAAAGATTCACTCTTTTTGTTTCACACTTAGGAAGTTTCTAGGTTTTATGTTATTAAACTAACCGAATATATAAGTTTTTTTAGCAATTTTGTATTTTTTTTCTAGATTCTATCTGCATTTCTATTTTGGTCTTTCGATGTGTTAATGTTCTTTTCTTTATTTTCATGTAAGTTTCTATTATAATTTAATCGTATTATAAATTACCTTTAAATAATGGTTTAATCTCTTTTTGTTATAGCTCCTATTGGCCTTTCCTACATTATGTTTAGATCTATAGTATTTATCGAAGGTGTATCTAATATAAGAATTATAGAACTTATTTACTTAGTATTTGTATATATAAGTTTTTTTATTTTACCGAAACTCTAAAATATTTGATATAATGTAGGCAAAGCTATGGTCACCATTCATTTCAAGAGGAGATTTTTATGGGTAATAGAAGTATAGTAGGAAATCTGTTTATTCTTATATTTAGTTTTTTAACAGTTGGTTGTAGTAATCAAAATTCTGATGTTTCTAGTGATGATACTAGTTTATCTGCTACAACTAGTCAGTCAACTACTAGTAACGAGATAAAGTCTGGAGAGTCTAAGAAAGATTACAAAGATTTATACAAGCCAGTTTTTGAGGATTACAAAAAAATCCTATCTACACCGAAAGATCTTAATGTAATCGCTAATCTCTATAAGAGTTTACAAGGCACTGAACGCCCTATCAATAGTTGGTCAGTTGAAAATGCGGTTTTTCAATCAGATAAGATTAGCTATGCCTATGCGGATCTTAATAAAGATGGTGTAGAGGAATTGCTAATTGGTGTTGAGCAATCTAGTGGCGGTTATTTTATTTCGGGACTTTATTATTTAGTAAATGAGAAACCGGTACTTTTGGCAGAGGGTTTTGTTGCAGGCCATGGTGGTGCTAGAAATTCTATGAATATCTATAAGGGTGGTGATATTCTAGAATTAGGTTGGTCCTCTGGAACAGGTCAAGGTAGAGGAGTACTTTATCATCTGAATTCAAACCAGCAAGCTGCAAGTAAACTACAAGAACAGGATGTTCTAGTTCCTGGTAATAAAAGTTTGCATGCAGATTTTGGAAAAACAGAAGCAGAAATGCTAGATTTCAATCAACTTGATTGGCAGAAATTTGAAACTTCTAGTAGTAGTAAGTCTATTTCGGGTGAAGACCAAAAAGCTCCTTGGAATGCTAGGAAATCTGCTAAATTAGAAGAGTTCATAAAAGGGTGGGGTGAAAGACTTGGTCAACCTAATTACGAAAAGGGAATATCAGGAGGGGATGTTGGTGCAGATAATCTCTATACCTTTGGAGATGGACCAAGCGAAAAAATGAATGCCGAATACACGGATATAGGTTTAGGAACTGCTAAGTACCGTATTGTGGAACGCTATAGTAACTGGGATAAATACCCGGACGTGCATAGCTACTTTTTTGCGATAACTGATACTGGGGAAGCGATTGTTTTTCATTCTCCAACAACAAATGGTGGGGTTATGTACTTAAAACCGACAGAGAATACAGAGATCCAAGCAGAGTTTAAACGCTTAGTTGAGGAAGAGTAGAAAAATGAAGAGTTTGGTCAAGGCCAAGCTCTATTTTTTAAAATCTCTTCTTTGATTTTTATATTCTTTGAGTATTTAATGGTATACTAGTGTTATATAAGAACGAAAAGCATTATTTGATGATGATTCTATAATCCAGGAGAATAATTTCTATGCCAAAAAGTGTGAAGTTTCATAGTATTTATTATAGATTTGTTCTATTTATAGTTATTTTATATTTTTTGGGTGTTCATCAAATTGCTGGGCGAGGAATTCAAACAGTTACTATCTTTGATTACGTCTTCAACTTTCATCAAACACAGTTAGGGTATTTCCTCGTTTTATTAATTCTAGTTGGAATTGGTATTAATTTTCTTTGTCCTTGGAAATTTTATATTACTCAGGATGGGATATACATTAGAAGGTTAGATTTATTTGTTCCTTGGAGTGATATCAGTGGAGTTTCCCATGTTTGGATTAACAAAGCGAGTAATTTTAGCAGAGGGCTTGTTTTTTATAATAATAAATGTTTAGTTTTCTATCGTAATAATTATAAACCGATTTGTATCTATAATACTTCTTTATTAGCCTTATTTCTTGTCAAACTCTTTAATTCTCAGATCAAGACGAATATCATGTCAGCTAGTTTTGCTACGGGATTTAATATTCTATTGAATACATCAATTGTCTGTTATCTTTACTTTCTTGATTTAAAAACTCTTAGTTTTAGTTATTTTTTACTTTTTTGCTTACTCTACTTTATAAAAATTTTTATCATTCCTTTATGTTTGGTTTCTAGTCAAAATTCTAAGTATGGTCCTTATCTGGTCCATAGTAGTTTCTTTAAGAGGAATGCTTCAGATGTGATTCATGTTTAATTTTATAAAAATGATGACTTTCTACTTTTGGGTAGGAAGTTTTTTATTATTTCTATATCGAAATAGTTGACAGATGTAATGAAAAGTCTTACAATAAATTCAGAAAGTTCGATATAGAAGTAAAGGAGACAAAATGGACAAGATGTTAGGGGGCTACCAAGCTCTACAGATTCGATTGTTGAATGGGCGTATCTTTCAAAAACTCTTGAGCAAGGAACCAGATGCCCAATACAGAAGTGAGCAGGGAAAAATTTTAACAATCTTGTGGAAGCAAGAGTTGGGTTGTGCTACCGCAACTGATATTGCTCTTGCGACAGGTCTGGCAAACAATACGCTGACCAGTATGGTTAAGAAATTAGAAGAACAGGGTTTGGTTGCGATTAAGCCTTGTACACAGGATAAAAGAAAAAAATATATCTCTTTGACAGATCTCGGTTGGGCGCAAAAAGAAATTGGAGACCGTGTCAGTAAAGAGTTAGGTGAAATTTTCTACCAAGGATTTTCGGATCAAGAAATCCAGGAATTTGAAGCTTATCAAGAGCGTATTATCACTAATTTAAAGAAAAAAGAAAACGAGGAATAAATCATGTCCATTCAAGCACAAAATGCACAAAATCTATATATTCGTGCTATTCAAGATGGCCGTGTAGCAGAAGCGCAAGCAAGCTTATTAGGGGATACCTATATCCAACACTCGACAGGAGTGCCGGATGGGAAAGAAGGATTCGCTACTTTTTTTGCAGATTTTATCAAGCGCCATCCAGAACGTGAAATCAAGATTGTTCGTACCATTGAAGATGGCAATCTGGTTTTTGTTCATGTGCACCAGTACCTAAACGGTGGAGAAGCCCAATGGGTGACTACAGATACTTTCCGTGCAGATGAAAATGGTCATATCGTTGAGCATTGGGATGTTATTGACTATTATTGTACACCTGAAAATGAGCAACTTGATCAGATCTTTGGAGATTTTGAAATCAAGGACTTGGACAAGTCAGCGGAAAATAAACAGCTGGTCCGTCGTTTCTTGACAGAAATTTTCCAAAACAAGGAGCTCGATCAATGGGAAGACTTTGTGACAGAGGATGTGATTCAGCATAATCATGAGATTGGGCAAGGGAGTCAAGCTTATAAGGATTACGTACGCGAGCACCATGTGGCCTATGACTTTGTTTTCCAACTCTTGACTCAAGGAAATTTTGCAGTGAGTTATGGTCAGGTATTGATTGATGGCGTTGCCTATGCTCAATACGATATCTTCCGTTTAGAAAATGGGAAAATTGTTGAACATTGGGATAATAAGGAAGTTATGCCCAAGGTAGAAGACTTGACCAATAGAGGGAAATTTTAAAAAGGAATACATTATGAAAGCAGTTGTTGTAAGCACTCCAGGTGGACCGGAGGTATTAGAAGTTGTCGAACGACCAAAACCAGTCCTGAAGGCAGGTTGGACCCTGGTGAAAATCCAAGGATTTGGCATCAATCATAGTGAAATTTTTACCCGTAAGGGACAATCACCATCTGTGAAATTTCCTCGTGTATTAGGGATTGAGTGTGTCGGTCTTGTGGAAGAAACGACACGACCGGATTTGAAGATTGGGCAACAAATCATTTCCATTATGGGAGAGATGGGGCGAGCCTTTGATGGAGGTTATGCAGAGTATACACTTCTTCCAAATGAACAAATTTATCCAATCAAGACAGAACTTGATTTGGAAAGTTTGATCGCCCTTCCGGAAATCTATTACACGGCTTTTGGATCTTTTCTTAACCTCAAGATTGAGGAGAAAGATAGCGTGTTAGTTCGCGGAGCAACCAGTGGTGTAGGAATTGCCTTTGCTAAACTGCTGAAAGGGAAATTTCCTAATATTCATCTGGCAGGAACTAGCCGAAATTTAGCTAAAGAAGAGCAGTTAAAGGCAGTCGGATTTGATCAAGTGATTTTGGAGAAGGATGGTGTCTTGCACACGAAAGAGCAGTTCGATAAGGTTTTGGATCTTGTTGGTCCAAGTGCTATTCTCGATACTTTTGCGCGGACAGCAGAAGGTGCGATTATCTGTTCTTGTGGGCTACTGGGTGGACAGTGGACTATTCCAGACTTTGATCCGATTGAGATGCTCTCTCGCAATCTCTACTTGACGACCTTTGCTTCTGGCAATGTGTGTCAAGACAAGCTTCAGGCTTTGGTAGATTTTGTCGAGCAGTATCGTGTAGATGTAGGGCCTGAAAAAGTTTATAAGATTGACCAAATTCAGGAAGCGCATGCTTATCTGGAAGGAAGCCATTCTTTTGGTAAAGTTATCGTGAAAAATGAGGTAGATTAAATGATTGAATACAAACATGTAGCCTTGCGCTATACGGAAAAGGACATTTTAAAAGATGTCAATCTCCGCATTGAAAATGGAGAATTTATGGTTCTTGTGGGACCTTCAGGATCTGGAAAGACCACTATGATCAAGATGATTAACCGTCTTTTGGAGCCGACAGATGGCAATATTTATATGGATGGGAAACGCATCAAGGACTATGATGAACGGGAGTTACGTCTCAGTACCGGCTATGTCCTTCAAGCCATTGCCCTATTTCCTAACTTGACCGTTGAGGAAAATATAGCTCTCATTCCTGAGATGAAGGGATGGACTAAAGAACAAATCATTTCTAAAACAGAAGAACTCTTAGCCAAAGTGGGGCTTCCTGCGGAAGATTATGCTCATCGTTTACCAAGCGAGTTATCTGGTGGGGAGCAACAGCGGATTGGCATTGTACGAGCCATCATTGGGGAACCAAAAATTTTATTGATGGACGAACCTTTTTCAGCCTTGGATGCCATCTCACGCAAGCAGTTGCAAGAATTGACCAAGGCATTACATAAAGAATTCGGCATGACGACCATCTTCGTAACACATGATACGGATGAGGCCTTAAAATTAGGGGATCGAATTGCAGTTTTGCAGGATGGAGAAATTCGTCAGGTCGCAGACCCTGAAACAATTTTACAAGCGCCTGCGACAGACTTTGTAGCAAACTTATTTGGAGGTAGCCTTCATGTCTAATTTGATTTCAACCTTTCAAGAGCGTTTTGGGGAATGGTTAACCGCTCTTGGTCAACACTTACAATTATCGCTTTTGACCTTATTGGTTGCTATTTTTCTGACCATCCCACTTGCGGTTTATCTAAATAGCCACAAAAAAGCGGCGAATTGGGTGCTACAAATTGCGGGTATCTTCCAGACCATTCCTTCAATGGCTTTATTGGGTCTCTTTATTCCTTTCATGGGAATTGGAACCTTACCGGCCCTTACAGCTCTAGTCATTTATGCTATTTTCCCGATTTTGGAAAATACAATCACAGCCTTGAACGGCATTGATCCTAGCCTTGAGGAGGCAGGGATTGCTTTTGGAATGACCAAGTGGGAGCGACTCAAGAAGTTTGAAATTCCACTTGCCATGCCAGTCATTGTATCGGGGGTTCGTACAGCAACCGTTATGATCATTGGGACAGCAACTCTAGCTGCTCTTGTTGGAGCTGGAGGATTGGGCTCCTTTATCCTTTTGGGAATTGATCGTCGGAATGCTAGTCTGATTTTAATCGGTGCAATCTCATCAGCCATTTTGGCCATTCTCTTTAATGTTGTTCTCAAATGGTTGGAAAAGGCAAAGTTGCGTACAATTGTTGCAGCCTTTGCTGTTATGGTGCTTGGTTTGGGAGCAAGTTATGCTCCAAGCATGATTCCAAATAAAGAGAAAGAAAATCTGGTTATAGCTGGGAAGTTGGGACCTGAACCTGAGATTCTCATGAATATGTACAAGCTTCTCATTGAGGAAAATACGGATATGACGGTGACGGTCAAGCCTAACTTTGGGAAGACAGATTTCCTTTATCAAGCGCTGAAAAAAGGGGACATTGATATTTATCCTGAGTTTTCGGGTACTATAACAGAAAGTTTATTGCAGCCCTTCCCAAAAGTTAGTCATGATCCAGAGAAGGTCTATGAAGTAGCGCGTGATGGTATCTCAAAGCAGGATCAACTCAATTTTCTTAAGCCTATGGCTTATCAAAATACTTATGCAATAGCTGTACCAAGAACGATTGCACAAGAATATGGCCTTAAGACGATTTCAGATTTGAAAAAGGTTGAGGGTCAGCTAAAAGCAGGATTTACACTCGAATTTAATGACCGTGAGGATGGTAATAAAGGATTAAAAACTCTTTATGGCTTGAATCTTAATGTTGTTACCATGGAGCCTGCTTTACGCTATCAAGCTATTCAATCAGGTGATATCCAGATAACGGATGCTTATTCGACGGATGCGGAGATTGCTCGCTATGATTTGGTAGTTTTGGAGGATGATCAACACCTCTTCCCTCCTTATCAAGGAGCCCCACTCATGAAAGCTGAATTACTCGAAAAACATCCTGAGTTGGAAGCTGTTCTTAATAAACTAGCTGGTAAAATCACTGAAAGCCAGATGAGTCAGCTGAACTACCAAGTTGGTGTGGAAGGGAAATCGGCTGAAGAAGTAGCACGTGAGTTTTTGGTGCAGGAAGGGATTCTAAAGTAATCAATTCTCAAAGGAGTATTGGATTAGTTGATACTCCTATCAGTAAATAAAAAGGATCAGACGATCCTTTTTATTATATCAAGGCTAACAAGAGGGTAAGCACAAGTGCGATTCCAATTCGAACCAGATGGTGGGTTGGATGGAAGTTTTCTTTTTGTTTGCCATTCCAATAGGCTCCGTAGCAAATCAAAGCACAGCCAATCAGCCAAATGAATAAAGCTACAATCGGCAAAAGGAAGTAGAGGATGAGAGATAAGGTCGCAAGGCAACTTCCGATGAATAGAAGTTGATTTCCTAGAGTATTCTTGCCTTTTCTTAATTCTGAAAGGCTGGCCAATAAATGAAGGAGGGCAAAGGCAAGGGCTAAGAAGGTTGTGATGATGCTAAAAATAAGATAAAGTGAAATAGATGTTTCCTTTCTAGGATATGATTGCCTGAGTGCTATTTTTTATGACTGATTTTATGAAGAATCATAAATGAAACTACAAGATTTAAAATGATAACCAACAAGGTAAAAAGAGAGTAACCATAAAGTATAATTGGAAATTCATTTTTGAGATTGCATAGAGAAAACAAGCTCGTTAAAATGCCCGTTAACAAGCCAGGCACATATTTTCGAATAACGACTGTCTGAATCAGATGTCCGAAAACATGGTAGATATAAGCAATTACAATGGTTGCGTAAATGGTATAGTTGTTAAACCAGTAACTAAGGAAAAGCGAAAGAAGTAGGATCAAAAATTGCTCTAAGACAATAGCATTGAAAGCAAAAGGCGTGTAATAAGAAAGGATTAGATTATCTGGAAACTGCGCTGATATTTTTTTGACAAAGGATGGCATCCAAACGATTTCTTCGAGTTCGTGAAGCATGAATAGTGATGGAAATAGAAAATAAAATTGCACGCTGGTCATTGAAAATACTCCTTTCTAGTTCGAACCCACTTTTAAAATCTCCAAATAAAACTGGATAACTTCTTGTTCTGTGTAAGATTTCCCCTTTTTCAGCCACCAGGTCAATGTTTCGATAAAGTTAGTTACAACATAGTGTTTGAGATAAGAAGCAGGAATATTAGGATAGGAAACTTGCAAGTCCTCTGCGACCATAGGATAAACATGGTGTTCCAATTCTTTCTGCAATTGACGGAGGAAGTAGTCGTTTTTAGAGAAAAGAAGACTGGTGACGTGGTCCTGATTTTTCTTAAAATGTGAAAAGATATGAGCCAAATAAGCTTCTGTAGATATATTTTCCTCACGTTCAAAAAGATGATGAAAGAGATAACGGCAGAGCTCGTCTAGAAGCAGTTCCTTACTTTCATAGTGACTGTAAAAGGTGGAGCGACCGACATCTGCTAGGTCAATAATCTCCTGAACTGTGATGGATTCGTAATCTTCTTGATTCAATAATTGTAAAAAAGCAGTATAGATAGCTTTTCGTGTCTTGGTAATGCGACGGTCTTGACTAGTCATATGGACACTTTGAACAAATCGTTCAGTAACTTACAAAGAGAACAGTTTGCCCCTATCCTTTCTTTTCGGAGTAAGAGATAATACTAGTAAAGGGAATATTTATACTACTATTATACCAAAGGAGGACGGAAAAATGACAACGAAAGGTGCGGTTTGGCTAGCTTTTTTCTTAAATTTGAGTTATGCCATTGTCGAGTTTATCGCTGGTGGAGTATTTGGTTCTAGTGCTGTTCTTGCTGACTCTGTCCATGACTTGGGAGATGCAATCGCAATTGGGCTATCAGCATTTCTAGAAACAATCTCCAATCGTGAAGAAGATAGTCATTACACCTTGGGGTACAAACGTTTTAGTCTCTTAGGTGCCTTGGTAACGGCTGTTATTCTCATGACAGGATCTGCTTTAGTCATTTTGGAGAATATAACGAAACTCTTTCATCCACAAGCGGTCAATGATGAGGGTATCCTCTGGCTAGGAATCATTGCTGTTAGCATTAATGTGCTGGCGAGTCTAGTAGTTCGCAAGGGAAAAACAAAAAACGAATCCATTCTTAGCCTGCATTTTCTGGAAGATACTCTGGGTTGGCTGGCTGTTATCCTAATGGCTATTGTTCTGCGATTTACCGACTGGTATATTCTGGATCCGCTCTTATCTCTTGTCATTTCCTTCTTCATTCTGTTAAAGGCTATTCCACGTTTTTGGTCTACACTCAAGATTTTCCTCGATGCCGTGCCAGAAGGAGTGGATATCAAGCAAGTAAAGAGTGATTTGGAACGGTTGGAGTATGTGGCTAGTATCAATCAGCTTAACCTATGGACCATGGATGGTTTGGAGAAAAATGCCATTATCCATGTTTGTCTAAAAGAGATCGGACAGATGGAGGTTTGTAAAGAATCCATTCGAACCCTACTCAAAGATTGTGGTTTTCAAAATATTACCATTGAGGTAGATGCAGACTTAGCAAGCCACCAGGTTCATAAGCGTAAAATTGAGGAGTTGGAAGTAGATAAAAGTCATGAACATCATCATTAATGAGACGTAGTATAAGTGAGCGAAAGCTTCATAAAAAGTGTATACTTGAAATAAGTTAGATACAGAGAGGTAAATGTTTATGAAATCAGCAGTCTATAAAAAAGCAGGTCAGGTTGGTATTGAAGAGGTTAAACGTCCAAGAATTCAAGAATCGGATGATGTCATTATCCGTGTAGTTCGTGCTTGTGTTTGTGGTTCGGATCTTTGGAGTTACCGAAATCCAGATATTAAAGCGGGACATAAAAATAGTGGACACGAAGCGATTGGAATCGTTGAAGAAACTGGAGAAGCCATTACAACGGTCAAGCCCGGTGATTTTGTGATTGTACCATTTACTCATGGTTGTGGCGAATGTGATGCCTGTCGTGCTGGATTTGATGGTTCCTGTGACAATCATATTGGAAATAACCTAGGAGGAAATTTCCAAGCTGAATATCTCCGCTTCCACTATGCCAATTGGGCCCTTGTAAAAATTCCTGGACAACCATCTGACTATACAGAAGGTATGCTCAAGTCTCTCTTGACTCTGGCTGATGTTATGCCGACTGGCTATCATGCAGCGCGTGTGGCAGATGTGAAAACAGGTGATAAAGTTGTCGTAATTGGCGATGGAGCTGTTGGGCAATGTGCTGTCATCGCAGCTAGAATGCGTGGCGCTTCACAAATTATCCTCATGAGTCGTCACGAAGATCGTCAAAAAATGGCCTTGGAATCAGGAGCGACAGCTGTTGTAGCTGAGCGAGGAGAAGAAGGCATTGCCAAGGTGCGTGAAATTCTTGGCGGTGGAGCAGATGCAGCACTTGAGTGTGTTGGTACTGAGGCGGCTGTTGAGCAAGCACTGGGTGTCCTTCATAATGGCGGTCGTATGGGATTTGTAGGAGTTCCACATTATAAGAATCGTGCTCTTGGTTCAACATTTATGCAAAATATCTCTGTCGCAGGTGGAGCAGCTTCTGCGACAACATACGATAAGCAATTCTTGCTTAAAGCTGTCCTTGATGGTGAGATCAATCCAGGTCGTGTCTTTACTTCAAGTTACAAACTAGAAGATATTGACAAAGCATATAAGGCCATGGATGAACGTAAGACTATCAAGTCTATGATTGTGATGGAATAAAAAGAAAAACCTAATAGGATTTGAGAAACTCTATTAGGTTTTTTTATGTTCAAGTGTTGTGCTTAATGCAAGGTACTTTCTCTTAACGTCAGTTTGGTTCCTAGCATGGTGAGGCTTGGGATTTTACGGCCGTGAAGGACTTCTCTGTTCAAAATATCCATTCCTGTGCGTCCCATTTCTTCGGTGTAGACAGTAATACTAGAAAGTGGTGGGAACACTTGCTTGGTTAGAATAGTATCATTAAAGGAAATAATGCTGACGCGCTCTGGTATGCTAATGCTGGCTTCTTGAAGGGCGCGAAGAGCACCGATTGCCAAACTATCACTAGCTGCAAAAAAGGCTTGTGGAAGTTTATCTCCTAATTTTTCGATAGCCTCTTTCATCAAGTCGTATCCAGATTGGGCAGTAAATAGCCCTTGGAAAATGAATTTCTCGTTATAAATTCCCTTTTCTTGTGTATAGGATTTAAAGTAATCTAAGCGTTTATCTGAGATAACTTCTTCATGGTCAGTAGTAGTTTCAAGACCGGATAGGATACCAATCTTTTTAAGCCCATGATCTGTAAAGTAATCAACCACCTGTCTAACCGCATTATAGAAATCCGTAATGACACAGGTATGACCAAGGGCAATCGTATCACTGTCAAGAAAAACTAGGGGCTTGTGATATTCTTCAAACGAGGCAATCTGTGCTTGGCTAAATTTCCCGATACAAAGAATCCCAATGACTTCTTCGCTAAGCGTAAAAGGCTGGTCATTAAAATAGCGCAAGATGTCGTAATCTAATTCTTGTGCTCTATTTTCAATTCCTAGTCGAATCTGGTAGTAGTAGAGATCTTCTAACTCTCCCTGTTCACTGACCCACTGGATGATAGCAATTTTCTGTTTGAGTTTATGTGATTCACCTGTTTTGAGATGTTTGGTGTAGCCTAGTTCTTCGGCAACGGTTAAAATACGATGTCTGGTTTCTTCAGTGACAGATAGACTCTGATCGCGATTGAGGACACGGGATACAGTTGCGATCGAGACAGAGGCTAGCTGAGCAATATCTTTGAGTGTAGCCATAATTCCCCTCCTTTTTAGGTTATTATAGCATATTTTTCTTCCTTTTTACTCATAGTTTAGTAAAATATCGGTAAAAATGTTGACCTAAGCAAAACCCTTGGGTACAATAGAAGAAAGCGATTACAGGATAAACTTTTTTACCTAATATTTCGTAAAAGGAGAATTCATATGACACAACATCTTACTGCTGAAGCACTTCGCAAGGATTTCCTTGCTGTTTTTGGTCAAGAAGCAGACCAAACCTTCTTCTCGCCAGGGCGCATCAACTTGATTGGGGAACATACTGACTATAACGGTGGTCATGTTTTTCCAGCAGCTATTTCACTCGGAACCTATGGGGCTGCTCGTAAGCGTGATGACCAAGTTTTGCGTTTCTACTCAGCAAACTTTGAGGATAAAGGAATTATCGAAGTTCCTCTAGCTGACCTCAAATTTGAGAAAGAGCACAACTGGACCAACTATCCAAAAGGTGTCCTTCATTTCTTGCAAGAAGCAGGCCATGTGATTGACAAAGGTTTTGATTTCTATGTTTTTGGGAATATCCCAAATGGTGCGGGCTTGTCATCTTCAGCTTCTTTGGAGCTATTGACAGGTGTCGTAGCAGAATACCTCTTTGACCTAAAATTGGATCGTCTAGACTTAGTTAAAATCGGAAAACTAACAGAAAATAACTTTATCGGTGTTAACTCTGGTATCATGGACCAATTTGCAATCGGTATGGGGGCAGATCAACGTGCCATTTACCTAGATACTAACACTCTAGAATACGACTTGGTTCCACTTGATTTGAAGGATAATGTTGTTGTGATCATGAATACCAACAAACGTCGTGAACTAGCAGATTCTAAATATAATGAACGCCGTGCTGAATGTGAAAAGGCAGTGGAAGAACTTCAAGTGGCCTTGGATATCCAGACTTTAGGCGAATTGGATGAATGGGCTTTTGATGAATACAGCTACCTGATCAAAGACGCAAATCGTTTGAAACGTGCTCGCCACGCAGTTCTTGAAAATCAACGTACCCTTAAGGCACAAGCGGCTCTTCAAGGAGGAGATTTGGACAAGTTTGGTCGTTTGATGAATGCATCTCATGTTTCGCTTGAGCACGATTACGAAGTGACTGGATTGGAATTAGATACCCTTGTTCATACAGCTTGGGCTCAAGAAGGTGTTCTTGGTGCTCGTATGACAGGAGCAGGTTTTGGAGGTTGTGCGATTGCCTTGGTTCAAAAGGATGCTGTTGAGTCCTTTAAAGAAGCTGTAGGCAAGCACTATGAAGAAATCGTTGGTTACGCTCCAAGTTTCTATATCGCTGAAGTGGCAGGTGGAACTCGCGTTCTTGATTAGTCAGAAGGAGGTTTTCTAGTGACCTTAGTAGAAAGATTTGTTACCAAAGTCATTGCAGAAAGCACCTTTGAAGAGTTGGATCGGATTTATCTGACCAATCGCGTCTTGGCACTGGTGGGAGATGGAGTTCTTGAAGTTGAGACTGACCAAAATGATTTGATTGAACTAAAAGATCAGCTTGTTGAGGAAGCAGTTCGCTTGGAAACGATTGAAGATAGTCAGGCTGCGCGTGAGATTCTCGGTGCTGACCTCATGGACTTGGTAACCCCTTGTCCAAGTCAGGTTAATCGTGATTTTTGGGATACCTATGCTCAGTCACCAGAGCAGGCAATTGCGGATTTCTACCAACTCAGTCAGAAGAATGACTACATCAAACTGAAGGCTATCGCAAAGAATATTGCTTATCGTGTACCATCTGACTACGGTGAACTAGAGATTACCATCAATCTCTCGAAGCCTGAAAAGGATCCAAAAGAGATTGCGGCAGCTAAGTTGGTCAAGTCGAGTAACTATCCTCAATGTCAGCTCTGTATGGAAAATGAAGGCTACCATGGTCGTGTCAATCATCCAGCTAGAAGCAATCACCGGATTATTCGTTTTGATATTTCTGGGCAGGAGTGGGGCTTCCAGTATTCGCCTTACGCTTACTTTAATGAGCACTGTATTTTCCTAGATAGCAAGCATCGTCCTATGGCCATTAGTCGCCAAAGTTTTGAACGTTTGTTAGCAATTGTGGAGCAGTTTCCAGGCTACTTTGCTGGTTCGAATGCAGACTTGCCAATCGTAGGTGGCTCCATCCTGACGCACGATCATTATCAAGGTGGGCGTCATGTTTTCCCAATGGAAGTGGCTCCTATTCAGAAAAACTTTACCTTTGAAGGTTTTGAAACTGTAAAAGCAGGGATTGTTCAGTGGCCTATGTCCGTCATTCGACTAACTTCGGATTCAAAAGACGAGTTGACTAACCTTGCGGATAAAATCTTACTGGCTTGGCGTCAATACTCAGATCCAAGTGTACAGGTCTTGGCAGAAAGTAATGGAACACCGCATCACACTATCACACCGATAGCCCGTAAGCGAGATGGGCAGTTTGAGTTGGATTTGGTCTTGCGGGACAATCAAACATCTCCAGAGCATCCAGATGGTATCTATCATCCCCATAAGGATGTCCAACATATCAAGAAGGAAAATATCGGCTTGATAGAGGTCATGGGTTTGGCAATCTTGCCACCACGCTTGAAGGAAGAAGTAGAGCAGGTAGCAGCTTACCTAGTCGGAGAGGATGTTTCAGTAGCAGATTATCACCAAGAATGGGCAGATGAGTTGAAAGAGTCCCATCCTGGATTGACTGACAAAGACCAAGCTCTTAATATCGTCCAAGAATCTGTTGGAAAAATATTTGCACGAGTTTTGGAAGATGCAGGAGTTTACAAGCAAACAGAAGAAGGACAAGCAGCCTTTATGCGCTTTGTGGAGCAGGTTGGTATTTTGCCCGAATAAGTGCTTCTCTCTTGCGTAGAGTCTTGAAAAGTAGTATCATAGTGTCGTTTGAAATATCAGGAGGAACGTATGAAAGATTTTCACTTTGACGCTATATCTGCCTTTGAAAACTACGAAATTGAAAAAATGAGAGACGGTCACGTGGTGGTGACAACAAAAGTAGTGGACTCTTCACTCAACTACTATGGAAATGCCCATGGAGGCTATCTATTTACCCTATGTGACCAAATCAGTGGTCTTGTGGTGATTTCGCTAGGATTAGACGGGGTGACACTCCAGTCTTCCATCAACTATCTGAAAGCCGGAAATCTAGGGGATATTCTCACCATCAAGGGGGAATGTGTCCATCAAGGACGTACCACTTGTGTCGTCGATGTTGATATCACCAACCAAGATGGCCGAAATGTCTGCAAGGCAACCTTTACCATGTTTGTCACAGGACAACGATCTGAAGATAGACAGGTGAGGATATAAATTAAAATGAGTAGATAGCTACGCCCTAAAAAACCAGAGTGTGTTCACTATCCACAACTCTATAACTTTAAGGATATTTAAAAAGCGAGGTCTATTGACTTCGCTTTTATTTGATAGGGAAGAAAGTAAGTAAGAGCCAATAAAATAGCAGAGCAATAACGCCAATTCCAAGGCCAAATAGAATGGGAAGGATGATTCTTTGGTAGGGAGCCTTACCCCTTTCTTCAGCTTCTTCAATCTCGCTAAGGTTACGTCCTTGAACATAGGCGACAATCTGTCGATAGGTGCGAAGATTATGCTGTTTCTTGAATTTTTCAATGCGTAGGGCGTAGAACATAGCGATAGCAAAAATCAAGCAACTAAAAGCGATACCATACCAATCCAAATAAAGAATTAAGGGTATGCTGATGATAGGAAAACCTAATAGCAGTATGCTAAAGATTATTCCATCTTTTTTATAACGTATAAATTCTTGATCGTGAATAATTTGTTTCATAGTTTCCAAATCTCCTTTTACTAGTTTGTCTAATGACACTTCAAAGACCTTGCTCAGCAAGAGTAGGTTTTGAATATCAGGGTAGGTCGCGCCGCGTTCCCAGTTGGAAATGGATTGGCGACTGACAAAAATTATTTCAGCTAAATCATCTTGAGATAAATTTTTCTCTTTACGATAGCGCTGGATTTGTTTTCCGACTTGCATAAAATTTCCTCGCTTTCTGATTTCATTCTACTCAATTATACAAAAAAAGGCTATCAAAGTTCTTTGACATGCTGATTTCATAGGCTTTAGCAAAGGTTTTGGTCACTGGATTTACAGGTCTGTCAATTCATGTTCACCTACTGAAAAAGAGGCTATCAGCCTCCTTTTTCCTATTCACTAAATCTTAAAAAATAGCCATCTGGGTCTAAAACTGCAAATTCATGAGGATAGATATATTGTTCACCAACACGAAATTCTCTTTTGGTCAAAGGACGATGAATAGGATAGTTAGACTTGATTACTTTCTGATAGAGTCGAGGGACATCCTCTATGCCGAAGGAGATGTTGACTCCACGACCAAATGGGTAGGTCAGTTGGGCTAATTCTTCTGCACTGCCTTCTTCTAGCATAAGTTGGCAGTCTTCAAGCGAGAGGAAGAGAAATTTCTCCTCTGGACGCTCGTATTGGATCGTAAAACCCAGTAAATCGCAGTAGAAGGAACGAGACTGTTCTAGATTCGAGACTATAAACTCGGGAATAACTGCATTGTAGTCCATAAAGAAACTCCTTACAATTCAATCTCCAAGACAATCGGTGTGTGGTCTTGGCGTGCACCAGAGTCGATCATATCTGACTTGGTAACCTTATCTGCCACACGGTTACTTGTGAGCCAGTAGTCAATTCTCCAGCCTGTGTTGTTGATTTTTGAAGTCTTGCTGCGTTGTGCCCACCAAGTATAGCGTTCTGGCACATCGCCATGAATATGGCGGAAGGTATCTGTAAATCCTTTGGCTAAAAGGTTTGTAAATCCTTCACGTTCTTCGTCTGTGAATCCTGGTGAACGACGGTTGCTGGCTGGGTTAGCAAGGTCAATTTCCTTGTGGGCAACATTGTAGTCTCCAGTTGCTAGGACAGGTTTTTTCTTGTCTAGTTCAGCCAAGTATTCCGCATATTTGACATCCCAAACTTGACGTTCTTCCAAACGTTTGAGGCCATCCCCAGCATTAGGAGTGTAGACCTGAGTCACGAAAAATTCATCAAATTCCAAAGTAATGATGCGTCCTTCCATGTCCATAGTAGAAGGTGCGCCAATTTCTGGGAAGCTGATAGTTGGAGTCAGTTCTTTCTTATAGAGGAACATGGTTCCAGCATAGCCTTTACGGGCAGGCTCTTGAGAGGAACGCCAGGTGTTTTCGTAACCTGGGAAGAGTTCTTCCAGTACCTCGAGATGTTTTTTAGTAGGACCTTTGGCTGAAAGCTTTGTTTCCTGGATAGCGATGATATCAGCATCTTCGGCTACCAAGGTTTGAAGAACGTCTTGTGACAATTTCGCACGCGCAGAGTCACTCGTCAAAGCTGCATTGAGTGAATCAATATTCCATGAGATTAGTTTCATAGTGTGTACCTTTTCATTCAGATTATAGACAATATTATACCAGAAAAAGAAGTAATTCCCCAGCGTATAGTTTGAAAAATCAAGGTCATTCCTTTATAATAAAGAATGATTTATGTAAAGGAAAGAAAATAAATGAAATTTTACTCATATGAATATGTCTTGAGTCAGATTGACCAACAAAATAGTGTCATGATTGGCTTTGGAGTATTCTTGCTTGCCATCACTGGATTTTTTGCTTTTAAGGCTTACCGCGACCATCGAGGAACCAAGTTTCGCGAGTTGGTGATGATCTCGTCTTTGGCTTTACTGGCTGTCATTCTCGGTATTATATCTACTTATCAGTCAAATCAAGCTTCCAACAATCAATTTCAAACTTCACTTCACTTTATAGAAGTTGTTTCTGAGGATTTAGGAGTGGATAAATCAGAGGTCTACGTCAATACTTCTGCAACGACAGATGGTGCCCTTCTCAAGGTAGGAGACAAATTCTACCGTGCCTTAAGTGGGAGTGAACCGGATAAGTATCTCTTGGAAAAACTTGACTTGTATCAAACAAGCGACATTGAATTAGTGGAGGCAAACAAATGACATTTAACTATATCGAGATTCTTATTAAACTGGCTTTAGGTCTTGTATCTCTTGTCTTTGTTATCAACATGACAGGGAAGGGAAATCTAGCGCCCAACTCAGCAATTGACCAAATCCAAAACTATGTTCTTGGGGGAATCATCGGTGGGGTAATCTATAATAGCTCTATTACCATCCTTCAGTATGCAGTTATCTTGATTATGTGGACGATTTTGGTTTTACTTCTCAAGTGGCTTACGAATAACGTCGGCTTTGTAAAACAAATGATTGACGGGAAACCAACCCTACTCATCAAAAATGGAGAAATCGATCCAGAAGCCTGCCGTTCTGTCGGCTTATCAGCTTCTGACGTAGCCCTTAAACTTCGTAGTCAAGGTATCTTCCAGCTAAAAGAAGTCAAGCGTGCTGTACGAGAGCAAAACGGTCAGCTCATCGTGGTACAAAATGGAGATGAAAATCCTAAGTATCCTGTCATCACAGATGGTGTCATTCAGTCGGATGTCCTTGATACTCTCAGCTTAACGGAAGAATGGCTCATAGATCATCTGAATAAGCAAGGGTATGATAATGTGGCCAATATCTTTATCGCTGAGTATGATAAAGGTCAACTAAGCGTCGTCACCTATGAATAAGAAAAACCTGGGGTTCATGCCTCAGGTTTCCATTTGTCATTAGAAAGGAATTTTATGTCTATCATCCAAAAACTCTGGTGGTTTTTTAAGTTAGAAAAACGCCGTTACCTAGTCGGAATTGTAGCTTTGGTTTTGGTTTCTGTACTCAACCTCATCCCACCTATGGTCATGGGGGGCGTAATTGATGCCATTACTTCGGGACGATTAACACAGGACGAGCTCCTGCTTCATCTCTTTTATCTCCTGCTGGCAGCTTTCGGAATGTACTATCTGCGTTACGTTTGGCGCATGTATATCCTGGGAACCTCCTACCGACTAGGACAAATCATGCGCTCAAGACTATTTGAGCACTTTACAAAGATGTCGCCTGCTTTTTATCAGAATTATCGAACAGGGGACCTGATGGCCCACGCAACTAATGATATCAATTCTCTGACTCGTCTAGCCGGTGGAGGTGTCATGTCGGCGGTGGATGCCTCGATCACAGCCTTGGTGACTTTACTAACCATGCTCTTTAGCATCTCGTGGCAGATGACCTTGGTTGCTATTCTTCCCTTGCCATTTATGGCCTATGCGACTAGTCGTCTGGGGAGAAAGACCCATAAGGCTTTCGGAGAATCACAAGCAGCCTTTTCAGAACTCAACAATAAGGTACAAGAGTCTGTATCAGGTATCAAGGTAACCAAGTCCTTTGGTTATCAGGCTGATGAATTGGCATCTTTCCAGGAAGTCAATGATTTGACCTTCCAAAAGAATCTGCAAACCATGAAATATGATAGTCTCTTTGACCCGATGGTTTTGCTCTTTGTTGGTTCTTCTTATGCCTTAACTCTCTTAGTCGGTGCCTTTATGGTGCAAGCGGGACAAGTAACCGTTGGGAATCTGGTCACCTTTATTTCTTACTTGGATATGTTGGTCTGGCCTTTGATGGCCATTGGTTTCCTCTTTAATATCACTCAGAGAGGAAAAGTTTCCTACCAACGGATTGAGAGCCTCTTGTCCCAAGAGTCACCTGTCAAAGATCCAGAATCTCCACTTGACGGGATTGAAAACGGGCGTTTGGACTATTCCATTGATAGTTTTGCCTTTGAAGACGAGGAGACGCTTAGAGATATACATTTTAGTCTCGAAAAAGGGCAAACCTTGGGCTTGGTTGGGCAGACTGGTTCAGGGAAGACTGCTTTGATAAAGTTGCTCTTACGTGAGTATGACGTTGACCAAGGGGCCATTTATCTAAATGGTCATGATATTCGCGACTATCGACTAGCTGACTTGCGTAGTTTGATGGGATATGTCCCACAGGACCAATTTCTCTTTGCCAGCTCTATCCTAGATAATATCCGCTTTGGGAATCCCGACCTGCCTTTCTCAGAAGTAGAGAAAGCAACAAAGTTGGCTCAAGTCTATCAAGATATTCAAGCCATGCCCCAGGGATTTGATACAGTTATCGGTGAAAAGGGTGTCAGTCTATCTGGTGGACAAAAGCAACGCCTGGCCATGAGTCGGGCTATGATTCTAAATCCTGATATCTTGATTTTAGATGATTCCTTGTCAGCTGTAGATGCCAAGACAGAGTTCGCTATTATCGATAATCTCAAGGAAACTCGCAAAGATAAAACGACCATTATCACAGCCCATCGACTCAGTGCAGTTGTCCATGCGGATTTGATTTTGGTCATGCAAAATGGTCGCATCATTGAACGAGGCAGACATGAAGACTTACTAGCCTTGGATGGTTGGTACGCACAAACCTACCAGTCCCAACAGTTAGAAATGAAAGGAGAAGAAGATGCGCAATAAACAAGAACAATGGACTGTATTGAAACGCTTGTTGTCCTATCTAAAGCCCTATGGTCTCCTAACCTTTTTAGCCTTAGCTTTTCTCCTTGCGACGACTGTTATTAAGAGCGTTATTCCCCTAGTAGCTTCTCACTTTATCGACCAGTATCTACATAATCTCAACCAGCTTGCGGTAACAGTTTTGCTAGTTTACTATGGTCTCTACATTCTCCAAACCCTTGTCCAATATGTGGGGAACCTTCTTTTTGCGCGAGTGTCCTACAGTATCGTTAGAGATATTCGACGTGATGCCTTTGCCAATATGGAAAAGCTAGGCATGTCTTACTTTGATAAAACGCCTGCAGGTTCTATCGTCTCGCGTTTGACCAATGATACTGAGACTATTAGTGATATGTTTTCAGGAATCTTATCCAGCTTTGTCTCAGCAGTCTTTATCTTTGTGACAACCCTTTATACCATGCTTGTTCTGGACTATCGTCTGACAGCTTTAGTATTGCTCTTTCTACCTTTGATTTTCCTCTTGGTCAATCTCTACCGTAAAAAATCCGTCAAGGTTATCGAAAAAACCAGAAGTCTCTTGTCAGATATTAACAGTAAGCTGGCTGAAAATATCGAAGGGATTCGCATCATTCAAGCCTTTAACCAAGAAAAGCGCCTGCAAGAAGAGTTTGATGATATAAATCAGGAACATCTGGTCTACGCTAACCGTTCGGTTGCCCTAGATTCCCTCTTCTTACGGCCGGCCATGAGCTTACTGAAGCTATTGGGGTATGCAGTTTTGATGGCTTACTTTGGTTATCGTGGCCTTTATATGGGGATAACAGCAGGGACCATGTATGCTTTTATCCAGTATATCAATCGTCTCTTTGATCCCCTCATCGAGGTAACACAAAACTTTTCTACCCTTCAGACATCTATGGTATCAGCAGGTCGTGTTTTTGCACTTATCGATGAAACCAACTATGAACCGGTCCAAGAAAATGGACAAGCGGAGATTCAAGAAGGAAATATCCGCTTTGAACATGTGTCCTTCTCTTATGATGGGAAACACCAGATTCTCGATGATATTTCCTTTACGGTTAATAAAGGTGAAACCATCGCCTTTGTCGGACATACAGGCTCTGGGAAATCTTCTATCATTAATGTTCTCATGCGCTTTTATGAATTCCAGTCTGGTCGAGTTCTCCTAGATGGTGTGGATATTCGTAAGTATAGCCAAGAGGAATTGAGAAAAAATATCGGTCTGGTCCTACAGGAACCTTTCCTCTATCATGGGACCATCAAGTCCAATATCGCTATGTACCAAGATATCAGTGATGACCAGGTTAAGGCAGCAGCAGAGTTTGTCGATGCAGATTCTTTCATTCAGGATCTTCCATTAGGCTATGATGCCCCTGTGTCTGAGCGTGGTTCGAGTTTTTCAACTGGTCAACGTCAGCTTCTTGCCTTTGCTAGAACCGTTGCCAGTCAACCTAAAATTCTGATTTTGGATGAAGCGACAGCCAATATCGACTCTGAAACAGAAGCCTTGGTCCAAAATTCTCTAGCCAAGATGAGACAGGGTCGGACTACCATTGCCATTGCCCATCGTCTTTCTACCATTCAGGATGCAAATTGTATTTATGTCCTAGATAAGGGACGAATCATCGAGAGCGGCACACACGAGGAACTTTTGGCCTTGGGAGGTACTTATCACAAGATGTATAGTTTACAGGCAGGGGCTCTATCTTAGAGAAGAATTCCTTTAAAATACAGATTTCTTGCACTGCCTCTTTCATTTTGTGGTATAATGTAGAATGTTTAAAGATTACATATTAAAAAACAGAGGAGAATGTGCATGCTGAAATGGGATGAACTACCTCAAGAGATGCAATTAAGTGAGGTAAAACCATACTACCAGCTTGTTTCTAGAAGAAAAGGTTCATTGGTTCTCAAGCGTTGTCTAGATTTGTTTCTAGCATTGGTCTTGTTAATCTTGACCTCACCCGTATTTCTAATTCTAAGCATTTGGATCAAGCTAGATAGCAAGGGTCCAGTCATTTACAAGCAGGTACGGGTAACCCAGTACAACCGACATTTCAAGATTTGGAAATTCCGGACTATGGTGACCGATGCGGACAAGAAAGGAAGTTTAGTAACTTCTGCGAATGACAGCCGTATCACCAAGGTTGGAAATTTCATTCGCCGTGTTCGTTTGGATGAACTGCCGCAATTGGTCAATGTTCTTAAAGGAGAGATGTCCTTTGTGGGAACTCGTCCAGAAGTACCACGCTACACAGAGCAGTATAACCCAGAAATGATGGCTACCTTGCTCTTGCCAGCAGGGATTACATCGCTTGCCAGCATTAACTATAAGGACGAGGATGCCATTATCAGTCAAATGACTGCAAAAGGTATGTCGGTCGACCAAGCTTATGTCGAAAGAGTCCTTCCAGAAAAGATGCACTATAATCTAGCCTACCTACGTGATTTTAATTTCTTCGGAGATATCAAGATCATGTTCCAGACTGTATTTGAAGTTTTAAAATAAAGTAGTCACAAGAGTGAATACAGTAAAAGGAGTAAATCAATGACAAATTACAATATTCCATTTTCACCACCCGATATTACCGAAGCAGAAATTGCTGAGGTAGCAGATACCCTTCGTTCTGGTTGGATCACAACAGGTCCAAAGACAAAAGAATTGGAGCGTCGTCTATCTGCCTATACTCAGACACCTAAGACAGTCTGCCTCAACTCTGCAACAGCAGCTCTTGAATTGATCTTGCGCGTGCTTGAAGTGGGCCCTGGCGATGAAGTTATCGTTCCAGCTATGACTTATACAGCATCATGTAGTGTCATCACTCACGTAGGTGCGACACCAGTGATGGTTGATATCCAAGATGATACCTTTGAAATGGACTATGACAAGCTTGAGCAAGCGATTACTGAGAAGACTAAGGTTATCATCCCAGTAGAACTTGCAGGGATTGTCTGTGACTATGACCGTTTGTTCCAAGTTGTTGAGAAGAAACGTGACCTCTTTACAGCTACTAGTAAGTGGCAAAAAGTCTTTAACCGTATCGTTGTTGTCTCAGATAGCGCCCATGCTTTGGGTTCAACCTACAAGGGGCAACCAGCTGGTTCCATTGCAGACTTTACGTCATTCTCTTTCCACGCAGTCAAGAACTTTACAACTGCTGAAGGAGGAAGTGCTACTTGGAAAGCTAATCCAGCTATTGATGATGAAGAAATGTACAAGGAATTCCAAATCCTATCTCTTCATGGTCAAACAAAAGATGCGCTAGCTAAGATGCAACTAGGTTCATGGGAATACGATATCGTAACTCCTGCCTACAAGTGCAACATGACGGATATCATGGCTTCAATTGGTTTGGTACAATTGGATCGTTATCCTGGCTTGCTTCAACGTCGTAAAGAAATCGTGACTCGCTATGACCGTGGATTTGCAGGAACTCGTATTCACCCATTGGCGCATGAGACAGATACTGTTGAATCTTGTCGTCACCTTTACGTTACCCATGTAGAAGGTGCTAGTCTCGAGCAACGCAATCAAATTATCCAAGAATTGGCCAAAGCTGGAATCGCAAGTAACGTTCACTACAAACCGCTTCCTCTTTTGACAGCCTATAAAAATCTTGGCTTTGATATGGCAAACTATCCTAAGGCTTATGCCTACTTTGTAAATGAGATTACACTACCGCTTCACACCAAATTAACGGATGAAGAAGTAGATTATATCATTGAGACTTTTGTCAGAGTTTCTGAAGAAGTTCTAGGCGCTTCACAAAAATAATTAAAAAAATGCTAAATTCCCAAACTAACTTCCATCGCCAATAAAAGTGGAAGTTAGTCTGATAAAAATCGTAAAAACCAGTGGAAATCCGTGTCAGGGTAAGTTC
>NZ_JAWERU010000025.1:0-24639 GCF_032481935.1 Streptococcus sp.
TTCAAAGGCAACCTTGACAGAGGTATCCACACAATATTCTGTCTGCATACCACATAAAACTAATTTTTCAATCCCCTGTTTATCCAAGTATTCTTTTAAACCAGTTTCTTTGAAAATACTGTTATACTTCTTCTGAAAGACCTTTTCATTAGGTTTTCGACTTAAAAACTCAGATAACTGCCAATCTTCTGATGTTTGGGCTTCAGGGCTCTCAATATGTTGAACATAGATAATTTCGATATTCTTGCTTCTAGCCTGGTTTTGTAAATAAGAAATTTTTTCCAATAGACTTTTTGTCTGAAACCCAGTTTCCACTAAAATATTCTGAACATCAATGATTATAAAAGCCGTCTTCATTTAGTCCTCTTTCAAATAGTGCACATAGGCGTTATAGGTTTCAAGGGTTTGGGGATAGATGGGAAATCCTTGGTGAGCTAAATGCTCTACTGTGTGGGCTGTCTCGTAGGCCACCGCCTTATTTAGCGATAGTTCAGCAATTTCACGCGCCTCATCTACTCCTGGAAAGGCACGATTATGTTCGATGTAGTCTGCAACATAGATAACTTTGTCAAAATCTGTCATCTGACTCGCTCCGACTGTATGAATTTCTATTGCACGCAGAATTTCAGAGTCTTGCAAGTTCAAATCTTCCTGAATTTTGTAGATACCGACCATACCATGCCAAACATTATTACCCCAGTTTTTGAGGTCTGGATCTAGTTGATATCGATCAATCAAGTCTAGAAACTCTTGATCTGATAGCTTTTTAGCATAGTCATGAAGAAGGCCTGCTAGACCAGCTTTCTCAACATCAATTCCAAATCGTTCTGCAAGCTCAATAGCTGCACGCTCCACACCCAGACAATGGGTTAGGCGTTTTTCAGGTAGAAGCTCCGCCATTTTTTCTAACAATTCTTCACGGGAACAGTTGATATAGTCCTGGTATGCCATCAATAAAGTCCTTCTTTCTCGATATAGTCTAGCACTGGCTTTGGCAAGAGAAAGTTAGGTGTGCGTCCTTGGGCGATGAAATCACGCACCATGCTGGATGAAATATCCATGAGGGGCACATCCACCCAGATAACTGGATAAGAAGTCCCTGCCTTGTAACGTGGACGCTGAACCCCCACAAACTGAACCAAATCGACCAATTCGTCAATTCTATACCACTTAGGCAGATAGTCTACCATATCTGCACCGATAATGAAATAATAATCTGTATCTGGATTCTTCTCTGTTAGAAGCTTCATGGTGTCGTATGTGTAAGAAATACCCTTACGTTCTAGCTCGATGGTTTCAATAGCTAGACCCTCGATTCCATCAATCGCTAACTCAAGCATTTTGAGACGGTGGTGTTCAGGAATGGTTTCCTTTTTATCTACGTGAGGTGGTTGATATTCGGGCATGAGCAAAACCTGGTCCAATCCCAACTGTTGGCGCACTTGGTCTGCCACGATCAGATGGGCATTATGAACGGGATTAAAATTTCCACCCAAAATACCTACTTGTTTGCGTTTTTTATCCTTGATTTCTGGCTCTAACTCCACTTTTGTAAAGGGAGTTAATAATTCAATTGCCATAGGTTAATCTCCTTTACTCTTCTGTAAAAACAGCTTTTGGGAGTATCGTTCTTAGATTTCTTTAACTTTTTTAGAAATCTTGCGATTTTCTTTCTTGCTTGATTGTTTATACAAAATCAAGATACGTCCGATTTTTTGGACTGTATCCACACCAATTTCTTCTTCCAAGATTTCAGCTACTTCGTGGATATTTTCATCTGTGTTTTGCAAGAGAGTAACCTTGATCAATTCACGAGCGTCAAGAGCCTGACGAACGCTGGTTTTGATTTGATCGTTGAGACCATTTTTCCCGATTTGGATGATGGGTTTGAGGGTGTGTGCCTGGCTGTTGAGGAAGGCACGTTGTTTTGATGTTAGTGACATATTCTTTCTTCCTTTTTTGATAGTTATTTTAGGTGGTGGGGGACGGTCGGAACTAATTTTTCAATGATTTCATCTTTGAAAAATGGATTTCCTGACCTCACAATTGAGCCTAGGTCTCAATTGTGCCCCTTGCCAATCTAAAGATTGGCAATCACACCACGGCAATAACTATCTTTTTATGAGCTCACTTTGTTCGCTCGGTGATTTTATTTTAAATAATTGCTTTTCGTGTGACGACGGCGACGCCTTCTGGTGCCCAGACGGCTACTTTGGCAGTGCCTGTTACGCGGATCCAGCCTAGGCCTGAGATGACTAGGTCTGTCTTGTCCTTGATGGTAAATACATGTTGGACTAGTTTTGGAAAATCTTCTTTTTCCTTGTTATTTGGTGGTGTAAGGAGGGTTCCAAGGTGCTTGTCGTAAAAGGCACTGGCTCCTTCTAGCTTGGTGCGATGAAGTTTGAGTTCATTGTCAAAGAAGGCTGTAAAACCTTGCTTTTCTCCTGCAATAAAATCAAAGCGTCCCAATCCACCTAAAAATAGGGTTTGTTCAGGATTAAGCTGATAGGTTTTTGGTTTGATTTCCTTTTTAGGACTGACATACTTGAGGTTTTTAGCCGTCAAGTAGTGAGCCATCTGGTGACGGTGGATAATTCCAGGCGTATCGTAGATATAAGAACCATCATCGAGCGGAATTTCAATCTTATCCAAGGTTGTTCCTGGGAAGCGTGAAGTTGTGATGACATTCTGGTCACCCGTGATTTCCTGGATGATGGCATTGATAAGGGTTGATTTCCCCACATTGGTCACGCCAACTACATAGACGTCACGCCCCTTACGGTAGTGCTCAATCTTATCAATGACTTCCTTAATGGCATGCTTGTTTTGTGCCGAAGTCAAGACGACATCAACAGGACGCAAGCCTTCCTCGTGAGCACGCTCCATAAGCCATTGGCTAATCTTGCCTGGTTTAACTGACTTAGGGAGGATATCTTTTTTATTTCCAACCAAGAGCACGTCATTACCTGACACAAAGCGTGGCAAACCTGGGATAACAGAGCCATTGAAGTCAAAAATATCAATGACATTGACCACCAAGGCATCACTGTCTCCTACCTCGTGCAAGAGTTTGAGGAAATCATCATCCGTTAACTGAACATCTGTGATTTCATTATAATGACGAAGACGGAAACAACGCTGGCAATAAACTTCTCCAGTTTCCAAACCTTTTTCAAGTGCTGACTGAGGTGTAAAACCAAGCCCAGTCTTATCTTCCGTCTGAATGATTACTCCACAACCAATACAGAGAATTTCTTCCATAATTAGATTCCTTTTTTATATGTAATCGGTCCGTACTTTTGAGCGATTTTTCTCATGACACGACGCTCACGCGCTCGGTTAATCTGAGTCTTAATAGAGTCGTGCTGGACCAAGGGTTTAACCAAAATCGAACGAATACCTGCTCTATGGGCTGCTCGAATATCCGTCATCAGCTGGTCGCCTACCATGACCACTTGGTCTTTTTCATAGTGGAAATGTTTCATGGCACGGTTAATTCCTAAAGTAAAGGGCTTCAGTGCCCAGTAAACATAGTCAATGTCAAATTTTTCAACTGCTCGTTTGACACGTTTGGGAGTATTGTTAGATACCACAATGATACGAATCCCAGCATCTCGGAGGTCATGCAACCATTGCTTCATCTCTACTGTTCCATCTGGATTATTCCAAGCAATGAGGGTATTATCCAGATCAACCAAAACAGCCTTGATCCCATGCTCCTGCAGGCTTTGGACTGTCAGATCATAAACTGCTTCCACAGCAAAATCTGGCATATAATTTTCAATCGCCATTCTGGCTCCTTTTCTTTCTATTTTTTAGTTTCTAGCAATTTTCTTTAGATACTGAGCCAAGATTGCCCATAAAATTAAACTAGCAATCAAAATATATATCCAGGCATTAGGCTCTTCTGTAAATGGCAGAGGGACATTCATTCCGAAAAATCCTGTAATGACTGCAAGAATGGCTAGCAAAACTGAGATAATGGTCAAGGTTGTCAAATTATCATTCAGATTGTTGTTTAGGATATTATTGTAAGATCCTGAGAGTTGTTGTAAAACCTGGGAAATCAAATCTGTCATGGACACCAACTGATGAGCTTCAATCATAGCATCATCAAACTGCTCTCTTTCCACTTCGTTAAAGTTCCGATAAAGCGCATGTCCCTGGATATGCTCCAAGAGGAGGCGATTTTGTTTAGCCGCAGCTGTCAAGTAAACCATACCAGTTTCCAAGTCAGAGAGGGCAAAGAGATTTTTTTTAGTGGTTGTTTGACGCAACAAGGCACTGATTTCATCCTTACTTTTATCCATCTGTTCAATGACAGGATAATAAGCATTGCTGATAAGCTCTAAACTAGCAAATAGAAACTTGTAGATTGAAATGATTTCATGATTTTCAAGATAGCCTAGCATCTGATCAATGACATAAGCGTTCTTATGATTGCTGATGGTAATCATTCGTTGCTTTTCCACGATAAAGGTCATAGGAATGGCTTCATAGTATTCCTTGTCCCTTTCTAAGTCAAGAACGTTGTAGATAAAGGTCACTGTCCCGTTTTCACGGTTATAATCCATGTGGGCTCGTTCGTTTCTATCCAGCGCATACTCGATGGTTTCTTTATCCAATCCATAGATTTCTGATAAATCTTCGAGATTTTTGATGATTTCCACATCTAGATTAATCCAGGTGCAACCATTCCCTAACTGCTTATCTAAAAACATCGTTTCTCCTTTATCAAACTCTTTCTATTGTACCATAAATCAAGTAAAATTTCAGTTCTCTTCTTTTCTTGAAAAATTGCTAACCACAGTAATATTGCGGTTAGGAACAAAGTGAAGGGCTTGGTCATCACTTCTCAGTTGAGTCGTTCGAATTCCGACACTAACTACTTTTCCTGATACAGTAATAGGCCCATTGGTCAAAACAACTTCATCTCCTACATCCAACTGGCGTTCAAAGAGAATAAAGAAGCCATTGATGACGTCTGATAGAAAACCTTGTGCCCCCATACCGATAGCCACACCAGCAATCCCCGCACCCGCAAGCAAGCTAGAAACAGGCAACCCTAAAATAGACAAGATACAGTAAATCAAGAAGAAATAAAGCGTGTAGTTGAAAATATTTTCAAGCAAACGAGAAATGGTCTTCTGTCTACCTGCATCTCGATTTGAAAACTTAAGTGAAGGTTTAACAATCTTTCGTACAGCAACATGGAGAAACTTTTTGGCAATATAAAAGATAAGAATCAGTAGCAAAAGGGAAATCACCTTGGTCAAGAGATTCTCTAAAACAGTTGTTACATCTAATTTATCCAGGTAACGTTGAAAAAATTCTTGCATATAAAACTCCTTTTCTATTCATTATACCATAAATCCTTCCTCGTCATCCTTTTCATAAATATTCATTTATTCCAACAAAACTTATAACTCACTTGCTTTTCAAGTATATTTATACTATAATCATAAACAATACACAAAAAGGAGACCTCTATGAAAAGAATTATTCGTGCTTGGAACAAAACAAATCTTATCAAACGGATCGGGATTGGAATGACCTTGGGAGCTATTCTAGGTCTACTTGTTCCTAATCTAACTGGCATTGGTTTATTGGGAGATTTATTTGTAGGAGGACTAAAAGCTATCGCTCCTATCCTGGTTTTTGCTTTAGTCGCTAATGCCCTTTCCCAACACCAGAAAGGCCAAGATAGCAATATGAAAAAAGTCATTTTCCTCTATTTGCTGGGGACTTTTGCTGCGGCTCTTGTAGCAGTTTTGGCTAGCTTTCTCTTCCCTGTTCAGATGGTCTTGAGTAGTGCTAGTACAGAAGTTACTCCTCCAGACGGCATCGGACAAGTACTCAGTAATCTCCTACTAAAAATAGTAGACAATCCTGTCAATGCCATCATCGAAGCTAACTATATTGGAATTTTGTCTTGGGCTATCGTCTTTGGAGTTGCCATGCGAGAAGCTAGCAAAAATAGCAAGGAGCTACTCAAAACAATGGCCAGTGTGACTTCAAAAATTGTCGAATGGATCATCAACCTTGCGCCATTTGGTATCCTCGGATTAGTCTTCGAAACCATCTCTGGCCAAGGTATTGCGAGTTTAGCAAATTACGGAATCTTACTCGGACTTTTGATTGCCACTATGGTTTTCGTTGCCCTAGTGATCAATCCTCTGATCGCTTTTCTCTTTATAAAGAAAAATCCTTATCCACTTGTTTGGAAATGTTTGCGTATCAGCGGAGTCACAGCCTTTTTCACTCGAAGCTCAGCTGCTAATATCCCTGTTAATATGAAACTCTGTGAGGATCTAGGGCTTAATCCAGATACCTATTCTGTCTCTATCCCACTTGGATCAACTATCAATATGGCTGGAGCTGCTGTTACCATCAACATCTTAACCCTAGCTGCTGTCAATACCCTTGGAATCTCAGTTGATTTTGCAACAGCCTTTGTACTCAGTATCGTTGCAGCCATCTCTGCCTGCGGTGCTTCAGGAATTGCTGGAGGTTCTCTCCTACTTATCCCGGTTGCTTGCAGTCTCTTTGGGATTACCAATGATATTGCTATGCAGGTTGTGGGTGTCGGATTCGTCATCGGTGTTATCCAAGACTCTTGCGAAACAGCCCTCAACTCTTCAACAGATGTCCTCTTTACAGCAGTTGCTGAATTTTCCTCTGCTCGCAAAAAATAATCTAGACAAGCCTTTTTAGGGCTTGTTTTGTCTGATTTCTATCATTTATTATAGGAAATGTCTCATGTCTATCACCCAACGTACTTTTAAACTCGTTCTGGCAACCTGTTTGGCCTGTGTTCTAGCCTACTTTCTGGATTTATCTTCAGCAGTGTCCGCTGGTATCATTGCCCTATTGAGCTTATCGGATACCCGTAGAAGCACCATTAAGCTAGCTCGCAATCGTTTATTTTCAACCCTTCTTGCTCTTTTCATTGGTGTCCTTTCCTTTCACCTGACTGGCTATCACATCTGGAGTTTTGGTCTCTATTTGGCCCTCTATGTCCCTCTAGCCTATAAACTGGGCTGGGAGATTGGCATTACCCCGAGTAGTGTCCTGGTCAGTCATCTCTTGGTTCAGAAGTCTACATCACCAGAACTGTTAGTGAATGAACTCCTCCTATTTCTGATCGGTACGGGATTCGCCTTGACTGTCAATCTTTACATGCCTTCTCGGCAAGAAGAAATCCATCTCTATCATCTCAAGGTAGAAGAAAAACTCAAACACATCCTACAACGTTTTGAGTATTATCTTGGAAAGGGCGATGGTCGTAACCGTGCCCAACTCGTTGAAGAACTGGATCAGCTTCTTGAAGAAGCTCTCAAACTGGTCTATCTTGATCACTCTGACCACCTCTTTCATCAGACCGACTATCATATCCACTATTTCGAGATGAGACAGAGACAGAGTCGTATTCTTCGTAATATGGCCCAGCAAATCAATACCTGTAATCTAGCCGCAAGCGAAAGCCTAATCCTTGCCCAGCTATTTGCTAAAATTGCGGATCAACTCAGTCAGACCAATCCTGCCAATGATTTATTAAATGATATTGAAAGCTACCTGCAAGTATTTCGCAATCGCAATCTCCCTAAAACAAGGGAAGAATTTGAAACACGCGCAACCTTACTTCAACTCCTGCGCGAATTGGAAAACTTTATCCAACTGAAAGTTGACTTCTATCAACGCTATTCTGAAGAAAAAAGCAAGCTATCTTAATCAAAAAAACTTCTATCAGCCAACTAGTTGCTAATAGAAGTTTTTGTTATTTTAGGATTCGAATTGGTGATTAGTGTTTTTTTCGAATCGACATAAGACTGATATCTCGCAAACTAAAGTACGTGAGGACCAGCATGGCTACTGTGATAAAGAATTCTGTTGGTAGCTGAAAGATTTGCAGGATGGACAACATAAGCAAAATCACAAGGGAAACGAGACCAAAAACAAGAATTACAATATTAACCGTTCCCTTGATACTTTGAGGTGTCGCAAATATATAGAGTAAGAGTAATAAAATCCCTATGATTAAATAGACCATTTTCTGCTCTTTCTAGCTCTTATTCAGCTGATTTTTTCTTTTTGTTTGCTTTCTCACGCTCTGCCTTGTTAAGGATTTGTTTACGCAAACGAATAGATTCAGGCGTTACTTCCATGTATTCATCGTCGTTCAAGAACTCAAGTGATTCTTCAAGCGTCAAGATACGAGGAGTCTTGATTACCGCTGTTTGGTCCTTAGTTGCTGAACGAACGTTGGTCATTTGTTTCGCTTTCGTAATATTAACAGTCAAGTCATTTTCACGAGAGTTTTCACCGATAATCATGCCTTCGTAAACCTCAGTACCTGGGTTAACAAAGATTGTTCCACGTTCTTCGATAGACATGATAGAGTATGTTGTTGCCTTACCAGTATCGATAGAAACAAGGGCACCACGGTGACGTCCACCGATTTCACCTGGAATCAATGGCAAGTATTGGTCGAAGGTATGGTTCATGATACCGTAACCACGAGTCATTGACAAGAACTCAGTTGAGTATCCAATCAAACCACGCGCAGGAACTAGGAAGACCAAACGAGTTTGACCATTACCAGTTGAAATCATATCCAACATTTCACCTTTACGTTCAGAAAGACTTTGGATAACAGATCCTTGGTATTCTTCTGGTGTGTCAATTTGCACGCGTTCAAACGGCTCACATTTAACACCATCGATTTCTTTTACGATAACTTCTGGACGAGATACTTGAAGCTCATAACCCTCACGACGCATTGTTTCGATAAGGATTGACAAGTGCAATTCCCCACGTCCTGATACAGTCCATTTATCTGGTGAATCAGTTGGCTCAACACGAAGAGAAACGTCTGTTTGCAATTCTGCTTGAAGGCGCTCTTCTACCTTACGAGAAGTGACCCATTTACCTTCCTTACCAGCAAATGGTGAGTTGTTGACCAAGAAGGTCATTTGAAGAGTTGGTTCATCGATGTGAAGAACTGGAAGAGCTTCAACTGCGTCTGTCGGAGTGATGGTTTCACCGACAAAGATATCTTCCATACCTGATACGGCAATCAAGTCACCAGCTTTGGCTTCTTGAATTTCACGACGTTCCAAACCAAAGAAACCAAAGAGTTTTGTGACACGGAAGTTCTTAGTTGTACCATCCAATTTAGAAAGGGTAACTTGGTCCCCAACCTTTACACTACCACGGAAGACACGTCCGATACCGATACGACCTACGAAGTCGTTGTAGTCAAGAAGTGACACTTGGAATTGAAGGGGCTCATCTGAGTTATCAACTGGAGCTGGAATGTGGTCGATAATCGTATCAAAGATTGGCGCCATAGTCTTTTCTTGATCTGCTGGATCATCTGACAATGAAGATGTTCCGTTGATCGCTGACGCATAAACGACTGGGAAGTCAAGCTGGTCATCATCCGCACCAAGCTCGATGAAAAGTTCCAAGACTTCATCCACTACTTCTGCTGGACGAGCTGATGGCTTATCGATTTTGTTAACCACAACGATAGGCACAAGGTCTTGTTCCAAGGCTTTTTTCAATACGAAACGAGTCTGTGGCATAGTTCCTTCGTAAGCATCTACGACCAAAACAACACCGTCAACCATTTTCATGATACGCTCAACTTCTCCACCGAAGTCCGCGTGTCCTGGTGTGTCCATGATGTTGATACGAGTCCCGTTGTAGGCAACGGCTGTATTTTTCGCAAGAATGGTGATTCCACGCTCTTTCTCAATATCGTTTGAGTCCATTGCACGCTCAGCTAACTCTGTACGCGCGTCAAGAGTTTCAGATTGTTTCAACAATTCGTCAACGAGGGTCGTTTTACCGTGGTCGACGTGGGCGATAATCGCGATATTACGGATATCTTCTCTTAATTTTGTCATGATTTCCTCTATTGTATTCAAAAATTTATTTTCTAACTGAACGATTATACCACAATTTTAAGCAAATGACTTAATTCAAGTAAGTGTAAATGTTTTCAAAAGAAAATTCATTCCTTCTCTTTTCTTTTCAAAAATCCCGACTTGTGATAAGATAGGCTGGTATGCGTTTAGATAAATTATTAGCCCAGGAAAAAATCAGCCGTAAGGCCATGAAACAAGCTCTTTTGAAAAAAGAAATCTTTGTAGATGGACACCTTGCTCGTTCCCTTGCACAGAATGTTGATACAGGGTTGCAAGAGCTGATTTTCAAAGATAGAAAAATCCAAGGATATGAACACACCTACCTCATGCTCCATAAGCCAAATGGAGTCGTGACTGCAAGCAAGGATAAAAAACTCCCAACTGTCATGGACCTTCTTCCTCAGCATCTCCAGTCTGACCAACTCTACGCCATCGGCCGTCTGGATCGGGATACGACGGGTCTCCTCCTCTTAACGGATAATGGTCCCCTAGGTTTTCAACTCCTCCATCCTCAGTATCATGTGGATAAAACTTACCAAGTAGAGGTCAATGGGCCACTAACTCCCGACCATATTCAAGAGTTTAAAGATGGGATTACCTTTCTTGATGGAACTATCTGTAAACCTGCTCAACTTGAGATTTTATCCTCAAGTCCTAGTCTCAGCCAAGCCACTATCACCATCTCTGAAGGAAAGTTTCATCAGGTTAAAAAAATGTTCCTCTCTGTTGGTGTCAAGGTCACTGCTCTTAAACGAGTTCAATTTGGAGATTTTATATTGGACCTTGAGCTAGCAGAAGGTGATTTCCGACCTCTAAACAAAGAAGAATTGCAGGTTATTAAAAATTACTTAGAAAACAGTGGATAAAACAAAAAAAGCTTTAAACAAATAAAGCTTTTTAAAATCTTCTTTAGCGTATAAATACCATGACACCTAAAATAAAGTGAAGTGCAGAAATTACAATCCCTAGGATGGACAGATTTTTTTCTCTCTTATAATCTAGCCCAGATTCTTTTTGATGTGAGTTAGCTAAGACTAGACCAATAATACCCAAAATCAAACTTACCACTGGCGATAGCAAACCAAGAATGATAGACAAGATACCTAAAACAAGTGATGCTTTTTTCTTTTCTTGCATATTCTAAAAACTCCTTAAACTCATACAAATGAATAATACTATAAAAATTAGCTTTATCAATTGGATAAAACAAAAAAAGCTTTTAAAGATAAAGCTTTTTTTGTTAGAATCCTGATTAGTGCATCATCAAAACGACTCCTGCAATCCAGTTAAGGACTGAAATGACAATCCCAACGATATTGAGAATTCGTTCTGTTTTGTAATCAAGCTCAGATTCTTTTTGATGTGAATTAGCCAAGACTAGACCAATGATCCCCAAAACGAGACCTACGATTGGAGATAGCAAACCAAGGACGATAGATAGGACACCTAAAACAAGTGATGGTTTTTTCTTTTCTTTCATCTTCAAAAAACTCCTTAAATTTTATACTAACAATTATACCATAAAAAGCCAAGACTTTATATTAAACATATGTGACAAGTTTTTTCACATTGTTAATTAGATTTCACCTTCCCTGTCCAAGAATCCAATCCGTAAGAGAGGATATAGATTTCTGAGAAACCTTGTTTTTTCAAGAAAAGTGCTGCATTTGTGACACGTTGCGCACGTTGGTTTTCATAGAGAAGGACAGGTTTATCCTTGCGAAGAGCTGCCAGACTTGTCTTCAATTGATTTGAAGGAATATTACGAGCTCCGAGGATATGTTTTCTGTGGAAATCAGCTGGATCACGCAAATCAATCAACTGACCCGTACGAATCAAAGACTCAAACTCTGCATTGTCTACAATTTTCGCTGCACGACGAATGCGAAGATAGTTATATCCCATCCAAGCCAACATCGCTATAATAAGTCCCCATAATACCCAAGTTACCATATTACCTAATCTCCATTTTTTTCTAAATAGTCTAATTCTAGTTTGTGCTCTCTGCGAAGAACAGCCTCCGCTTCAAGATAATCCAGCTTGTCCATCAAGCCTGCATCATAGATTCGAGATAGCTCGATCTTCATCAGTTCAATGTCATAGAGACGTTTTCCCATATAGACAATGATACCAAACTGTTTGAGAAATTGTTGCACATCGTAGAGTGTTTTCATAGCTTTCATTTTAGCAAATAATCAGAGTTTTTTCAATAGTTCCCTAATAGTTCGGGGTAGGTTTCCTTTTTTCACTATTATCTGAATTTCTTTACACTATGACAAAGAAGAAAACCTAGAGTCATTCCAACGATATTTTGCAGGAAATTTGGGATGATTTCTGGTATGGCTGCTCCCCAACCATTCATCCAAGCTGATGCCAAGGCATAGCCAGCTACCATGAGAATAGTCGCCAAGACTAAGCCTAGCCATTGCCATTTTCCTTTAAAACCTGCAAAATAGCCTTGTAAACCATGGTTAATTAAGCTAAAAATCACCCACTGAGGGTAGCCTGAAATGAGGTCAATAAGAAATCCTGCTAAACCTCCAACAACGGCCCCTTCACGACTGCCAAAGTAAAAGGCTGTGAAGAAGACTCCAACGTCCAAAAGTGTTAGAAATCCAGTTGGTGTCGGGATTTTTATAAAATACCCCAATACGACAGAACTAGCTGCCAAGATGGATACTAGGGCAATTTTAGTTGTTTTGGTTTGCTTCATACTGTCTCACTCCATATTGATCTGCTTGAGCAATAGCTCGGTAAACAAAGGCCTTGGAACTTTCAATTGCTGGTAATAGTTCCTCTCCCTTGACTAACTGACTAGCAATGCTTGAGGCAAAGGTACATCCTGCACCAGCATTTTGTCCTTGGATGACTGGATTTTCAAGAATAGTAAAATTCTCTCCGTCATAAAAGACATCCACAGCCTTACCCTGACTGAGGCGATTTCCACCCTTGATAATCACTGCTGGTGCACCCAAGTCATGTAATTTCTGCGCTGCAGCCTTCATGTCTTCCAGACTTTCAATCTTTTGGTCTGCAAGCAACTCTGCCTCAGGAAGATTAGGAGTAATCACTGATACATAAGGGAAAAAGCGAATCAACTCTTGACAGAGCTCGCTGACTGCAACGTCGTGCGTTTCTTTACAAACCAATACAGGGTCCAAGACTACTGGAACTCCTGCGCGTTCCTTAATGAAATTCAATGCTTTTTCAGCAACACCAACAGTCGGCAAGAGACCAATCTTAATCCCTCCAAAGTCTACGCTTTTAAGACTATCCAACTGTTGTTGGAAAATAGTCTCATCTGTCGGGAAGACTTCAAAACCATTTTCCGTCAAAGCAGTTAAGCAAGTCATAGCTACAAAACCATGTAAACCATTTAAAGTATAGGTCGCAAGGTCAGCAGCTAGTCCACCACCACTAAAAATATCATTTCCTGAAAGTGCTAAAATACGATTATTCTTCATAACGAATCTCCTTCAAATACAAACCATTTGGTGCTGCAGTTGGACCTGCCAACTGTCTATCTTTTTTCTCCAAGATGAGGTCAATCTGTTCAATCGGCATACGATTGTTACCAATTTTAAGCAGGGTTCCAACCATATTTCGAATCTGCTTATAGAGGAAACCATTTCCTGAGAAGGTAAAGGTCAAAAACTGCCCTGTTTCATCAACCCTAAGACTAGCTTCCGTGATCGTTCTTACCTTGTCTTCCACACTAGTCCCTGATGCTGTAAAACCAGTAAAGTCATGTGTTCCCTCTAATTTTTTTACAGCAAGCTGCATCCGCTCCACATCTAGTGGATAGGGATAATGAGTCGCATAATGGCGACGCATAGGATTTTTAGGACGTCCTCTATCTACGATAAACTCGTAGGTCTTGCTATGCTTGGCATAACGACAATGAAAATCGTCAGCCACAATCTCAATCGAAATCACATCGATATCTTCAGGACTTTGGGTATCGAGAGCAAAGCGAAGTTTCTCCTCATCCATCTGATAGGGAAGATCAAAGTGGATGACCTGTCCTAAAGCATGAACACCACTATCCGTTCGCCCAGCGCCATGAATGGTAATAGCTTGTCCCTTATTTAATTTTGTTAAAGTTTTTTCAATTTCCTCTTGGACACTACGCGCGTGAGGTTGCCGTTGAAAACCAGCAAAAGCGTAGCCATCATAAGAAATTATAG
Source organism: Streptococcus sp. (assembly GCF_032481935.1). Classification (GTDB taxonomy): domain Bacteria; phylum Bacillota; class Bacilli; order Lactobacillales; family Streptococcaceae; genus Streptococcus. The sequence continues at coordinate 14,120 of NZ_JAWERU010000025.1, forward strand.
CTTTATATCTCGTCATGTATCTATTTTATCAAGAAAATTTCTCTGCAACAAGTTTGAGAATTAAAAATTGTAAGGGGACAGTTCCTCGAAGTTATTTATGTTCTATCTGACCTTTTTCATGATGTATTTTCGTATAGGTACTTCAACCATTTGAACGATTTCAAATCCTTCTTTTTGGTAAAGATTATAAGCTGTTTGATTTGCCTCGTAGACATTTAGAGAAATAGTATCTATGTCTTCATTTTCAAAGGCCAAACTAACAAATTTCCTTAAAGCCTGGCTACCTAACCCCTGCCCCTGTTTCTGGGGATTGATAAAAAATCTCCCGATATGAAGATTCCTGTCTTCTAGCCTGATTTTCTGGATAAGCCCCACAAACTCTTGTCCATCAAAGATTGAAAAGATTCCTTCCAAATCTTGCAAGACTTGAATTGTCAAGGGAAAAGGAATCATTGGTCCCATCCATTGCTTCTGAAAACTTTCTCCCAAAGCATTAGACCACTGACAAATGAGTTGGGCATTTTCTATCTGAAGTCCTTTTTCAAAGTGAATTTTCATAGTTGCTCCTAAAATTTCTCCTTTATCCAACTATTATACTCTTTCTCTTATTTTTTCCGAATAAATAAGTATGATTCATCTTTATTTTTTTCTTGTTGGAACGATTCTTGCTTCCTTTCTAGGCTTAGTCATCGATCGCTTTCCTGAGCAGTCTATTATCTTTCCTGCTAGTCACTGCGATTCCTGTCAGACTCGCTTACATCCCTTGGATTTGATTCCAATTGTCTCTCAAGTAGTACATCGCTTTCGTTGTCGCTACTGCAAGGCTCCTTATTCTGTCTGGTATGCCCTATTTGAACTAGGCTTAGGACTCCTCTTTCTATCTTGGTCTTGGGGATTTCTTTCCTTGGGGCAAGTCATCCTAATCACTGCTGGTTTGACCTTGGGCATCTATGACTTTCGCCATCAGGAATATCCCCTACTGGTCTGGATGACTTTCCACCTAATCCTCATGGCTTCCTCTAGCTGGAATCTGGTCATGGTCTTCTTCCTTGTCCTTGGAATTTTGGCTCACTTTATCGATATCCGCATAGGTGCAGGGGATTTTCTCTTTCTGGCCTCTTGTGCACTTATTTTTAGCCTAACTGAAATGCTGATTTTAATTCAATTTGCCTCCACGACCGGTATCCTAGGCTTTCTCCTACTAAAGAAAAAGGAAAGACTTCCTTTTGTGCCTTTCCTCTTACTTGCTGCTTGCGCGATTATTTTTGGTAAGCTACTGCTTCTCGTATAAAGTCAGCGATTTCTGCTACTTGTCCTTCATGTAGAGCCTTAACAATCTTGGAACCGACGATAACGCCGTCCGATACCTCATTGAAACGTTCTACATCAGCCTGAGTGGATACACCAAACCCTGTCAAAACTGGAATGTCTGCCACTTGATGAAGTTGAGACAAGTGCTTGTCCAAGTCATCTCGGTAATTTCCTGATTTCCCTGTTACCCCATTGATAGCAACGGCATAGACAAAACCTTCTGCCCCTTCAATGAGTTCTTTTTGACGGTCAATTCCTGTCGTCAAGCTGACAAGTGGAATCAAGGCAATGTCTGTATCCGCCAAATATGGCTCTACAAAGTTGGCATGTTCATGAGGGAGGTCTGGGATAATCAAGCCCTTAACTGCTGTATCAGCAAGGTCTTTAACCAATTTCTCCACACCGTACTGAAAGAGGGGGTTAAAGTAGGTCATGATGACAAGCGGAATTTCTGTTTCAATGGTTTTCAAGGTTTCAACCAAAGCCTGGGTAGAGGTTCCGCGAGCTAGACTGCGCAAGCCTGCTTCTTCAATAACAGGTCCATCTGCAACCGGATCCGAGAAAGGAACTCCCACCTCAATGGCAGACACACCCAGATCTTCTAAAAAGTGAATTGTTTCACCGAGACCATTCAAACCTTTTTCGTGGTCTCCAGCCATGATATAGGCAACAAAAATTCCCTTTCCAGTTGCTTTAATAGCGTTCAGTTTTTCTGTTAGTGTCTTAGGCATGAGCTTCTCCCTTCTTTGCTGCGTCTGCTTCCAAGCGGTCTTTGACTTGAACTACATCCTTGTCCAAGCGGTCTTTGACTTGAACTACATCCTTGTCCCCGCGACCTGATAGACAGACAATCATAGACTTGTCTGGACCAAGTTCTTTGGCTAATTTCACCGCAAAGGCAATGGCATGGCTAGATTCCAAGGCTGGGATAATCCCTTCCACACGAGACAAGAGTTGGAATCCTTCCAAGGCTTCTTCATCTGTCACAGGCACATAGCTGGCACGTTTGATATCATGATAGTGAGAGTGTTCTGGACCGATACCAGGATAGTCCAAACCTGCTGAAATAGAGAAAGCTTCAAGAATTTGCCCATGAGCATCTTGGAGAACATCCATGAGGGAACCGTGAAGGACACCTGGACGACCCTTGGTCAAGGTAGCTGCGTGGTGCTCCGTATCCACACCAAGTCCTGCTGCTTCAGCTCCATACATAGCCACTGACTCATCTTCCACAAATGGATGGAAGAGACCGATAGCATTAGAACCTCCACCAACACAGGCTACTAGGGCATCTGGCAAATCTTGCCCTGTCAAGTCACGGTACTGTTCTTTAGCTTCCCGTCCGATGACACTTTGGAAGTCACGAACAATTTCTGGGAAAGGGTGGGGTCCTAAGGCAGAACCAAGGATATAGTGGGTATCATCGATGTTGGCCACCCAAGAACGAAGGGCTGCATTGACCGCGTCTTTAAGCACGCGCGAACCATCTGTTACAGCTTCCACCTTGGCTCCCAAAAGTTCCATACGGAAGACATTGAGGGCTTGGCGTTTAACATCTTCCTCACCCATATAGATTGTACATTCCATATTGAAGAGAGCTGCAGCAGTTGCAGTTGCAACACCGTGCTGACCGGCACCAGTTTCAGCGATAATTTTCTTTTTGCCCATGCGTTTAGCCAGAAGAACTTGTCCCAAGGCATTGTTAATCTTGTGTGCACCTGTATGGTTGAGGTCTTCACGTTTGAGGTAAATCTTGGCTCCACCAATATGCTGGGTCAAGTTTTTTGCGTAGTAAAGGGGAGTTTCACGTCCTACATACTGGCGCAAAAGTTGGTTTAACTCTTCTTGGAAACTTGGATCTGCCTGACTTTCACGATAAGCTTCTTCCAACTCCAATACTGCTGTCATCAATGTTTCTGGGACAAAACGTCCACCGAATTTCCCGTAAAATCCATCTTTATTTGGTTCTTGATATGCCATTCTTTACCCTCTCTATAAATCTTCTAATCTTTTCCTGATCTTTTTGTCCATCTGTCTCTACCCCACTTGATACATCTACTGCAAAGGGGGTAAAGTGTTGAATAGCTTCTTCTACATTATCCTCATTGAGCCCACCTGCGATGAAGAAAGGCTGAGATAGTTCTGTCGTATCCAGTTGCCCCCAATCAAAAGTCTGGCCACTTCCTGCCACAGGTGCATCAAAGAGGAGATAGTCTGCCCGAGAACTTGGCACATGGCCATTCCCACCCACCTGCACTGCCTGAATGCTGGCACAAGGCAAATTCTCAAACAAATCATCCGCCACCTGACCATGAATCTGTACCAAGTCCAAACCGACCTTTTCAATCGCTTCTAGTAATTCTGACCGACTTGGTGAAACAAATACACCAACCTTTTTCACATTAACAGGAATGAGTGTTGCCAGCTCCGCAGCCTGTTCCAAGGTCACCTGTCTTTTGCTAGGAGCAAAGACAAAACCAATGTAGTCGGCTCCTGCTGACACGGCTGTTTCCACTGCTTCTTTGGTCGATAGTCCACAAATCTTAACCTTTGTCAATCTGCAACTCCTTGATTCTCTGGGCGACATCTTCCGCTTGCATGAGGGCTGTTCCTACCAAAATTCCGTTAAAGTAGGGGGCAACTCGTTTCGCATCTGCTTCTGTAAAAATAGCAGATTCAGAAATGTAGAAGCAATCGTCCTTAAAGTATTGGGCTAAGTCTACACTAGTCTGCAAGTCAACTTCAAAGGTAGTTAAATTGCGATTGTTGACACCAATAATTTGAGCTCCCAGGCGATGAGCCACTTCTAGTTCAGCTAGATTATGAGTTTCCACCAACACTTCTAGACCAAGCTCTGTTGCATAGTCATACAGTTCATTGAGGCGTTCTTCTGATAAAGCCGCTACGATAAGCAAGATAACTGTCGCACCTGCATTGCGAGCACGAATGATTTGCTTTTCATCGATAATAAAATCCTTGTTCAGCGTCGGAATCTGTACCTGACTGGAAATCTCACGAAGGTAATCCAAATGACCTTTGAAGAAAACCTCATCTGTCAGAACAGAAATCATAACCGCACCGTTAACCTCGTAAGTCTGGGCCTGTTGAACGATATCCACATCCAGATTGATATCACCCATACTTGGACTCGCCTTCTTGACCTCTGCAATGATTTGCAAACGCTCCTGATGGTTTTTCAAATATTCAGCTAAACGATAGCTTGCTCGCAGGGGCTGAAGTTCCTCTCGTTCCATCGTTTCAACTTCACGCGCCTTTTGCTCTAGGATACGTGATAAAAATTCCTGACTCATCTTTGATACTCCTGTAATAGTCGAAGTTTTTCAAGGGCCTTACCACTGGCAATTACTTGACGTGCCATTTCAACTCCGTCTTTGATACTATCTACCTTACCATTGGCGTAGAACCCGAGGCCTGCATTTAAGACTGTTGTTTCCAAGAATGGACTTGGTTCGTTATTAAGAACGCTGACAAGGATGGCTGCATTCTCATGAGCATTACCACCACGAATGTCCTCAATGGCAATGCGTTCCATTCCCAAATCTTCTGGAGTAAAGGTTGATAAAGTAATTTCTCCATTTTCAAGAAGGGCAATACTGGTAGTTCCATTCAAACCAGCTTCATCCAATCCTTCTGGACCAGCTACTACAATAGCACGTTTGCGACCCATGTTTTTCAAGACCTGAGCAGTACTTTCCAGAAGTTCAGGACGACTGATTCCTAGAAGCTGTGTTTCCAAAACCATTGGATGGATGAGCGGTCCTGTCAAATTCATGATAGTTGGAATTCCCAACTCCAAGCGAGCTGGCATAATGTATTTCATGGCTGGGTGCATGTTTTTGGCAAAGAGAAAGACGATTCCTGTTTGGTCAAATACCTTGCCCAGTTGTGATGGTTTAAGATCAATATTGATTCCCAAAGCTTGCAAGACATCTGCTGAACCAGATTTAGAGGAGATGGAGCGATTTCCATGTTTGGCCATGTGGATTCCTCCACCTGCCAAGACAAAGGCTGCAGTTGTTGAGATGTTAAAGCTAAATGACTTATCTCCACCTGTACCACAGTTATCCATAGCATCTTGAATATTTGTTGGAATGTGTTGAGCATGTCCTCTCATAACTTGAGCGAGGGCTGTTCTTTCTTCAGGTGTTTCTCCCTTCATCTTAAGGGCTAAAAGTAGTGAAGCGATTTGTGCTTCTGTTACTCGCCCTGTCACGATGCGTTCGATCACATCTGTCATTTCAACACTTGATAAATCTTCAAAGTTGGCTAATTTTTCAATAATTTCTTTCATTTTGTGTTCCTCACTTTACAACTTTCTCGATAAAATTCTGAATAGAAGATAGGCCATCTGGCGTCCCGATACTTTCTGGATGATACTGCAAGCCATAAATCGGCAAGGTTTTGTGTTGAATCCCCATAATAGCTTGGTCATCTGTCGAACGAGCTGTCACTTCAAACTCTTCTGGCATCTCTTCGATTAAAATACTGTGGTAACGCATGACTGGACGATTGTCCTCAATTCCTTGATAGAGAACGGATGGAGTCTCAAATCGAATCTGGCTTTGTTTCCCGTGCATAACTTTAGGAGCCAAGCCCAACTTACCACCAAAGACTTCTGCAACGGCTTGGTGCCCCAAACAAATCCCTAGAATAGGTTTCTTACCCGCAAAATCACGAATCATTTCTTCCATTTTCCCAGCATCAGCTGGCCAACCTGGACCAGGAGAAAAGACCAGTCCATCTGCCTTTTCAGCATGTTCATAAAGATGTGGATCATCATTTCTCAAAACCTGAACTTCTGCGAAATTCCCTATATATTGAGCCAGGTTATAAGTAAATGAATCATAATTGTCAATCAATAAAATCATGGTCTTAGTTCTCCCATTCTAGTCATAGATTTAGCTTTGTTAATGGTTTCTTGGTATTCGTTTTGGGCGATAGAGTCGTAGACGATCCCTGCCCCAGCCTGCACATAGGCTGTTTGATTTTTGAGAATCATAGTTCGGATGGCGATGGCGAAATCCATATCACCCGTCGCAGACAAGTAGCCGATTGCTCCTGCGTATACGCCACGTTTTTCTGTTTCTAGTTCATAGATGCGTTTCATGGCCCGAATCTTTGGTGCTCCTGAAACTGTTCCAGCAGGAAGTGTTGCTTTCAAGGCATCCATGGCAGTGAGTTCTGGAAGCAAACGCCCCTTAACCACGCTGGTCAAATGCATGACATAACGGAAAAGTTCGACTTCCATATACTTGGTTACTTGGACACTTGCTGTTTCAGCAATTCGACCGATATCATTTCGTCCCAAGTCCACCAACATTCGGTGTTCTGCCGTTTCCTTTTCATCAGAAAGTAGATCACTTGCAAGTGCCGCATCTTCCTCGTCATTGGCACCTCTAGGACGTGTACCTGCAATTGGATTGGTTGTCACAATGCCATTTTTGACGGAAACCAAGCTCTCAGGACTGGCACCGATAATTTGATAATTTCCAAAGTCATAAAAGTAGAGGTAATTTGATGGATTGGTCACTCGGAGATTTCTGTAGAAGTCAAAAGGATTTCCAGTTACTTCTGCGGAGAAGCGCTGACTGAGCACACATTGAAACATATCTCCATTACGAATCAAGTCGCGAGCTGTTTCTACCATTTCTTCAAATTTCTGAGGTGCAATATGTGGTCTAAACTGAAGTGGAGAAACATCCAAATCTTCAAATTCATTTGGAGCAGGGATTTTCAACTCTTCTAAAACCTGATCTAAAGCCACTTTTAGCTCATCATTGCTCCGATCACTGTAAAGAGCATCCTCGATGATATGAATTTTTTCTTTCTTGTGGTCAAAAACTATATAACTCTCATATACGAAGAAATGCATATCTGGTGTCCCAATCGTATCCTCAGGGAGCTGGCCAATCTCTTCATATAGAGAAATCATATCGTAACCAACAAAGCCAATCGCTCCACCACCAAAAGGTAGGTCTGAATGGTGCTGGCTCTTATGAGTTACCTCATAGAGAAAATCCAAGGGGTCACGATCAATCACCTGGCCATTTTGATAAAGAACTCCATTCTCAAACTTAATCTCAAAAACTGGACTATAGGCCAAGATAGAAAATCGAGCATCTTCCTTTTCTCTTGGGATACTTTCAAGTATGACCTTGTGTTGTCCGTTCAAGCGCATATACGCCAAGATTGGTGATAAAACATCTCCGTGAATGATTCGTTCCATTGTAATTTCCCTTTCAGTTCTTCTTAAATCCCGTGTTTATTCTACAAAAAATCCCCACGCAAAATAACTTGCGTGAGGACGAAATTCGCGGTGCCACCTCAATTATTGGATTTCTCCTATCTCTCATTCCTGTCTCAGAACCTTCTTGTAACAGGCTGTGCGATAAAGGGCACTCCCTTGAGAATTATATATTCTTCTCTCGTTTGAGATGGACCCAACCTTACAGCTTTCTCTGCTTGTTTTCAGCAACCACAAGCTCTCTGAGAGAGAAATCTCTGTATCTTTTCCATCTTTTATTTTTTAGCTTCAAGGTAGTCTGCAATAGCAGCTACGTCCTTGTCTCCACGACCAGAGACATTGATGATGATAATCTCATCTTTACTTAGTTTTGGTGCTCGTTTGACTGCTTCTGCGATAGCATGGGAGCTTTCAATAGCTGGGATAATTCCTTCAGTCTTGCTAAGTAGAAGCAAGGCTTGAACAGCTTCTTCATCAGTCGCTGCAACATACTCTACACGACCAGAATCTTTAAAGAAGGCGTGTTCTGGCCCAACCCCTGGATAGTCTAAACCAGCAGAGATAGAGTAAACAGGTGCAACATTTCCATCTTCACCAAAGACTGCATAGGTTTTCATTCCATCGACAATTCCTACACTACCCTTGGTCATTGTTGCCGCGTGTTTATCGGTATCTAAACCGTGACCAGCAGCTTCTACTCCAACCAATTTAACTTCTTCATCAGCTACATACTGTGAAAAAGCTCCGATGGCATTGGAACCACCACCCACACAGGCAATGACGTAGTCTGGCAAACGTCCTTCTTTTTCCAAGATCTGACGTCGTGACTCTTCACTAATAACCTTTTGGAATTCATGAACAATCGTTGGGTAAGGATGAGGTCCAACAGCAGATCCTAAAACGTAGAAAGCTTCAAGGTCGTTCATCCATGCTCCAAAGGCTGCATCAACCGCATCTTTAAGGGTACGTGTTCCCGTTTCAACTGCATGAACAGTTGCTCCCATCATCTCCATGCGGAAGACATTGAGACGTTGACGCTCCACATCTTCTGCCCCCATGTAGACATCACATGCCATACCAAATTTGGCTGCCGCTGCAGCTGTCGCAACACCGTGCTGACCAGCTCCTGTTTCAGCAATCACACGTTTTTTACCCATACGTTTAGCAAGAAGGATTTGTCCAAGGACATTGTTAAGTTTGTGTGAACCAAGGTGGTTAAGGTCTTCACGCTTGAGATAAATCTTAGCTCCACCTAAGTGCTCTGTTAAGCTTTCAGCAAAATAGAGTGGAGTCTCACGACCTGAATAATCTTCCAAGTAATGACGATATTCTGCCAAAAATTCTGGATCATCCTTATATTTATCAAAAGTCACTTCCAACTCATCCAATAAAGCCTGAATTGGTTCTGGTACAAAACTACCACCAAATTGTCCAAAATATCCTTTAGTTGTCATAAAATTTTCCTCTTTTCCATTGTTCCAAAATATGAAAAAGCCCACACACGGAATATATTTCCATGTGAGGGCGTTTGTAACGCGGTACCACCTCATTTGTAAAGAGAATATCCCCTTTACATCTCTGTCTTGTCTAACAACAAGTTGCACTGTAAGGTGTGCCTACCGAATTTTCATTGTTTCAAATTCACTTTTAAAATCAGCCCAATTTCACTAGTTCCAACCACCTGTTCACAGTAACCACAGGCTCCCTGAAGATTAAAAATAATTACTTTTCTGATTTGTTGAGTTAATTATATGTTATTGTTTTTTCTTTGTCAACCGTTTTCACTAATTTTTTACTAATTTTTTTAATTAGGTAACTTCTCAAAGTAACTTCCACTTGTCTGACCAAAGTGGAAATTAGTCTAAAACGGATTTTTATGGTGGAATTAAGTGTGAGACGTTTGAGTTAGAAATGAGGCCTACTATGACCAAACATAAACACCTTACACTTTCAGACCGTCATGATATCCAACTAGGTTTAGAGCGCAGTGAAACCTTCAAAGCTATCGGGCAACTTATTCTAAAAGACCCAACTACTGTATCTAAAGAAGTCAAACGAAACAAACAAATTAGAGACTCTACCTCTAACAACCTTCCTTGCCCACTACTCGATAAAGCTTCCTTTGTCTGTAATGGGTGCCCTAAAAGAAGACAAAACTGTGGCTATCAGAGAATCTTCTACCCCGCTAAGCAAGCCCAAAAGCAGTACGAACAAACTCTTGTCGAAGCTCGCGAAGGCACTCCTCTCAACTCGCAGACTTTCTGGGACATGGACAAAGTCATTTCTGATGTGGTTAAAAAGGGACAACACATCTATCATATCCTCAAAACTCACAACCTTGATGTTAGCTCCTCGACCGTCTATAGATACATCCGAAAAGGTTATCTGTCTATCGCTCCGATTGATCTTGCCAGAGCCGTTAAATTTAAAAAAAGAAGAAAAAGTAAGCTAACTTCCATACCTAAAGAGGCTAAAAAAGGGCGTTCCTATGAGGATTTCCAAAATTATTTAGCTCTTAAGCAACTGAATTCTTGGCTGGAAATGGATACGGTTATGGGCAGAATGGGAGGCAAAGTCCTACTAACCTTCAATTTATCTTTCTGTAACTTTATCTTCGCAAGACTGCTGGATAATAAAACTGCTATTGCAGGTTACCAAACACCTCTATAAGCTCAAGAACTCTTTCACCAAGCGGACAAAGATTTCTGTCAACTCTTTCCTGTCATTCTGACAGATAATGGTGGAGAGTTTGCCAGGGTTGACGACATCGAAATGGGATGTTCGAGGAGAGAGTAAAGTTTTCTTTTGTGACCCTAATCGTTCTGACCAGAAAGGCAGAATTGATAAAAATCACACGCTGATTCGCGACATTCTACCTAAGGGAACTTCCTTTGACAACTTAACTCAAGAGGACATCAATCTCGTTTGTTCACATGTCAATAGC